>JBOGKM010000089.1:0-40727 GCA_050747745.1 Terriglobales bacterium
GCCGCAGGGCCCGCGATATAATACGTAGCTCAGCAGAATTCCGGAGGAATTGCATGGGTAAGGTAGCCAAAACCGCCGACCGCTCCAAGGGTGAAGCGGCCGAGCAGGTCTGCCCCAAGTGCGGCAAACCGCTGCGCGTGGTGAAGCGCGTGCGCAACCGCGTGCTGCATGTAGCCGGGGGCATGTATATTTCCTGCTCTGCCTGCGAATACGCGGAAAAACTCTAGGCAGCGATAGCCGCAAGGCATGTCGAGCAAATCGCCGCTAGAGGGACTGCGCCGTCCCGCCACTAAGGTCTTCGTCGCCACTACGGTGATGCTGACCTTTATTTCCTACTGGAAAGCGGCGGCGATCGTGCTCGCCGATCTGGCCTCTTCCGCCTTTTACGTGGGGGGCATCGCCGAAGAGGCCATCGGCACCAGTGCGCCCTGGCTGGTGCTGGCGGTAATGCTGTTCAGCTACGCCGTCCGCGCCCTCTATATCGAGTCCAGTACCATGTTCGTGCGCGGCGGCGTCTACCGCGTCGTCAAGGAAGCTCTCGGCAGCCGCCTCGCTAAAGTCGCCGTCTCCGCGCTGATGTTCGATTTCCTCCTTACCGGACCCATCAGCGCCGTCTCCGCCGGCCAGTACGTAGCCGGCTTTTTGCAGGATTTGCTGCACCGCTTCGGCTACGCCGCCACCGTCCCCTACAACAGCTTTTCCGCCACCTTCGCCATCCTTGTCACCGTCTATTTCTGGTGGAAGAACATCCAGGGCATCCACGAAACCAGCGAGAAGGCGATGCGCGTCATGCAGATCACCACCATCATGGTGGTGATCATGATCGTCTGGGGTCTGTACACCATCTTGCGGGTGCACGCCCCCCTGCCGCCGCTGCCCACGCTCAACCACATCACCTTCGGCCCCAACGCGCTCGGTTGGCTCAAGGGCTCACACGTCACCGGCATTCTCGGACTGGTGCTCCTGATCGGCTTCGGCCATTCCATCCTCGCCATGAGCGGCGAGGAAACCCTGGCCCAGGTCTATCGCGACATCGAGTTCCCCAAGGCCAAAAACCTCGAAAAAACCGGCCTGGTGATCTTCATCTACACCGTCATCTTCACGCCCCTGGCGGTTTTTTTTAGCGCCATGATCATCCCCGCCCGCCTGCTGCCGAACTACTACAACAATCTCATCGGCGGCATGGCCATGTATCTCTCCGGCCCGTACAACTTGCGGCTGGTGTTCCAGGCTTTCGTGGTCTTCGTGGGCGCGCTGATTCTGTCCGGTGCCGTCAACACCGCGATTATCGGATCCACCGGCGTGCTCAGTCGCGTCACCGAGGACGGCGTGCTCACCGACTGGTTCCGGCGTCCGCATCGCCGCTATGGCACCGTCTATCGCATCGTCAACGCCATCGTCATCATGCAGATCATCGTGATCGCCATCACCTGGGGCAATGTCTACGAGCTGGGCGAGGGCTACGCTTTCGGCCTGGTCTGGAGCTTCGCCTTCCTGGCGGTCTCGGTGCTGGTGCTGCGCTTCAAGCAGCCCGAGGGACGCGAGTGGCGCATTCCCATGAACTTCCGGTTCGGCAACTTCGAGCTGCCGCTGGGGGTCATCATGATCGCCATCGTTCTGCTCTCCACCGCGATCATGAACCTGTTCACCAAGGAGATTGCCACCATTGCCGGTTCCGCCTTCACCGCCGGCTTTTTCGTGGTCTTCGTGGTCAGCGAGCACATCACCAAACGCCAGCGCGCGCGCGATTCGCATTTGGAAAAGTTCCGCATTGCCGCCAGCGCCGACTTGGGCGCCGATTCGCTGAACGTGCGCCCCGGCAATGTTCTGGTCACCGTGCGCGACCCCCGCCACCTGCACCATCTGGAAAAGGTCCTGGCCGAAACTGACACGGTCAAGCAGGACATCGTGGCCATGACCGTGCGCCTGTTCCGCTCCTTTGCCGGCCCCGCCGTCGTCGATGAGCGCCGCGCCTTCGATCAGTACGAACAGGAGCTGTTCACCCAGGTCGTCTCCATCGCCGAAAAAGCTGGCAAACCCGTTTCACTGTTGGTGGTGCCTGGCTCCAACGCCTACCATACCATCGTGGCCACGGCGAAACAGTTGCAGTCGGGCACCATCGTCGAAGGCGCTTCGGTGCAGCGCACGGTCGAGGACCAGTGCAAGCTCACCGGCGATGCCTGGGAGGATCTGCCCGAGCCGCGCCCCAGCCTCGAGCTGCGGGTGCTGGCGCCCAATGATCACGTCACCGTCGTGCCGCTCGGCCCGCATATCCCCAAACTGCGCCCCGAGGATCTGGATTTGCTGCACAACCTCTGGCTCGAGGTCACCTCCGATCCCGCCTATCGCGGCCTGCACCACTATGATGTGGTGGCGCTGGCGCTGAAGGAACTGCAGGGCGAGCTGCACAGCCAGCGCAAGGAAGAAATCATGGAGGAACTGCGTGAGCTGGCCCACCTGCCCCGCACGGATGGACCCGGCCCGCCGCGCCAGGACGAGGACGAGGAAGGCAAGGGCCAGCATGGCTGAAACGCCATCCCCAGTGCGATCTATGACCGGCTACGCCCGCGCCCAGCGCTCCGCGGAGGGCCGCTCCGTGAGCGTGACCCTCCGGACTGTGAACCACCGCTTCCTCGACTTGCGCTGGCAGGCGCCCGCCGAGCTCGAAGCGGCGCTGCCGGAGCTCGAAAAGCAGGTGCGCGTCGCCCTGGCGCGCGGCCACGTCGAGGTGCGCCTCCTATGCATCCCCGAGGCCGGCAGCGGCGGCCTGCGGCTGGACCCGGCCGTCGCCAGCAGCTACCTGGCAGCGCATGGCGAGCTGAGCCGCCGCCTGGGCGCGGACGCGCCCGCGGCCGCTGCCGACGTGCTGCGCTTTCCCGGCGTGCTGGCGCCCGCTAGCGCGCCGGAGATCGCGCCCCAGGCCTGGGCCGAACTGGCGCAGCCGGCGCTCGCGGCGGCGCTCGAGGAGCTGAACCGCATGCGCGCCCGCGAGGGCGCCGCCCTCGCCGCCGTTCTCCGCGCTCGCATCTCCTCCATGCGGGCGGCACTCGCCGTGCTGACTGATCTGCGCCTGGAGCTGCAAGCCGGCATCCGCGAGCGTATCCATCTGCGCTTGCGCGAGCTGCTGGGCGCCCCCGCCCCCAGTTCCGAGCGTGTGCTGCAGGAGGCGGCGCTGCTGGCCGACCGCAGCGATATCAGCGAGGAGCTGACCCGCCTCGATGCCCACTTGGCACAATGCCTTGCCCTGCTCCAGGCCGGGGGCGAGGTGGGTAAAAAGCTCGACTTTCTAGTCCAGGAACTTAACCGCGAGGTCAATACCCTCTTGTCCAAAACTAGCTCGGCCGCTCCCGCCGGCCTCCGGGTCAGCGAAATCGGCCTGGAACTGAAATCCGAGTTGGAGAAATTCCGAGAGCAAATCCAGAATCTCGAGTAATCAGGTCGGGCACTACAAAAAGTCTTGTATCACTGGCTGCTCAGTAGAATCAACCACTTGGCGCCAAAATTGGCACAGAAACCAGGACGACTGCGGCGGCTGCTCCAGCCACTACGTGACCGAGCCCGAGTGACTGAGGACGGCAACGAGGCCCGGTGGGCCTCGTGCCCGCGCCGCAGATCGCCCCGCCCCGCTCCTGATCGCGCCGGGTATACTAGCCGCACCATGAATACAGGGGACGGGATCGCCACGCCATAATGGCCTTGTATATCATCTCCGCACCCTCAGGCTCGGGCAAAACGACGCTGGTGCGCGAATTGTTTGACCGCGTTACCGGGCTGCGCTTTTCGGTGTCCTATACCACGCGTGCGCCGCGCGGCAGCGAGCAGAACGGGCGCGAGTATACCTTCATCAGCCGCGAGGCGTTTGAGAACAAGATCGCTACCGGCGAACTCCTCGAGCACGCCGAAGTGTTCGGCAATTATTACGGCACGGCGCGCGCCAGTCTGGAACAGGCCGAGCGCGCGGGTCAGGATCTGGTGCTCGATATTGACGTGCAGGGAGCAGCGCAGGTGAAGCAGAAGCTGCCGCAGGCGGTGAGCGTCTTCATCGCCCCACCCGATCGCGAACAGCTTGCCCGCCGGCTGAAAAACCGCGCTCTGGACGCGCCCGCCGTGGTGGAAAAGCGCCTGCACGACGCCGCAGGCGAGATCGCGGCCTATAATAGATATGATTTCGTGGTGATCAACGACCGGCTGGAAGAATCGGTCGAGCAGTTGTGCGCCATCGTGCGCTGCTCGCGCCACGCGGTCGGATCGGATTGCGTGACAGCCGAAGGTTGCCGGCAGGCGAACATAGCCGCGCGCATGCAGCCTGTATTGGCATCATTCGGGGTAAGGAGTTGCTGATGTGGGGACCGTTTAAAAGCATTGAGGATGTACCCAGCCGCTACCAGTTTGTCCATGTTGTCGCGCGGCGGGCGCGCAAGTTGCAGGGCGGGGCGCACCCGCTGATCACGCCGCAGTCGCGCAAGCCCACGCGCATTGCCCAGCAGGAGGCGATGGGGGGGCTGCTGGAATTCACCTTTCTCGAGGCCCACGCAGCGCCGGAAACCTCCGATCCCGCCGCCGGCGCGGCCTGAGCCCCATGCGGGTTTTGCTGGGCGTCAGCGGCGGCATCGCCGCCTATAAGGCAGCCGAGTTGGTGCGCCTGTACCGCAGGCACGGCGACGCCGTGCAGGTGGCGATGACGCGCGCGGCGCGGCGCTTCGTCTCGCCGGTCACGCTGGCCGGGCTCAGCGGTGAGCCGATACTCACGGATTTGTTCGGGCGCTCGCCGGCGGCCATCGAGCACGTGGCCGCCGCGCAGGCCGCCGATATTGTCGTGGTCGCGCCGGCAACGGCCCACACGCTGGCCCGCATGGCGCACGGGCTCGCGGACGATTACCTGACTACGCTGCTGCTGGCCACTCCCGCGCCGGTGCTGGTGGCGCCCGCCATGAACGTGCAGATGTGGCGCCACGCGGCCACGCAGGCCAATATCGAATTGCTGCGCGCGCGCGGGGTGCGGATTGTGCCGCCGGAAGCGGGCGAGTTGGCCTGCGGCATGGTCGGCGAAGGGCGTATGGCTGAGCCCGAGGCGATCTTCAGCGCCAGCCTGGAGATGGACCAACGGCGCGGGGATTTGGCAGGTGAATCCGTGCTGATTACCGCCGGTCCTACCCGCGAGGCGCTGGATCCGGTGCGGTATCTGAGCAATCGCTCCAGCGGGCGCATGGGCTACGCGCTGGCGGCGGCGGCGGCGCGGCGCGGAGGGCGCGTGAGGTTGATCAGCGGCCCCACGGCGCTGGCGGCGCCGGCTGGCATCGAGCTGATCCCGGTGGTGAGCGCGCTGGAAATGGCCGCCGCCGCCGCAGGCGCGTTTACGGATTGCACCATCGCGATTCTGGCGGCTGCGGTGGCCGATTACCGGCTCGCTGATCCCAGTGCGGAAAAGATCAAAAAATCCGCTGCGGATACGCAACTGACGCTCGTCGCCAACCCGGACATCCTGGCCGAGCTGGGGCGGCGCAAACTGGAGCAGAAGCTGATCGGATTTGCCGCCGAAACCGACCCCGCGCGGGGTGTCGAGTTCGCGCGCGCCAAGCGGCTGGCCAAAAATGCCGATCTCATGGTGCTCAACGACGTCAGCCGGGCTGACATCGGCTTTGATCGCGAAGAAAATGCCGTGACTCTGATCAGCGAGGCGGGCGAGCAGGTGCTCGCGCGTGCCTCCAAAACCGCCATCGCGGAACAAATCCTCGACGCTGTGATCCAACTTCCCCGCCATGCTTGCCATCGCGCCTGACGCCCGGCTAAAACTGGCTGCCTATCTCGAGTTTCAGCGCGAGCTGGGCATCGAGTGCGTGCGCATACGCCCTGATTTCGCGGCGGCGGAGACCTTGCCTCCGCCGGGCCACCCTCAGGAAACGCTGCCCGAGATTCAGGCCGATGTGGGCTGCGACTGCCGCCGCTGCAAGCTCGCCGGTCTGGGCCGGCACACCATCGTGTTCGGCAGTGGCAACCCGCACGCCGAGCTGGTGTTTGTCGGCGAGGGCCCCGGCGCCGACGAAGATGCGCAAGGGCTGCCCTTCGTCGGCCGCGGCGGCCAGCTGCTGACCGATATGATCCAGAAGGGCATGGGGCTGAGGCGCGAGCAGGTCTATATCTGCAACGTGGTCAAGTGCCGCCCGCCCGGCAACCGTACGCCGGAAGCCGATGAAATCGCGGTCTGCTCGCCCTTCCTCCGGCGTCAGTTGCGCGGCATCGCCCCGCGCATGGTCTGCGCCCTGGGCGCCACGGCGGCGCAGGCACTGCGCCCCTATCGCGGCGCCCTCGCCTCCGTCCGCGGCCGCATCCATAAGCTTATGCTCGAGGATTTTGAGACCCGCCTGGTGATCACCTACCATCCGGCGTTTCTGCTGCGCGATCCCTCTCAGAAGCGGGAAGCGTGGAAGGATCTACAACTGATCATGGAGTATTTATGCCTGAAAAAATCGTGAAGAGTGATGCCGAGTGGCGCACGCAATTGACCCCGGAGCAATATCACACCGCTCGCGAGAAAGGCACCGAAGCCGCCTTTACCGGCCGCTACTGGAACGAGCACGCCAGCGGCGTGTATCATTGCGTGGCCTGCGGCGCGGCGCTGTTCGACTCGGCGGCGAAATTCGAATCCGGCACCGGCTGGCCCAGCTTCGCGGCGCCGATCGCGCCCGAGCGCGTCGAGCTGCACGAGGATCGCAGCCTCGGCATGGACCGCACCGAAGTCGGGTGCGCCCTTTGCGGCAGCCATCTCGGCCACCGCTTCTTCGACGGTCCGCCCCCCACCGGCGCCCGCTACTGCCTCAACTCGGCTTCGTTGAAATTCGCCCCGCGCTCGGCGGCCTAAAACCCATAAGCAGCACCCCTGGCTCTACGCGATGGGCCATCGTCCCAATTCGCGCCCAAGTCCGAAGCAGCTCCCGACGGATCACGATTCTGCGGCTCCAATCCACGTATATCAGACTGATCAATCGTCGCCAATCCCATCCCGCCCGCAACCGCCCCGTCCTCGAATCCTTGACCCGGTCACGCCATACCAGAGCACAATCCCCACTAGCCGGCGCGCGCCGCCGGTGCCGCCGCTGAGTTGGGTTCGGAATCAAGTGCCGAGTGGACCGCCTGCACCAGCGCTTCCGGAGTAAACGGCTTTTTCAGAAACGGCGACGGCGCCGCCGCCGGATCGGCGTAGCCGGTAATGTAGAGCACGCGCAAGCCCCGCCGCTGCCGCAGCAGCAGTTCCGCCAGCACCGGCCCGCTCATGCTCGGCATCACCACATCGGTGATCAACAGGCGGATGGGCTGGACATGGGTGCGGCTCAGCTCCTGGGCCCAATCGGGGCGGCCGGCCTCGAGCACCTCGAAGCCGCTATCCTCCAGCACCTCGACCATGAAATGGCGCAGCTCCGGTTCATCCTCGACCACCAAAATGGCTTCGCCGCCGGCCTCCGGCTCGGGTTCCGCTGCGGGCACCGCCGCCGCCGCCGCTAGGCGCACCGGAGTTGGTCCGTGCGCGGCGGTGCCCGAATGCGAAAAAATCGGCAGATACACCTGCATGGTCGTTCCTTTGCCCCACATCGAGTTCACCACTACGGTGCCGCCGCTCTGGCGAGCTATGCCGAACACCGTCGGCAGCCCCAATCCCGTGCCCTTGCCCAGCGGCTTGGTCGTAAAGAACGGCTCGAAAATGTGGCTCTGGACCTCCGGCTGCATCCCCATGCCGCTGTCGCTGACCGAGAGCAGCACGTAGGCGCCCGGCGCCAGGCCGGCGTGCGGGCGCACCGAAGCCGCATCCAGGGTGGCGCTGGCGGTCTCAATCCGCAGCCGCCCGCCGTTGGGCATGGCGTCGCGTGCGTTCACCACCAGGTTCATCAGCACCTGGTCCAGTTGGCTGGGATCCGCCTTCACCGGTGGCAGGTCCGGGCCCAACACGCAGCTCAGCTCGATATCTTCTCCGATGGAGCGCCGCAGCAGCGGTTCGAGATCCCGCACCACGGCGTTGAGGTCGAGCATGCGCGGCTGCAGCACCTGCTGGCGGCTGAAGGCCAGCAGTTGGTGGGTCAGGGTGGCGGCGCGGTCGCCTGCCGCGCGCACGCTGCGCAGCTTGTCGCGCGTGTCCGCGTCGGCACTGGATTCCAGCAGCAGATCGGAGTAGCCATTGATCACCGTCAGCAGGTTGTTGAAGTCGTGGGCGATGCCGGCCGCTAGACGCCCGATCGCCTCCATCTTCTGGGACTGGCGCATCTGCGTCTCCATCTGGCACCGTGCGGTGATATCGGTGAAGGTGACCACCAGCCCCACCGGCTGATGATTGCGCTCGACCGGGTAGCTGCGGTATTCCACCGGGAATCCGCTGCCGTCCTTGCGGAAAAATAGCTCGTCATCCACTTCGATGCCGATGCCCTGCCGCGCCGCCAGAAACGAACGGCACTCGTGGGCGGGATAGGGGTGCCCGTCGGCGCGGGTGTGATGGATGAGGTTGTGGATGGGGCGCCCCAGCAGCTCTTCGGCGTGCTGATAACCCAGCATGCGCAGCGCCGCCGGATTACAGAGGATGCAATTGCCCGCCAGATCGAGCGCGTAGATGCCCTCACCGGTGGAGTCGAGCAGCAGGCGCAGGCGCTCCTCCGAGGCCCGCAGTTCGGCTTCGGCGCGCTTGCGCTCGGTCAGGTCCCGGATGAAAGCGGTGAACAGGCCCGGCGCCTGGCCGGCCACGCGCGTCAGCGTCAGCTCGGCCGGAAAGGTGGTGCCCCCCGCCCGCCGTGCCTGGAACTCCAGGTGCCGGTTGGCCGCATCATCGGCTTCCACGTCCAGCGATGCCAGCGCCCGCCGGCGCAGGGCCGAGCCCGGCGCCAGCAGATCGACGCCCATCATTTCCACGGCCACGCTGCGGCGAATCCCAAACATCAGCTCGGCGGCCGGATTGAAGTCGGCGATGGCGCCGTTTTCCTCCAGCGTGACAATGGCGTCGGCCGCCGAGGCCAGAATCGCCCGGTTGCGCGCTTCCGACATCCGCAGGGCGGCTTCGGCCTGCTTGCGCTGGCTGATGTCGAATAGCGTCGATCGCGTCCGCAGAAATCTTCCGTGGTTATCCGTGATCGCACTGGCGCTCACCAGCGCGGGCAGCAGCGTGCCGTCCTTGCGCACCAGTTCCAGCTCCAGGTCGGACACCGCCCCGGCTTCCCGCACCTTCTCGAAATGCCGGAGAAAGGCAACCCGGCTGGCGGGCGTCAGCAAATCGGCAAACACCATCTTTCCCGCCACTTCTGCGCGCCGGTAGCCCAGCCAGCTCAGCTCGGTGTCGTTGACGCGCACGATCCGCCCCTCGGCATCGAGCGAGTGATAGCCGCAGGGAGCGTGGTCGTACAGGTCGCTCACTTCGTGGGCATAGGCGCGCAGTTCGTCGCGATTGACGTCCAGGCGGTCCAGCGCCCCCGCTGCTTTCCACAATAGCGTCAGGAAAATCAGGAAACTGAGCACCACGAAGATGACAGCCCCGAACCAGGGCGTCAGCGACCGGCTGTTGGGATTGAGGCTGTGCAGCCAGGCCAGCAGGACCGGAAATACGATCACCACCGGTACCAACCGCCGCATCAGCCATCCCGTCGACCCCGGCTCATGTACCAGAGAGATGGGCCGCAGACGCGGCGCCGCCGCCATCCAGGCCAGGCTGAGCAGCAGCAGCGCTCCTGCCGCGGCCGGCGCCAGCACCGCCGTGCCCGCTCCCAGCGGCGTCCATCTCAGTCCCACGCCGGCGTCCAGCAGCGCCACCGCGGCGCACACTAGCACCGCCAGCGTGAGCAGCGACGCCAGCCAGCGCTGCGCCTGCGGCTGCAGTTGCGCCAGCGCCAGCAACGCCGCCAGCACCAGCGCCGGCGCCAGCGCCGCCTCCCAGTGCGCGGCCGCAGCCCGCAACCGTAGGCAACTGGCCGCCACCGCCCAGAGCAGCACCAGCGTTGCCAGTGCTTGCGCCGATGCCCGCCGGTGCGCTGTTAGGATGGCCATGATCGCCAGCAGCAGGACGGCGATGGAGGTGGCCGCGCCCAGCCAGCTCCACCCCAGTGGGGAGGCGGCAACCTCGCCTGCTGCCAGCGAGGCCAGCGCCAGCAGTCCCGCCGCCGCGCTCGCCGCGTAACACACGATCCGCCAGCGGTGCTCCAGCACCGGCGAGGGCGGATATCTCAGCGGCGGTGGATTCAAGTCTTGGCTCCCGCCGCTTGCCGCGCCCGCAGGGCGGCGGCCACCGCCTCCACCAGCGTCGCCGGTGCCAGCGGCTTCTGCAAAAATCCTACCCCGTCACAGCCCGCCGGCAGCAAGCCCTGCAGAATCGCCGCCGCGCGGCTGAAGCCGGATAGAAACAGCACCGGCGTGCCCGTCATTTGCTGCGCCAGCTCTGGCCCGCTTCCGTCGCGCAACACCAAATCCGTAATCAGCAGATCCGGACCCGCGATCGGCGCCGACCGCGCCAGTGCTTCCTGGCAACTGCCGCAGCCCAGCACCCGGTATCCCTGCCCCGTGAGCACATCCTCGATCAGCGCCCGCTGCTCCGGCTTGTCTTCCACGACCAGCAGCGACTCGCCATGCCCCGGCTCCAGACGATGCGCCCGCTCCTGCGGCTCGGCTTCCTCCTGCGCCTGCGGAAAATAGAGCTTGAATGTGGTCCCGTGCCCGCTTTCGCTGTACAGCTCAATCCAGCCGTTGTGTTGCAGCACCAGCCCATATACCGTTGCCAGGCCCAGTCCCGTGCCCTTGCCACGCGGTTTGGTGGTGAACAGCGGCTCGAAGGCGCGCTTGCGCGTCTCCTCGCTCATGCCCTCACCGTTGTCGCTGACCGCCACGCAGAGATAGCCACCCTCGCGCGCCTGCACGTGCTGGCGGGTGTAGGCCGGCCCAATCTCGACGTTCTGCATCTCCACCAGCAAGTCGCCCCCCTGCGGCATGGCGTCGCGCGCGTTCAGCGCCAGGTTCATGATGATCTGGCTCAGCTGGCCCGCATCCGCGCGGATGCGCCCCAGCCCTGGCTCCGTCTCCACATGCACCTTCACCGCCGCCCCCAGCGCCGGTGCCAGCATCTCCAGACTCGCCCGCACCTGCGCCTCCGCGTCCACCCAGCTCAAATCGCTGCTCTGGCGCTGTCCGAAGGCGAGCAGTTGCTGCGTCAGCCCTGCCGCCTGCTGGCCCGCTCCGCGCACTTTTTCGATGGCTGCGCGGGCACTGTGGCCCTCCTCCAGCCGGCTGAGCGCCAGATCGGCGTAGCCGTCGATGATGGTGAGCAGATTGTTGAAGTCGTGCGCCAATCCCCCCGCCAGCCGCCCCATCCCTTCCAGCTTCGTGCTCTGCTGCTGCCGCTCCTCACGCTGCTTGCTCTCGGTTATATCCAGTAGCGCCGATTCGTTGCTGTCGGGCGCCCCGTCCACGCCCGGAACCAACACCGTGTTCGCCAACACCCAGAACACGTGGCCGTCACGGTGCCGCAGCCGCATCTGCCGGTTCACGTCCCGCCCACGCAGGCGCAATTGCTGCAGCAGCGCCTCGCGGTCGGCCAAATCCACGTACAGGTCGCCGCTGTAGCACGCCATCGCTTCTTGGGTCGAACCGAAGCCAAACATCTGCACAAACGCCGGGTTCACCCGCAGCGGCGTCCCGTCCAGCAGGCTGCAGTGCATGCCCGCCAGGTTGGCCTCAAACAGCGAGCGAAAGTGCGCTTCCGAGGCGCGCAAGGCGGCTTCGACGCTGGTGTGGTCGAGGAAGCGCCCGATCTGCTCCGCTAGGCTGGTCAGCACAGCCATGCTGGCGGCGTGCGGCGCCGCCCCACGTCCGGCCAGAAACTGAAGCAACCCAATCACCTGGCCCCGGAATGCTATCGGGAAGCATACCGCCGCCCCCAGCTTCGCCGCGCGCGCTCCGGCGGCGAGCAGAAATCCTCCGTCCGAGCCCGCATCTTCCACCCATTCCGCCCGTCCGCTTTGCCAAACCCGCCCCGCCAGTCCCGTCCCTGGATGCAGCTCGAAGTCCCGTACCGCACCATCCAGCGCCTGAATCCGTTCCCCGTCCCGCATCCAGCTCGACAGCAGCCGCATCGTTTCCGTCGCGGTCTGCAGCCGCCAGCACACGCAATAATCCCACTCCAGTTCCCGTCCCATCACCGCCAGTACCCGCCCCAGGCTTTCGGCCGCATCGCCCCCCTCGGCCAATATCCGGCTCGCGGCATATTCGGTGGCCAGGCGGTGCGCAAGTGCGCTCATCTCATCGTTTTTTTCCGTGATCGTGCTCATGGACACAACCCTGACTTGGCGCCCGCCGTAGGGGAATTGCTGCCATTCTGCGCGTAACTACTACAACATTCAAGCGAAACCGGCCTGCTGCGGGCCTGCAGCGAAGCTTGTTAGATAATATCGGCATGAATTGGGAAGAGTTTCGCCGCCACGGCCACGAACTGGTGGATTGGGTCGCCGACTACCGCTCCACCATCGAGCAGCGGCCGGTCTTGGCGCAATGCGCCCCGGGGTCGGTGCGCTCGGCTCTGCCACCCCATCCGCCCGCCCAAGGGGAAGCTTTCGTGTCGGTCCTGGCGGATGTGGACAACATCATCCTGCCCGGCCTCACTCACTGGCAATCACCGAATTTCTTTGCCTTTTTTCCCGCCAACAGCTCCGGTCCAGCCATCCTGGGCGAACTGCTTTCCGCCGGGCTGGGAGTGCAGGGCATGCTCTGGGCGACCTCGCCCGCCTGCACCGAGTTAGAAACCCACGTGCTCGACTGGCTGGCGGAAATGCTGGCCCTGCCGTCCGCGTTTCTTTCCTCAGGCGAGGGTGGCGGCGTCATTCAGGACACCGCCTCCGGCGCGGCGCTGTGCTGTTTGCTCGCCGCGCGCGAGCGCGCCAGCGCCGGCCAGGGCAACGAGCTGGGACTGGCCGAAGCCGGAGCGCCGCTGGTGGCGTACGCGTCCTCGCAGGCGCATTCCTCCATCGAAAAGGCTATGACCATTGCTGGCCTAGGACGGCGCCAGCTCCGCCTTATCGCCGTGGACGAAACTTTCGCCCTGGACCCTGAGGCCCTCGAAGCGCAAGTCGCGGCCGATCGCAGCGCCGGGCTTCGCCCTTGTTTCGTGGCCGCCACCGTCGGCACGACCTCCTCCAACGCCATGGATCCACTACAGGCGATCGGCCGCATCGCTCGCCGGCACGGTCTCTGGCTGCACGTGGATGCCGCCATGAGCGGCACGGCGGCGCTGTGCCCCGAGTTTCGCCGCTGGTTTCAAGGCCTGGAGCTGGCCGACAGCTTCAACTTTAACCCGCATAAGTGGATGTTCACCACCTTCGATTGCAGTTGTCTGTGGGTGCGCCAGCGCGCGGCGCTGATTGGCGCGCTGAGCATTTTGCCCGAGTATTTGCGTAATGCCGCCAGCGCCAGTGGCACCGTTATTGATTATCGCGACTGGCAGATTCCACTGGGCCGCCGCTTCCGCGCGCTCAAGCTGTGGTTCGTCATTCGCCATTACGGCCTGGAGGGACTGCAGGCCGCAGTGCGCCACCACGTAGCGCTGGCACAGCAGTTCGCCGCTTGGGTCCAGGCGGATGCGCGCTTTGAGCTGGCCGCTCCGGCCCCGCTGAACCTGGTCTGCTTCCGCCTGCGGGGCTCGGACGAGAGCAACCAGGAACTCCTGCGCCGCCTGAACGCGAGCGGCAAGCTGTACCTCACCCATACTAAGCTGAATGGCCGCTTCGTGCTGCGCATGAGCATCGGCCAGTTAGAGACCGAGAAACGGCACGTGACCGCGGCGTGGCGGCGGATTCAGGCCGAAGCGGAGGCCCTGCTTGGCTGACTGGCCCGAACGGATCGTCTGCCTTACCGAGGAGACCACCGAAACTCTCTACCTGCTGGGCGAGGGCGACCGCATCGTCGGCGTCTCCGGCTACACCGTGCGGCCTCTGGAAGCGCGCCGCAAGCCGCACGTGTCCGCCTTCATCAACGCCCGCTTCGATGCCATCGTAGAGCTTCGCCCCGACCTGGTGCTCGCGTTTTCGGACATGCAGGCCGACATCACGCGCGAGCTGGTGCGCCGCGGCGTTACCGTATTCTGCTTCAACCAGCGCAGCCTGGAGGAAATTTTTGCCATGATGCGCGCCTTGGCGCGGCTGGTGGGCGCTGCCCGGCGCGGTGCTGCGCTGGAGGCGCGGTTGCGCTCCGGGCTCGAAGCGATTGCGGCTTCTGCGGCGCGCTTTGCGCATCGCCCGCGCGTGTGGTTCGAGGAGTGGAACGATCCGCTGATCAGCGGCATCCGCTGGGTCGAGGAGCTGATCGCCATCGCTGGCGGCGAGCCGCTTTACCCCGAGTTGTGCGACAAGCCCGCGGCTGGCCAGCGTATCGTCTTGCCCGAAGCGGTGGCGGCGCGCGATCCTGAGGTGGTCATCGCCTCCTGGTGCGGCAAAAAAGTCAACAAGCGCGCCATAGCCGAACGCCCCGGCTGGAACCAAACCGCCGCCGTGCGCGCCGGCCACATCTATGAAATCAAATCCACCTACATCCTCCAGCCCGGTCCGGCCTCGCTCACCGAAGGTGTGCGGCAACTGCACCGCATCCTGGCGCACTTGGCCGGCGTCGAGGTGCCGCCGGAGCTTCGCCCGCAGGAGAAGTGCGATCCCGCCCTGGAGCCCCGGGCGGGGGTGTCCGCGTGATCCCGCGCTTCCGCGGGGCCTCGGTTAAGAATGCACTGCGGCCGCGCACCCCGACGAGGCGATCCACTTCGGCGAGCAGTTCATCTGGCAGAAAAACGTGAGTGCGTTTGTTGGGCATGAGAGGCCCAAAGGCCCATTACCAGTGGGACATAGATAGCACACGAGCGCAAGCAAAGTTTAAGGCAAGGCTGGCCCATGCACGCTGTGCCTCGCCGGCAGCGGCCGCGACCCCGATCTATTGAGCGTCAGCGCACCCGCGCGGCGACTTCCTTCGCCCAATGGGTCACAATGACCAGCGAGTCCGGCGTCGGCGCGCCGGTCGGTGCTGTCGTCCCCGGCTTGATCGCAATAAACCGCCCGCCGGGCGCCACGCCATAGTCGGCGTACCCAATAGGTATGGGAAAGCGGTAGGTGAACAGCGCCTTCTGTGTTCCGGTGGAAAACGTGGGTCGGAGACGCACCGGAACGGCCATTATCTCGCGCGTCGTGACGGCAAGGTAGTACAGCGTGCGGCCGTCGGGCGACCACACCGGATAGACGCCGTAGTTGTCCGAGACCTGCCAGCGCCCGGATTCGATATCGGGCCAGGGCCGGACATAAATTTCGGGCCGGCCGGTCTCGGTGGACAAATAGGCCAGCCAGTGGCCGTCGGGCGACAGGACGGTATCATCTACAGCGAAACCCAGCGTATCGCCGAACAGCAGCTTGGCGGCGCTGTTCGCCTGCAAAGGCCGCCCGAATTGGGGAGTACCGACTCCGCCAAAAATCCCGTAGCTGCCGTCCGGCGTAATCGTCTCCAGCGGCCAGGGAGCGCTGCCCAGGTCCACGGCTGGCGACGCGCCATCCGCAGCGACGCGGTACAGGTGCAAGCCGCCGGCTTTCGCCGGATACGTGTAATAGAGCGTGCGCCCCGCGCTGGTCCAGGCGGAATTGAAGTTGGCGTTAGCGCGGCCGATCACCAGCCGGCTGAAGGTGGAGTTCACCGTATTCCAGACCCACAGGCCGCCGTCCGGGCCCTGAACACTGACAGCGACCAATTTGCCGTCCGGTGAAACGCGGGGATAGCGGTAGTTGCGCGCCGGCGCGCCCAGCGGCGTCTCCTTTCCCTGCGCATTCATCCAAACCAGTTGCCCCATCTGGCCCTGAGCTCCCGCTGCCCCCGGCCAGTACACCAGCGTGCCGTTGGCAGAAATGGCAAACTGCCCGCCGGCTGTAGCGTTGGCCGCGCTCACGCCCACGACCAGCGGCACCGGCGTGCCGTCCACAGTTCCGCTCGATGCGTTGAAGCGTACTCCAAAAATCGTGCCGTTGTGGAAGTACACCATGCGTCCATCCGGCAGCACGTGCGCATTGGCGCCGTTGGAGACAAGCACGCGGCGGGAGGCGTCCGACCCCGCATTTTGAATTACGATTTGATCGGTGCCTCCGCCGCTAAAGGGGATAATCGTGAACAGCAAGCGCCGGCCGCCGTCGAGCAGTTGCGGCTGGGCGGCCTGGTCGCCGCTGGGAACCGCGGCGACGGTTTGCGGCGTTCCGCCGTCGTCGGAAACCTCCTCGATGGCCCCGCTGACTGGGCCGCTTCGGTAGCCGAAAACAATGCTCGACCCGGACCAGCTGATTCCATAATCGCTGAAACCGCCGGGCAAGGAGCACAGCGTGACCGGCGCGCCGCCGCTGACGGGAATTTTCTGCAGCACCAGCGGCGAGCCCGGCGTAAAGTAGGCGATCCATTTGCCATCCGGCGAGAACACCGGTTCGTAGAGATCGGGCGCGGTGCCGGCGATGCGCTGCGCCCCGAGTGTGTTCAATGCGCGCAGATAGAGTTGATCGCCGGAGGTGTAGACAATTTCGCTTCCGTCGGGAGAAATCGCCAGCACATGGCGCTCGACGTGCGAAAACGACTGACCCGCGGGCAGCAGATATCGGAAGCGGCCGACCAGCGCTGGCCGTGCGGGCTGCGGTTTCAGCCGCCAGGCGAGAGCCGCGGCAACTACGGCCACGGCCACCACCACCGCGGGCAGGAGCCAGCCCGGCCGCCCGGCGCGCTGCGCCGTGGCGGCAACTGGGAGCGCCGGGTGCTGCAGCGCGTAGCGCGCATCGCTGATCCAACCCCAGCGCTCGGCGGGATTTTTCTTCAGGCAGCGCGCCACCACTTCCCGCATCTCGCCGGGCATGGGGCTGAGATCGGGCTCGAGCTTCACTACCGCCGCCAGAATGTCGGTGACGTCTTCGCCCATAAACGGGCGCTCGCCCGCGAGCATTTCATACAGCACCACACCGAAGGCCCAGATGTCCGCCCTGCGGTCCACCGCTTTGCCGCGCGCCTGCGCGGGCGCCATTTACGCCGCGGTGCCCAAAATCGTGCCCGCGAGCGTCGCCGGCGTGGTCAGCGTAACCGCTTCGGAAACCGCCGCGGTGCTCGACTCCGTGGTCATCGCCTTGGCCAGCCCGAAATCCAGGACTTTCACCCGTCCCTCGGGCGTGAGCTTGATGTTGGCCGGCTTCAGATCGCGGTGGACGATTCCGCGTTCATGCGCGTATTCGAGCGCCTCGGCGATTTGCACCGCAATCGCGCGCGCCTCCTCGAGCGGCAGCTTCCCTTGTTGAATCCGCTCCGCCAGCGTCGGCCCCTCGACCAGCTCCATCACCAGCGCGTTGTGTTCGACGCCGTAAATGGTGGCGACGCCCGGGTGATTCAGCGCCGCCAGCACCTGCGCTTCGCGCCGGAAGCGCTCCATGCGCGCCGGATCGGCGGCGAACGCCGGCGGCAGAACTTTGATCGCCACTTCGCGGTTGAGCCGCGTGTCGGTGGCCTGCCACACCTCGCCCATGCCGCCGGCGCCAATTCTTGCGCCAACCTGGTAATGCCCGATCGTTTGTCCCGGTGCCGCCACTCGCCGCACTATAGCACCGGCGGTGCCGGCGCCGCCAAGCGGCCTATTCCAGCACCAGCAAGTGCCGCGCCAGCGCGCTGCCGCGCGGCAGCAGCGCGGCGACGCTGCGGTCCAGCGTCACCAGCACGCCGCCGCGATGGATGGCCAAGCCCAAAAGATAGGCATCGGTAATCTGGCGATGGCCGTGCAGCCGCCCCGCAAAGGGCAGTGCGGCGTCGCGGTAGGGCAGATCACAAGTCCAGAACTGATGATGCGGCGACGCCAGCATCGCCGACAGTTGCTGCGCCAGCTCCAGCGGCGCTGGTCCCCCCGGCCAGACCGCCCGATTCGATAGCACCCGCACGCAGCCCGCCTGGGTAATGGCGCACGTGGCCCACCCCCGCGCCTCGTGCCCGCGGAACCAATCGAGGCAGGCCCGATGCGCCTGCTGCGGCGTCCAGCTCAGGGCAACCAGAACGTTCACATCCAGCAGCGCCGCGCCCACTATTCCTCGTCTTCCAACTCCAGCAGCCGCTCGGTCGTCAACACTGGCGCCTCGGGCGGGGCCTCAAACGGGATCCAGCCCCTGCCCTTGGGCCGCGCTGGCAGCGGCCGCGGCTCCAGCCCGCGCCGCAGCAGATCCTCGACCGCGCTGCCCATCTTCATCCCGCGGCTGGTCGCGTACAGACGCACATTCTCCCAGATAGCATCATCAATGGAAATCGTCGTCCGCATGAAGAAATGATGATGAGATTTTGATTTGATGTCAAGCCCCGGGCGTGCGTAGGATGGGAGCGTGCGCTGCCCAATCGCAGTCGTGTCCGCCTGCCTCAGCCTGGCCGCCCTCGCCGCCGCGCAAACTGTGCCCGGCACGCTGGCGCAGGATCTGCGCGACTACGTGGCCACGCCGGCGGTCTCAGGCTACGAGCAGGCGCTCGCCGACCATATTGCCGATGAGCTGTCGGCGTTCAATCCCACCCGCGACAACCTCGGCGATGTCATCGTCACCCTGCCCGCGCCGGGGGGCGCCACGGGCGCGCCGCAGCTGCTGGCAGCGCCGCTCGACGAACCCGGCTACGTGGTCAGCGCCATCAGCGGCCAGGGCTACCTGCGGGTGCAGCGCCTGCCCACCTACGGACGTCTGCCGCTATTCAACGTGCTGGCCTCGGCGCAACCAGTGCAGGTGGAAACGACGGCAGGTACCTGGCTGAACGGAGTCGTCACGGGAATATCCGTGCATCTGCTGCGGGGACGCTCGCAGCCGCCTCGTCCGGCCGATCTGAACAACGTCTATATAGACATTGGAGCCGCGACAGCATCGGAGGCGCGCGCGGCCGGAGTTCACGTGCTCAGCCCCATCGCACTCGATCGCCAGTTGCGAGTGTTGGGCGACGGCGAGTTGAGCGGTTTCAGCATTGGCGATCGCTATGGAGCGGCGGCGCTGGTAGAGGCGCTGCGGCATCTGGATCCGTCCAAGCTGCCGGGACCAGTGACGGTGGCCTTCGTGAACCAGCAATGGGAACGCGGCCGCGGCTTGGCGCGTGTGCGCCAAATGCTGGCGACCTCTTCGGGCGCCAGCACACCGGTTCCAGCGACTCTGGTGGGCTGGCCCGCGCCAGTGGCGCCGCCGGGGGCACGGCCGCGGCGGCCGAGCGCGCCCACAGGCCTTCAGGATTGGCAAATTTCGGTGCAGTGGCGCTCGACGCCCATCGCCGCCATTAGCGGCGCCGATCTGGCGGGGTTGGTCGAAAAGCTCGAGGCGGCGCTGGGCGAAACGCCTACGCCGCCGCTGCTCCCCCAGCCGCGTCTGTTGCCCGCGCCCGCCCAGCCGGCCAAACCGGACTCGGCGCCCACCCCCACCGCAGTGGTGCGGCAGTTGGTGGCCCAGTACGGCGTGCATCCGCAGGAGGCGCCGGTGGCGCAGGCCATTCAGACGCTGCTGCCGCCCTGGGCGCAGCCCACCACCGATAGCTCTGGCAATTTGGTGCTGCACTGGGACGATGGCGGCCCGAATGCGCCGCGCATCTTGTTTGTGGCGCATCAGGATGAAACCGGCTTTGCCGTGCAAGCCATCGGCCGCGACGGACGGTTGCTGTTGACCCAACGCGGAGGCGTGTACTTGAGTTTTTACATCGGCCATCCGCTGCTGGTGCATACCGCCTCCGGCATGCGGCCAGCACTGCTGGAGCTGCCGCCCGGCTGGAACCAGCCTGGGTTCCAATTGCAGCGTGGCGTCGCGCTGTGGGCCGATGTGGGCGCGCACTCGCCCGCCCAGGTCCAGGCTCTGGGCATCGCCGTCGGCGATACCGTGACCATCCCCAAGCGCTACCGTGCTCTGCTCGACGATTGCGCCACCGCCCGCAGCTTCGATGACCGGGTGGGCGATGCTGCCTTGATTGCCGCCGCTTGGGCACTGGGTCCGAGCCTGCCTGGCCGCGACATTACCTTTGCCTGGTCCACGGGCGAAGAGGAGGGCCTGCTCGGCGCGACACAATTGGCCGCCAACCTCGCCGCCGCCGGACGCTCGCCCGATTATGTGTTTGCCATTGATACTTTTGTGAGCTCGGATTCACCGGTGGAATCCCACCGCTATGCCGATGCGCCGCTGGGCGCAGGCTTTGTGATCCGCGCCATCGATGATTCCAGCATCACCCCCTGGCCGCTGGTCCTGCGGGCGCAGTCCATGGCCGAAGCCGCGCACATTCCGGTCCAGATCGGCGAAACCAGCGGCGGCAACGATGGTTCGGCGTTTGTGCCCTTCGGCGCGATCGATCTGCCGCTGGGCTGGCCCTTGCTTACCTCGCATTCACCCGCGGAAGTAATCAACACACGCGATCTGGACGCGCTCACCCAGGCAGTGGAAATGCTGGCACATTCCTGGTAGCGATTTTATCCGCAATTATGGTGCAATAAAGAGTGATCGAAGGTTGGTCGAAAGCCCGGATCCTGGTGCTGGCGCTGGCATGCCTGCTGCCGGCGGCCTGCACCAAAACCAGCGATGCGCCCGGTAATCCCAAGGCCAGCACCGCCGCCGTCGCCTTCACTTATCAACTCGCTGGGCGAAACTGGCAGCAGGTCTACTCGCACTTCGATCCGCCCCTCGCACGGGCGCTGCCCCCGGCGCGAATGACCATCCTGTGGCATAGCTTCGAGGCAAAATACGGCCCTTTCGATAGCGCTTCGGCGGCGGACAACCGGAAGGACGGGCCGGACAAAACCAACGTGTTGGTTGCCTGCCATTTCCTCAACGGCACGCAATTTTTGCTATGGACGATCGTGAGCGCCCATATGCGCGTGAGCGGACTGCATTTGGCCGGCGGGTCATAAGGCAAATTCTCGCGCTGCGCATCGGTAACCCTGCTCAGCGGCGCTAGGCTGAAATCATGAAGCGCATGCGCCGCAGACTGTTGCCGCTTTGGGCGCTGGCCGTGGCATACGTGGTCATGCTGGGTGTGCGTTGGACCGCGCTGCCGCACAACCTGGTCATCCATTTCACGGTCATGGACGCGCCCGGCCGCTTTCTGGGCCGGGCCTGGTTCGCGCTGATCACGATCTTGCTGGCGCTGACCGCCGCCGCGCTGGCCGCGCAGACGGCGCCCCGGCCGCTCGAGTTTGAACGCGGGAAAATTATGCTGGGCTTCGGTTTCTGCTACGGCATGATGGGGTTCATCATCGGCGTGTTCTGGTCGCTGGTGCGCATCAATGCCGGCATCGGTAGTCCCATCCGCCCCGCGGTGGCGATGGCGCTGGCCTACACGGCGCTGGGACTGGTGGTTGGCGTCTCCGCTCCCGCGCCGCTGCGCGCCCGCCGCCATTCCGCGCCCGAAGTTTGACTACGCCCTACGGCTTGCTGCCCACCACGCCCGCCAGCCAGCGCTCGATGCGATGCAGCGCCGAAGGCGCAAAGGTGATGGGGATGGATGCATATTCGTTCGGCAGCCCGGTCTGGGCGGGCTGGAATAAATGATTGAGTCCCGGCAGCTCGACAATGGTGGCGTGCGGATCGTGAGCCAGCGCCGCCCGCAACGCAGCGATGTTCGCCGCCGCCGGCACCTGCACGTCCTTGGAGCCGTCCAGCGCCAATACCGGGCAGCGCAGTTGGCGCAGATAGCGTCCCGGGTTCAGCCGCATCAGACCGTAATATTCCGGCGTCGCCGCCATGCCGGCCTCCCGTAAAATTCCCTTGGGCAGCTTGCCCTGCGCCACCGCCTCATGCAACGCTGCCGGCACCGCCGCCGCATCCGGTGCGGCAGCGATCGTGCGCGCCCACACCCCCTCCATCGCTCCGGCCTTGGCGACCTCCGCTACCGCTAATCCGTGAGCGGCATCCAACGCCTCGACCTGATCCACGATCATCTGCGTGCCGGGCATCGCCGGCCCCGCGAGCAGGATCACGAATGCCACCTCGCCGGCATGCCGGCTGGCGACCATGGGAGCGATCGCGCCGCCCTCGCTGTGTCCGATCAGGCCGATCCGCTGCGCATCAATCTTGGGCTGCAGGCGCAGGAACGCCAGATCGGCGTCCACGTCTTCTGCATAATCGTTCAGCGTCGCCGTGCGCGCGTCGCCACCCGACTGCCCAATCCCGCGCTTGTCCATGCGCAGCACCGCCAGCCCATGCCGCGAGAGCGCATCTGCCAGCACCCAGAAGATATTGTGGCCGAATACGGTTTCGTTGCGGTTGCTCGGTCCGGAACCGCCGATCAGAATCGCCGCCGGAAACGGCCCCTTACCGTCCGGCACGGTGAGCGTGCCCGCCAGTTTGATCCCGCCCATGCTGGACACTGTCACGCCGGTGGAACGGTAGGGGAAAGGCGGTTTCGGCCGCTGCGGCCGCGGCGGTGCGGCGGGCGCAGCGGCGGCGTGGGCGCGGCGCAGCACCAAAGCCAACGAGTTTCCGCCCTGCTTCCAGGTGCCGCTCAGCCGCCCTTCGGCCAGCGTTGCCGTGAACGTCGCCCCGGCTTCAGCGGCTTGAATCACCACCTGCGTGCCTTTCACCGAAATCGCCGTAGCCGGAAATCGGGCGCCGCCCTGATCCACGCTGGTGAATACGCCGTGCCAGGTGGTTCCCTGCCGCGTCAGGTGCAGCTCCAGGTGCAGCGGCGTTCCCTGCAGTTGGCCGATCCAGAACCCGGCCAGCGGCGCCGGTGCGGCCACGCGAGTCTGTCCCACCACTGAGGCAACCGACACAATCAGAACCGCCGGCAGTTGCCAGCTCAAAAATCGTTTCATATGGCCAGACTATACGCTTATAATCCGCCCTATGTCGATCCGACGGTCTGCCGCGTATCTATTCGCAATCGTATCCGCCCTGGCGTTGGCCGTCGTGGCCCAAGGCCCCGCCCACGTGAAGCCTGCGCTCTGGAGCGGCATGCACTATCGCCTCATCGGGCCGTTCCGCGGCGGACGCGTCACCACGGTGGCGGGCGTGCCCAGCGAGCCGGACACGTTTTATTTTGGCTCGACGGGTGGCGGCATCTGGAAGACCACCGATGCCGGCGCGAACTGGCACAACGTCAGCGATAAATATTTCGCGCTGGGTTCCATGGGCGCCATCGCGGTGGCGCCGTCCAATCCCAACATCATCTATGTCGGCACCGGTTCGGCCGACATTCGCAGCAACGTCTCCATCGGCCGCGGCGTGTACAAGTCCATTGATGCGGGCCAAACCTGGACGTTCGTTGGCCTGCGGCAGACCGGTCAAATTCGCTTCGTGGTGATTGACCCGCGCGACCCGGACACCGTCTATATCGCCGCGCAGGGCGATCCCTTCGCCAACGGCCCCCATCGCGGCGTCTACCGCACCCGCGATGGCGGGCAAACCTGGCAGAAGGTGCTCTACGTCTCTCCTGAGCTAGGCGCCAGCGCGCTGGCTATGGATCCGTCCAACCCCGAAGTGCTCTACGCCGGCCTGTGGCATGGCCTGCGCCAACCCTGGACCATCATCAGCGGATCAGAGGCCAGCCAGGGCGCCGGTATCTACAAATCCACCGATGGCGGCGATCACTGGACCAAGCTCGGCCATGGTTTGCCCGATCAGCTCTTCGGCCGCAGTAACGTCGCCATTTCCGCCGCTGATCCCCAGCGCATCTACGCGCTCATTGAAGCCAAACCCGGCGGCGGCTTGTATCGCTCCGGGGATGGCGGCGCCAGTTGGAAACTGATCAACGGCCGCCAGCAGCTATGGACGCGCCCGTTCTACTACAACGTGCTGGGCGTGGATCCGAACAACGCCGATGTCGTCTACGTCGGCGACGAAAACTGGTTCAAATCCACCGACGGCGGCCGGACCTTCCAGCGCGAGCGTACCCCGCACGGCGACAACCACGCCCTCTGGATCAATCCCAAAAACTCGCTCGACATGATCCAGGCCAACGACGGCGGCGCCAACGTCTCGCTCGATGGCGGCAAGACCTGGAGCACGCAGCTCAATCAGCCCACGGCGGAAATCTACCAGGTCGCAGTCGACGATCAGTACCCTTACCGTGTCTATGGCGCCCAGCAGGACGACGATACGGTGATCATCCCCAGCCTGCCGCTGGGCGATGGCCAGGCGTTCCGCACCGGACCGGGCTGCGAAACCGGGCCGATCATTCCCGATCCGGCCAATCCGGAAATTGTTTACGGCGGCTGCAAGGGGCAGTTCACCCGCGAAGACATCCGTACCCGCAACGAAATGAATTACTGGATCGGCGCGCAGTCACTCTACGGCAACGCTCCGCCGCGGCTGATCGACCGCTTCCAGCGCGTCGCGCCCATGGAGGTTTCGCCGCATCCGCCCTTCGCGGTCTACTACGGCTCGCAGTATCTATTTCGCACGCTCGACGGCGGCGTGCACTGGCAGCGCATCAGCCCGGACTTGACCGCGCATCCGCCGGGCACGCAAATCGCCAGCGGTTCGCCGATTACGCGCGACGCGACCGGCGAAGAAGTCTACAGCACGCTGTACACCATCCGCGTTTCGCCAGTGCAAGCCGGCGTGATCTGGACCGGCTCCAACGATGGTCCCATCTACGTGACGCGCGATAACGGCAGAACCTGGACCAACGTCACGCCTAAGAGTCTGCCGCCGGGTGGCCGTGTGCAGAACATCGAGCCCAGCCCCTACAGCGCCGGGGGCGCTTACGCCGCCGTTTACCGCTATCTGCTGGGCGATTTCCATCCCTACATTTACCGCACCGACGATTTCGGCACTCACTGGACGCTCCTCACCGACGGCGCCAACGGCATTCCCGTGGACTCCCCCACGCGTGTAGTGCGCGAGGACCCGGTGCGCCCAGGCCTGCTCTATGCCGGCACCGAGTTCGGCATGTATATTTCCTTCGACAACGGCGGCCACTGGCAATCGTTCCAGCTCAACCTCCCGCACACGCCGGTCACCGACATCAAGATCGCGCATGGCGACCTGATCCTATCCACGCAGGGCCGCTCGGATTGGATTCTGGACAACCTCGGGCCGCTGGAGCAGTTGACGCCGCACATCGAGGCTTCGGCCGCGCATCTGTTCCGGCCGCGCACCGCCATCCGCTCCGGCGCCGGTTACGGCTTCTTCGGCTTTGGCCGCGCCGCTGGTCCGCAGTATCCGGCCGCGGGCGCGATGATCGGTTATTACCTGGCGCTCACCCCCGCCACACCGCTGCAGTTGAAAATTCTCGATGCCAGCGGCAATGTGATCCAGACCTTTTCCAGCAACGCACCTGTGCCGCGGCGGCGCGCCGGTTTCGGCGGTTTCGGGCGCTTCGGCGCGCCGCCGCGGCTGGCAGCCACGCCCGGCATGCACCGTTTTACCTGGAACCTGCGCTATCCCGGCCCCTGGGAAAGCGCGCGTCAGCCGCACGGCGGCAATGGCCCGCTGGCCGTGCCCGGCCGCTATGAGGTCCGGCTGAGCTACGGCGGCTGGAGCCAAACCCAGCCGCTGACCATCAAGGAAGATCCGCGCAACATCGCCGACGGGGTCACCCAGGCCGATCTCGAGCAGCAGTTCGAGCACAACCAGCGCGTGCTGGCGCTGGTCAGCCAGGTGAACCAGTTGGTGGCGCGCGTGCGTCGCGCCGAGCGCCACCCCCCCGGGAGCGTAGACCGGGCCAGACTGCATGCACTGGCGGCGGCGCTGATCACGCCTCCGATCCGCTACAGCCAGCCCGGACTGCAAGACCAGATCAGCTATCTCTACGGCATGACCAACCGCGCCGATCAACGGATCGGTCAGGATGCCATCGATCGCTACCAGGTGCTGAAGACCAAGCTCGGCGCGCTGCAAAAGCAGGTGGATGATCTGTTGGGCGGAGCAGGCAATTAGATCAGCGGAGTGGCCTCATCCGGAAATGCGCGCAGCACCTCGCGGTCCATGGTGATCAACGGCGCCCGCAACTGCTGCGCCAGCGCCACGTACTCCAAATCGTAGGCGCTGCAACCAGAAGACGCGGCCAGTTCGAGCACGCGGCTGCCAGGCGGTCTGTAGGACCGCGCCATGCACTGTTCCGCATCGGCCCAAAAGCTTTGCGCGGTTGCTAGCGGCAACCCACGGCTCCGCATATAACCGGCGAGTGCGTTCCGCAGCTCGGAGCACCATAGTTCCGCAGAGTGCCATTCATGCATCCCGCGTAGCGCGAGGGCGGCCTCATGCTGGAACGTGCCTGCAACGCAGTAATAGGCGATCACGTTGGCATCATGGTAAGCGACGCCATACAACCATTTTACAACCGGAATGTTTGCATGGAACCTTTTCCGCCGCGCGCGGTATTAATAGCTATCCCGCGGCCGACACGGCCGTCCAATCGGCATCCGCATGCTCAAAGACCTGAAACTTGCCTTCCGCGCGCTGCTAAAGAACCCCGGCTTCACCGTCATTGCGCTGCTCACGTTGGCCTTAGCCATCGGCGCCAACACCGCGATCTTCTCTTTCATTGACGCCACGGTGCTGCGTCCGCTGCCGGTGCAGAATCCTGGCCAGCTTGCGGTGCTGACCGATCCCACCGATATGGGCATGAATTTCGGTACGACGGGCGGACGGAGGGGCCTGCTGGCCTACCCGGAGTATACGGCGCTGCGCGATCAGAACGACGTTTTCACCGGCTTGCTGGCCGCCCAGGCGCAAATCGGCCACACCCCCATCGCCTGGGGTAGCGGCTCGCCCGAGCTGACGCTGACCAATCTGGTCAGCAACAACTATTTCTCGGTGTTGGGTATCCGCGCCTTTCGCGGGCGCACCTTTGCGCCCGCGACCGAAATCCAGGTCGGCGCCAATCCGGTCGCGGTGATGAACTACGCCTATTGGAAGCGGCGCTTTGCCCTCAATCCGGCGATACTGGGCAGCAGGTTTAGGGTGTTCGGGCACACTTTTACCGTAATTGGCGTGATGCCGCCGGGGTTTTTCGGCACTACCGTGGGCCAGGCGCCGGATCTGTGGATGCCGCTGAGCATGCAGTTGGAGGTGATGCCGGGCATGGATCTGCTGCACAATCCGCCCGGCGTGTCGCGCGCCATGTGGCTGCAGGTGATCGGCCGCCGCAAGCCGGACGTTACCCCGGAAGAGGCGCAGGCGGCCAGCAACGCCATTTTTCACCATTCGATCGTCCAGCAGGCGGGCGCGGCTTCCGGTGCCCAAACGCGCCGCGATCTGCTGACACAGCATCTCGAGCTTTCCAGCGGCGCCGATGGCACCTCGGGCCTGCGCGGGCAGTTCGCCGATCCGCTCTGGGCGCTGCTGGTGCTCGTGGGGCTGGTTTTGGCCGAAGCCATCGTCAATCTGGCCAGCCTGCAGTTGGCGCGCGCCACGGCGCGGCAAAAAGAAATGGGCGTCC
Organism: Terriglobales bacterium; assembly: GCA_050747745.1. Classification (GTDB taxonomy): domain Bacteria; phylum Acidobacteriota; class Terriglobia; order Terriglobales; family SCQP01; genus SCQP01. The sequence continues at coordinate 27,364 of JBOGKM010000089.1, forward strand.
GGCTGGCGCTGGGTGCCGGGCGGGGGCGCATCGTGCGGCAAATGCTGACCGAGAGCGTGGCGCTTTCGGTGGTCGGCGGTCTGATCGGAGTGGTGCTGGCGCTGTGGGGCGAACAATTATTGCTAGGACTGGTCAGCGCCAGCGGACCCAACAGCTCGCTCAGCCTGAGCCTGGCGCCCGACTGGCGCGTACTGGCCTTCATCGCCGTGCTCTGCCTGGCCAGCGGCATCTTGTTTGGCCTGCTGCCCGCGCTGCGCCTCTCGCGCCTAAATTTAAACGCCACCTTGCAGGCGCAGGGCCGCAGCGTGCACGCGCGCATGCGGATGGGCAAAGTGCTGGTAGCCGGCCAAGTCGCGCTCTCGATTGTGCTACTGGTGGGCGCGGGGTTGTTTGTGCGCAGCCTGCAGAAGTTGCAGGATGTCCCGCTGGGATTCAAGGCGCACAATTTGGCGCTCATCGGCGTGGACGCCGGCGCGGCAGGCTATAAGGGCGCGGCGGCGAATGTCTATTTCCACCGTTTGCTCGCCCGTCTGCAAACCACTCCCGGCGTGACCGCCGCGGCGCTGTCGGTGGATGGTCTCTTCTCGCACAGCGAAATGGGCCTCCCGGTGGCGATCGAAGGCTATACCGCCCCCGGAAGTCAGCAAGGCGTCGGCGCGCGCGTGGACGCGGTCTCAGCGGGATATTTCCAAACCGTCGGGATCCCGATCCTGTTCGGCCGCGGCCTGACCGCCGAGGATGCCTCGATCGGCGTGAGAAACGCGGTAATTAACCAAACCATGGAACAGCGTTTTTTCGCCGGCCGCAGTCCGTTAGGTCAGCAGATTACGGATTTATATCCAGACGACCACCGCGCCGTCTTCAACATCGTGGGTGTGGCCGCCGACGCCAAATACAACAGCTTGGCGGAGAAGACGCCACCGCGATTTTACTTGTCATTTTTCAACGGCATGCCCGGCGACGTCAACACCAGCGCCCGTGTGTTCCTGCGCAGTCCCGGCGGTGCGGCCGCCATGGCGGCCAGCGTGCGGCACGCCATCCAGAGCCTCGATCCCAACGTCGAGATGGACAACTTGCGCAACCTGAGCACGCTGGTGGGCGAGTCGCTGGCCACGCAGCAGTTGCTGGCCAAGCTGAGCGGCTTTTTCGGGATCCTGGCGCTGTTGCTGGCGGCGATCGGCCTCTATGGCGTCATGGCCTACGCGGTGGCGCGCCGCACCAGCGAGATTGGCGTGCGTATGGCGCTGGGCGCCGGACGTGGCCGCGTAGTCCGCATGGTGCTGGGCGAAACGCTGCTGCTGGCGGCCATCGGTGTCGCCCTCGGCATTCCGGCTGCCTTCGGCGGCGGTAAAGCCATCGCCAGCCAGATGCAGCTTTTCGGCTTGAGCTTTTACGATCCCGCCTCGTTGCTGTCCGCCATCGCCGTTCTGCTCGTGGTCGCTTGCCTGGCCGGCCTCCTGCCCGCGCTGCGCGCCAGCCGCGTGGACCCGCTGCAGGCACTCCGTCAAGAGTAAATTAGACCTGCGATGCGGCGCTCTCTTTACAGCCCGCCCAGCACGTTGATACCGCTGGCCATCACGCCTGCTTGGACATGATCGCTTCCGCCCGGCGCGCAGCCGTGGGCGAAAGTCTCGACGCGTCCGAGCTGCTGCCGGGCTGGACGCCGGTGCTGGGCGCCATCCTGAAATAACCGGAACTCGCCAGGCCCGCTTGCACGTATGTATAGCAGATGCTGCGCGATCTTCGCCTTGCCGTCCGGATGCTCCTGAAGACGCCCGGTTTCACCGCCGTGGCGCTGCTCACGCTGGCGTTGGGCATCGGCGCCAACACCGCGATATTTACGCTGGTGAATGCCGTGCTGCTGCAGCCGCTGCCGGTGAGCCGGCCGCAACAGTTGGTGCTGCTGACCAATCCTGCCGCCGAGGGCCTGAGCGAGGGCACCACGGGGGGCGACGCGCGAGATCGGCTCGCCTATCCCGAATATCTGCGTTTGCGCGCCCATGATCAGGCCTTCACCGGCCTGGCGGCCTTCGGCACCATACATCCTCGAGCGCTGGTGAACTGGAGCAGGCCGGGGCATACCGCCGCGCCCGAGATGGCGCGCACGCAACTGACCTCGAACAATTACTTCTCCGTGCTGGGCGTCGCTGCCTATCGCGGCCGCTTCTTCAACCACGCCCAGGCGCTGACGCCGGGCGGCGATCCGGTCGCCGTCATGCGCTATGGTTACTGGAACCAGCGCTTTCACCGCGATGCGTCGGTGATCGGGCGCACGTTCACGCTGCACGGTACGGCGTTCACGGTCATCGGAATCACGCCGCCGGGGTTTTTCGGCGCCGAGGTGGGCCTCGAGCCGGATCTCTGGATGCCGATCGCGATGCAGGCCCAGGCCATGCCCGGCCGCGACCTGCTGCACAATCCGCCCGGCGTGTCGCGCTTCATGTGGCTGCAGGTGATCGGCCGCCTCAAGCCGGGCGTCGGCATGGCCGCGGCGCAGGCGCAGAGCAACGCCATTTTCAAGCTTTCCGTGCAGCAGCAGTTGGGCTCGGTCACGACGCCGCAGATGCGCAGCGTCATCGCCAGTCAGCGGCTGACGCTGACGCCGGGCGGGCGCGGTGCGTCGGCCGTGCGGGGGCAGTTTTCCGCACCGCTGCTGGCGCTGTTCGCGCTGGTCGGGCTGGTGCTGCTGCTGGCAGTGGTGAACCTGGCCAGCCTACTGCTGGCGCGCGCGGCGGCGCGGCAGAAGGAAATGGGCGTGCGGCTGGCGCTGGGCGCCGGACGCGGTCGCGTCCTCCGGCAACTGCTCACCGAGAGCGTCTTGCTGGCGCTCATCGGCGGCGGGCTGGGCGCGCTGCTGGCTTGGTGGGGCGTGCATTTACTGCTGGGCATGGTGAGTGCGGGCAGCAACTTGGCGTTGCCGCTGGCGCCGGATGCGCGCGTGCTCGGTTTCGTGCTCGGGATTTCGGTGTTGGCAGGAATCCTGTTCGGCCTCGCGCCCGCCTGGCTCATGGCGCGCACCGATCTGAACGCCACGTTGCAGGCGCAGGGCCGCGCCGTGCATACCAAAATGCGCCTGACCAAGGGACTGGTCACCGGCCAGGTCGCGATTTCGGTGATTCTGCTGGTGGGCGCGGGTCTATTCCTGCACAGCCTGCTCAAGCTGGAAGCGCAAAAAGTGGGTTTCAATCCCAAGGGCCTGGTCGAAACCGGACTCGATGTCCAGGGCGCCGGCTATCACGGACCGGAAGCGACGGGATTCTACCGGCAGTTGTTGCAACGCGGCGCCAACACGCCGGGCGTGAAAGGCATCGCCTTTTCCATGATCGGGCTGTTCAATGGCGATAACGCCAGCCTCCCCATACACATCAACGGCTATACGCCGCCGGCCGGAGGGGTCATGGGAACAGGGTACGGCGCCTTGGTTATGTTCGATCAAGTCTCGCCCGGCTATTTTCAGACCGTCGGCATTCCCATCCTTATGGGCCGGGCGCTGACCGCGGCGGATGACACCAGCGCCCAGCGCAACGCGGTGATCAGCGAAACCGCGGCCAAGACCTTCTTCAAGGGCCGCAACCCCATCGGCCATCACATCCGTGACACCTATCCCGACGACCACGGAGCGGTTTACACCATCGTGGGTGTATGCGCCGATATCCAGAGCGCGAGCTTGGGGGCGCCGGCGATGCCGCAGATGTACCTGCCGTTTTTGAACGGCGCGCCTGTGGTCACGCCGCCGCCGCAGTCGGCCATCCTGATCCGCGAATCGGGCGCGGCCGCTCCGGTTGCCGCCGCCCTGCGCCGTCAAATCCTCGCCATTGCTCCCAATATCCGCGTGCAGGATTTTCAGCCGCTCAGCACCCTCATTGACCAGACCACGGTCAGCCAGTCGCTGCTCGCCAAGCTCAGCGGCTTTTTCGGCGCGCTGGCGCTGCTGCTCGCCGCCATTGGTCTGTACGGCGTGATGGCCTACAGCGTCTCGCGGCGCACCGCCGAAATCGGCGTGCGCATGGCGCTGGGCGCATCAGGCGCGAGCGTGGTCGGCATGGTGATGCGGGAAATGCTGCTGTTGCTCGCCATGGGTCTGGCCATTGGCATTCCCATCAGCCTGGGTCTGGCGAAGATGTCGGCGCACGACATGGACCTGTTCCAACTGCACTACGACGATCCGGTGGTGTTCGTGAGCGCCGCGGTGGCGCTGGCGATCGTGGCCGTGCTTGCGGGTTGGCTGCCGGCGCTGCGTGCCAGCCGCGTCGATCCCCTCCTGGCCCTGCGGCAGGAATAGCATGCGCAATTTCTGGAACGACCTGCGCTTCGGGCTGCGGCTGATCGTCAAATCGCCCGGCGCCAGCCTGATTGCCGTCCTCGCGCTCGGCCTCGGGATCGGCGCCAACACCGCCATCTTCAGCGTGGCCGACGGCATCCTGCTGCATCCGCTGCCCTACACCCACCTGAGCCGGATGCTGGAAGTCTCCGAAGTCCCGCCGCACTCGCCGCCCAATTCCACCAACTCGGTTTCTGCCTTTAATTACGCCACCTGGAAGCGCCAGGCGCATGGGTTCCAGGCCATGGCCGCCTACGATTACGATTCCGTCAACTTGAGCGGAGCGGGCATGCCGGTTATGGTCCAGGCGGCCGAGGTCAGCGCCAATTTTTTCAAGCTCCTGCCGGCCACGCCGCTGCGCGGCCGCACCTTTTTGCCGGGCGAGGACCGGCCCGGCCACGACCGTGAAGCCATCCTCAGCCGGACGCTCTGGCAGCATCAGTTTGCCGGCAATCCCGCCATCGTCGGACAAACCATCGAACTGAACCAGCAAGCTTACACCGTCATCGGCATTCTGCCCAACAACGCCACCATGCCGCAGGGTGCGCAGATGTGGCTGCCGCTGGCGCTGACGCCGCAGCAGCTCAACAACCGCACCAGCCACAACCTGCAGGTGATCGGCAAGCTGGCGCCCGGCGCGACGCTGGCCTCGGCGCAGGCGGAGCTGCGCGGCATTGCGGCGCGCGTGGACGCGCGCTTTCCGGTAACCAATCAGGGCTGGGGCGTGTACGTGGAAACGCTGGCCAATTACACCGTCGGTCCGGAAACCGCCAGCTACGTCTGGCTGCTGCTGGGCGCGGTCGGGTTCTTGCTGCTCATCGCCTGCGCCAACGTGGCCAACCTGCAGTTCGCGCGCGCGCTGGGGCGCAGCCAGGAATTGGCGCTGCGGGTGGCGCTGGGCGCCAGCCGCTGGCGCCTGATGCGGCAACTGCTTACCGAGAATATTCTGCTGGGCATCACCGGCGGCGCGGTGGTGGGCATCGGATTTGCCGCCATTTCGATTCGCTTGATCCTGGTGAACATGCCCGCCGACGTCGCCGTTTTCATCGGCGGCTGGGATCGCATCAGTCTGAACGCGGCCGCGCTCTGGTTCACGCTGGCCACGGCCATTGTCGCCGGCATGCTCGCGGGCCTGGCCCCCGCCTGGCATGCCGCGCGCCCGCAATTGAACGCCACCCTCAAAGAAGGTGGACGCGGCGCCATCGGTCATTCCCGCCGCCGGCTGCGCGCGGCGCTGGTGGTGGCGCAGGTGGCGCTGGCGCTGATCCTGCTGGTCGGCGCCGGGTTGATGGTGCAGGGCTTCCGGGCAGTGGCCGCCGGTGGCGCCGGCTACGAACCTGACCGCACCCTGACGGCGGTCATCAGCCTGCCCCATTCCGCCCACTTCGATGCGGTGAGCACGCGCGGCCAGTTCTATCAGCAGGTGCTGGAGCGGCTGCGCGCGCTGCCCGGCGTGACCGGCGCCGCCACCGCCCGCTTCCTTCCCCTGGGTGGCGGCTACAACGAGGACGGCTTCAGCATCGAAGGCAGACCCATCCAGAATGCCAGCCAGCAGCGCTACGCGGTGCAGCAGGTCATCAGCCCCAACTTCTTCGCCTTGCTGCACATCCCGCTGCTTTCCGGCCGCGCCTTCACTGCCTCCGACGGCACCGGAAGCCCGCCGGTGGTGATCATCAATCAACGCCTGGCGCAGCACTACTTTCCCGGCCGCAGTCCACTCGGCGAGCAGCTTAAGCTGGGCGGCGAGAGCTCGACCGGTCCCTGGATGACCGTCGTGGGTGTCGTTCCCAACCTCAAATGGAACTGGTACGCGACCTCGCCGGTTTCCACCCTCTACACCCCCGTGAGCCAGGAGCCAAACCACGTCGCCTTTTTTCTGCTGCGTTCGTCTGCTTCCGGCGATGTGACCGCGCTCGGCCCGGCGATGCGCCAGGCGGTCGCCGCCGTCGATCCGGTGGACCCGCTCTCGCAGGTGGAATCCCTGCGCCGCTTTATTCATGAGGCCAGCATCGGCATTGCCTACGTGTCGGTGATGTTGAGCGTGGCCGGGCTGCTGGCGCTGGTGCTGGCGGCCATCGGCATCTATGGCGTGATGGCGTTTCTGGTGGGTGAGCGCAAGCATGAGTTTGGCATCCGCCGGGCACTGGGCGCCTCCCATGGCGATTTGGTCATGCTGGTCTTCCGCCGCGGCGGCGCGATGCTGGGGCTGGGGCTGGTGATCGGGATCCCGCTGGCCTATGGGGCGGCGCGGATGCTGCAAGGGCTGATCGTTGGCGCCGGTGCGGGCGATGTCGCCACCTATGCGCTGGTCATTGTGGTGTTGGCGGCCATGGCGGCCGTGGCCTGCTATATGCCGGCGCGGCAGGCGGCGCGGGTGGATCCGCTGACTGCCCTCCGCGAGCCGTGAAAAATCGTTGTAGCCAGTAGTGGCTGAAAGGGCTAGAGTATCTGTGTTCGGGGGGGACAACCACAATGAGATACTCGGCCAAGGCATTCTGGCGCGCGGTTCCTGTCGCGGCGGCGCTGGTGGCGCTGACCGCCTTTGCCGGCGCGGGCGCGGCGCCGCCTGCGGCGCAAACCCTGATGAGCAAGCTGAGCTGGCGCAGCATCGGCCCGTATGTGGGCGGGCGCGTGGTGGCGATTGCGGGCGTGCCCGGCAACCCCAGGCTCTATTACATGGGAACCGTCGGCGGCGGCGTCTGGAAGACCGAGAATGCCGGGCTGCGCTGGACCGTGCTCACCGACAAAACGCGTGACATGGCGCCCAGTATTGGCGCACTGGCGGTAGCGCCCTCGAACCCGCAGATCATCTATGCGGGCACGGGCGAAACCGATATCCGCAACGACATGCTGAGCGGCAACGGCGTGTTCCGTTCCAACGACGGCGGCAAAACCTGGAGTTTCGCCGGCCTCGGCGATACCCACACCACCAGCGCGCTCATCATTGATCCGCATGATCCCAACACCGTCTATGCCGCCTCCATGGGCCACGTGTTCGTCCCCGGTCCGCATCGCGGCGTGTACAAGACCACCGACGGCGGCAAGACCTGGAAAAAGATTCTGTTCGTGGATAACGCTACCGGCGCCATCGGCATCTCCATGGCGCCCAGCCAACCCAACGTCCTCTATGCCGCCATGTGGCAGGCGCAGCGCAAGCCGTATGCGCTGGTCAGCGGCGGCCCGGGCAGCGGCATTTACAAATCCTCCGACGGCGGCGCGCACTGGACCAACCTGACGCACAACCCCGGATTGCCCAGCGGAATTTGGGGCCGCGTGGGCGTGACCGTGGCCGACAGCTCGCCCAACGTCGTCTACGCCATCATCCAGAACCGCAACGCGGGTGGCGTGTACCGCTCCAGCAACGGCGGCCAGAGCTGGCAGCACGTCTATGCCGGCATGCCGCTGCGTCAGCGTGCGTTCTATTACATGGAAATTTTTGTGGATCCCACCAACCCCAACACCGCCTATGTTCCGGAAGTGGATGGCGTGTGGGCGACCCACGACGGCGGCAGGACCTGGGCGCCGTTGCATACGCCGCACGGCGACAACCATATCGTCTGGGTCAATCCCACCAACGACAAGATTCTGGAAGAAGGCAACGACGGCGGCGCCACCGTTTCCCTCGACGGCGGCAAAACCTGGACCGGCGAGCACAACCAGCCCACGGGCGAGTTTTACCACGTCAACCTCGACGATCAGTTTCCCTTCCATGTCTACGGCGCGCAGCAGGATGAAGGCTCGACCGAAGGCCCCAGCGCATCCGCGGGTGGCTCCATCGGCGCGGGCGACTGGAACCGTGTCGCCTACGGGGAAAGCACTTGGGTCGTGCCGCAGCCGGGCGATCCCAACATCACCTATGGCAGCGGCTATTTCAGCATTTTCATGCGCTACAACCTGAAGCTCGGGCAATACCAGGACATCAGTCCTTGGCCGAACTATCAGGAAGGCTCTGCCGCCGATGAGCTCAAGTACCGTTTCGGATGGACGCACGCGATTACGTTTTCGCCGGTCAATCCCAAAGAGCTCCTGCTGGGCGCCCAGTATGTATTGAAGAGCGACGACTACGGCCAGACCTGGACGCGCATCAGTCCCGATCTCACCCGCAACAATCCCCAAACTGAAGTCACCAGCGGCGGGCCGGTGACGCCGGACCAGTCGGGCGCGGAAATCTATCCTGGCCTGTCGGTGATTGCGGTTTCGCCCCAAGACGGCAACGTCATCTGGGCGGGATCGTTCGACGGCCTGGTGCACGTCACCACCAATGGCGGCAAGAGCTGGCAGGAGGTGAACCCGCCCGCGCTGCCGGCGGCGAACTGGGTCAGCTCGATCACGCCCGGCGTGAAACACAGCGGCACGGCCTATCTCACCACCGAGCGGCACATGTGGGATGACTTCCGGCCGTACGTGTACAAGACCAACGATTACGGCAAAACCTGGACGGAGATCACCGGCGGCATCCCGGACGATCAGTACGCCAACTCGATCGCCCAGGATCCGAAGGATCCAAATCTGCTGTTCCTGGCCACCAATCAGACCGTGTATGTCAGCTTCAACGGCGGCAGCCAGTGGCAGCCGCTCACGCTCAGCCTGCCGCGCGTGGATGTGCGCAGCCTGGCGCTCAACGAGCGTCAGGGCGATGTCGTGATCGCCACGCACGGGCGGGCGTTTTGGATTTTGGATAATTTGGCGCTGCTGGAGCAGTTGAGCCAGGCTCAGCCGCAGGGCTCTGTGGCGCTGTTTGCCCCCGAGACCGCTTGGCTGAGCCACGCCTACGGCGCGGGAGGCTTTTTGGGCGGAGGCGGCAGTTCCGGCCAAAATCCTCCTTTCGGCGCGATCGTGTTCTTCCACGTTCCCGACAGCTATAGCGGCAAGACACCGGCGACGCTGACGTTCACCAACAACCTGGGACAGGTGGTACGCAGTTTCCCACTGCACCAGAAATCCGCAAAGACTCCCAGCCGGAACCTCGCCACCCTGACGCCGGGACAGCGCATGGCCCTGGCCGAGCGCCGGCTGACTGCCATTACGCCGGGCATGAACCGCTTCGACTGGGATCTGCGCTATTCCGACTCAACGCCAGTGACGGGCTTTTTCGTCCCCTCGCCCGCGGGCGGCTTGGCGGATACGGTGCAGGGTCCGGTGGTCTCGCCTGGAACCTACACAGTGACGCTCGACTACGCCGGGCAAAAGATCAGCAAGCAATTCCAGGTCAAGCCGGATCCGCGCAGCAAGGCCACGCAGGGCGACCTGAATGCCCGGCTGGTGCTGGGGCTGAAAATCCAAGCGGCGCTCAACGCGCTGGACCAGAAGCTGGATCAGGCGATAGCCGCGCAAAAGCAGTTGCAGGCGGCGGTGGCCAAAGCCAGCGTGAGCGCGGCGAAAGCCGAACCGGTGCTCAACACACTGAACACCGCCATCAACGATTTAGTGGACTTGCAGGAGCAGTCGAGCGAGGGCACGCTGGCGTTTGAGACCAAGCTGCACAGCCACTTGGCCTATCTGGCGGCCGATCTCGATCTGGCTTACCTGCGGCCCACGCCGGCGCAGCAGGCGGTCTTCCACCAGTTGGCCCAGCGCGCGGTCAGCGGTGAGCGCCACCTGGCCTCGGCCACGGCCGCGGCCGAGGCACTGCTGCACTGAGGCCGATGGCGGCCGGGCCCGAGTTGCCTGCCGGGGCGCGGCTTCTAGGTAGGGGCGAGGTGCAAGCGGCGCGAGGACGGCAACGAGGCCCTGTGGGCCTCGTGACCACGCCGCAGCTCGCCCCCGCGCCGCTCCCGACAGCTTGCTGTCTTATACTAGCCGCAGTGGCGGAGAAAACTTTCTTCCTGGAGACGTTCGGGTGCCAGATGAACGTCCACGACTCGGAACGTGTGGCGGGCACGCTGGTGGCGCATGGCTATGCGCCGGTGAGCTCGATGCAAGAGGCGAGCCTGATTCTGTTCAACACCTGCAGTATCCGCGACAAGGCGTCGCAGAAGGTTTTTGACCGGCTGGCAAACTACAAGGCCCTGCAGAAGCAGGGCAAGAAGTTTGGCGTGCTCGGCTGCGTGGCGCAGCAGGAGGGGGAGGCGATTTTTGCGCGCGCGCCGCACGTCAGCCTGGTGGTGGGATCGGCCAGCTATCCCCGGCTGCCGGAGCTGATCCAGCAGCTCGAAGCGGGCGGGCGAAGGGTCACCGGGCTGGGGCCGGCCGCGGAGGACGCGTTTGAAACCGAGCTGACGCGCCGCGATCATCCCTTCCGTGCTTACATCACCATCATCGAAGGTTGCGACAAGCACTGCGCCTACTGCGTCGTGCCGTACACGCGCGGTAAGGAGCGCAGCCGCGCCAGTGCCGGCGTTCTGCGCGAGGCGCGGCAGTTGGCGGCGTTGGGTTACACCGAGGTGCAGTTTCTGGGCCAGAACGTCAACTCCTACCGCGATCCTTCCTCCGCCGGGCTGGATTTCGCTCAATTGCTGGCGGCGGTGGGCGAAGTGCCGGGGCTGAAACGCGTGCGCTACACCACCTCGCATCCGCGCGACTTCACGCCCGAAATCGTCGCCGCGATGGGGCGCAATCCGGTGCTGTGCGATCACGTGCATTTGCCGGTGCAGTCGGGATCGAATGCGGTGCTGGAGAAAATGCGGCGCGGCTATACGCGCGAGCGCTATCTGGAGTTGATCGCCGCCATTCGCGCCTGCCCGCGCCCCCTGGCGGTGTCCACCGATATCATCGTCGGATTCCCGGGCGAGACCGACGCGGATTTTGAGCGCACCGCGGATCTGATGCACGAGGTGCGCTATTCCGGCGCGTTCATATTCAAGTACTCGCCGCGCCCGCACACCGAAGCGCAGGCGTGGGAAGATTCGATTCCAGACGCGGTCAAGACCGAGCGCCTGATGATCCTGCAACGCCGCCAGCAGGAGATCCAACTGGCCGCCAACCAGGCGTGGGTGGGCCGTGAAATTGAGGTAATGGTGGAGTCTTGGCATGCCAAACTCGGCCAGTGGGCCGGCCGTGCCACCTCCAACCGGGTGGTGAATTTCACCGCTCCGGCGGGGGCTGCGGCCCACCCAAAGTTTTCCCCTGTTCTGCCGATACTAGGACAAGCGGCGGCGCCGGCATCGGGAGAGGAACTGGCACCGGGAGCCTACGTGCGGGTCCGGATTGAAAAGGCAGGGGCGAACAGCTTCGTAGGGCAGCTCGTCCAATAGGAGGAGGTGCGTGATGGAAGTGGAGATGAAAATCCGCGGACTAATGATGGACGCCTCGACCAATACGCCCATTGTCATTCTCAAGGACAAGGAAGGCACGGCGGTGCTGCCCATCTGGGTCGGGATTTACGAAGCCAACGCCATCGCGCTGGAGATCGAAAAAGTGGCCACGCCCCGGCCGATGACCCACGACCTCATTAAGGAAGTGCTGACCGGATTCCGCGCGAGCCTGCGCAAGGTGGTGGTGAACGAGTTGCGCGACGATACCTTTTACGCAGTGCTGTGGATGGACCGTGACGGCGAAACCATGACCTTCGACGCTCGGCCGAGCGACGCGCTGGCGCTGGCGCTGCGGCTCGACTGCCCCATCTTCGTCGACGACGAGGTGCTCAAGACCTCGCGCATTGCCGCCGCCGCCACCGATCCCAGCTCCAGCGAGGAGCTGCGCCGCTGGCTGGAAAACCTGGGCGAAGAGGACACCGGTCAGTACAAGATGTAGCTGGCGGCCGCGCCCGCATTCGCCGGGCTTGACCGCCGCCATCGGCTACCGCGGCCTGGGCCAGCGCGCGGTGACGGTGCTCGACAGGCCGCCGCGCGGCGTGAACGCCCCTTCCACCCGCGCCCAGACCGGCTTGCAGGCCGCCACCAGATCCTCCAGGATGCGGTTCACCGCGTTCTCGTAAAAAATGCCGAGATTACGGTAGGCAAGCAGATATTCCTTGAGCGATTTCAGCTCCACGCAGCGCGCGCGCGGCATATAGGTGAGGGTGAGCGTGCCGAAGTCGGGCAGACCGGTCTTGGGGCAGACGGAAGTGTATTCCGGAATCGAGATGGCGATCTCGTAGCCGGGATACTGATTGGGAAATGTCTCCAGAGCCGGCAACGGGGTATGGATGCCCGCCCGGGCCTGCTCGTCCGTATAGCGTCGCGGCGCTTGGGCCATGCAGCCAGCATACCGCGGCTTTCCGGCCTACTCTCGCATCTCTCACGGCCAAGCTGCCGCTGCTGGCGGTGTTAGCGATCTTTACCCGCCCGATTTTCTTAGACGGTGGCAATCGGTGAATCGCCGGACAGTGGCGAGCGCTCGGCAAGGTCTTTTCTTGCCGGGGCGGTCCAGCGCAACCTCACGGTGCTGGAGTCAGACCGTGGCGCCGCATTACCGCAACGATCGCTGCCGGATCGGGCGGGCCGCCGGCTGCGGACTTGACGACGGCTGCCACTTCGCGGAAGTAGCCCGGCCCAAGGATTCCGGGTGTGACGATGGCGAGCATCTTCGCGTCTGATGGGTGGGCGTTGTCGAAGCGGTGAACCGCTCCGCGAGGTATGCAAAGCGCATCGCCCGGGCCAACCTCGTTCCGGCGACCGTCCACCGTCCACGTCAGCACGCCTGCGAGCCCGTAGATCGTCTCTTCGTAGGCATCATGACTGTGCGCCACCGGCACCCTTGCTCCTGCAGCTACATCGAACTCGAATACCGCGACGGAACCTCCCGACGCGTGTCCCTCGACAAGGAACCGAACCGCTATCCCCCCGATCCGGATCTCTTCGCTCGTGCCCGTCATTCGCCGCCCCTCCTTCTCTGCGTTTCTCGATTGCCGCCTTGGCGCCCAGCTCGCGCGCTGAGGCCCTCAATCTGAATCACCATCCATTGAGACGACCCCAGCGCCATCAGTGTACACCCCGCCCCATCGCGGTGATGGCGTCGCTGCCCTGCGCAAATCTCTTCGCGGGGGTCGCGCCGCTTTGCACCGTGGGCAAAATCGACGCGAAGGGCTGCGAAATTCGGCACGGCGGCCCGCCCCCGGGGAAACAAGCAGGCGCGGCCCCAGCGAGGCGCAGCGTCGGGCTGG
>JBOGKM010000090.1:0-15543 GCA_050747745.1 Terriglobales bacterium
CCATCGACGCAATCCCCGCGGCGTCAAACGCAAGATGAGCAACTTCCCCTTGCGTCCTCGCCACGCCAGGCCCCTGCCACACATCGACATCGGAAAAGCTGTAAGGATACTTAACTGAACAGTATTAGGGCTAGGCCGTGAGCATGGAATTATGGCGCGCAACTGTGTTGCGCCACGCAACTCAGCGCGCGCCCGCCGCGATCGCCGCCAGGATCAGCGGTTGGGCGACCGGGGCGTGCAACCGCTCGACGGCGGCGACAGTGCGGTCGAAATCGGCCTGGGCGTCAAACTGGAAGTCGCTCAGCATCCAGCCGCCGGGCACATTGGCCCACACGTCGCCCCCGGGCGCGTAGACCGCCTGAACCGCGGCGAAACGTGCGTCCTGCTTTGCCGCCAAAGCCAGGTCAGAGCTGAGTTGGCGACCCCAGAGCGCCTCTGCTAGGTCTTCGCGGCCGCAGCCCTCGAGCACGTAGCCCAGATTCATCTCCGGCCCGAAGGGACCGGCAGCACGGGGGCTGGCGGTTGCCAGGGCGTAGGCGTCCAGGGCGGCGCCGCAGTCCTGGGGTGCCTGCATCTGCAACAGCCAAAATCGCAATCGCGGAGTGAGCGCTGCCGGGCGCGGCGGCGCCGGAGCGGGTCTCTCCTCGCCGCAGCCGTCCTCAGTGTCACGGCAGAAACTAGTTTGGGCGAATTGGCGCAAGTCCGGGTGGGCCGCCAGCCAAGCCGCGGCCGGCCGCGGGGCTAGCGCCTGCCAGCTGAGGAAGACCTCATGCGCCTCGATGTCATCTTGGGAGCTGAGGCCGAGGACTGCAGCCGCGGCCTGGGACCATTGGCGCCGCCAATCGGTTGCGGCGAACCACGGCGCCGGCGCCGCCGTAATCAAACTCTGCATGTCGTCGAGGAATCCCAACGCGCCCTGCGCCTGAACGCGGTTGCGCGCCCCCGCCGCTGTCGCATAGGCGAGCCGCAGCACCGCCGCCTGCACCGCGCTGGGCGCGGAAGCGTTCGCCGGGTGGGCCGCAATCGCTGCGGCGCCGCCGTAGGGGAAGGTGCCATCGGCCGCCAGGCATTCTCGCAGCAAAGCCAAGGGGTTCCAGTCAGGCGGCTGATCACTCCTGGACCAACTGGTAAGCAGTCGGTCGTAGAGGTAGCCGCGGGGAGCGTCGGCGGTGCGCACCATCGCCAATGCGGTATCCAAGTCCACCGCGCTGGGGGGGCGGAGTGGGGTGCCAGTCAGCGCGGTGATCAGCCTGACCTCGGTCTGGTCTCTGTAGCGCCGCAGCAGGTCGTCCCCGTGCAGCGCCACCAGCCGTCGCATGGCGCCGACGGCATCGGCGCGCGCCTGCCTGCGCTCCGCGGCATCGTCCAGGTTCGCCGCCAGCTCGTCGTCGGCGATCTGGGCCCACACGTAGGCGCCGCCGATACCGGCGAGGGCGGTGGCGCCGTGGCGGGCTTCGGCAAACAACTCCAGCCGCCGGGCGACGGTCGGCCGGCGGTCGCTGACGGTGTAGCCGGCGGGCAGGCGAAACAGCGCGGCCGGCGGAGCGCCGAGTTGCACCGTGGTGACTTTGAATTCGCGCTCGTTGCCGTGGCTGTCGGACTGTCGCGTCCAGAGGTCCATGCCCGCGCCCGTCCACAGCTCGATGCTGCCGGTGCCGGTCTGCCAGCGCAGCGGTCCGCTGCGGCGCTGGCCCTGGGCGGCGATGCCGGCGAGCGGGCGGCGGCCCAGGTCGGTCTCGGTCACGCTGTCGAGGACGGGCGTCCCGGGCCAGTCCTCGGCTGCCGGCCAGGGCGTGGCCGCCGCCACCTCCCGATCCGTCGCCCGCAGGATGGCGGCGTGCTGTTCAGGGTAGAGGATGAGTATGGTCTTCGCCTCCGGATCGTGAATCTCAATCACATGGTAGGCGGCGGCCGCAGAGGCCACACCCAGCTCCCGCACTGCACGCGTACGTCCCTCAGCGTCGCGCGCCAGGAGAATATGCAGACGCCGCGTGGTCCGGTGGCCGGCGTTGACGCGCGTGACGGTGACCACGGCCGTGGCCTGCAGCGGCGGGCCACGACGGGCCCTGAGCTGGGCCGCTGGCGTGCGCGCCACGAACGCCAAGCCGATCAGGATGGCAAATCTTTTCAATCGGAATCCCCATTTTGACGATTCCATACGCGGCCAGTCTACACCTATGTAACTTCGCAGTGGGCAAGACCGGCCCGTGCGGCTGCCGGATAGGGCTCCCCGCCCCTCGGGCGCGTTTCTGCGAGACAAAATCCGCAGCGTTTCCCGCATTTCCGTGAACACCTCGCCATCCTCCTCTCTTCTTGCTTGAGTTTGTTATCGCCGCATCGCCGGCCGACTACCCGGCCGGGAGTGGCAGGGCTGCGATTCGTCGCGCCATGCTCTCGAACAAACGCCGCGTAAGGTGGCTCTCGGCCAGCAGCAACCAGCGGTAGCGGGCGTGCTTGACTAGGCGGCCCCCGGTCTTGACAAGGCGCTGCTGCAAGCTCGTCAACGACCAACTGGCGACCTTCGCGGGCAGCGCCAGCCGCCGCCATAGGTTCCCCAAGTTGTACGCGATCAGGCTCAGCGCCAGCCGGACTTCGTTGGCGCGGTAGCGGTGGCAACTCAGGCGGGTCATCTTCACCGCCTGATTGCCTTCCTTGATCCATTGTTCTGCTGTTCCTCTCTTGTTGTAGAACCGCACCACCGCTCGGCTCGGCAGGGTCATGTTGGTTGCGACGAATCCGACGCGCGGGAACAACTCGCCGGCGCGATGGTCGACCTTGGCGACGATCCGCCGCGTCGACGGCCAGCTTGCGGCGCGATAAAGGAAGCCCTTGTACCCGAACAACGGCTTGTGGCTGGGCCGCCCCACCGGCCGTGTCAGCAGTTCGGCGATGTCCCGTTCCAGGCTGTCGTTGGCGGGGATGCGGATCGCGTACCTCACACCGCGTTCCTCCAGGGCATCGTAGATCTCCGGCTTGGCAAACGCCGCGTCGGCGCGAAACGCGACCTCTCTGCCCCTCGCCTTCTGGCGGTCGATTTCCGGCAATAACAACTCTTCCCATCCCTCGGCGCTATGCACGTTGCCGGGGCGCAGCTTGCTGGCCAGGCAATCGCCGTCGTGGTTGAACAGCAGCAGCGGATGGTAGCAGGTGGGTTCGAAATGCCCGTTGTAGGCGCTCTCCTCTTGCTCGCCGTACACCGGAACCTCCGTCGAGTCCATATATCTTCTCGAAACCGATCAGCCGGAACGCCGGGTCTTGGGCCAGCCGCTCGGCGTCGTTCATATCTTCGTAGCCCGCCAGCCTGCTGTAAATCGACTGCCTTAGCAGGTCAACCAGCGGCAATTGCGCGTTCCGCGCCCGTACGTCGGTCAGACATTCGGCAACGAGTTTCCCGAGGCCGAGTCGCTCATCCAACCCGCGCACGAGCATCAGGCCGCCGTCAGAGGTGACCGCGAACCTTGGAAATCGATCCGAATCGTGGGGCTGAAACTGAGCTGAATCGCCCGTTTTTGGCTCTCACCCATTGGGTTCTGCCCTCCACGGTGCCAAGACCACTGCCGCACCCGCATAAACATTGACGATTCTGGCGGTCGAAGGTTACAGATCCAGCCGTCAAAATGGAGATGCGGGTTTATCTGCTCACCGATCCCGATCCCTCCAGCGTCACCGCCGTCGCCTTCGCCCAGACGCGTGCCGGCGCCACGAAGCTGATCCAGCTCGACCGCCCCCCCGAAACCGCCTGGCGCCGCGCGCTGGAGGCGCTGGCCGCCGAATACCTCGCCGGTTTTGCCGCCGTCCAGCCGCGCGACGACGCGCCCTCGAAATCGATCACTCTTTTCTGGTCCGCGCCCCCTCCGGCTCCGGCAAAACCGAGCTCCTGGTCTCTCGCTTTGTGAAACTGCTCGATACCGTCGACCAGCCCGAGGCGGTGCTCGCCACCACCTTCACCAACCCCGGCGCCCAAGCCCGCGCCCTGCGCGTGCTCGGCGTTGTGCAAGCCGCCGCCGCCCAGCGTGGCCGCCAGCCGATGCCGGCGCTGACCGGGAGGCGTTTCTGGATTCCCAGCTTGAGCTCCATCGGAGTCAACTGAACGAGTACGCAGCCATCGTAGCGGAGCTGGAATCGCGTCCCATCCACTGCGGCCTCTACTTCCCCCTGCTTTCCGCATGGCGGGAATGGTCTCCAAAATAGCCGGTCTTCCCACAAGGGGTAGTGGTCATCCAGAGACTCACGCTGTATATTCGGTTTATTCCCTTGATTCGCAGGTGAGTGCCGGGTACCATGCTGGCAGAGAGTGGCGACACTGGTCTGAGGAGGGCGACGCCGGTGCTGAAGCTGAAAAAACTCCAAATCCAGGGCTTTAAGTCGTTCTGCGAGCGGGCCGAACTGCAGTTTCCGGGTGCCGGGGTGGTAGGCATCGTGGGACCGAACGGCTGCGGCAAATCCAACCTGGCCGACGCCATCGGTTGGGTCTTGGGCGAGCAGTCGGTCAAGTCGCTGCGCGGCGACCGCATGGAAGATGTTATTTTTGCCGGCACGCGCGAGCGTCCGCCCACCGGCATGGCCGAAGTCAGCCTGACGCTGGTGGACCCGTCCGAATTTGCCCTGGGCGCCGCAGCAGCGGGCGAGCCTGACCCGGACCCGGAGCTGCTGACGCCGGGCTGGGGCGACGCGCCGGACGAGCCATCGCTGCCGGCCGAGGCCCAGGCGCCGCCGGTGAATACCGCGGCCCCGCCGGGAGCGGTCATCCTGACCATCCGCCCCCGCCGCAAGTTTCACGCCCGCAATCGCCGCGGCGAAATTCTGGTCACGCGGCGGCTGTATCGGGACGGTCAGAGCGAGTATCTGATGAACGGCCGTCCTTGCCGCCTGCGCGACATTCAGGAACTGTTCCTGGGCACCGGCCTGGGCCCGGAATCCTACGCCATCATCGAGCAGGGGCGCATCGGCCAGATCCTCAGCTCCAAACCCTACGACCGCCGCGCCATCATCGAGGAGGCGGCCGGGGTGAGCAAGTACAAGGCCAAGCGCCGGCTGGCCGAGGCGCGGCTGGAAGCCGCGCGCCAGAACCTGGCGCGCATCAACGATATTTTCGAGGAAGTCACGCGCCAGGTGGCCACGCTCAAGCGGCAGTCGGCCAAAGCGGAGCGCTACCGCCAGTGCAAGCAGGACTACGACGTGCAGCAGCGGCAGTTGCTCACGTTGCGCGGACGTGCCCTGGCCGCGGCGGCGGCGGAACTGCAAGCTCAGCGGCTGCATTGGCAGGACGCGGTGGCCGCGGCCGAGACGGTGGTCGAGGCGCTGGAGGCGGAACGCGCAGCGGCGCAAGCCCGCAGCCAGGGACTCCAGGATCAGTTGCGCGCCGCCGATGACGCCGCCGCGCGCCTGCGCCAGGACTGCGAGCGCACCCGCCAGCAGGCCGCTTACGATGCCCAACAGGCGGGTGAACTGGCCGCGCGCGGCCAGCAGAGCCAGTCCGCCTGCCTGCAGTCGGCGCAACAGAGGGAGGTGCTCGAGGTCGAAGCGGAGCAGGCGCGTGCCGATCACCAGCACGCGGCCGCGATCGAGGCAACCGCGGCCGCGGCCTGCGAGCGCGCGCAAGCGGTGCTGGGCACGGCCGGGCAGGAAGAATCCTCGGCCGCGGCTGCCTGCGATTCCGCCCGCCGCAGCGCCCTGGAGCTGGTCGGGCAGTTGGGCCGGTGCGAGCGCCAGTGCACCCAGGAGACGGCGCGGCTGGAGGAACTCGAGCGCACCCTGGAGCGTGTGCAGCGCGAGGATGCCGCGGCCCGCGGCGAATGCGACGCCGGCGGCGCCCGCCGCGGCCAGCTCGAGCTCGAGTTTCAGGAACAGCAGGCCGAAGCCTCTCAACTGCAGGCGAGGCTGCGGCAGCTTGAGGGCGAAGCGGCCCAACTGGCCGCGGCTACGGCTGCCGCGCGCGAGCAGGAACAGCAGGCGCGCACGCGCCTGGCGGCCGCCGGGGCGCGCCTGCGCTCGTTGCAGGAAATCGCCGCCGGCCACGGCTACAGCAGCGAGGCGGTGCAGCGCCTGTTCGCCTCCGGCAGTATCGCCTCAAGCGGCGTGCTGGGCGAGTTCGTTGAGGCCGAGGCGCCCTACGACACCCTGGTGGAACAGTTCCTGCACGAGGAGTTGAACTACGTGGTGGTGGGCGACTGGGAGCAGGCAGGCGCCGGCCTCGCCCTGCTGCGCGGCGAGCAGCGCGGCCGCGCCACCTTCCTGGTTCACCCCAGCGCTTCCGCGCCGCCCGATCCGGCGCCCTCGGCGCCCGCTTCCTTCGCCGGTGCGGTGCCGCTTCTGGACCATATGCGCTCGCTCAACGGCTTCCACGGCGGCCTGGGCGCGCTGCTGCCCAAACTCCAGCACGCCTACGCCGTGGCCGATGCCGCCCAGGCGCGCCAGCTCGCCGAACGCCACCCCCAGGCTTACTTCCTCACCCCGGATGGCGCTTGCTATCACCGCCGCACCCTCAGCGGCGGCGCTGGCCGAAGCTCCGGACCGCTCAGCCTCAAACGCGAGCTGCGCCAATTGGGCCGGCAGGAAGAAACCGAAGCCGCCGCCGCCGACCGCCTGCAACAGCAGGTCGCGCTGCTCGCGCGCCAGGCCGAAGCCGTCGAGCGCGAGCGCGAGCAATTGCGCCAGAGCCTGCAGCAGGTGGAAGCGCAGCGGCTTTCCTCCACCCACGCCGTGCGTCAACTGGAAGCCGAGCAGCAGCGCGCCCAGGTGCGCCTGGCCCAGGCGGTGCTCGAGGCCGCCCAGGCCCGCGCCGCCCAGGCCGCCGCCGCCGAGCGCCTGCAACAGGCCGAAGCTGCGGCCGCACTCCTGCGCCGCCGGCAAACCGATCTCGAAGCCGAGCAGTCGGCCGCCGCCGCCGCGACCTGCGCCGCCCAGCAGGCGCGCGCGCTTGCCGCCCAGGGCTTCGCCGCCGCCCAGGCCGAACAGGCACGTGTCGAGGAGCGTGCCCGCGCCGCTGCCGCGGCCAGCCAGCGCATCCAGCGTCAGCTCACCGAACTTACCCAGCGGATGGAACAACTCCAGCGCGACGGCGCCGCCCTGGCGCAGCGCCGCCTGCAGTTGCTGGCCGCCGCCGCCGCGGGCGAGCAACGCGCCACCTCTCTCGCCGCCTCCCTCGTCGCTGCCGAGCAGGCCCAGGCCGCCGCTGCCGGCGCCGTGGCCGCCTCCCGCGCCGCCGTCCAGGAGGGCGACTCGCAGTTGCGCAGCGAGCGCCTGGGCCTGGAACAGCGGCGGCAGGCGCTGAGCGAAAATCAGATCGCCGCCGCCCGCCTCGCCGCCGACGGCGAGCATCTGCGCCAAACCTGCCGCGACGATCTCGCCTGCGAACTCGAGGCGCTGCTGCTAGCCGCGCCCGAGCCGCCGGAAGCTGCCGATCCGGCAGCCCTGGAAGCTTCCGTCCGCACCCTCCGCCAGCGCATCGAAAACCTCGGCCCCATCAACATGATGGCGCTGGAGGAGTTCGAGGAAGCGCGCCGGCGCCACGAGTGCATGGAAACCCAGCGCCGCGACCTGCTCGATTCCATCGCCGACACCTATAAGGCGATTCAGGAAATGGATGCCGTATCCCGCCAGAAGTTCGATCAAGCCTTCGCCCGGATCAACGAGTACTTTCAGGAAACCTTCCGCCTCCTGTTCGGCGGCGGCCAGGGCTTTTTGCGCATGAGCGAGATGGCCGAAGGCGCTGCCGAAGCCGGCGTCGACATCGTCGCCCAGCCGCCCGGCAAAAAGCTGCAGAACGCGCTGCTGCTATCCGGCGGCGAAAAGGCCATGACCGCCATGGCCCTGCTGCTCGCCGTTTTCCGCTATCAGCCCAGCCCCTTCTGCCTGCTGGACGAAGTCGACGCACCCATGGACGAAGCCAACGTCGCCCGCTTTGCCGAGATGGTGCGCTCCATGAGTGCGCAAACCCAGTTCATCCTCATCACCCACAACAAGCGCACCATGGAATCGGCCGGCACCCTCTACGGCGTCACCATGCCCCAGCCCGGCTGCTCCCGCTTGGTCTCCGTGCTGATGGAGGAAGCGGTCGAAATTCGCGCCGACGAAGCCGCAGCGAGCTGAGAACCTCGAATTTTGAGGGTGGGATCGAGCCAGTTGTAGATGCGCAAGTCCCTGTACCCGGGCGCATTCACCTCGCAGTGCAGTTGCGCCCCCTGGTCCGCCGTGAAATCGACCAGGGTCGTCTGGCACCGCAACATGTCGCAGAGCTCGCTTGCTTGCCCTGGAAAGAACTGCTCTGCCTCGGGATTCGTAATCAGCATCGGGCACTGGATCTGCCCCGCCACGTCCTTCAGGTTGTACTGCTGCACCGCGCGAAACGCTTCATAGTAGGAATGCGTTCCGTACGGCCGCATCCGAAACGCCAGGGTGGCCTTTGCCTCCGGCGAATGTCGAAGGGCGGTCGTCAAGTACTCGTCGAAGCGCTCCTTCTCTCCGTCGGCCAGCAACGCCATCATCGCTTGCGGCAGCCGCCGCGTCCAAGCGCGCCCTACGTTCCAAACGCCCGGGTCGGCCACACCCGCCGCGATCCGATGCTCGAACGCCAGCGCTCTCGGAACCCAGTACCCGCCCTGGCTGATACCAACCAGCGCAATCCGCTTCGCGTCCACTTCAGGATGTACAACCGCAAAATCCACGACCGGAGTGATCGCCTTTTCCCAGTCGGGCCGGAAATACATGTGCTTCAGCCACAACGAATCGCCCTGTCCCGGTCCATTGAAGGTTAGGCAGTTGTAGCCGCGCGCGTTTCCCGCCGTACCCCCTGCCACCAGCATGGCGAGCTCGGAGGCATCCGAGCCGTTATTCAGAATCACCAACGGCCGCCGCTGCTTCGCCTCCGCAGCCCGGAAGAACCACCCGGTCAGAGTTGTTCCTTCATACGGAATCTCTACGCGCTCGATCGCGGAACGGCTCAGCGCCGCTGCTGCCGTCCAGCAATGCTCATACTGCTTCCACGTGGGCAGCATTCGGTCCGGATCCGCTCCGTCCAGAAAGTACAGGGAGGCATACAGATAGTTCGCCGACCACAGATACGCCTCCCGCGCACTGACGCGTCGGCCCTTGGCCGCCGCCTCCTCCGCCCATGCTCTGGCCTCGCTTCCGGCATCGAGAAATGCCTTGTACCCCGACTCATAATCCCCATCCTGAATGGCGGAAGCAATCGCGAAAACCTTCCCGGGATTCGCGCAGCCATAATAGCTGCTGCCCAGCGCCGTCCTCGCGGTATAGTCGAACGTGGCGTTCGCGAAGATCTTTCCCCGCGCATGTTTCGCGGGTTCCGGCGCGGGTCCCGGCTGCGCCCGAGGCTGACGATCTTGGCCTGCCGCGCGGGTCGCGAACGCCCCGGCAGCGGCCGCCGCTGCGGTCCCGAAAAATCGCCGTCTGGTCACCATCTCCTCATCTCCTCATGGCTCTGCCCGCTCCAGCACCAGTTGCGTGGCGAATGGAAACGCGAGCGCCAGCACGATCCACAATGGGATCTCAACCCGCGGCGCCAGGTACCAGGCGCTGAACACACCCGCGCTCTGGACGATACCCACGCGCGGGAGCGGGAGCGCCGCCCCCCGCCGCAGCATTTCACTAAGGAAGGAGTAGCCGAAAAAGATGCCCAGGCTTGCGGCCAACCCCCGTCCCCCATTTTCAAAAACCACGGTCAGAAGGTAGGTGAGTCCGAATATTGTCGCGCCCGTCAATACCAGCGACGCCGCCGCGAGCGGCACGCTCGTGACTGCGCCGTTGAGCAGCAACGGCCTTGTCCATGGCAACCGCCGCCACAGAACCGGCCCCGCCGCCAGCGTCACGGCCCCCGCCGCAATCAGGGCCGAGATCGCCATCAGGGCAACCGTCTCGGTCATGCCGGCAGTCCATCCGGCCCACACGAAATAGCGCCGCGTCCGCGGCCGCGTCAGGAGAAAATCCCCCGTCCCCTTCTGGATCTCGCTGCCGACGTTGTTGTTTCCCAGCACGAAACCCATGACCACGGCGCACAGCAACGTCACCGTATAGGTCATCGCGCCGCCATCGCCCCTCAGCTTTGCCAAATGCTCGAGCGGGCCGGAATGCACGATTCTAATCGCCCAGGTCAGCACCACCAAAAGCAAAGCGGCTAGATAGACACAGACGGCGCGGCGTGTGTCGCGCCAGTATCGCCAGAAGTACATGGCCCCTCCTTGCGCACCAACTGCAGGAAAATCTGCTCCAGATTCAGCGGCGCCACCTCAAGAATCGCCGCCCCCTGCCGCTTCAGCCCGGCGGCGAATTGTTCCGCGCCGCTGCGCAGGAAATATTCGGCGATCCCGCCCGAGCACCGTGCCGAAACCACCTGCGGCCCGGCCTCCGCCGGCAAGGCATTCCCGGAGGCCGTCACCCGCCGATAGTCCGCCCGAATCTCCTCGAGTCTGGCCTCCAGCAGCAGCTTCCCCTGATGGATGATGCCGACCCAATCTGCCACCTTTTCCACTTCCGCCAGGAAGTGCGAGGAAAGGAAAATGGTTCTTCCCTCGGCGGCATAGTCCTCCACCAACACGCGTAGCAGCTCGTCATTCACCACCGGGTCCAGCCCCGCCGTCGGCTCGTCCAAAATCAGCAGCTCCGCGCCTTGCGCCAGCGCCAGCAACAGGCACAACTTCGTGCGGTTGCCGAGCGAGAGCGTGCAGAACGCCCGCTCCATCGGGATCTCGAGCTGTCGCGCATATCGCGCTGCCCGCTCGTCGGACCAGCGCGGAAAGTACGGCCGGTTGAAACGGATGAGATCGTTGCCGGTCATATTCCCGAACAGCGTCTTCTTCTCGGCCAGGTAACCGGTCCGCCTCAGGATCGCCAATCCGTCTTGCGGCCACCGCAGCCCGAGGATGGAGGCCGCCCCGCGCGTCGGCCGCGCCAGCCCCATGAGCATGCGTATGGTCGTGGTTTTGCCTGCGCCATTGCGGCCCAGGAAGCCGTAAATGGACCCGCGCGGCACGTGCAGGTCAAGCCCGTCTACCGCGGCCGTTTCCGCGTAAATCTTGGTGAGTCCGCTGGTCGTAATCGCGCACTCGCTCATTTTTCTTCTCCCAATTCCCCCAGTGCTTCCTGCACCAGGCCCACGATCTCGGCCGGCGAAAGCCGCAGATGCGTTCCCTCCACCGCCACCTGCATCGCCATCGGCCGAAGCCTCTTCAGCTTCTCCGCCTTCAGCAGGCCGGGAACGTGGTCCGCCACGTATGTGCCTCCGCCCGGTACGGTGCGGATCACCCCGTCGCGCTCCAGATTCTGGTACGCGCGCGCCACGGTGTTCGGGTTGACGCGCAGCTCCCCCGCCAGTTTCCGCACCGACGGTAGCGTGGTCCCCTGCTTCAGCGCGCCCGCCGCCGCCGCGTGCTTCACCTGCGATTCGATCTGCAGGTAGATCGGCAGGCCAAGCGCTGCGTTGACGTGCACCAACATACTGTACTAATACAGTAGTACGCTAAGCGTGTCAAGCCCACCGCCGGCGCGTCCAGCCGCCCCGCCCCGATTGCTTAGCTCCAGCGCGTGGTTTCGATCTGGTGAATTTTTTCCAGTCGCCGCCGGTGGCGCTCGGCGCCGCTGAATCCCGCGGCCAGGAAGATCTGGACCAACGCGGCCGCCAGCTCCGGCCCGATCACCCGCGCGCCCAGGCAGAGCACGTTGCAGTCGTCGTCTGCCACCCCCTGGCGCGCCGAAAAGCTGTCGTGGCACAGTCCGCCGCGAATGCCCGCAATCTTGTTTACCGCCACGCTCGCCCCCACCCCGCTGCCGCACGCCAGCACCCCGCGTTGCGCCCGCCCGGCGCGCACCGCCTCGCCCAGAGCCAGCGCGTAGTCGGGATAATCCACCGGCTCCGTCGAGTTCGTCCCCAAATCCAACACGCTGTGCCCGGCAGCCTCTATCGCGGTCAGCAGCCGCGCTTTCAGGGCAAATCCCGCGTGGTCGCACGCAAAGGCAACTATCATCGCACCCCCAGCATACCCTGTCCCCCATCCGCCTCTGGTAAGCGAATTGCAAGCAACAGCAGTAGTAGAAACGTAAACGCTCTGAGGAGGTCACCTTCGTGCAGGCAGAACGCGCAACATTTACCGGCAGTGGGAAGGAATTGCCCGATTTCAACCTGGTGATGCGTCAGTACGGCACCCGCCTGCACCGCGTCGCCCTGCGACAGGTGGGCAATGCCGATGACGCCTGGGACGCCGTGCAGGAAGGCTTGCTCTCCGCCTATCTTCATCGGGTTCAGTTTCAGGGTCGTTCGGAGCTGGTCACCTGGCTGACCCGCATTGTGATCAACGCCGCGCGCGGCCAGCAGCGCAAGGCCCGCGTGCGCGCCGCGGCCTCACTGGATGAGGCATTGGCGGCGGGTCATGAATTTGCCGATCATTGTCCCAGCCCGGAGTGGCGCTGCATGGAGCGCGAGCGCCATGAGCGCCTGCAGCGGCTGCTGCGGCGCCTCTCCTTGCCGCTGCGTCAGGCCGTGGTGTTGTGCGAGCTGCGCGGGTTGAGCTGCGCCCAGGCGGCGGCCCGGCTGGGATGCAAAAAAACCACGGTGAAGTGCAGGCTGTTCCGCGCCCACCAGCGGCTGGCAATGTTCGTGGCGCAACCACCCCTGCTGGCAGGGACCGAGTAGCCGCGGCGGGAGCCGCTAGGAGCTAACGCTATTCTGGATCCGTGTCCCGCGCCGCCAGGAGCCGCCAGTTGCTTGCCGCCAGCGGCGCCATTTATCTGGTCTGGGGTTCGGCCTATCTCGCCATGCGCGTCGGCCTGCGCACCTTTCCGCCCCTGCTGCTCGCCGGAACGCGCCTGCTGCTGGCCGGCATCCTCATGGGCGGATGGGCCTGGGCGCGCGGCGCCCGTATTGCCCGGCGCGAATGGCCCGCTGTGCTCATCGCAGGCGCTCTGCTGTTTCTGGGCGGTCACGGCTTTCTGTACTGGGGGCAGGTGCGCGTCACCTCCGGTGTGGCCGCGGTTCTGTTCGCCACCATTCCGCTCTGGGTGGTGCTCATCGAGGGTTTCTCCGCCGGCGGCATTCGCCTGGGCGCACGCGCCATCAGTGGCTTGCTGCTGGGCACGCTCGGCATCCTCCTGCTGGTCGGCCCCGCCGCCCTGCTTGGCGCCGGACGCGTGAACCTGCCCGGCGCCGCTGCCATCCTGGTGGGCGCGCTGAGCTGGTCCGTCGGTTCGATCTACTGCGCCAAGGCCCGCCTGCCGCGTTCGCAGGCCCTGGCCGGCGGCCTGGAGATGCTGGTCGGCGGCGTGCTGCTGCTGGCCGCCGCCCCGCTGCTGGGTGAAACCCGCGGCTTCTCCTTCGCCACGGTCTCGCGCGCCTCCTGGCTGGCGATCGGCTACCTGGTGTTGTTCAGCTCGATGATCGGCTTTTCCTGCTACCTCTGGCTGCTGCGGAAAGCCTCGCCCGCGCGCGTGTCCACCTACGCTTACGTCACTCCGCTGGTGGCCGTCGTCCTGGGCTGGGCGCTGCTGCGCGAAGCCGTCACCCTGCGCACCGCGGGCGCCATCCTGCTTCTGCTGGGCGCCGTCGTGCTGATCGTGCGCCAGCAAAGCAAGACCGGCGGACCCCTGCTGGCCGCCGAAGCGGAAACTCAGGGCGCCGTCGTTCCATGAAAGCTGAATGCACGCCAGCCACCTGTCATTGAATTTCGACAAATTTGTTGCAAGTTTGTGTGGCCAAGGGTGCGCTGATCGTTCGGCCTATCCTGCATCTCACCTGGGAGAGGCTCTTATGTCCACCTCCAACTTCCTTCCGTCCCCGCCCCAACGCCGCCTGCTCGACTACCTCCACGAAAATCCCCAGACCCATTCCGCTCTCGCCCTCTGCCAGGGAGCAGGCATCTCGCGTACCAGCTACTATCGCTGGTGCCGCGATTCCGCCTTCTGCGTCTGGCTGGGTTCAGCCTGGGCCTCCCGTATGCTCGTCGACGGCGCTCATCTCATCAACATGGCTCGTGCCAACGCCCCCAGCAAGTTCTCCTACTGGAAGGCGCTTTTTGAGCTCACGTTTGATCCCAAAGCCCTCGGCTTGTTGGCGAAATGGAGCGAATCGCTCGGCCACCTCACCCCTGGCGCCTTCCTCCCCGCACCCGCCCGGCCCGCTCCCGAACCCAGTTCCCCCCAATCCAGCTGGCCCTCCGAGGAAGAGTGGAACCGCCGCGTTGCCGCCATGCACCCCGAGCTTCAACAACCACCGGCGGCCCCACCGCCCGCGCTCGCCCCCAGCGCTCCTCCTGCTCACGACCAACCCAAGCACATCAGCCGGCAGCTCTTTCGCGAGCTGCAACGCTCCAATCCTTCTGTCTCGTTGTTCCGCAATCCTCCCAAAAACACCCCTGGCGCCAGCCTGTACCCCCGTGCAACTCGCCACCTGTCCACAAATCAACAACTTGCACCCACTCCGGGTTACAGTTTTGTTCCTGCAATCGAAACCGGCCCCGCCGCCCGCCGCCTTCTTCCCGCCCATCTTGCCCGCGCCATTCACCGCTCCCTGCGCCCCCTCGGCTCCGCTTCCCATCGCCGCCACGCCGCGCCCCGGGCGCGTAGGCCCCCAGTTCCTCCAAGAGGTGGCCTGCCACCTCTTGACACCTCCGCCCCCGCTCCCGTACTCTGTAAAAACGCTTTCGCGGTTGTTCCCGGCGCAAAAGTAATTGCCAAGGCCCGGCAGCGCGGATCGTGTTATACTAGTTTTTGCTGTCGTGGATTTTGCGTGGGATCGGTTCCCCGTCTGCGGCTCCGCTTCGGAGCCGATAGTCAAAAGTCCAGAACAGAGCTGCTCAGCAGCGGCTTAGGCGCCGCGCCGAGCGGGGATGCTTTTGCCGGGCGTAGTCGACGGCGCGGTTGCAGCGGAATCCGATTCGGTTCTTGCTCCCGCGACGAAAGTTTGCTACACTCGGAAGGTTTTCGAGGACGGAGGCCGGATGCAAATCCTACCCCTCTGGAAACGGCCCCTAGGGGCCACTGCCGCCCGCGCAAGCTGGCGACAGGGTCGAAAGTTGACAACTGGATTGAATACGTCAGATAGAAACTTGTCGATTCGGGTTTCTCGCTGCGCAGTTCCATCGCGCGGCGGGTACGAGGCCAGAGCAATGCTCGTCAATATCTTTCGCGCCGCCGGCAACGGCCCCGCGAAGGTCTGTTTTTTATTGAGAGTTTGATCCTGGCTCAGAATCAACGCTGGCGGCGTGCCTAACACATGCAAGTCGCGCGCGAACGCCCCCGCAAGGGGGTTAGTAGAGCGGCGCACGGGTGAGTAACACGTGGACAACCTACCCTCGAGTGGGGAATAACCTCGCGAAAGCGAAGCTAATACCGCATACGATCCCGGGTTCGCATGAATCCGGGAGGAAAGTAGCAATGCGCTGGAGGAGGGGTCCGCGGCCGATTAGCTGGTTGGCGGGGTAACGGCCCACCAAGGCGATGATCGGTATCCGGCCTGAGAGGGCGCACGGACACACTGGAACTGAAACACGGTCCAGACTCCTACGGGAGGCAGCAGTGGGGAATTTTGCGCAATGG
>JBOGKM010000091.1:0-9364 GCA_050747745.1 Terriglobales bacterium
GATGATCAGCAGGATGACGATGACGGCGAGATTGCGCAGGCCTTGCGAGGGCGGAGTGTCGAGACTGGGCACAGCAGGTGATCCTTGGCGAGCGGGAGTAACTCTGGATTATAGCGCGCCGGACCGCGCCCGCTTCCCCGCCGGACGCGGCAACTCGGAGGCGCCCCGAGCGCGGGGGGGGCCCGTTGCCGGGGGCCAACGCCGCAAACGAGCCAGTGGCTCTTTTACCGGCCCGACCAGCCCCGGGGCCCCCAAGGCGCCCGCGCCCTGGGGCGGCAGCGGAAGGGCGGCTCCAACAAGGACGGCTCCAACTTGCCCGGTTGGGCGGCTGCCATGTCGTTCAATTCAATGGCGGCAAAGATGAAGGAGCTGATTCCGCGCCAGCGATTCGGAGTGCCATCCACGCGGTTATCGACGGCAAGATCATCGCCCGCAAGACGGTCCGAAGCCCTACGCAAGGACGTGCTGGCCAACCGCCACGGCGGCCCAATACCCGCCGGCGCAAATTCCCCAGGAGGCCTTCCTGTCCGTCCTCAAAGTAGAAACCTAGGCTGCAGTCAGGGCCGCAGAACGCTGATGGTATGCTTTCCATGATCCCGGTTCCCAATGGCAGCGCCCCGACCACATCTAGCCCGCGCACCAATTGCCGAGGCCATTTGGGATATTCGCGTTGCTCCAGCGCAGGGGGCCACGATAGAAACCATCCAGTCGCTCGCGCGGGGGTTGGCCGAGCAATACCCGAATCAGTCTCCCATCGTGCAGTTCGAGGCTGCCCTCTTCCGCGATGGTTCCGGAGCACATGGGTCCAGTAGTCGCGAAAGTATTAACGGCGTTCTCCTGCGTACTGACCACGGCACGGTAGGCCAGATTCGCCTGGACGGGGTAACGCTGAGCAAACTCCGCCCCTACACCACCTGGGAAGAGCTGGCAGCCGAGGCCACCTGCCTTTGGGACGCCTATGCCGCCGCGTTGCAGCCCAGGGCCGTTCTCCGGGCGGGCCTGCGCTTCATCAACGACATGGTCCTCCCGGCTTCGCCGCTCGATGCTTACCTCGCGGCTCCTCCGAACATCCCGCCGGGTATCTCGCAAATCACGAAGGAGTTTCTCTCCCGCGTGGTAATCTGGGACCAGCAGCGCCTCGCCAGCGCGATTATCACCCAGGCGCTAGGACCGCCGGCCGATGCCGACCGTATGCGGATCTTGCTCGACATTGATGTCTATTCCGACGGCAGCGCCCCCGCAGCTCCCAGCCGATTGCTGCCGCTCATGGGAAGGCTTCGAGAAATGAAGAATGAAATTTTCTTTGCCAGCATAACGGCTGCGGCTGTGGAGCACTTCACATGATCCCCGCGTGCCTGCCGCCCTCACATTCCGGCTCTTCAATGCAACCATTTTCGCCTGGCGAGAGCCCCGCCGCGCGGGAGCTGTTGAAGATTACCGAGGCCCAGCGCGCCCACGCGCGTGAGCGCGCAATCTTCGCGGACCTCGAGGCTCTATGGTCGGAAGCAGCCGTGGACAACTGGGCCGGTAGAGACGGCAAGGCACTGCTGCCAGGCGCTTACTGGAAGGCGCTCGATGTTCTGGAGGCCGTGCTGCCGATCGCCCCGTCCCCGGAGCTTACGGTGGACAACGACGGGGAAGTGGAAATGGATTGGCTTGCCGGGCCGGACAAGTTGCTTTCCCTTAGCATCGCAGCGGACGGACGGCTGACATACACGTTCCGAGACGGCGCACGGGCCGGGTCCGTGACCGAACGGTT
The DNA here is from genome assembly GCA_050747745.1 of Terriglobales bacterium. Classification (GTDB taxonomy): domain Bacteria; phylum Acidobacteriota; class Terriglobia; order Terriglobales; family SCQP01; genus SCQP01. The sequence goes on from JBOGKM010000091.1 coordinate 1,760, forward strand.
CGACCGCGGAGTGCCGCCACGCCTGGCGGCGGAAATTGCCGCCGTTACCAGGAAAGGCATTTGAACCCGTCCGGCGCTCTTGCGGCGGAGGACCGGGTCACCCGGTTCATCCACCATCCCCGGGACCTTGGCCCGAATCAATCGCCGAAGCCTGCGGTGTTCGAACCGGGCCCGGATGGCGCGGTTTCGGTGGCCCAAATTACCGATCTGGACGAAACGGCAATTTGGAGGCTGGCTCGCCACACGTTGAACATCGCCGCCGGGCGGAAAAGGGTTGTCGGCCGCGCAGATCTACAGGTCGCCGCCATCGCCAGCCAGGGACTGGCCTGTATCAGGAATGACATCGGCTTCCAACACCACAGCGAAATCGTCGGTTGGCCAAATGACTCCGATTTGGACAGCAGGAAACGCAAACGGCGGGAGATCGCCAGACGGCTTTGCGAAGCTGCCTCCGGGGTGGCGGCACGGCCCCAGATTGAATGACCCGGGCCAAGCTTTACAGCCCAGCCGGGGGAAGCTTCAGCACTTGCGCGCCAGCGGCCAGGCGGCGATCAATTGTGGCCACGCAGAACCCGGCGCCCTGCGAATGCAGCCAGCGGGAAGATGCAGAACATCAAGCTGGGCGCCTTAATCCCTTCTCAGTCAGGGTGAGGCCCGGACCGGGGAGACGCTGTGGCAGCGGGGGCCGGGCGTTGAGGCCAAGCGAAACTCGGTCAGCACCCGGTCTTCGAACCGTAGCTGAAGCCACGTACTCTGACCCGCGACCGCGATCTCCGGCGCGATTCGAACCTGAGCACCGGTCGGCTGCAGCCGGCTCGACAAGGTCTGCGACGCAGTATACCCCGCACGCCCGCCGTGATAACATCGCGACCTGTGGCGCGGGACGTCGCCAAACCCGTCGAAGAATTTGCCGGCATGACGGGCGTCTCAGTGACCCATCAGATACTGTGCGCGCCACACCTCCCGCCGCAGCTGCCAGCTACAAAGTGTGCGGCCTATACTTTTTCGCTGGCCATGACTTGCGGCGGCGCGCCTGCGGATACTGTCTCGAAGGTCGCTCGCGTTGGGCCACGCTCCGGTCCGCGATTCCAATACCAGCACTATCGCCCCCTGTCCTCGGGTAGCAATCTCGCGAAGCAGCTCCTTTTGGGCACGAGCCAACGGGGATGCCTTGGGATTGCGACGCTCGGCGAAGCAGGGGGGGACGTGGATTCTCAACCACACGGATCGGGATCATTTCTTCCTCGGCGCTGATGATCGCGAACCGAGCCGGTCATTCGAGCGCTTCCTTCGCGGACGCGTCGGGGCGCTTTTCGAGGGCTAGCGATGAAGTCGGTGTCTCGGTTGCCGATTACCGGAGGGCACGTTAAGCACCCGCCGACCGCAGCTGCCAAACTCAGGGCCATGGCAGACTTCGAGCAAATCTCACCTTCCGCGTGCAGCAAGAGCCAAATTGCGCAATTTAAAATGCTGGTCCTGAAGGGAGAAGAGATCGCACGCCATGGCCTTGACGGGAGGGTTCTGGCAGCAAAGTCACCCGCGTCCGCTTTCGACGGCGGCAATGTGGTTGGTGCAGGCGGGCTAAAGGTGCCAGATCAGCATTACCGAAATGACGTCCTCCAAAGAGCTGGCGTGAAACCCGCCGCGGGCCCACACAATCTCGAGATCGGGTGGCTATTCGTGGGAGAAGAATATCGCAGGCGAGGCCACGGCAGCGCGCTCGTCGCAATCCCCTTGGAGGCTGCCAACACTATGTCGGTTTCTGCGACCGTCAGGACGGCGAACTCGGGAATGAAGCATATCTTTTATCAGCAGAGATTCCTGGAGCATGGCGAACCGTTTGGTTCGACGCGAGGCGGATATGCCCTCAGCCTTTTGACGTATCCAGCAATCGGAATTTGAACGGGCGATCTTGCCAGGCAGGCTTACGCCTGCAGCTTCAGCTTGATCCGGCGCGCGTGCGAGATCCTGCTGCGTGCCGAGGTAGCGTTCGGTCGCCTGCACGATGGGATGACCCAGCAGCATCTGGATCTGCTCCAGTTCCCCGCCGCCGGCACGGCACAGCTTCGCGCAGGCCCGGCGCAGGTCGTGGGGCGCGATGCCGGGGACGCCGGCGGTGGCCGCATAGCCACGGAGCAGCTGCCAGACGCCCTTCTCAGATAGGGCCGACCCCAACACCGGACCGCCGCGCTTCACAGGCCGGAAAACGGCGCCGTCGGCGATCCCGGCGGCGGTAGCCCAGGAATCGATCGCCACCTTGACCCAGGCCGGCACGGGCACCGTCCGGACCCTGACCCTTTTCCCGGCCAGGTCCACGGTGCATCAGCGCCCGTCCCGCTGCTGAACGTGGCCGAACGTGAGCGCCGCTGCCTCGGAGCGCCGCAGCCCAGCAGAACCGCCAGGATAGCCCGGTCGCGCATTCCCTTGGCCTTGGTGGCGTCCGGAGCGTTCAACAGCGCCTGCGCTTGCTGGATCGTTAGCCAGTTGCCGACGCGGACGCCTTGGGCGACAACGCCCTTGATCCGGCTGATTCCCGCTGCGAGTTCCGGCGCCAGCAGTCCGTTGTCCGCCGCCTCGGCCGCCAGCTTCCGGACCGCCGTCAGCCGGACATTGACTGAGATTGGCCGTAGCCCCCTGGCCTCCAGCGCTACCCGCCACGCCATGACCGTGGCCTTGGTAAACGCGGCCGGGCGGGGCTCCTGGGCGTACCAGGCGAAGAACTCGTCCAGGTGGGCGCTGTATACTCGCTTTGTGATTGGAGAGGAGACGGTGTCGACCACCAGCGCCTTGAGGCGGCGCCATTCAGCGGAGCGGTCGGCAAGAACCAAGGAGGTCATCTGCAAGTCCTTTGCTGCCTTATATTTGGCAATATCGGTAGCCAACAGCACCTTACCTCTGCCCGGGCACGAAGGCAACGGCCGAAGCCCATCTGCTTTGCGGATGGCCAGGAAGCGAGACGTTCGGTTCGATTCAAGAAAGGTATTCCGTTTTTTGCCCTGGCAAGCCGGGCGATACTGGCGGAGCCCGCTTCGACGTTGAAGTGCCCGAATAGCCGCGCGCCTTCGTCGTTCGTGCACGCGATCCATTGAGGAAAATGGCGATTCAGTTTGGACCAGGCGACTCACAACAAAATAGTTTCCTTCATCTGGGGCATCGCCGACGACGTCCTGCGCGACCTCTTCAAGCGAGGCAAATACCAGGACGTCATCCTGCCCATGTGCGTTCTCCGGCGCTTCGATGCCGTGCTCGAGCCCACCAAACAGGCGGTGCTCGGCACCAAGCGCATGCTCGATGCCGAAAAGATCACCGCCCAGGATGCGGCCCTGCGTGCGGCCGCTGGCCAGGCGTTCTACAACACTTCGCAGTTCACCCTGCGCGACCTCACCTCGCGCGGCAGCCAGCAGCAACTGCTCGCCGATTTCGAGAACTACCTCAACGGCTTCTCCCCCAACGTCCAGGACATCCTCGATAACTTCAAGTTCCGGAACCAGGTTCCCACGCTTGCCAAAAACGACGCCTTGGGCACGCTGGTCCACATGTTCCTCGATCCCGGCATTGACCTCTCTCCCGCCGGCGTGGACAACCACGCCATGGGGACGATCTTCGAGGAGTTGGTTCGCCGGTTCAACGAGGAGAACAACGAGGAGGCGGGCGAGCATTGGACGCCGCGCGACGCCGTGCGCCTCATGGCCAACCTCGTTTTCCTCCCCATCGAAGAAGAGATCAAATCCGGCACCTACCTGCTGTATGACTGCGCCTGTGGAACCGGCGGCATGCTGACGGTGGCGGAGGGAACGCTGGCGGCGGTCGCGGCCAAGCGCGGCCAACAGGTGAGCTGCCTGCTCTATGGACAGGAGATCAACCCCGAGACGTACGCCGTCTGCAAGGCCGACATGCTGCTGAAGGGGGAAGGCGAGGGCGCCCGCAACATCGTCGGCGGCGCGGAGTGGTCCACGCTGTCACACGACGCCTTCCCGGCGCAGGAGTTCGACTTCATGCTGTCGAATCCGCCCTACGGGAAGAGCTGGAAAAAAGACATGCAGGCGATGGGCGGCAAGGACGGCATGCGCGATCCCCGCTTCAAGGTCATGCACAACGGCGAGGATCTCCCCCTCGCCACCCGCTCGAGCGACGGCCAGCTCCTGTTCCTCGCCAACCTGGCGTCCAAGATGAATCAGACCTCGGCGCTGGGCAGCCGCATCGCCGAGGTTCATAACGGCAACTCGCTGTTTACCGGCGACGCCGGCCAAGGCGAGAGTAATATCCGCCGCTGGATCATCGAGAACGATTGGCTGGAGGCGATCGTCGCCCTGCCCCTCAACCTTTTTTACAACACCGGCATCGCCACCTATGTTTGGGTACTGTCCAACCCAAGCCGGAAAACCGCAAGGGGCAGGTGCAGCTCATTGACGCTACTCAATGGTCCAAGTCGCTGCGCAAAAACCTCGGTAAGAAAAACTGCGAGCTCGCACCTGAGGATATTGAACGCATCTGCCGCGTCTTCCTCGATTTCAAGGAGACGCCGGAGTCGAAGATTTTCGCCAACGCCGCCTTCGGTTACTGCAAGGTGGTTGTCGAGCGGCCGCTGCGGCTCGAGAGCCAGCTCACGCTCATGGCCATCGAGACCTTGCGCTTCGTGTCCGGAGACGAGGAGCTGCGCGCCACGCTCTACGACGAGTTCGGCGATGCGCTATTTACCAACTTCGCCCAAGTCGCTCCTGCCGTTGCCAAGCGCCTCAACGAATGGGGCAGCGACGAGGACGAGGGGGACGGCGACGGCGATTCAGGCGCTGCCAGCAAGAGTCTGCTGGAGCAACGGGCAAGAAAACTCCTCGACCCCAAGACCTGGGAGCGGGGCGGCCGCTTGGTCGATGCCGCCACGGCGTTGCGGAGCGCACTGGGTGGCAACAAATTTGAGGATCACAATGTCTTCCGGGAACGGGCCGCTGCCGCCCTGCAGGCGAATGACATCAAGCTGGCCGCCGCCGACCTCAAGTTGATCCTCAAGGCGGTCAGCTCCCGCGTCGAGACCGCGCCGCCGGTGATCGCTAAGATCCACAAGTCCGGCAAAACCAAGGCCGATCCTCTCCGGGGGCTGTTCCCCGCCACGATTAACGGTAAGCCCGCGGTCGTTGAATACGAGTCCGACACCGACTTGCGCGATACCGAGCAGGTACCGCTTCTCGAACCCGGCGGCGTCGAGGCATTTATTAACCGTGAGGTCCTGCCCTACGCGCCCGACGCCTGGCTCAAGGCGGATTCCGCCAAGGTCGGCTACGAAATCAGCTTCACCCGCCACTTCTACAAGCCGCAGCCGCTGCGCTCGCTCGAGGAGATCCGCGCTGACATCCTGGCGTTGGAAAAAGAGACTGAAGGGCTGCTCGACGAGGTCTTGGGAGGGCAACCGGTTGATTGAGGGCCTGAAGCCGTACCCGATGTACAAGAAGTTGGGGCTACCTTGGCTGGCGGAAATCCCAGGGCATTGGGGTTCTTCGCCTGTGAAGCAAGAGTTCGTTATTCAACTGGGGAAGATGCTTCAGAACGCACCTCGATCTACGGCCGACGTGCCCGTACCCTATCTGAAGTCTCAGCACGTGCAGTGGTCCGGGGTGAGGACGATCGACCTACCAAAAATGTGGGCGACCCCGAGCGATTTGCGGCAGTTCGAGGTTAGGACCGGCGATCTGCTGGTTTGCGAAGGCGGCGAGGGCGGGCGGTGTGCCGTCGTCACGTCGCTCCCCTCCAGCGCTATCATCCAGAACGCGCTTCACCGCGTCAGGCAGCGTGCAGATGGCGACAATAGGTTTCTCGCCTATGCAATGGCCGTGATTTCATCTCTTGGGTGGTTCCTGGCTGTTAGCAGCAAGGCCACTATCGCCCATTTCACAAAGGACAAGTTTAGCAGGATGGAGATCCCTCTACCTCCGCCCGACGAGCAGACCGCTATCGTGCGCTTCCTCGATCATGCCAATGGGCGGCTCGGGCGCGCAATCCGAGCGAAGAAGAAACTGATCGCGCTGCTGAACGAGCAGAAGCAGGCCATCATCCATCGGGCCGTCACCCGCGGCCTCGATCCGGATGTGCCGTTGAAACCCTCCGGCATCCCTTGGCTCGGCGATATCCCACAACATTGGGAAGTGGTTAGTCTACGAATGCGGTATTCGGTTGAGCTCGGGAAGATGTTGGATACGAAACGCCTCACGGGGTGCTATCCCGTTCCGTACCTTCGGAATCGGGACGTACAGTGGGATCGGGTCATGATCAGTGATTTGCCCGTGATGGACATTGCCCCAAGCGAGTTCGACCGGTACACCCGGAAGCCAGGCGACATGCTGGTGTGCGAAGGCGGGCAGGTTGGACGTTCTGCCTTCTGGGCCGGTGCGCTGCCGGCGTGCGGATTTCAAAAGGCATTGCACCGGCTCCGCTTTCTTGACGGCAATCGAGATTTGCCCCGCTTTTTGTTTTACCAGATCAGACTCGCCGCCGCGCGCGGGGTGTTCGCTGCCGACGGAAATGAGAACACGTTCGCCCACCTCACGTGCGAAAAACTCCGGCGGCACAGATTCGCGTTCCCGCCGCTTGCGGAACAGAAAGCAATCGTTCGCACCTTGGACGACGCGGCGCAAGGCCCCGATATTGTTTCCGGCCTCCTCGATCGCGAGGTAAACCTGCTGCGCGAATACCGCACCCGTCTCGTTGCCGATGTGGTGACTGGCAAGCTGGACGTGCGCGAAGCGGCGGCGCGGCTCCCCGAGGACGACGTGCCCGAAAGCGTGGAGCACGACGCCGGCCTGGACGAAGAGGCTGAAACCGCCGCCGAGGTCGCCATCTAATGTCGTCCGACACCAGCGAGAAGGGGCTGGAAACCCTGATCATGCTCCATATGACCGGGACAGACGGGCTTGCCGTCCAACCCGGAGCTTTGAGCGATCCGCCGGAGCCGGGAACCGGGATCGGCTACATCGCGGGCAGCCCCAAGGATTACGATCGCGCCCACGCGCTCGACGTGGCGCAGCTTTTTGCCTTCCTGCGCGCCACCCAGCCCAAGGCGTTCAAGAAACTGGCGCTGGGCGGGGATACCAACGACATCAACCGGCTCAAGTTCCTGGAGCGGCTCTCGGCGGAAATCGGCAAGCGAGGTGTGGTGGACGTGCTGCGCCGGGGCGTGGATCATGGGCCCGTCCGCTTGGGATTGTTCTACGGCACGCCGTCGCCGGGCAACGCGACGGCAGCGGCGCTGAACGCCCTCAACCGGTTTTCGATCACGCGGCAGCTCGCCTACAGCAGGAACGAGACACGCCGCGCGCTTGACTTGGGTCTGTTCATCAACGGCTTGCCGGTTGCCACGTTCGAGCTGAAGAACAGCCTCACCAAGCAGAACGCCGCCGACGCGGTCGAGCAGTACAAGCGCGACCGGGACCCGTGCGAGCGCCTGTTCGCGTTTGGACGCTGCGCGGTGCATTTCGCCGTGGACGATAGCCAGGTGTTGATGTGTACCGAGTTGAAGGGGAAAGCATCCTGGTTCCTGCCGTTCAACAAGGGTTTCAACGATGGCGCCGGCAATCCGCCCAACCCGGATGGCCTCAAGACCGATTACCTCTGGAA
>JBOGKM010000092.1:0-5108 GCA_050747745.1 Terriglobales bacterium
GCGTCACCTCGCTCGGCGTCTATGGCGTGGTGCTGGCGGGCTGGTCGTCGAACAGCAAGTACTCGCTGCTGGGCTCGTTGCGCGGTGGCTCGCAGATGATCAGCTACGAGCTCTCGCTGGGTCTGGCGCTGATCGGCCCCATCATGCTGGCCGGCACGCTGAGCCTGCGCGGCATGGTCGAAGCCCAGGCCCACCTGCACTGGTTCATCATTCCCGAGTTCGTGGCCTTCTTCATCTATCTGACGGCCGCCTTCGCCGAAACCAACCGCATCCCCTTCGATCTGCCCGAGGCCGAAGGCGAGTTGGGCGCCGGCTATCACACCGAGTACAGCGCCATGAAGTTCGCCATGTTCTTCCTGGCCGAGTACGTGAACATGATCACGGTCAGCTGCGTCGCAACCATCGTCTTTCTGGGCGGATGGTCCGGCCCGCTGTTCGGCCCCTTCTGGCTGATGGCGATTTTGCCGACCCTCTGGTTCCTGATCAAGGTCTGCTTCTTTCTCTTCCTCTATATATGGGTTCGCGGCACGCTGCCGCGCTACCGCTACGACCAGCTCATGAGCTTCGGCTGGAAAGTCCTGGTTCCGCTGGCGCTGGCCAACGTGCTGGTCACCAGCCTCGTGGTCGCCCTGAAATGAGGATGCCGCCATGCAAATGACGTTGTTCTTCATTTTTGCGGCTTTAGCGCTGGCAGGCGCCATCAATCTGCTCATCCAGCGCCACCCCATCTACAGCGCCTTGTCGCTGGTGACGGTGATGGGGGCGCTGGCGGTGGAATACCTGCTCCTCGGCGCCGAGTTCATCGCCTTCATTCAGGTCATCGTCTACGCCGGCGCGATCATGGTGCTGTTCGTGTTCGTGATCATGGTGCTCAACGCGGGCGCGGTGGCGCGCGAATCGAAAAGCAAAGTCGCGACGCTGCTCGGGGTTCCCGTTCTCATCCTGCTGGGGATCGTGATGATCAGCCGGGTGGCGATTTCCTCCCACGGGACCCAGCTCGGCTTCGGCGATGCCATGGTTCAGACCGGCCCACTCGGTTCCGCACTGTTCCACGATTTTCTATTGCCCTTCGAAGTCACCTCCGTCCTGTTCCTGGTGGGCGTCGTGGGCGCGGTGGTGCTGGCAGCCAAACGCGAGCAACCGGAACCGCAAGCCGCAGAAGAGGAGAAAACGGCAGTGGCCGCTGCCGGCAGATAAGCACTATGGTCCCGCTTTCCTGGTACTTGGCGCTGAGCGCGATTCTGTTTTGCCTGGGGGTAGCCGGCTTCATCTTCAAGCAGGACATTATTACCGTCTTCATCTCGATCGAGCTGATGCTCAACGGCGTCAACCTGGCCTTCGTGGCTTTCAGCCACGCCCTGCACCAGATCGCCGGCAACGTGTTCGTCTTTTTCGTGATGGTGGTCGCCGCAGCGGAAGCCGCGGTGGGCCTGGCGATCATCATCGCGGTGGTCCGCAACCGCAACACGCTCGCCATCGACGAGCTCTCGAGGCTGTCGGAAAAGTGAGCCGCCGGGTTGAGCCGCCGGTTGCGAATTGCCAGAGGGAACTCTCATGACCCTCCACCTCTGGATCATCCCCCTCCTCTGTTTCGCGGGCTTCCTGGCGAACCTGCTCCTGGGGAGAAAAGCGAGCCGCGGGACGGCCGGCGCCATTGGCATAGCGTTCCCGGCGCTGGCGTTCGCCTACGCCCTCTGGGTGGCGTCGGAATGGTCGAAGATTCCGCACCCTTACCTGGAGACGCACCTGCCCTGGATCCAGGCCGGCGTGTTGAGCATCCCGTTCGGCTTCCAGCTCGATCAGCTCTCGCTGATCATGCTCCTCATCGTGACCGGCGTCGGCCTGTTGATCCACATCTACTCGCTCGGCTACATGGAGCACGACGGCGGTTTCTACCGTTTCTTCTCCCTGCTCAACGTCTTCATGTTCTTCATGCTGACGCTGGTGCTGGCCAACAACTACCTGCTCATGTTCATCGGCTGGGAGGGCGTCGGCTTTGCCAGCTACATGCTGATCGGCTTCTGGTTCCACAAGGAAACCGCCAACCGCGCCGGCATGAAAGCCTTCATCACCAACCGCATCGGTGACATGGGCTTCCTGATCGGGCTGTTCTTGATTTTCCAGTACTTCCACACCTTCACCTTCAGCCAGCTTTTCCCGCAGGTGGAGCGCCTGCCGGTGGAAGCCGGCTGGGGCGGACCGCTGACCATCATCGCGCTGCTGCTGTTCGTGGGCGCGACGGGCAAATCCGCCCAGATACCGCTCTACGTCTGGCTGCCCGACGCCATGGAGGGCCCCACGCCGGTCTCGGCCCTCATCCACGCCGCCACCATGGTCACCGCGGGCGTTTACATGGTTGCGCGCTCGGCCGCCATTTACGACCGTTCGCCAGCCGCGCTGAGCGTGGTTCTGGCCGTGGGCGCGCTCACGGCGTTTTTTGCCGCCTCCATCGGTCTGCTGCAGCGCGACATCAAAAAAGTCCTCGCCTACTCGACCATCAGCCAACTGGGCTACATGTTCATGGCCTGCGGCGCCGCCATGTACGGCGCGGGCGTGTTCCACCTGATGACGCACGCCTTCTTCAAGGGCCTGCTGTTCCTGGGCGCCGGCAGCGTCATCCACGCCATGAGCGGCGAGCAGGACATGTGGAAGATCCGCGACGGCGCCCCCGGCGGCCTGATGAAGTACGCGCCGATTACCTTCATCACCTTCCTCATCGCCACCTGCGCCATCAGCGGCATTCCGTTTTTCAGCGGTTTCTACAGCAAGGACACGATTCTGTACGACTCCCTCACGAGCGCCCACGGGAGCAGGCTCTGGTGGGCGGTGGGCACCATCGCCGCCGCCATGACGGCCTTCTACATGTTCCGCGCCCTGTTCGTGACGTTCTTCCCGGACCCGGCGAAAAAAGGCCAAGCGAGCGCGGAGCCCGCGCACAGCCATCATCCGCACGAATCTCCCAAGGTGATGACCTGGCCGCTGATCATTCTCGGCTTCCTCGCCCTGACCGGCGGTTACGTCGGCATTGGCGACCGCTTCGAGCATTTCCTCGACCCGGTCTTCCAGACCGGCGTGCCCATCCTGCGCTCGCATCCCATCTCGGGCGGAGAAACCACGGTCAGCATCATTTCGGTGGCGATGGCCTTGCTGGGGCTTTTCATCGCCTGGTGGTTCTACCTGAAAAATCCCGAAGCGCCCAAAAAGCTCGCCGCTTCCTTCCACGGCCTGTACGAGCTGGTGTGGAACAAGTACTGGATTGACGAACTCTACGGGACGCTCTTCACCCGACCGCTGGCCGCGTTTTCCCGCGTGGTGCTCTGGCGCTTCATCGACGCGGGCATTATTGACGGCGCCGTGAACGGCATCGCCTTGACGGCGCGCGACACCGGGGACGGCCTCCGCCGCCAGGCCTCGGGCAACATCCGCAGCTATGCCAGTTGGGTCGTCCTCGGCGCCGTCGCCGTCCTCATCTGGATGGTCTGGCTAGGGCCCAGGGTGTAGCGATGCACTTCTTGAATCACACCATCGTCTCCTGGGTCGTCTTCTTCCCGCTGATCGGCATTGTAGCCCTTCTGCTCACCCGCGGCGAGCAGGCCATCAAGCGCGTCGCGCTGATTTTCACCGTCATCGCCTTCGCGCTTTCGCTCTACCTGCCATTCCAATTCAACAGTTCCTTCAGCACCTTCCAGTTCCTGCAATCCAAATCCTGGATTCCCGCGTTCCACATCCATTACCTGGTCGGCGTGGACGGCCTCAGCCTGTGGCTCTCGGTGCTGACCACATTCCTGTCGGTGATTGGCGTCCTGGTCTCGTGGAAATCCGTCAAGAAACACATCAAGGCCTTCTTCATCCTGCTGTTGCTGCTGGAATGCGGCATGCTGGGCGTGTTTTCCAGCATCGATCTGTTCCTGTTCTACGTCTTCTGGGAAGTCACGCTCGTCCCCATGGCGTTCCTCATCGGCATCTGGGGCCACGAGCGCCGCATCTACGCCGCCGTCAAATTCTTCCTCTATACGATGGCCGGCTCGCTGCTGATGCTGGGATGCATTCTCTGGCTGTACAACCTGACCGGCACGTTCAACTTCATGACCATCAAGGCCGGCCTGGCGAACGGCCTTTACCATCTCAGCCCCACTACCGAACTGGTCCTGTTCCTGGGCTTCTTCATCGCCTTCGCCATCAAGGTTCCGCTGTTCCCCTTCCACACCTGGCTGCCCGACGCCCACACCGAAGCGCCGACCGCCGGTTCGGTGCTGCTCGCCGGCGTGCTCCTGAAAATGGGGCCGTACGGCATGCTGCGCTTCAATCTGGAGCTGTTTCCACACGCGGCCCGCGTCTGCGCCTCCTGGATCGTGATCCTGGGGCTGATCGGCATCATCTACGGCGCCCTCGTCGCCTTCTCCCAGCCCAACATGAAAAAGCTGGTGGCCTACAGCTCGGTGAGCCACATGGGCTTCATCATGGTGGGCGTGTTCACCTTCAGCCTGATCGGCACCCAGGGCGCGGTGTATCAGATGCTGAATCACGGCATCTCCACCGGCGGGCTGTTCATTCTCGTGGGCATGCTCTACGAACGGCGGCACACCTTCGATCTGAAGGAATACGGCGGCATTGCCAAAGTGATGCCCATCTTCGCCGGCTTTTTCATTTGGATCGTGATGTCCTCGATCGGCCTGCCGCTGCTCAACGGCTTCGTGGGCGAGTTCATGATCATGCTCGGCACGTTCACCGCCGCCGTCGCGCACGCCCACGTGTATGGCATCGTGGCCGCGGTGGGCGTCATCGTCGGCGCCCTGTACCTGCTCCACTGGACGCGCTCGACGGTCTGGGGCGAGCTGGCCAACGCCAAAAACAAAATGCTCCAGGATTTGGACAAGCGGGAAATCTTCGTTCTCGCCACCATCGCCGTCCTGACGCTGTTCATGGGGGTGGCCTCGCCGTTCTTCCTGAACAAAACCCAGGCCACGACCCAGGCGCATCTAATTGTTGGCGCGGGCCCCAGCGCGGCTGCGCCGCGCGCCCCGCTTATGCTCGCGTCGGGTTGGGGGCCCTTGGCCCCAGCCCGACGCTGCGCCTCGCTGGGGCCGCGCCTGCTTGTTTCCCCGGGG
>JBOGKM010000093.1:0-14746 GCA_050747745.1 Terriglobales bacterium
TTGCACCGTGGGCAAAATCGACGCGAAGGGCTGCGAAATTCGGCACGGCGGCCCGCCCCCGGGGAAACAAGCAGGCGCGGCCCCAGCGAGGCGCAGCGTCGGGCTGGGGCCAAGGGCCCCCAACCCGCCCTGCGCACTCACAGCAGGGCGGGCAACCCGACGCGAGCATAAGCGGGGCGCGCGGCGCAGCCGCGCTGGGGCCCGCGCCAACAATGTGGCCGAGCCTCCAGCCTGGCGCGAGCACAAGCGGCATGCGCGGCGCCCGCGCCGGCTAGCGTCATGGTTTGTTCGCCAGGCCGGTGGCCAACACGACGTCGGTATCCTGCGTGCCGCGGCTGACCGCCAGCCGGCCGTCGGGCGCGAACGCGTAAGCCGCGATCTCCCCATCGTTAAAGTGGGTCAGCGAGTACGGCTTGCTGCCGTCGAGCGGCGCCGCCCAGATATTGCAGACATTGCCTTTGCAGATCACGCCGGTGAGCGCGCGTCCGTCCGGGGTTACGTCGTACGGCGCGCCGAGCTCTTTCATCTGCGGCCTCACGGCCATCGGCGCCGCGCCACCGAGCGGCAACTCCTCGACAATGCCCCTTCCCAGTTTATGTGGGTCTTCTGCGTCGACCAGCACGCTTTTGCCGCCGGGCATGACGAGAGAAAAATTTGCGTAGACCTCGACTGGCGACACTTGGCGCGCTTCGCCGCCCGCCAGCGGCAGCAGCCAGATGTTCTGCTGCTCGACGCCGCTTTGCACGCGCGCCACATAGAGTTCGAGCGCACGCCCGCCCTGCGCCACGCAAGCAAGCGAGGCAGACAGATGGGGCGTCAAATCCGTCAGGCCGGTTCCGTCCGCGTTCACCGCCCAAACACGCGCCGTTCCGTCCTGGTTCGCTGTGGTGAAATAGATACGCCCGTCGGGTCCAATTTGCGGGGCACCCACCGTTTCGCCGGGAAGCCTGCCCGTGGCAAGCTCCTGCGCAGGCGCGCCGCCGCCCTCCAGCCAGAGCTGATTGTCCCCGCCCAGCGTATGCACGCTGAGCAATCGCCCGTCCGGCTCCCACGCCAGGCCGTTTGCGCCATCCAGGTCGCTGCCGCCGCCGGGCAGTTGCCGGAACGCCCCGCCGCGCTGACCCTGCATCCACACTGAGTCCTGCGGGTTGCTGTGCAGCAGCGCCAGCTCGCCGCCGGCGCTCATGCTCACGTTGGCGTAGCCGCCGAGATCGTGGGTCAGCGGAATGAATTTTCCGCCGGGTACGGTGATTTCCCAAACCTGCGAGGGCGCGGAGATGGGCATGGCCATGGTTGCTACGACGCCGCTGCCATCCGGCAGCCAGGCCAGGTCGGTTGGCGCACTAGAGCCGGTTTGCGGGCCCAGGTTTTGCGAGCGCCGGTGGCGGCATCAACGAGGACGAGCCGGTTGAATATTGTTGAGCTGTCGCTCTGGTTGCCGCCGAGGTCGACGGCGATCCTGCGGCCGTCGGGCGACCAGGCTGGCGCACCGGTGATTGCGCCAGTGCTCCAGCATGCCGACTCATAGCCATCCGGTTTCGGATCGCTGAGCACCCGCGCCTGCGTGCCATCGGCGTTGGCGATTTCGAGCTCATCCCCGTCGACCGTTCCCTGAATGAACGCAATACGGCTGCCGTCGGGCGAGAAGCCCGCGCCGCTGCAGGCTAGAGGGGCGATGGCTCGAGCTGTTCCGCCCAATACCGGCAAAGTCATGAGCTGACTGCCAGCGCCGGTGATCTCCAGAAAAGCGATCGAGTTGCTGTCGCGGGAGAAGCTCGGGAATTCGTAGGTGGCTGTGCCTGGCGGCATGATTTGCACGTCGCTGCCGTTGGCGACCGAGAGCAGGTGCAGCGACGAGCCTTGCGAGCCGAGTTTGACGTAGGCTAGAAACTTACCATCCGGCGAGATGGCCGCATCCTGCACGTCGCCGCTGAAGGTAAGCTGGCGGAAGCTCAGTGCCGGCACCGGCGTAGCTGCCGGGGGCGCGCGCAGCTTCCACCAGGAAATAGCGCCCGCGGCAATGACGACCGCCGCGATCGAGGGCCAGAGCCAGATGCGCCTTGCCGGCGTTTTTGGCGCAGCGATTGCGGCACCGCCGCTCGAAGTGGGTGCGAGCAGGCGGCGCAAGGCAACACGCAAATCCGCCGCTGACTGGAACCGGTTGTTCGGATCCTTTTCCAGGCATTGCGCGATGACGTCGTCCAGCCGTGCCGGAATCTCCGGCCGCAGAGTGCTCGGCGCCGGCGGCGAGTCCTTGAGAATCGCAGCAGCCAAATCCGTGGTTGTGCGCCCGCGAAACGGTGCTTTCCCCGTCGCCATTTCGTACAGCACCACGCCCAGGCTGAAAATATCGCTGCGGGCATCGGTCGCCTCACCCCGCGCCTGCTCCGGCGACATGTAGGCATAGGTGCCCATGGTCGTGCCCGGCGCCGTCAGCGGACCAAAGTGGGCGGCCGGGGTAGTGATGGTGGGCGCTTCCGAATCGGCCGCGGCGGCCAGGGCGAACTGCGCCAGCCCGAAATCCAGCACCTTGGCCGCGCCACGCTCGGTGATGAAGATGTTGCCGGGTTTCAGGTCCCGGTGCAGAATGCCCTTGGCGTGCGCGGCCTGCAGCGCATCGGCAATTTCCGCGCCCCATTGCTCGATCTGCCCGAGCGGCACTGGCCCGCGTTGCAAGCGTGTGAACAGCGACTCGCCCTCGAGCAGCTCCATCACCAAATACGGCTGCCCGCCATGCTCGCCGGCCTCATAGAGCGTGCAGATGTTGGGGTGGTTCAACGCGGCAATCGCCAGCGCCTCGCGCTCGAACCGCTCGCGCGCCTGCGCCGAAGCGGCCTCGGGCAGAAACTTGATCGCGACGAAGCGGTTCAGCCGCGTATCGCGCGCGCGAAACACCTCGCCCATCCCGCCCGCGCCCAGGCGCTCCAGGATCTCGAACGAGCCAATTTCTTGCGGGGGTGTCATGGTTTGTTCGCCAGGCCGGTGGCCGGCACGACGTCGGTATCCTGCGTGCCATCGGCGCCGCGGCGACCGCGGCCGCCAATGTCGGTCCGGCCGCGGCCACCATGCCCGCCGGTCCGGGCAAAGCCGAAACCGTGCAGGTGTGCGGCGGCTGCCTTACGCTGGCGCGCGTGCTGCGCCGGCACCAGACCAAGGTGCAATGGGGGGTGACCATTGCGCAAATGTAAGGCAATGGCCTGCTCGCCTCCCCGCCCGACCTGAACCAGATCCTCAGCTATCTGACGCAGCACTACGGCCCCCAAGCCGCCAATCGATAACGACGGCCGTGTGAGACTGAAAGCTGTCGCGTGCCGCCATCGTCTAGCGGTCAGGACGTCGCCCTCTCAATCTGAATCACCATCCATTTAGACCACCCCAGCGCCACCAGTGTACACCACGCCCCATCGCGGTGATGGCGTCCCGCGCCATGCCCGCTATGCAATTGGGTCCGCTTAGTTGCGCGGCGCGGGCGCGGTGCCGTGCGCGCGCAGCCATTGGGCGTGCACCTCGGCGCCGAACAGAATCGCAAGGGCAACGATGTAGAACCACAACATCAATCCGATGACCGCGCCCAGCGAACCGTAGACCACCGAATAGCGGCCGAAGCGGTTGATGTAAACCCCCAGCAACACCGAAACGATCAGCCAGATGATGATGGCCGTGACCACCGCCGGAATCAGGCCCGCGTCCTGCGGCGCGACGTTGGGCGTGAAGCGGTAGAGCAGCCACAGCGCAATGCCCATGAAGATCACGACGATCGCCCAGCGAATGACGGGCCAGAGGAACTCGAGTACGTGGCTGAGGTGAATCGGACCGGCCAGGATGGTCAGCGTTTTTCCCCCCAGGATGATCACCGCCAGCGCCAGCACCACCAGCAGGCCGGCGCTGATGGTGAGGGCGAATTGCAGCCAGATCTGGTGAAATAGCGACCGGCCTTCCTTGACCTCGTAAGCGGCGTTCAGCGCTGCCATGAGCCCCGAGAAGCCCTGGCCCGCGGCGTAGAACAAAAGTACGATGTCGAGACTGATCAGGCCGGGCACGTGATGGGCCAACAGGCCCTGCAGTTGGGTAGAAATGAGGTGCGCGGCGGGAGAGGGCAGGTTGTGACTGAGGGCCGCGATGACGTTGGAGACGAGATGCTCGGCGTGGAAAGCCGTGAACAGGGCGGCTAAAAGTAGAATGGCCGGAAACAGCGAAAATAAAAAGTAGTAGGCGAGCGCCGCCGCCCATTGCAGCAGGCTGTCCCGCGTCGCGGCCATTCCGGCATTTTTAAAGATTTGCAGCCATCCCACGCCTTGCTGGGATGCATTCACAGCAGGTCGGCGCGGGCGAAGAAGAAGCTGATCTCCTGTAGCGCGGTTTCGGCCGCGTCCGAGCCGTGGATTACGTTGCGCTCGATCGAGGTGGCGTAAAGTTTGCGGATCGTACCTGCTTCGGCTTGGGCTGGGTCTGTCGCGCCCATCACCCGGCGCAGCTCCGCCACGGCGTTGTCGCGCTCCAGCACGGCGGCGACCACCGGGCCTTCGGTCATGAAGCGAATGAGATCGGCGAAAAAGCCGCGCTCGCGATGCACCGCGTAAAACGCCTCCGCCTGCGCGCGGGTGAGATGCAGGCGGCGTAGCGCGGCGATGCGGTAGCCCGACAGTTCCAGTTGCGCCAGGATCGCGCCGGTGAGCCCGGCGGCAACGCCATCGGGCTTGATGATGGTCAGCGTGCGTTCAACGGGCATGGGTGGTTTGGGCCAGCAGGGGCGCCAGCGTGGCGCCGATTTCGGCTGGGCTTTGGCAGACGTGGATGCCGGCCGCTCGCATGGCGGCCATCTTTTCCGCCGCCGTGCCTTTCCCGCCGGAAATGATGGCGCCCGCGTGCCCCATGCGCCGGCCGGGCGGGGCGGTCTGGCCGGCGATGAAGCCAACCACCGGCTTTTTCACGTGCTGCTGGATGTAGGCTGCCGCTTCCTCCTCGCCTGTGCCGCCAATCTCGCCGATGAGCACGATCGCATCGGTTTCCGGGTCGGCGTTGAACAATTCGATCGCGTCGCGATGCGTCGTGCCGATGATGGGATCGCCGCCGATGCCGATGGCCGTGGATTGGCCAATGCCCTGCAGCGTTAACTGGTGCACGGCTTCATAGGTGAGCGTGCCGCTGCGGCTGACCAGGCCGACGCGGCCGGGCAAATGAATCGAAGCGGGCATGATGCCGATTTTGCACTGGCCGGGGGTGATGATGCCGGGGCAGTTGGGTCCGATGAGGCGGGTCTTCGACTTGCGCACCACTGCCCAGGTGCGCACCATGTCCAGCGCCGGGATACCCTCGGTGATGCAGATCACCAGCGGCAGCCCGGCGTCGGCGGCTTCCAGTATCGCGTCGGCGGCGTACGGCGGCGGTACAAAAATAATGGAGACGTTGGCGCCGGTTTCGTCTGCCGCCTGGCGCACCGTATCAAACACCGGCACGCCTTCCTGCGTGCTGCCGCCCTTGCCCGGCGTGACGCCGGCCACCACGTTGGTGCCGTATTGTTTGCACTGGCGGGCGTGGAAGCTCCCCTCGCGTCCGGTGATGCCCTGTACCAGCAGGCGAGAGTTCTTATCAACTAAGATGCTCATGCTTGTGCCTTTGCCGCCGCTACCACTTTTTGCGCCGCGTCCTTCATGCCCTCTGCGACCGTGATCTTGAGCCCGCTGTCGGCGAGGATTTTGCGGCCCTGGGCGACGTTGGTCCCCTCCATGCGGATCACCAGCGGCAGCTTGAGCTGCACCGCGTGCGCGGCTTCGACCACGCCCGTGGCGAGCGTATCGCAGCGCAGGATGCCGCCGAAGATGTTGATCAGGACCGCTTTTACGGCCGGATCCTGCAGCAGGATCTCAAAGGCGTGCCGCACCTGCTCGCTGCTCGCTCCGCCGCCCACGTCCAGGAAGTTCGCGGGCGAGCCCCCGGCGTACTGGACGATATCCATGGTGGCCATGGCGAGGCCGGCGCCGTTCACCATGCAAGCGACGTTACCGTCCAGCTTGATGTAGTTCAGCCCGTACTTGCTGGCTTCGACTTCCAGCGCGGCTTCCTCGTTGAGATCGCGCAGCCCTTTGAGCTCGGGGTGACGATAGAGGGCGTTGTCGTCGAGGTTGATCTTGGCGTCGAGCGCGACCACCTGATTTTCGGCGGTCAGGATCAGTGGATTGATCTCGGCCAGGGTGGCATCGAGGGCCACGTAAGCCCTGGCCAGGGCGGTCATCATCTGGACGGCGCTGTTGACGGCTGCGCCGGGCAGGCCGAGACCGAACGCCAGCGCGCGCGCCTGATACGGCTGCAGCGTGCCCAGCACAAACGGTTCGCGCAGTATCGCTTCCGGTGTTTTGGCGGCAACTTCTTCAATCTCCATGCCTCCCGCCGCGGAGGCCATGAATACCGGTGTTCCCGCCTTGCGGTCGAGCACGATGCCGAGATACAGCTCGCGCGCGATGTTGGCGGTTTCCTCGATCAGCACTTTGCGCACCAGGCGGCCCTCCGGACCGGTCTGATGCGTCACCAGCGTCATGCCGAGAATTTCGCCGGCGAGCTTGGCGGCCTCTTCCGGCGACCGGGCCAGCTTGACGCCGCCGCCCTGACCGCGTCCGCCGGCATGGATTTGCGCTTTGACCACGGCCCGTCCGCCCAGTTCGCGCGCCACCGCCGCCGCCTCGCCCGCTTCGGAGATTACGCGTCCGCGCGGAACCGCTACGCCAAAGCCCCGCAGCAGTTCCTTGGCCTGATATTCATGGATTTTCATGGTGAATCTCCAGAATAGCAAACCGCCCCGGCCCGGTGCGTGTCAATGAAAATGAGACACCCGGGCTGGAAGCTTAGAGAGCTTTTGCCTCCACTTTCGGCGGATTGATCCAGACCTGAGTTGGCAGGTCCGGCGGGCGTGGCGCCCGCCGGACGGAGCGCTCGGGATGGGCGGTAAAAGCGGCGGTGAGGACCGACTGCCGCTGGGCCAGGATCTGGGGCGCGTGGCTATAATGAACGGCCGCCGGGGTCAGCAGACCCAGGCCGGAGTGGTGATGGTGGTGGTTGTACCAGCGGAAGAACGGCTGGCAGAACGCCCGGGAGTGCTCGATGGAGCCGAAGCGGCCGGGGAAGCCGGGATGGGATTTGAGGGCATGGAACTGGCTCTGCGAGAACCGGTTGTCGTCGGGCACATGCGGCCGGCTGTGGGTTTTGAGCACCCCGAGATCGGCGAGCAGCAGCGCCAGCGGTTTGGATTTGATCGGGGAGCCGCGATCGGCGGCGACCATCCAGCCGACCGGGCGCCCGACCGGCGGGAAGAGCTCTTCGATGGCCGCCAGGATCATTGGTCCTTGTCCGGCGTCTCGGAGCCGGCCTCCGGGGCCGCGGGGGAACGGAGCGATGGCGAGCCCGCGGCGGCGCTGGCGGAACAGGTTCTTTCCGTACCACACTCGGAAATCGAGCGACGCGAAGCCGAGTACAAACGGAGGGCCACCCCGCCATTCCACCGATTGGGCTAGCGAAATATGCTCTTGCCCCTGCCCCCGCCCGCTCCCGGTCAGGGCAACTTGGCCGCGAGCGCCCGCCACTGAGCCAGCACCTTCTGTGCCTGCGCATGGGCGCGGACGCAGGTGGCGATTTCGCCCTCGGTCGGGGTTTGGTCCATGCTCTGCATGGCCATGGCGGCGTTCATTTCCGCATTGGCCACGCTGGCGAGCGTGGGCGGGCCGGCGGGTCCGCGGCGGAAGAAGAACCCAAAGCCGCGCCCCCGTCCGGGCGGCGGCGGCGGCGGCGCGAGCGCTTCGATCTGCTTGCGCAGCGCTGCATTGCTGCTCCTGGCGAGAGCGGCGCGGGCTTGCACATAGGCGGTTCGGCTGGCCTCCGCGCCGTAATACATTTCCGCGGTGAGGCGATAGAGCTGCTCCAGGCCGGCGAGCGGCGTTTTCACGCGTGGGTCTTCCTTGAAGACGAACGGTTGGGTGTAGCTGTGGCCGTCCACGGTGAGCTTGACGCTATAGTTGCCCGGCGGCGCGAGGGGCGCGGCAACGGTCGGCTCGGTGCGATGCAGGACGGCGCCGTTGTCGCCGTCGCCGCCCCGGCTGGCAACGCCCGGGATGGGGTTGTAATGCATATCCCACCAAGTGCGGTGTTCGCCGGCTTGGGTCGAGATGACGCGTGGCGCGGCGGGCCAGTACATGGTCATGTCGCAGTTCGGCAGGCGTGGATTTTGCTCGCAAAGCTGGTTGTAGGCCACCGGATCCTGATCGGGATTGGGGCCGGTCGGGTTATTCGCGCTGGAATAGGTGCGGATGACCCGATTGCCCTTGAAAATTTGGATCAGCACCGGGCCGGTGGCATCGTGCGGCAGATAGTAATCAATGATGGGGCCGGGCGGCGGGTTTTGGCCCGCGGGCAGCTCCGGCGGCCAGGGGGTCGGATCGTTGGTGGCGAAGCGGATGCGGATGCCGGTTTCCGGCTTGAACAAATAGGCCGTCTGCGCCGACGCCGCTTGCGCCTGCTGCTGCAGCGGTGTCACGTCGTCTAGAATCCAAAAGCCGCGGCCGTGGGTGCCGGCCACGAGATCGTCGCACAGGCAGCTCGAGTCATTTTTGATTTCGATGTCACGCACCGAAATCGGAGGCATGTTGAGTTGCAGGGAATGCCAGTCGTTGCCGTCGTTGAACGACACCCACACCTGGGTTTCGGTGGCGGCGTAGAGCAGGTTTTTGACTTTGGTGTCCTGGCGGATGGCATTCGCGACGGCGCCGGCCGGAAGGCCGCGGTCGATTTCGGTCCAGCTTTTCCCCCCGTCGTGGGTGCGCCAGAAATGCGGGTTCATGTCGTCCAGGCGCATGGTGTTGGCGGCGACGTAGGCGGTCTCGGTGGAGAAATGGCCTGCGTCGATGTTGAAGATCCGGCTCCAGGGCTTGATGCCGGGGGGGGTGACGTTGGACCAGTGAGCGCCGCCATCGAAGGTGACCTGGACTAGGCCGTCGTCGCTGCCGGCCCAGATCACCTTGTCGTCGAGCGGCGAAGGCGCAAGCGCGGTGATCGTACCCAGGGCGGAGGGTTTGACCGTCGCCCCGTACTGGCCGGCGTTGGCCGGCACGGACCAGTTCGCGCCGCGGGTTAAATCGCCGCTGATCCGCGTCCAACTGTGCCCGCCGTTGAGGGTTTTCCAGACCGCGTTGGTGGCGAACAGTAGCAGGTTGTCATTGGCGGCGGACCAAATGATGGGCATGGTGCGGACACTGCGCCCATATTTGCTGCCAAAGGGGATGTTTGGGCCGACACTAGTTTTCTGGCCGGTGGCGCGGTTGTAGAGCGACACCTGGGTGTGCGCCGCGCCGTAGACCAGGTTGGGATTTTTGGGATCCGGCGCGGCTTCGCCGTATTCCTGGATCATCACCGGATGCCAGTCGCGGAAGGTGATTTCCCCATCCATCGAGCGGCTTTTCACGCAGGCCGAGCCGGAATCCTGCTGTCCGCTGCACAGCCGGTACGGAAACGAATCATCGGCGGTGACGTGATACATGGCCGCCGTCGGCTGCGTGTACCAGTTGCTCCAGGATTGGCCGTCGTTGGCCGAGATCACCCCGCCCTGATCGGAAATGACGACCAGCACGTGGTCGTTGGCGGGGCTCACGTACACCTTCTGGTAGTCGTCGCCGCCGGGTGAGCCGCGCACCGTGGACCAGAGCTTGCCGCCATCTTCGCTGCGCCACAGGACGGGGGTGCAGTCGTAGACGACGTTGGGGTTTTTCGGATCTACCGTGACGGTGGGTAGGTCGCCCCCTCCGATGCGCGCCATCGGGCGGGGATCGGTGGTGACGACCGACCAGTGGGCGCCGCCGTCGGTGGTCTTGTAAAGGTGGATGGGCGGTCCCCCGAAAAAGCCGCCCCGAGATGTGCCGGCCTTGCGCGCCTGCGCGATGGAGGCATAAATGGTGTTCGGCTGGGAGGGGGCGATATCGAAATTGGCCTCGACGACGGTGGGCAGGCCGTTGGTGAGCTGCGTCCAGGTGTTGCCGCCATCAGTGGATTTGAACACGCCGCCGCCGGTGCCGCTGAAGCTCATGTCCTCGGCGAAACCCTCCTGCTGCTGCCACAGCGCGGCGTAGACGATGTTGGGGTTCTGCGGATCAATTTCGACGTCGTTGGCGCTGACGTACGGACCTTTATAGAGCACCTTCTGCCAGGTCTGGCCGCCATCGGTGGAGCGGAAGATGCCACGGTCGGCGTTCGGGCCGTAGGGGTGGCCCAGGGCCGCAACAAAGACGCGGTTGGGGTTGTGCGGGTCGACGGAGATGTAGGCGATCATTTCCGTGTCCGTCAGGCCGAGATGCGTCCAGGTTTTCCCGCCATCGGTGGTTTTGTACACGCCATCGCCGGTGGCCAGATCGGGGCGGATGATGGCGGCGCCGGTGCCCACGTAGATGACGTTGGGATCGGAAGGTGCAACCGCGATCGCCCCGATCGAGCCGCTGGCTTCGTGATCGAAGATGGGATGCCAGTTCGACCCGTAGTCGGTGGACTTCCACACGCCACCGTTATCGAAACCGATATAGGCGATATTGGCGTGGGTGGGATCGCCCGCGACCGCGCGCCCGCGGCCGGCGCGGGTCGGGCCGATTTCACGCCAGCGCATGGCGCCGTAAGTGTTTGGGCTTTGCGCCAGGGCCCAGGTGGCAATCAGGGCAACGGCAAGCGTGATCAGGCGGGACGTAGTAGGGCGCACAGTTGGCCTCCGGGAAACGCTTTGAGTGTAGCGCAAGGCAGTCGCCAGTTGCCAGTTGCCCGTTGCCGACATTTTGTCGATATTTTGTAACAAAAAAGTGAGACCGTCCTGCCCCAACCTTTTCCCCACTTTCGGACTCTATATACTCGAGAGCACAACTGTGCTCCTGACGCGGCACCCAGGAGGCGCCCTGAGCGGCTCCAGGCAAAAGGTGGCCGCGCCACCCGGGCGGCCCGCCGGTAATGCCAATCGTGGGCGCGGTGAGACGCAGTGCGAAGCAAGTGTACATCCCAACCTACAAGCCGTTCGCTGACTCCGAAGAAACCACATGATGGCTCCAAAAGAACTAAACGCTGGTTCCAAAGGACTTAAATTGTGCCAATCGTAACTTCACGTCCTCGCAAGTCAGGGGGGAGGGGGGAGGGGGCTCCCGGCAACTGACTCTCCCAGCTACGCCTGGCGAAGAGACCAGTCTTTCGTTTGGCACCAGCACGAGACCGGCGCTGCAGCCGGCGCGCGGAAAAACCAACGGACGGCGGCGGCGCCGCCGCGATCGAAGGCGGCGGTGACGGCGCGTTCTTCCTCGGGGTCGCGCGCGCCCTGGCAGCCGATGAAGGCCACTGGAAGCAGGAAGCGGGCTGGCCAGGCGGGCGAGTCCGCCTGAGGACGGGTGAGCAGGAGCATCGCGCCGGAACCTTCCGAGCCGGTAAGCGGAAACAAAAGGCGGCCGCGCGGGCGCAACGCCTCCAGCCAGGCGCTTGCGGGGCCGGTCGCGCCGCAGTTCACATAGACGATGTCGCAGGCGGGCAGCGGTGCGGTGGCGCCCGAACTGCTATGGACGCTGATCGCCGCAACCTGCAGGCGTCCTGAGCGCCGGCGGGCGCCCGTTCCCGGCACGCCACCCTTGGGCACGGCGGCGAGATTGCCCTGGGCTTGGGCGGCGAGGCGGGGATCGATTTCAAAGGCTTCGACATGACCTTGCGGGCCGAGCAGATGGGCGAGGATGGCGGTGTAATACCCGGTGCCGGCGCCGACATGGACGGCCGTCTCGCCCGGTTGCGGTGCCAGGGCGGCCAGACACAGGGCGTGGAGCGAAGGCTGGCCGTTATTGATGCCGAAAATCCCTAGTCCCACCGTGGCGTCGCTGTACACCCGGTTGGGTGGGATGGATGGCGGCAGAAAGTGCTCACGGGGTGTGTCCAGGAAGGCTTCGAACAGCCGTGGGTCCCCAGGCGGCCAGGCGGCCGCCACCGTCACTCGGCGGGCAAACTGCTCGCGATCCATCGGTTTTATGGATGCGCGGGCGCTCGCGGGAAGCGCTTGTCGCCGGCCAGCTCGGCGGCGGTTTGCTCGATGTTGTGCTGGGCGAAGTAGTTGAAATCCGCCCAAGTGCCGTATTCGGCCTTGAGCTCGGGCAGAACGGCGTTGACCACTGCGGTGCCGCGCAAGCCGCGGGAGCGCGCGGCGGAGATATCGCGGCGCAGCGTCACCAGGTAGGTACGGGCAGTGCGCAGGTCGGCGAGGTGGCCCAGCGGACCGTGACCGGGGACGTAAATGGCGGTGGCCGGATGTGGCGGCCAGGAGGCGAGAGCGGTGAGGGAGCGAATCTGGGTAGCGGTCGAGGCGTCGATCAGATTGGGCAGGAGACGGCACCAGAACAGATCGCCGGTGAAGACGACATTGGCATCGGGCACCAGCACCTGCGAGTCGCTGCCGGTGTGGCCCTGGAGGGTGCGGATGTCGACCTCGCGCCTGCCCAGCCAGATGGTGACATCGCCGTTGTAGCCCAGATCGGGAGCGCGGTATGCGGCGACGCGGGCGCGCTGCGAGGCGTTGGGATGGGGGCCGAAGAATTCGAGGTTGTCGGTATGAATCCAGGCGTGGACGTTGCGCTGGGCGATGATTTCAGCGCCGGCATCCGAGAAGACCTGGTTGCCCGTGACGTGATCCAGATGGTAGTGGGTGTTAACAACGAAGCGGATGGGGAGCTTGGTGCGTGCGCGGATGGCGGCGAGTAGGGCTTTGGCGGCATCTACGCTTTCGAATGTGTCCACCACGACCACGCCGTCGCTGCCGATGATGAACCCGGCGTTGCTGCCCGCCGGGCTGTGGGGCGCGTCAATGGCGGCAAAAACCCCGGGGGCGAGCCGATGGAGCTGGAAGTAGGTCCTGGGTGCCTGCCCGACCGCCGCTATCGCCAGAAACGTTAGACTCGCGAGGAGTGGACGCATGCGGCCAGTATAACTGGCCTGGATTAACCGGCAGGAACCGTTAGTGCAGCAATTGCTGGGCGCCCTTGAGGGCGTGGGCGAGGGCGGTCGAGGGAAAAATCCCGAGCCAGAAGGTCACCAGGACGCAGGCGGCCACGGCGAGGAACAGCGGGGCGTTGGTCGGGGCGGCCGGAATTGGCTCCTCCTGCGGTCGCATGTACATGTAGACGATCACGCGCAGGTAGTAGAAGGCCGCCAGGGCGCTGTTGAGCAGGCCGATGATCGTCAGCGCGATGAGGTGCGAATGCAGGGCGGCTTGGAAGACGTAGAGCTTGCCGAAAAAGCCGCCCGTGAGCGGCACGCCGATCAGCGAGCAAAGGAAAACCGCCAGGCAGAAGCCCAGCCAGGGGAAGCGGAAGCCCAGGCCGGCGTAGTCCTTCAGTTCGACGTAGCGTTCTTCGCCATGCGCCCAGTGGGCGATCACGGCGAACGCCCCAATGTTCATGGCGACGTACGCGGCCAGATAGAACAGGACCGCCGAGGCGCCCTGCGCCCCGAGCGCGGCGAAGGCGACCAGCACGTAGCCGGCTTGGGCGATCGAGCTGTAGGCCAGCATGCGCTTGAGGTTGGTCTGCAACAGCGCGCCCAGGTTGCCGAGACACATCGACAGGATCGCCGCCGCCCAGATCATCCAGAACCAGGTGCCCGACGAGCCGTGCAGGGCTACGTAGAAAATGCGGAGCGCGACCGCAAAGGCCGCCGCCTTGGGGCCGGCAGACATGAAGCCGGTGACCAATGCCGGAGCGCCCTCGTAGACATCGGGCGTCCAGATTTGAAATGGCGCGATCGACATTTTGAAGCCGAGGCCGATGAACATCAACGCCGCCGCGGCCAGCACCAGGCCTCCATGGCTGATGCCGCCATAGGAGATGTGCAGGCCTTGCGCGGCCATCTGGTAGAGGTTCGTCGTGCCGCTGG
Source organism: Terriglobales bacterium (assembly GCA_050747745.1). GTDB lineage: Bacteria > Acidobacteriota > Terriglobia > Terriglobales > SCQP01 > SCQP01. Next base: position 13,912 of record JBOGKM010000093.1, read on the forward strand.
CGCCATACAGGAGGGCGATGCCGTAGAGGAAAAACGCCGTGGCGAAGGAACCGAGAAGGAAATATTTGAGCGAGGATTCGGTGGATTCGGCAGCGTGGCGGCGATAGCCGCAGAGGATGTAGGTCGCGATCGAGCTGATTTCCAGCCCGATAAAGATCATGATCAGCTCGACCGAGCCGACCATGAAACCCATGCCGACGGTGGCGAACAGCAGCAGGGCATAGAACTCGCCGCGCTCCAGGTGCTGTTGCGGAAGATAATCCATCGCCAGCAGCACGACCACGGCGGTGGCCGCGATCAGGACGACGTGCAGGAAGGTCGTGAAAGCGTCCACGCGGAACATGCCATGGAAGGCTGTTCCGGGATGGGCCGCCTGGATCAGGACGCTGCCCAGCGCCGCCAGGCAGCCGATGAAGGCGAGCCGGCCGTTCAGGCGGGCGCGGCTGCCATGCCGCTCCGGACCTGAGACGAGCATGATGATCATCCCGAACACGGCCAGCACGATTTCGGGCAGGATGCGCAGGTAATAGACGGCGGGAACGAGGCTCATCGCAGGGCCTCCAGCGGCGAAGGCGAGCGCGCCGGCGTGACGTTACGAACCACGGCGGGCTGGTTGACGGCCGCTCGCGGGGGTCGCGCCGCTTTGCACCGTGGGCAAAATCGACGCGAAGGGCTGCGAAATTCGGAATGGGCGAGCGTCCCAGCGAGCGCCCCCGGGGAAACAAGCAGGCGCGGCCCCAGCGAGGCGCAGCGTCGGGCTGGGGCCAAGGGCCCCCAACCCGACGCGAGCATAAGCGGGGCGCGCGGCGCAGCCGCGCTGGGGCCCGCGCCAACA
>JBOGKM010000094.1:0-1999 GCA_050747745.1 Terriglobales bacterium
CAACACGCTCACCGGTAACAACAGCGGCGATGGCTTCAACATCAGCGCGGCCAACAGCGGGAGTGTCACCGGCCTGGTGACGGGGTTCTCCAATATACAGAACCTGACCGGTGGTACCGGTAACGACACGTTCACGCTGAGTGGGACCGGTAACCTCAGTGGTGTGATCACCGGTGGAGGTGGCGTTGACACCTTGGTGGGCAACAACCTGACGAACACCTGGGCCATCAGCGGCGTCAATGCCGGGACGCTCAGCGACGCGAATGGCAGTAACAGTTTCGCCGGCATCACCAACCTGACGGGCGGCAGCGGCAATGATACCTTGACAGGCGTGGCCGGCGGCAGCAACTGGAGCATCACCGGCGCCAACGCGGTGAGCGTGTCGGGCATGAATGCGACCTCGATGGAAGCCCTGGTGGGCGGTGCCGGCACTGACGTTTTCACGCTGGCGAGTGATGTACCCACATTCAATGGTTCGATCACTGGCGGTGGCGGCGTGGACACCCTGGCGGCCACCAACGGCACCAATGCCTGGATCATCACTAGCGCCAATACCGGCAGCCTGAACGTCACCACCGTATTCAGTGGCATCACCAATCTCACCGGCGGCAGTGGCAGTGACACCCTGACAGGCGTGGCCGGCGGCAGCAACTGGAGCATCACCGGCGCCAACGCGGTGAGCGTCTCGGGCATGAACGCCAGCTCCATGGAAGCCTTGGTAGGCGGTACCGGCACTGACGTCTTCACGCTGGCGAGTGGTGTACCCACGTTCAACGGTACACTCACCGGCGGCGGTGGGACTGACACCCTGGCAGCGACTGACGGCATCAATGTCTGGCAGATCAATGCGGCGAATGCCGGCACGCTCAATACCACTACCGTGTTCAGCGGCATCACCAACCTCACTGGCGGCGCCGGCAATGACACGTTCGGGCTGAGTGGAACCGGCAACATTAGCGGCGTAATTACCGGCGGTGGCGGTAACGAGACCCTCACCGGCAACAACCTGACGAATACCTGGAGTATCAGCGGCAGCAACAGCGGCACGCTGACCGACAGCAATGGCACCAACAACTTCACCGGCATCAGCAATCTCACCGGTGGCACGGGTGCGGACAGCTTCACGCTGAGCGGGAGCGGCAATATCAGCGGTGTCATCAGCGGCGGTGGCGGCAGTGACACGCTGGTGGGCAATAACCTGAGCAATACGTGGGCCATTACAGGGGCCAATGCGGGAACCCTGACCGACAGTAACGGCAGCAACCACTTCAGCGGCATCAGCAACCTGACCGGCGGCAGCGGCGATGACGACTTCGTGTTCAGCGACGGCCAGGGCGTGAGTGGCACGGTGGACGGGGGCGCCGGCGGCAACAACGTACTGGACTTCTCGGCCTACAGCACGGCCGTGGCCATTATGCTCACCGGTTCCAACCCCTTCGGTTACAGCGGCAGCACCTCAGCGACACCGCCGAACCCGAACCCCACCGGCGGGTTTGCCCAGATCACCCAGATTGACGCGCCGGCGTCGCTAGCCAATACCCTGGCCCTGCAAAATGGGATTGCCAGCACGGTGACCATCAACAGCTCAGTGCCGACCAACCTGTTCAACCTGACGGTGAATGTCAGTGGCGCGCCGAACCTGGTGTTCAGCAACATCGGTACGGTGAACGGCGGGACGGGCGTCAGCAACACCCTGATCAGCGGCGAGGCCACCAGCAATATCTGGACCCTCACGAGTGCCAACGGCGGCAGCTACAACGATGGACAGAACCTGATCTTCAGCAACTTCGCCGACCTTATCGGCGGCAGCGGCAACGACAACTTCATGCTGGCCGGTGGCAGCGTCACCAGCATCAACGGCGGCGCCGGCAGCAACACGCTCACCGGTAACAACAGCGGCGATGGCTTCAACATCAGCGCGGCCAACAGCGGGAGTGTCACCGGCCTGGTGACGGGGTTCTCCAATATACAGAACCTGACCGGTGGTACCGGTAACGAC
>JBOGKM010000095.1:0-2460 GCA_050747745.1 Terriglobales bacterium
ACGACTACAACAACCAGATCAGCTCTCATCGCGCGCCGGTCGAGCGGGCAGTGGCCAACCTGAAGACATGGCGCATTCTCTTCACGGATTACAGAAGGCCGCTGAAAACCTTCTTGTCCTCTTTCCGGGCTGCCATCGGCCTGTATTTCTTCAAAGAGAGTTTTGCATAAGCCTCTATGGGTTCCGGCCGGGCCGCGGCTGCCACGACGCGATAGAATCGCTATTCCAGACCTTGTGCGGGAAATCCTCGCGGGTGTGGATTCTTGACGCGGACCTGGCGGGCGCGTTCGACAAGATCAGCCACGGGCACCTGCTGGAGATGATCGGCGGTTTCCCCGCGAGGGACATGCTCGCCGGATGGCTGAAGGCAGGGATCTTCGAGGCCGGGAAAGGGTTCGCGCCGACCTGGGAGGGAACTCCGCAGGGCGGTGTCATTTCACCCTTGCTGCTGAATATCGCATTGCACGGGCTGGAGGAGGCCGCAGGCGTCCGCTATAAGACCGGCAATCATGCCGGAGAAGTGAAAAGCGGCGCCCCGGCGCTCACTAGGTACGCTGATGACCTTGTCGTGTGCTGCCATACCAGGCAGCAGGCCGAGGAGGTCAAGGCGCGGCTGGCCGGGTAGCTGGAGCCGAGAGGGCTGGCATTTAATGAAGCCAAGACCCGGATCGTCCGCCTCGATGAGGGGTTCGATTTCCTCGGCATGAATCTCCGCCGCTATCCAAACGGCAAGCTGCTCATCAAGCCGAGCGCCAAGGCCATTAAGAGGTTCCGGGAACGGCTCGCGAGGGAGTTCCGGGCACTACGCGGGGCCAACGTCACGGCGGTACTGGCGAAGATCGTCCCGATAGTGCGGGGCTGGTGCGCCTACTACCGGACAGTGGTGTCGGCCAGGGTGTTCAGCACCCTGACCGATCACCTGTGGAAGCTCACCTACAAGTGGGCGTGCTGGACCCACCCGAACAAGCCGAAACACTGGATCGCCGACCGGTACTACGGAAAGTTCAGCAAGGTCAGGGCCGACCGGTGGGTGTTCGGCAACCCGGACACGGGCGCCTTCCTGCCGAAACCGGCCTGGACCGCGATCGTGCGGCACACCCTGGTCAAAGGCGGGGCATCACCCGATGACCCCGCCCTGGCCGGGTACTGGGCGCAGCGCCGCCTGAAGGTGAAACCCCCGCTGGACTCCTCCACCCTGCGCCTGCTATCCAGGCAGGACGGGCGGTGCACCCTGTGCGGGGAGAACCTGCTGACCCCCGACCAGCCGCCCCAGTCCCCCCAGGGCTGGGAACGCTGGTTCCTGTGGGTAGTCAAGCAGGCGGTGAAGGCGGATTACCTGGTCCACCACGACACGCCCGCCGCCGCACGCAGCAGCCAGATACACCTCGTCCACGCCACCTGGCGCCGGAGCAGCAATCATTCTGCCCGGATGGCGGGGGGCACCGTAATGCAGCAGATGACCTGAACCGCCCTGGCGGCTTGCCTGGGCCGTGGTGCGCGGGAACGTGCTTGCCCGGTCCTGAGGGGGCCTCGGTGCAGCAATGCACCGGGGCTACCCGGCATCACCGATGACACGGTCGTGTTCCGGATGGACCCCACCCGATCCGCCGCGGTCCTGGAACGCCACTTCGGCATCGACCGCGCCGACGGTGCCCTCGCCGGAGGCCGGCGCCTGCTGATCTCGACGGACTTCTGCACCGCTTACCAGTCCCTGGCCCGGATGGAAGGCGTCAGCCCGCTGTGGTGCCGGGCGCACATCAGGCGGTATTTCATCCGCGCCGGCGACGCTCACCAGCAGCTGCGGTACTGGCGGGACCAGTGGGTCGCCCGGATCGCTGACCTGTACCTGGCTCACCAGGCCATGGCCGCCGCAGAGCCCGCCACCGGCCAGTACGCCGAGGCGCGGGCCGGGTTCGAGGAGGCGCTGGCCGCGATCGATGAGGCCCGCCGCACCCAGGCGGCCAGCCGGGGCCTGCACCCCGCGGCGAAGAAGGTCCTGGCCACCCTGGGCCGCGAATGGGACGGCCTGGCCCGCCACCGCGACTTCCCTGACCTGGACCTGGACAACAACCAGTCCGAGCGCGCCCTGCGCACCCCGGTCGTCGGGCGCAAGAACTACTACGGCAGCCACGCCGAATGGTCCGCGCACCTCGCAGCCAGGGTCTGGACCATCACCGCCACCGCCGAACGCCGCCACCGCGAGCCACTGGAATACCTGACCAGCTACCTGAACGCCTGCGCCAGCGCCGGCGGCAAGGCACCCGAAGGCCCCGCACTGGACCAGTTCCTGCCCTGGCTCCCCGGCCCCGCCGGCAGCCGGGACCACGACCCCCCAGACATCAGCCAATCCGGCTAACCCGCGCACCGCAACCCCGGACAATCCCAAGCCGAACCACGCACCCGTCCATCAGCACAGCCGGGTCTCCACCATGCCATCCCACAGGAACACCGAATACTTAC
>JBOGKM010000096.1:0-31416 GCA_050747745.1 Terriglobales bacterium
CAAGGGTCGTCTCCATACCGCAAGTTCAGCAACCGCTCCGCGCCGCCGGGAGTGATTATGCTGAGGCGGCATCCAGATTGCCAACCCGCGCCTGTACCGGCCGGCCGAACTTGTGGGTAATTGAAAGCCCGCCGGACGCTTACGACTCGCCCAAAAACACGAGCGGCTCGGTGCACTCGATGTAGCGGCCTCCAGCCAAGTTGCGGATGCGCGCCACCGGAATTTGCGGCGCCTGGTTGAAGTCGAATTGATGATCTCTGCCGGCGTGGGACCACGCTGGACGTGCTGGCACGTCCTGAGTCTTCACTGATATACGCGAAATCTCTGATACCGCTGCAACGCGTCTGTTACAATGGGCCGCGAAGCGACACGAGAAGCGGCGTTGTATTAATGCTGGACCGCATACTGCCCCTGCATCGTGCGCGCCCGTAAGCGGCACCAGGCTAGCTAAGGGGAAATGATGCTCATCCATTGTCCGTGGTGCGGTTACGAAGGGAAGCCACGCTGGCATCGCGACTGCAAGTTTTCCACGTTCGTGCTCTTCTTTTTTGTCGGCTTTGCGTTCGGCGGCATTCTTTACCTCCTATTCGGCGGGACGAGGTCCATGAGGTGTCCGAAGTGCAGACAAACCAGTGTCATGCCCCTCGAAACATGGCATCAGCTAAGCAGTAAAGAGCAATCAACATTGCCGCGCCCCACACCTACCCACACCATCACACCGTAGGACTGGTAGAGGGCCGCATAGCTTCAGGAACAGATATACCATCGATACGACTCTGATCTGCGCTGCGTAATCGAGTCTCAGCGTGAAGGCGCTTACTTTTAGGCGATGGTTCGAGCCGATAGAGGTTTTCGATTTCGGTGGTTCGCTTGCGCGCGGCCGGATCGAGGGTAGACGGCGCAGGTGTTGGGGGAGCGCGCGCAATTTCTGGCGAGGCAGGGGCAGGGCGGTGCGCCGATTTAGAATTGCGCGGTTCGGGGGGCAGGCTCGGTGGAGTGAATTTGGCAGAGGCGACGGTGAGCGTGTGGCCGTGGACGGCGAATTGAATGGAAACGTAGCCGCCGGTGGGTGCGTGGAGCCTGTCGCTGGGTTTGGATACGTCGGCCGTGTACGAAAGCTCTTGCGGCCTGAGCACGGCTTCAACCGGGTATTCAAAGAGAGATGGCAGGGTGCGCCTCAAGGTCTGGCCGATCACGGCGCCGAAATCGAGATAGTACGGCCGGCCTCGGTCGAAGACCCACGCGTGGATGTCGCTAAGGCCGCCATTGCCGCTGACCGGGTCGTCGGCAACGAGGAAGGTGTGGCCCTTGCGGGCGGTGAGCTTTACCGGGTTGAGCATGCGCAGCGTGCCCTGGCGGGTCTGGAAGATGAGGCAATATTGGCCGGGCGTACGCTCGACGACGATCCGGCGGGCCCGGAGGGGCGAGGCGCCCGGAGAACCGAGGGTTACGGATTGGTTGATCTGGTAGATTTTGCGACCGGCGACGGTGCCCAGAAGCGCCCGCGTGTCGCGGTACGACATCGCCAACGGCGGTTGGTTGCCACGGCGATAGGAGCGCTCAAATGTGAGGCTGCCATGAAGATCGAAGCGGAGTGGCGAGCCGGAAAAATAGGCAAGCGCGTGGCAGGCCGGAGGGAGGATGGCCGACGGATATCCGGTCGGCTCGTTAAAGAATGACCAGGGGTTCGCCGCAGTCGAGGATTGCGCGGAAAGCCAGGATGGGCATATAGCGGCGAGCAGCGCGATGAGCACAAGCGGCCGGATGAGCGTGGAGGCCATGGCGGACCCGATAATTTTACTCGCTTGGGATCAAGATACTATCCTTTTCGCGCAGCAGCACTGCCAGCCAGCGGTTCCAGAACACAAGCTCTAGTTGCGGAGCGCCCGCACCGTCGTTTAGGCGCAGGGCAACACAGCCGACCGTTCCCACGCACCGGATGCGAGGCGCTACTCGGCCAACTGCTGAACTTCAGCATCGGGAGCCATGACGATATTTTGGATGGCCTCACGATTCTGCTTGAAGGTTTGGCGGCGCAGGGCGGTGGCGGTCTCGCCGGTTCCCATGTTCGAGGCCACCGAGTTTCAATACACCAGCTTTGATCTGCTGTGGATGGTGGCTATCGTCTATTGCCTGGCGAGGCTATTGCGCCGCGGCGACACACCAGTCAACGAGCGCTGGTGGATTGTAATCGGCGGGTTGGCGGGGGTGGGGCTGGAGACCAAGTACAGCATGGCGTTCTACCTGGTGGCGCTGGCGTTGGGTCTGCTGCTGACGCCGGCGCGCCGGTACTTTCGCAGCCGCTGGCTTTGGTACGGCGTGGGCGTTGCATTTCTCATCGCCTTGCCCAACCTCGTCTGGCAGTGGCGCCACGACTGGATCTCGCTGTCGTTTCTGCGTTTCATCCACGCCCGCGACATCGGCGAGGGGCGGGGGCAGGGCTTTTGGCTGGACCAGTTCCGCATCAATGCGCCGCTGCTGGTCGCGCCGCTCTGGATCGCCGGAGCGGTCTGGCTGTTTCCCCAGCGCCGCTTCCGGCTGCTGGGCTGGGCCTTCGCGCTCGTGGTCGCGATCCTGTGGGGGCTGCGGGGCCGGGGCTATTACACCGCGGCAGTGTACCCGCCGGCGCTGGCTGCGGGCGCGGTGTGGTGGGAGGGGGCGCTGCGCGCCACGGCCCGGCTGCGGGCGCGCGTTGCGCAGGCGGTGACGCTGGCGCTACTGCTCGCCGGCGGCTTTCTGACGGGGCGCGCGGTTCTGCCTCTCGGCGCGGCCTCGGCCACGAACTATGCGCTGCGCCGAAACGGGGATCTGCGCGAGGAAATCGGTTGGAACGAGATGGTGCGGGAAGTCGCGCGCATCTGGAATCAGCTCCCCGCTTCCCAGCGCGGCCATGCTGTCATCCTCACCTTCAACTATGGGGAAACTTGCGCCATAGACCTGCTGGGTCCGCGCTACGGGCTGCCGCAGGCCGTCAGTCCGGTAAAGTCGTTTTGGTACCGCGGCTACGGCGGCTCGCCGCCCGAGACGGAGATCGTGCTTGGCGTCACGCCCGCGAATGCAAACGCCTTGTTTCAAGGCGGCCGCGTGGCCGGACACGATGGCAATCGCTACGGCATTCACAATGAAGAGAGTGATTCGCATCCGGAAATTTTCCTGTGCGGCCGGCTGAGGGGCCGGCGCTGGGGCACGTGGCCGGCGCTCTGGAAATACATGCAATATCGGACTTTCGGGTAGAGACGCACCCCCCGGACGGGGGCCTTGACCGCAGGACGGCGGTTGGGCTCTGGTCGAAGCTGGCCCGTGCTGTTCCGCGCGCTCAGCGCCTCGGTCATCGGAATTTAGTCGCGGCTGGTGGAGGTGGAGTTGGACTCAACGCCCGCCCCCGGGGCGGGCGCATGGGGCCGGAAAAAGGGACCAGCTCTCCTGGGAGCACCGATCATTGGTACGCATGAAACATATGTGCCGGGTTAGTGCGTGGCCCGTCGACACTGCAACCTGATAGACTGCCGCAATGCTGACGGAAGGGGAAATGCCCATCGACGCCTCTCCCTTTCTGTACTTCCCCACGGCAAGCAGCGCCCTGCCGCGCGTCAACAGGCCCCGCGTACCTTGCGGCGAATCGCCGTCATTTTTCTCCGTCATCACAACAGTGTCCTTTAGTGAGTAGCCGCGAACTCAGGAACTCGCGGCACATGAATATGCTTTTCCCGCTTGCGCGTTTGGGCGATGTCGTAGGATGACTGCATCCGCATGAGCGTGTCCATCTTCACGCCAAAGGCCTTCTCCATACGCAGCGCCATCTCTCCTGACAAATCGGATTTGCCGTTGAGCAGGCTGGACAGCGTAGGCCGGGAAACACGCAAGGCTTTTGCGGCTGCCGTTACGGTCAGCCCCGCAGCGTCGATGATCTCCGTCCGTATGAAATCTCCCGGATGCGGTGGGTTCTTCATGGGCATGATCGTTTCTCCTCTCGTCTAGTGGTAGTCCTCTAAGTTCACGTCGTGGATTTCGGGCTCGGCGGTGTCCATACGAAAGGTCAACCTCCAGTTGGCCGTGACGCTCAGGCTCCAGGCGCCTCTACGATCACCGGTCAACGTGTGCGCTTTCCACAACGGAAGAGCGCGCAGCTCTTCCGGATCTCCCATCGCGTCCAAAAAGGCGAGCATCTTGCGCAGTTTGCCCACCGTGTCCGGCGGAACGCCTTTCGTGACGTCATCCTGGTAGAGCCTCTTCAGGCCCTTGTGGACGAAGTTCCGTATCCTCACCTGAGCAACTGTAGCCCGTAGCCTTTCACATGTCAACCCGGTGAGGGCCGTCTGAGGGTTAACCTCTCTGCAACCGCACAACGTTGTCCGTTTCTCACCTCGGCAAGGCCGTCCATAAAAAGGCACTGAGAGGCCATCCGGCGCAGCCTGCGGCTGATCGGGCCATTCGGGATTCGTTTCCAGGCGAACTCTAGAACCCATCTCATAAGCATATCGAGGGGCGAATTCGGTTGCGGGACTGTCGATCTCGCCGCCTCGCTTGCGCGCCGGCTTCAGCGCCAGCCCTCTCGGCCCCTGTTCCCATCGTCCCGGCTTGCCGCTGCCCGCGCGCCACCGCTATACGGTCAGGACCGGATGCTCGCCGCAATGCACCTTCCGCACCCTTCTGTCAGAGCGGCCATCTTATCCAAGTCCACGTGACTACCGACCGGGCCGACATGTCGTTACTAGGGGCATGTCACAGAGACAATCGCCTGCCTACGGCGAAGGATGACGATTCTATGTTGGAGGTAGTTCTACTTGGTTTGGCAGGCGGCGGCGCGGTTTAGCAGGAGGGCGCGTTCGCGGGTGTTTCGAGTTAGGGCAGCGGCTTGTTCGAAGTAGTAGCGGGCTTCGGGATAGCGGCCTAGTTTGTAGAGGAGGTCGGCGCGAACGCTCGGCAGAAGGTGGTAGCGGTCGAGGGATGGGTCAGTGGCCAGGGCTTCTATGAGGTCGTGGGCGGCCTGAGGGCCGCAGACCATGGAGACGGCTACGGCTCGATTGAGTTCGACGATCGGGGATGGGGTTAGTTGGGCTAGTTCTGTGTAAAGGGATACGATGCGGGGCCAGTCGGTCTCTTCGGGGGTGCGGGCTCGGGCGTGGCATGCGGCTATCTCGGCTTGCAGGAGGTAGGGGCCTCGGGATTTGCTGGTCTTGTGGGCGCGGTCGATAGCGGTGAGGCCTCGGTGGATGAGGAGGAAGTCCCAGTGGGCTCGATTTTGTTCGAGCAGGAGGATGGGTTCCCCAGTGGGGCTGATGCGGGCTCGCGTGCGAGAGGCCTGAATTTCCATGAGGGCGAGGAGACCGTGAACCTCAGGTTCGTTGGGAGTGAGTTCGGCGAGGATGCGGCCAAGGCGGAGGGCGTCTTCGCAGAGGGTGGGGCGCATGAGGTCGTCACCGGCGGTGGCGGAATAGCCCTCGTTGAAGATGAGGTAGATGACTTCGAGGACTGAGGGAAGACGGGCGGCGAGCTCGGGGCCGCGGGGGACTTCGAAGGGGATGTGTTTGTCGGCCAGGGTGCGTTTGGCGCGGACGATGCGCTGGGCAATGGTGGGTTCGGGGGTGAGGAAGGCGCGGGCGATCTCGTCAGTGGTGAGGCCACCGAGGAGACGGAGGGTGAGGGCGGCGCGGGACTCGGTGGAGAGGACGGGATGGCAGGAGATGAAGACGAGGCGGAGGAGGTCATCGCTGATGGTGTTGTCGGGACTGGGGTTGAGATCGGGCACGATTTGTTCGAGGGTTTCGAGTTTGCGGGCGAGCTCTTCGTGTTTGCGCTCGGCAACTGCGTTGCGACGGAAGAGATCGATGGCGCGGCGTTTGGCAGTTGCGGTGAGCCATGCAGCGGGATTGTCGGGAACGCCGGATTGTGGCCACTGTTCAAGTGCGGCGACGAGTGCCTCCTGCGCAAGATCTTCGGCCAGGCCGACGTCGCGGGTGAGACGCGTGAGTCCGGCGATGACGCGTGACGACTCGATACGCCAGACGGCTTCGATGGTGCGGTGTGTAGCGTGATGTGGATCGGTAGCGGACACTGCTGCTACCGATCACACCAGCTTTCGGCCCGTCGATGCAAGTGCGGCTATTTTTCGATTGCCTGATTGGGCAACTCAGCCCGTTTGGCTACTTTGTACTGAATCTCCTCTTGGGACAGGATGGGTGCGAAGTCTTCCATCTCAAAGACCTGGCGGATTTCGATTTCCGAGTCGACGGCGTGGGGGTTGGGGCAGCGCTTGACCCACTCGATGGCCTCTTCGAGGGACTTGACCTGCCAGATCCAGAAGCCGGCGATGAGTTCCTTGGTCTCGGTGAAGGGGCCGTCGACGACGGTGCGAGACTTGCCGGAAAATTTGACGCGTGCGCCTTTAGAGGTGGGCTGAAGCCCATCCATGGCGAGGACGACGCCAGCCTTGATGAGCTCTTCGTTGAACTTGCCCATCTCGGCCATGAGGTGTGGATCGGGAAGTGCGCCTTCTTTTTCTGACTCTGGAGTTGCTTTGACGATGACCATAAATCGCATTTTCTTTGTCCTCTTTGAGTTGGGATAGATGTGGAAGTGTCGCGGTTTATTTGGCGGCGAGGGCTGGCTGGGCTATTTTGCGGGCTGCTCGTAGAGCTGGCGGATCTCGGTCTCGCCGTCGCCTGCTACTTGTAGGAAGCGCTTCGTGAATTCGATGGCCTCTTCTTTGGATTTGGCCTGGATGAGGGCGAAGCCGCCGACGATCTCTTTGGACTCGGTGAAGGGACCGTCGGTGACGGTGTAGCCGCCTCCGGTGGAGCGGACGCGCGCGCCGAGGGCAGAGGGGAGGCAGCCTTCAGTGGAGAGCAGGAAGCCTTCTTTAAAGGACTGCTCGATGAACTTGCCCATGGTTTCCATCATTTCAGGGGTGGGCGGGGCGCTCTCGGCTTTGGCGGGCTTGTAGATGCATAGAAATCGCATTGCTTCTCCTTTTGTTTGTTCGAGCATTTATCTGCTCGCTCTATTGATACGTCGAACGATGTGTGGGGAAATCGACAGGGTGCGGCGGATCTTTTGGAATTTATTTGGGGGCAGGTCAGCACCAGAGGCTTCGGGGCAGAAAAGGAGCACACCATGAATTCTCAAATCATCACCGCCGAAACCACTGCTTCCTTCCAGCCCGGCGGGGGCTCAACGATCCCGGCGGAGTCCACAGGCGGCGCGCGCGGGGGCGATAAGGGAATTGCCGCTGAGAGAAAGAGCGAGGCGCAAATCCTCTGCGAAGGGGCGATCAACCGGCTGGCGGACGCGCTGGAAGCTGGCCGGGGCGATGCCGCGCGGCAGTCCCTCGGCGTCATGTCGCGGTTTCATCGCTACAGCTTCTGCAACCAGCTTCTGATCCTGGGCAGCGGCCCGAGTCGACCCACGTTGCCGGATGCCGGCGCTGGCGGGCGTTGGGGCGGCGGGTTCGCAAGGACGAAAAGGCCACCCATATTCTCGCGCCTGGGCTGAAAAAGCGGCCGGAACCAGAAGGTGGGCAGGAAGGCTCCGCGCAACGGCTGTGCGGTTTCCGGTTGGCCTAGGTGTTCGATGTGGCGCAAAGCGTGGGGAAGCCCCTGCCGACCGCGCCACGGGTACGCGGCGATCCGGGGGAAGCCTCGAAGCCATTAAGGCGCGGTACGAGCGGAAGGGCGTCGCGCTAGAGTGCGACGGCAACCTGGGCGTCGCGGAAGGGCTGAGCGCCAAGGGCAGGGTCTACGTTCTCGCCGGCTCTTTGGGTCTGCGCGAGGGGCTCGAGATCGCGTAAGTGCTTGAGTGTCTTGGCTGCGGGGGGTGGATTTGGGCCACCGACGTTTGGGTTAGCGATAGTAGCCGCGCCGGGTGATGGAGCGCAGGCGCTTATGGTGGGGATCGCGGACCACGACGCGAATGAAATGGTAGCCGGGGGTGGGATCGGTGGCGCGGTGTTTCTCGCTTGCAGCGCCCGGCATGGAGCACCTGGGAATACCGGGCTTGACTCATTGGGGTGCAAGGGGGCGCGAGTTCAAATCCCGCCGTCCGGGTTGGGTCCAGCGCCGGCTGCTAGCGATTCTTCGGGTGGCCTGCCGCGGAGGCGGGGCCGTAGTGTCGCGCCAGGTAGTTCACCACGGTATCGATTTCCGAGGGCCTTAGGAGCGCTCCGCGGCCAATCATTTGCTGCACCTCGGCCGCCCAGCCCGCGCGGGAAAAGTGAGAGGTCGTGATGTTGGTCATGGAGTGACACTGGGTGCACACCGTCTCGACCAACCTCGCGGTGCGGGCGTTGGAGGCGGCCGAGACCGGCTTTAGCGCCCGTGCGGGAGCAGAGGCGGAGGGAGAGGGAGCGGCCTTGGGTGCGATGCTGCCGCGGGCACCGAGAGCGAACACCACCATGCGGTCGGGGACATCGCCGCCCGCTAAACCATCCTCGTGGTGCACGCCGCCGAGGGAGCCGGGGCCACCGACGGCGATGGCAACGAACTGCCTGCCATTCGCGCCCATGTAGGTAATCGGAGTAGAGATGCCGTAGCCGTCGAGCGCGGTTTGCCAGAGCAGCTTGCCGGTTTGGGCGTCGAAGGCGCGGAATTGGCCGTCCACGGTGGCGCCGATGAAGAGCACGCCCGAGGCGGTGACGGCACTGCCGCCGATGGTCGGCGTTCCGGTTTGGGGAACGCCCTGGGCGGTAAGTTCAGGGTAGTCGCCCAGCCGGACCTGCCAGGCTATGTGACCCGTACTCGCATTGACGGCGGTGAGCAGGCCCCACGGCGGTTGCTGGCAGGGATACCCGCTCTGATCCACAAAACGGGCGCCGACGTCGGGGTTGTGGTAGGCCATCACCTCGCGCTGCGCACCCGGCCGGCGGGCGCGGCCCATGGGGCGCCGCCTGCCCGGAAAGCCACGGCCCTGAAAGTCGTGGCTGCCGCCGCGGCCGAAACGCTGGATCGCGGCTCCCGATGTTCCCGCCTTTACCATTTGTCCAAAGCTGCCGAGGTTGCTGGTGTTGACGTAAATGAAGCCGAGCTGGGGATCGTAGCTCATTCCGCCCCAGTTGGCCCCGCCAATCGTCGACGGGAAGTGCAGGGTCGGTTCCAACAGGAACGGCTGGTAGGGACCGTGAATCTGCCACTTCTTGAAAAGCTCGCTGCAGAAACTCTCGGATGCCGGCGTGACGGTGCTGACGTCGTTGATCGTTACGCTCTGGGTTGCCAGCGGCGGCGGCAGGACGGGGAATGGCTGGGTGGGCGAGGAGTGCTCGCCGGGGACGTCGCTCTGCGGCACGGGCCGCTCGACCACCCCGAAAATCGGCTTGCCGGTCTTACGGTTGAGCAGGAAGAGCAAAGCCGACTTGCTCATCGCCGCCACGGCGGGAACATGATGCGGGCCGGCGGTGACCAACGTGGTCGCAATGCCGTCGGTATCGGTCAGGTCGTGATGCACCATCTGGTAATACCAGCGCAGTTTGCCGGTGGAGGCATTGAGCGCGACGACCGAGACGGAATAGAGGTTGTTGCCGGGGCGGTCGGCGCCGTAGTAACTGTCGGCCGGGTTGGCGGTCACGACGAAAACCGTATCGCTGGAGGGATCGAGACTGATCGGCGCCCAGGCGGCAGGCCCGGAGCGGTTGACGGCCCCGCCGGGGCCCCAGGAGTTGCCACCCGGCTGGCCCGGTTGTGCGGTGAGGTAGAAGCGCCAAACCAGCTGGCCGGTGATCGCGTTGAAGGCCGAGACCGTTCCCGGAGCTCCGTGGCTGGGGCCCTCCTGCAGGTCCGGAGAAACGATCAGCAGGTCTTTGTAAACCGCCGGCGGGGAGGTGAACCCGTAGCGGCTGTGCTGGTAGGGCGGCGGCAGGGTGGCGGCCACGCTGACCGAACCGTGATCACCGAACGTAGAGATGGGTTCGCCGGTTTGCGGATCAAGCTCGATCAGGCGGCCATCTCCGGATGTAGCCATCACCAACCGAGGCGCGTAGTTGCCTTCACCGGGCCAGTAGGACAGACCGCGGCTGACGCGAACCCGCGGCTCCTTGGGGTCGAAAGTCCACAACACCTTGCCGGAATCCGCAGCCAGCGCGACCACGTGCTCGGTGGGCGTGGTCAGGTACATCACGCTCCCAATCACCAGCGGGGTGGTCTCAAAGTTGCGATCCACCAGGCCGGTGTTGTAGACCCACGCCACGCCCAATCGGTTCACGTTCTTCGGCGTGATCTGGGTTAACGGGGAAAACCGGGCGTCGCCGGGGTTATGGCCGACAGCGGGCCAGTCGGACTGGGCGATCAGCGGCGCCGCGCCGGCGAGCAACAGCGTCAACAATAATGCAGGCGCGGATTTTCGCAACAGCATCGCAATGACCTCAAGGATGGTTTTGGGGCTAGCGCCCCGGGTTCTGAAGGGAGCCATGTCCACCGCTAGCGCGTGGGTGCCTGCCGCGCCGGAAAAAATGATGCACGGGCGGGGGCGGCACCGTGGTCGAAACCGGCTGCGGCGTTACGTCGGCATTTTCCACGCCGAGCGCCCACTCGATCGCGTTGAACCACATGCGCCGGATGGCGGGGTTGTCCCAGGTGGCAGCGTCATGCCCCAGCGCCGAGTAGAAGACGCGGCCCTTGCCGTACATGCGGGCCCAGGTAATCGCGTAAGGGGCGTCGGCGGGGTTGACGCCGGGGGCCTTCATGTTCAGGCCGGCCGTGTCCAATCGCATCAACACCCGGCTCTTGGCCGGCGAGAAATCCTTGATCTGGTAGAACTCATCGTGAAACTGGAATACGCGGGGGAAAAATTGCATGCCCGGGAAGCTGGGATCTTCCACGATGACGGGCGCCGTGGTGGTGCCCCAGGGATGGCGGTCGAAGCGCCCGCCCAGCATCTGGCCAAACGCGGGCCAGGACATGAATGCCGTCGAGGCCACGTGAGCAGCGACAAAACCGCCGCCGTTGTGCACGAAGCGCAGCAGGGCAGCCTTCTGGGCCGCATCAATGGGAACTTCGCGGTGGCCAAGAAAAAAGATGGCATCCACATTGGCCAGGCTGGGGCCGCCACTGGCGGGCTTGCCGTCGGTTTGCTTGGGGTGGTAGCTGATGATGTTTGAATCGGTGCGGATGTAGCTGAAGTAGGCTCCGGTGTTGTAGCCCATCTCTTCAATCACGGCGGCGGCGTGCGAGGTCGAGGCGTGCTGGGCGATGCCATTGCGCGTATCCGCCCAGATCAACACTGTCTTCATGTTGCGGGGACGGGTGACACCGCGGAAGCCACGCCCGCCCATAAAATCCCCCTGGGGCGCAGGGTAGGCGATGTCCAGGGCTTTGCGGGCGGCGGCGGCCGAGGCGGCTGAAGCCGTTCGTGGCAGCGCCGCCTGCTGCGCCCCCGCCGTGCCGGCGGCCAGCAAGGCCGCGGCCAGAACCCAAAGGCAACGCCGGGGGATCTTCATATGCGGTCCATTAGAACACATACTTCACCGCGAATTGCATGATGCGCGGGCCAGCATCGCCACTGATGACGCCGACGTTGGAGCCGCCGATACCAGTGTTGGGCGCATCCCAATTGGGGTGGTTCATGACGTTGAACATGTCCCAGCGCAGTTGCACCGAACGACTCTCGCTGACCGGGATGGTCCGGAAGATGGATGCGTCGAGGTTCACCAGACCCGGATCGGGTATGGTGAAAACCCCGGCGGTTCCGAACGAGCCCGGGCCCAGCGCGGGGGTCGTGAAGGCAGCGGGATTCATATATTGCAGGTATCCCTGGGTGCTGCCCGCAACAGGGGTGATGCTGGGTTCCAAAACGCTCTGGCCGGCGACCACATCGGCGCGGCTGCCCAGGCCGGTGATGGTGGGATCGCTGTGGCGGCTGCGGTTGCCGGCGGTGCTGTAGCCTCCGGAATTAAGCGTGAGAATGGTGGACAAGCGCCAGTCATTAGCCAGCACGCCGGCAAACCCTGCCAGATGCCACGGGGAGTTGGCAATCAGGGTTGAGTTGATAATGTCTGGAATGTCCTGCTCGCAGTTGCCGCGATCCAGGCCCCGGTCGTTCAGGTGGATGAGAGTCGGGCCTGTGAGTTCACCCGTAGGGGCATCGGTGATGCAGTGCGACCAGGTGTAGTTGGCCGTGAAGCTGAAGCCGGAGCTAAAACGGTGCTGTTCGCGTAGGATCAGGCCGTTGTAGCTGGCCGTGCCCTCGTCGTCTACCGAGGCAATCGTGGCGAAATAGGGACCCCAAGTCGGGTTGATCTGATCGAGGACGCGATTGGAATTGAGTGCTGCTTCGCAGGCGTTATAGCCGGAGGCGGTGTAACAGGATGAACCGGCGGCTGGGCTGACGCCGGGATTGAGCTCCGTTCCCAGCCAGAGGTGGGTAGTTTCGTTGCCCATGTATTCGACTGAGACTGCGTCATTTTTGCCGAGCTGGTGCTGGAAGGACGCATTCCACTGCTGCACGTAGGGCGGGGTGACATTTTGAGGCACGTTGACGTACACGCCTTGTTCGGGGAAGGGCATATTGGGACCCACCGCGGCCAGTGTGGGCCAGGGATTGGCCATGCCCGCTGCCGCCCATGGTCCGTTGGAGGAGAAGGCGTCGGTGAGGTTGTTCAGATTGATGGACGCGCCCCAGGGAGGATTGTTGGACATGCGGGTGTAGAAGAACATCTGCGGCCGGTCGTAAAACATCCCGTAGGACACACGCACCGAAGTGCGTCCGGCGCCGCTCGGATCCCAGATGAAGCCGGCGCGCGGCTCGAAATGATCGTATTGGCTTGCGGAATACTGCGTCCCCGGGTAACCGGGATCGCCGGGGAATACCAGCCCCGCCGGGGCATTGGAGTAAATGCCGCTGCGGGTGCCATTGGCAAAATTGGTGGGGTTGAAGTTCTCGACCCAACGATTCCAGTTGTGCTGCTGCAGGAACGGTTCCCAGCGCACGCCGTAGCTGAAGGTGAGCGAGGGCGTCATTTTCCAGGAATCCTGGGCATAGGCGCCGACGAAGTTGGCGCGGTCGTTTTCCCAGTCGGGATTGCCCTGCAGGAAGCTGCTGGCGTCGCCGAGCAGGAAGTCAGTCAGGGCAGCGCCAGTGAAAGTACCGTTGAAACTGAACGCGCCATTCGTGGGCCGGTTGTTCACCGTGTTCATGATCGCGTGCTCCCAGTTCACGCCGACCTGGACCTGGTGGTTGCCGCGCAGCAGCGTCAAATCGTCGGAGACTTCCGGCGCGGTCGAATTGAACCAGCCCGGATTGGTCGCGCCCGAGCCCAGACGGAAGCCGTTGCCCGGCCCGCTTACGCTCACACCCATGTAGTCGGAAATGGGGCTGTAGACGGGAATGCCGAGCGCAGCGGCGTCGGGATAGGGAGGAATGGTGCGGTAAGCGTAGGTGCGGTTCAGCGTCAGATGGAAGACGTTGTCGGCGGTGGGACTGATGACGTAGTTGTCGCCGAAGTCCGCCGACTGGGACTGGTCGTTCTGGTCAACTTGATTTGCTTCGAGGATGTTCGAGGACTCGCCCGAACCGAACGGCAGCACGTAGTGGCCTATGAAATAGCGGAAGAACATGGTTTGGCGCGAGCTGAAGTTGAAGTCCACGCGGCCGATGATCTGGTTTTCGTGGCTGTTCTGGCTGATTCCATAGTTGACCGCGCCGCAGGGATCGGTGGAAACCGGAATGTTCTTCAAGAAGGCCAGCGAAGCTTTGCTGAAATCGCTGGGATCGATCATGTTGCCGACGAAAGGCCCGCCGAGCGTGATCGCCTTGCCCTGGCAGGCAGCGGAAGCAAACGTGGTGAAATCACCCTTCAGCATGTCCGCATTGGGCACGAATGAGGTATCGGTGGGCGGGTTCGAGCGGGTGATGGTGCCCTGGTATCCGGCAAAAAAGAAAAGCCGGTTGTGGAGGATCGGTCCGCCAATGGTGCCGCCAAACTGGTTGCGCTTCAAGCTGTCACGCGGAAGCCCCTTGGCGTTGGAGAAGTAGTCGTTGGCGTTGAAGTCGCCGTTGCGGACATACTCGAACAAGTCGCCGTGGAAGTGGTTGGTGCCTGATTTGGTGACGACGTTCACCGCGCCGGCGGCGTGCGCGCCATACTGCGCCGACAGAGCTCCGGTCTGCACTTTGAACTCCTGCAGTGCGTCGGGAAACGGGAACGGCAGGTTGAGGCTGTTGAACGGGTCGTTGTTGCCCGCGCCATCCAGGTAAAAGGCTATCCCGGTGGAGGAACCTCCGGCCACGGAAATAGTCTGGGTGGGGTAGTTCTTGTTGCCATTCAGATCGGTGTTCGGTCCGGGTGTGGCGGCACCTGCAAGCATGATCAGGTTGGTGGCCTGGCGGCCATCCAGTGGTAGTTGGTTGATGGCCCGATTGGTGACGACCTCGCCCACGCCGGTTGCGTGCGTCTCGACCATGGCCG
Source organism: Terriglobales bacterium (assembly GCA_050747745.1). Lineage (GTDB taxonomy): Bacteria > Acidobacteriota > Terriglobia > Terriglobales > SCQP01 > SCQP01. The sequence goes on from JBOGKM010000096.1 coordinate 14,390, forward strand.
CATTGGCCGATACTTCCACTACCTGGGTTTCGGAGCCGACCTTGAGTTGGACGTTGACGGTAGGGTTGGTGGCGACCTGCAAAATGATGCCGGTCTGTTTATAGGTCACGAATCCTCTGGCAGTGACCTCGAGCGAATAGCCGCCGACAGGGAGGTTTGAAAGGACAAACCCTCCATGCGGTCCGGTGGTCGTGGTATGAGCAAACCCGGTTGCGGTCTCGACAGCCACCACCGTGGCGCTCGGGATGGCGGCGCCAGAGGGATCCTTGACTGTGCCCTCGATCTGGGAGGTGGAGACTGACTGCGCCACGAGGAGACCGCCGACACCGGCAGCCAGCACCATACACATGACAATTGCGACGAGAAAGTGGCATCGGGTTTTCATGGTTTGACTCCTCGTGTCCAGCCTTGGTCGAAAAACTGAATGTAGATCAACCATGGACACGATGCCCGCCGGAGGGGGCAGCGTCAAGCCTGTAACGGTTGCGTAACGTTAAACCGCGCGGCGGGTGCGCTTCGCTCCGGCACCTGGGGCCAGTTTGAGGCGGGTCACCACGGCGTTGAAGCGAGGGTCCTGGCGGACGGTATCGAAGCGTGGGTCGAGATTGAGGAACAGCAGCTCGAAACAGCGGTCTTCACAGGCCCTGGTCAGCCAGCGAAAGCCCTCGTCGGTCTGCCCCAGGGCGAGGTGGATGGAGGCGAAGAAGAACGGCGAAACGTAGCGCGTGGCGCTTAATTGCACCAAGGTACGCAGTGTCTTTTGGGCGAGCTTGCGTTGATGGGTGAGCGCATATAGATGTCCGAGTGCGGCATGCATGCCGGGGGTTGTTGGCGACAAATGGATGGCTCGCTGGAAGGCTGCGGTGGCCTCTTCCATATCCTGCCGCTGTTCCTGGATCAGTCCCAGGGTACAGAAGGCCGGCGAAAAATAGGGATTGAGCTCGACGGTGTGATCGCACTGATCCAGAGCGAGGTCATACTCGCGCCGGTAGAAATGAAGAAACGCCAGATCGCGGGCGATGATGGCGGAAATCGGGTCGAGCGACTGCGCCGCGCGCAGTTCGTCCAGCGCCTCCTCCAGACGGCCGAGCGGCGCGAGGCAGCTAGTGGCGTACCAATGATGCGCGGTGGCGTAATTGGGATCGAGCAGCAGGGCGTGGCGGAACTGCCGCTCGGCACCGGACCAATCCCAGTCCTGGCAGGCTTTGACGTGCGCCAGCGTCGTTTGGCACTCGGCACTGTCGGGATCCAGAACTACGGCAGTGGCGGCGTAGGAGGCGGCCTTGGTCCACACTTCGGCCGGCGCGAGCACGCCGTAGTGGCCCAGGAGCGAATAGGCATCCGCATATCCGCTGTGCGCCGGCGCGAACTGCGGATCCTCGAGAAGCGCCCGTCCAAAAAAATCACCCGCCTTGCTCAAGCCTTCCTCGGTACGCTGGCCTAGATGGTAACGGCCCTGGAGATAGAGGTTGCGGGCCGCCGGGTTGCCCAGCGGCCGCCGGCGCAGGAGCGCGTTAGCGCCACCACCGGCGCGGGCGCGCACTTGCGTGGCGAGCGTCAGGGCGGCTTCCTTTTGGGTTAGGATGGGGTCATTGAATTTGGCGTCGAGGCTCCCGGACCAAACAAAACAGCCGCTGGCACAGTCCACAATTTGGAGGATGACCCGCAGGGTTTCGCCCGTGCCTCGGACGCTGCCGGCCACCAGCAAGGCCGCCTGCGGCGCCTCCGTGGCGGATGGTGCTCCCGCAGTGTCAGCCAGCACATGCAGCTCGGGAATCTGCGCCAGACTGCAGAGAATTTCCTGCCGTAGTCCCCGGCAGAAGAAGCCGAGATTGCCGGCCACACTGTGATCGGCCAGCGTGCCCACCACGACCGTGTTCCGGTTGGCCAACGCCAGCGTCCAACGGGAGCGGGTCGCAGCTACGGCGCGCGAGCGAAACACCGGCGCATAGCCGCCCTTGGGCAGATCAATCACCAACTCGTCGGTTCCGGCTTCCTCGCGGTAATAGCGCTCCAGCATGCCGCGCAACCGGCGCGCCTGCACGCGCACGATCGGATCGGTGCGGGGATCGAAAGCCGAAGTCTTGTCAAACACCGCTGTTCCGACAACATATTCCTTGAGCTGCTCCTTGCGGCCGGCCAGTTGCTCCTGCACGACGAACTCGAGGAAGCGGCGCAGTCGCCCCGCACTATGAAAAGTGGCGCTAGCGCAGATTTTACGCAATTGGCGCTGCACCGTCTTGACGGCAGCATTGGTTCCGTCCGGCTTCTCCGGCGATTCACCGCTTTTGGCTGCCAGCGACGGCCGCGTGGCGCACCGGCTTTGCTCGCTGGTACTCCGAAGGTAGCGTATGCGGCCAGCGTCCTGCAGGCGCTCCGAGCGCCCTGGGGTCGCTGCCGCAGCTTCGGGGGACGGAACCTTCACGAACCCATATTGTACCCTTCGCCACGCGGCTCAGCGGGCCGCAGGATTTAGGCTAGCTGGCGGCAATGGGTTTCGCGGGTGAGTGCCAGCAACACAATGGACAGCAGCGCCCAGACCACCGCCAGAGAGAACGCGATGCGGAAGGCCCCGGCGGAATAGATCCGCGCACCATGGGCCATTTGCCCGCTCCAGAAGCGGTCCAGCATCCAACCCACCGCGGGTTGCAGCAACATCACGCCGAACATATTGCCCATGTTCATCAGCCCGGAAACCGCACCCAGATGGCGTTCCGGCACAGACTCCTTACCGAAGGCAAAGCCGAGAATGCAGGAGGCTGCGCAAAAACTCGCGATCGCAGCCAAAGCGATAAACGTTGGCAATCCAAGCCCGCCGATCAGGAACATGGCTGACCAGCACGCCGCCGCGACAATGGCACTGCCGAGATAGATGGGCTTGCGCGCCCCCATACGGTCAGAAATGTACCCCATCAGCGGGCTGGCGATGGCGAAGGCGAGCAGCATGACGGAGTCCACGCCGGCTGCCTTGGTGGCGTTGAGATGGAAGCGGGCATCCAGATAGGCCGGGCCCCACAACCCGGCAAACGCCAGCACCGGTCCCAGCAGCCCGCCCTGGGCAAACAGGATCAACCAGGTGTTGCGGTAACGGAACATCTCGAGCATTCCCAGGACCCGCCCGGTGCGCACCGACTTATTCCGGATGGCTTCCGACGCATAACTTACCAGGCCCAACTCCGAAGGATCATTGCGCACCCAGGCGAAGGCAAGCACGGCAAAGATCAGGATCACGCCCCCAGAGGCAATCGTGACCGGCCGCCAGGTGAAACGGACCACCAGCAGCCGCAGCGGCACTTGGGCGAACAGCGCTCCGAGGTTGCCCAGCATTAACGTGAATCCGGACATCATGGCGAAGCGCCGGCTGGGGAACCAGTGTGTAATCAACTTGAGGCTGACGATCCAGGCGACCGCGGTGGCGCCGCCAATCAGGGCGCGCGCCAGAAACGCTACGGCAAAGTGGGTGCTGATGCCAAACACCACCGATCCGACTGCGGTGGCGACCGCGCCCCAAACCAGCAATTTCCGTCCGCCCCAAGTGTCCACCAGGATCCCGACCGGAATCTGCATGGCGACATAGGCGTAGAAATATGCGGCCGAGAGCGTTCCCAGGCTGGCGGCGCCGATGTTGAAGGCCCGCATCAGATCCTGGGTCATCACAGCGGGTGAGACCCGGATGAAATAGGCTACGAGGTAAAAGACCGAGGCAATGGTCCAGATGATCCACGCGCGGCGTAGCGAAGGCCGCGCGCGAGCGTCTGCCGGACCGGCCGGAGGCGCCTTATTCCCCCCGGCGGTAAATGTCATTGATATTCCAGTAACCGGGTGTCGGCGTAGGACTGTTTTCCATAGCCACCTGGATTACGGTTGGGACCGGCGCCGCCAAGGCCTCCCGCAGCGCCGGACCGAGTTCGCCGGCGGCAGAAATGGTGATTCCACGGGCTCCGTAAGCGCGCGCCATGCCGGCGTAGTCGGCCCGGTAGGGGGCGCCCTCGCGCTGAAAAACGCAGCCGAACCCGGAGCCGTAGTGCATTTCCTCCAACCCGGCGATGGTACCGAAGGCAAGGTTATCCATGACGACCCAGACGACCGCCAGTCCCGCCTCCATGGCCGTTGCCACCACCGAAGGATTAGCGCCAAAGCCTCCATCACCGATCAGACAAAGCGCGGCACGATCCGGCTGCGCATACTTCACGCCCAACACGGCCGCCGAGCCGAACCCCATAGTAGCTAGCCCGCTGGGTGTGATGAAGGTCCCGGGCACCGTGAAGGGGAACTGCTGGCCCACGCCATTTTTATTCCAACCCACGTCGGTGACAATGAAGCCGTCTTCGGGAAGGGCCTGGCGGACCTCGCTCAGGATGCGCTCCGGCCGCAAGGGGAATTGATCCGAACTCCGTTGTGCCTGCCATTGGGCGGCGAACGCGGCGCGGCCGGAGGCGATCTCCTGGCGCAAGCTCCCCCGTTGCGGCCGGGGCAAGGCCCGCGCAGCGGAGGCCAGCGAACGCAGCGCCAGGCGCAGATCGGCGACTGCACCCAGCTCCACCGGAAAATTGCGCCCGATTTCGCGCTCATCAATGTCAATTTGCATCAGTCGTGAGGGAGGAATGGCGAAACTGTAGCGCGGATCCCACGAGCTTGAGCTGGCCTCGGCGAAGCGCGTGCCCAGCGCCAGGATCAGATCGGCGGTGCGGCATTGTTCGTTGGCGATCGGCGTGCCCCAGAATCCGGTCATTCCCAACAAAAGTGGATGGTCCGAAGGCAGGCAGCCGGTGCCCATGAGGCTGTGCGCCACCGGGATCTCCAGCGCCTCGGCAAGCTCACGCAACGAAGCGGCAGCCCGCGCCGCGATCACGCCGCCACCGGCATAGAGCACCGGGCGGCGCGCGTCTGCCATGGCCGCGGCCATGCGCGCTGCCGTGGCTTCGGCCAGGGGCGGCGGTTCGAGCTTGGGTGGAAGGTGAGTGAAGGCGCCCGCCGGCAAATCCGCCGAAAGCACATCCATGGGAACGTCCACCAGCACCGGTCCGGGCCGTCCGCTTTGCGCCAGATGAAAGGCACGCTCGATCACGCGAGGCAGATCCGGGGCGCGGTCCACGCGGTAGACGCGCTTACAAAACGGGCGATAAATCTGAAACTGGTCGGCATCCTGATGCAGATTGACTTCCTGGTGCGGATGACGGCCCTGGTAGTAGGAAGGGACATCGCCGGCGATGACCACCATCGGAATCGAATCGAGCGCCGCATTGGCTACGCCGGTGGCGGCGTTGGTCAGCCCTGGGCCCAGGTGCAACAGCACCACGCCCGGCTTTCCGGAAGCTCGCGCGTAGCCATCGGCGGCATGCGCGGCCAACTGCTCGTGGCGCACCGTTACGAAGCGGATCGAGCTGGAACGAAGAGCGTCCAGCACGGCGATGTTGGTATGGCCGCAGAGGCCGAAGATCACTTCCACGCCGAGGCGCTCCAGGTAGGAGACCAGACCGTAGGCGGCAATGCGGGTGGCGGCCGTGTCGCGGGAAGCGGGAGGCGTTGCGGCGGAGGTAGAGCTTCGAATCATGCGGGTTTCCTTATTCAACCGGGGAGTTATAAAACTCTCCGAACAGCTCGGCATCGGACGGCCGGTCCTCGGGAATGGGACGGCTCACCCAGGTGACGTTCATGTAGTGCTTGAGCGACATGTTCTCATTGGTGATATTCCCGCCCCAGATGCCGCATCCCATGCTGGATGTCATCGGCATGCCGTTGGTAAACGTGCCGGCATTGGATTTGGACTGAATCTGGCGCACCATTATCCGGCTCACCGGTGCCGCCAGTGCGAGCTGGTGGATATGGTCGTCGTTGACGGAGTAAACCCCGCAGGAATGCCCCTTGCCGCCAGTCTCAAAGATCCGTCTCACCATTTCCAGGGCCTGATCGAATCCGCGGAAGGAAAACATCGCCAGGACCGGGCCGAGTTTTTCCGTGGAAAACGGATGCTCGCGGCCGATCTGATCTTCCTCGACCAGCAAAAACGTTTTGTCCGCAGGCAGGGAGAACCCGGCCTTGGCGGCGACCGTGGCGGCCGGGCGCGCAATGGTGGCGGCGGTGCGATGCCCCGCTTCGTCCCAGTAGGCGGCGCGCAGCAGGTCTTTTTCCGCGGCGCTGACAGGATAACCGCCCTCACGGATCAACGCCGTCCGCAGCTCGGTGTAGATGCGGTGATCGGCGACAACGTTTCCGTCAGCCGAGCAGCCGGAGCCGTTGTCGTTGGTCTTGCTGATCCGGATCATGCGCGCCGTCTCGGCGATATCCGCCGTCTCGTCCACCACCACGGTGGCATTGCCGGCGCCCACGCCGTAGGCCGGCTTGCCCGAGCTATAGGCGGCGCGCACCATGTTTTGGCCGCCGGTGGCCATGGTGAGGTCGCAAGCCGCCATGAGCGTCTGGGTGAGCGGGATGCTCGGCTTTTCCACGCACTGCAACAGATCGACGGGCGCCCCCAAGCGGTCCAGTACGCTGCGCATCAGGCGCACGGTCTCGGAGCCCGTGCGTCTGCTTTTTGGGTGGGGACAGAAGATGGTCGCGTCCCTGCACTTGAGCGCGTAGATGGCGGTGGTGGCGGGAGTGATGTAGGGGCTGGTGACCGGCACCAGGGAGGCGATAATGCCGGCAGGCTTGGCATACTTCACGATGCCGCGTTCAGGAAGCTCTTCGATGATGCCGATGCTTTTTTGGCGCATAGCATCGCGCAGCACGCCGTAGACCTTCAAGCGCCGTGACGGTTCGCGCGATCCCAATCCGCTTTCGTCCACGCTCATATTGGCGAGGCGCGTCGCAGTGGCTTCATTCCCGATCGCCCAAGCCACACCGCGGCAGATACGGTCAACTGCCTTCTGGTCCAGCGCGGCTGCGTCCGCAAAGGCCTTGCGCGCACGCTCCAGCAGTGCGTCGGCCAGCTCCCGTTCGTCATCGGTCAGGGTTCGGGGGGGGGCCATCTTCGTTGTCATCTATCGATACCTCCGCCGGGATTCGGATCAAAGCGACCGCGGAGGCGGGCCATCGTAGTCCACGGGGATGCGGATGCGCATGGGTTTCTCGCGAGCATGTTCTTCCGCCACTTCGGCGGTAATGCCAGCCACCCGGGCGATGATAAAGATGAGCTTGCCGGCCGCAGCCGGAAAGCCCAGGTCGAAGAGCACGGCCGCCAAGGCACCATCGATGTTGATCGGGAGAGGTTTGATCTTCCGGGCGGCAGCCGCTTGCAGCGCGGTCACAAACTCCACCCCGCTGCCGGCAAGACCGTACTTCCGCGCCATGTCGAAGAGTACCTTGGTGCGCGGATCACAGGTATGGACCCGGTGCCCAAGCCCGGGCAGGTGGCGGCCCGTGGCGCGTGCGGCCTCGACTGCACGTTCGGCGGCTGCGGCGAGCGACACGCCCTCGGTCCGGGCGAGCTCGGCGCCCGCGGCGATCATTTGCATCGCCAGCGCCCCGGCGCCGCCGTGTTCGTTGCCGATTGTCAGCACTCCCGCCGCGACCGCGGCTGAGAGAGACTCGCGGTTGCCGGATGCCGCCAGTCGTGCCGCCGCGCAGGAGGGTGCGCCCGGGCCATGGTCGGCCGCACCGATCAAAATCGCGTTGAGCAGGGCGCTCTCGCCCGGCTGCGGCAGGCGGTTCTGGTGAAGCAGGAAAATGACGTCAGCGAAGCTCGCGCTGCCCATCAATGCCGTTATATCGTAGCCACGGACGCGGATGCTCTCCGCATCCGTCTGGATTATGGATGTGCGCCAACTCTCCATCGGGCCAATTATGCTCGTTCTGGCGGCCGGCGAGGCTGATGTAACCGTTTCTGAAGGTAAAGGGTCGTCAGCAGGCGGCCTGAGAGAGCGCCGCTCCTGACCGGTGCCCGCGTGGCAGGGCGGCCGACCATGGTGAACGGAGATTCCCATTTCCCAATTCAAGGCGAATTGCGATTTGGCCGATCCCTGCGCGCCGGGCTCGGCGTCTCGGCTCCGGGAATTCCTCGATGTGCTGTTCGCCTTTTCGGCTGAAATAGATCACGCGCTTGCCGGCCAGGAAGGCGCAATAGCCGAGCACTCCGGCCGCAGTTGCCCGCTTCACGAACTCGGGGTATCGCACCGTGTCCGACTGGGCACCGCGAATCGCAGCTACCAAGCCTGCACCGTCGAACTCGGTCGCAATCGGCCCGGGCTCCAGAACCATGGACACCGCATAGGTGGTTCCATCCGTGAGGTAATGGGTTTTCTGCCTTGCCGCGAAGTCCACGAAGTACGATTCGACTCCAGCTTCCAGGAGTCCTTTGGCGGCCTGAGGAAAGGTCATCGTGCCTAGTTGTGTCGCCGTCGCCAGTTCGTGAATGATCTGCTTGCTCATCATTTCTCCTTTATTCGGTTGGCAATTGCCGCAAGCCGTGTGCCCGCGCGAGCTTCTTCAGCGTCGCAATGAGCGCCGCGCGCTCTTCGGCTGATAACGGATGGAAGAACTCCTCGTCATTGCGATCGGCCAGGGCGGCCAGTTGCGGAACCATCCCGCGCCCTGCCGCGGTTAGAGCAATCGATTGGAAGCGGCGATCGTCGCTACGATTTCGGCGAGTGATGAGCTTCTTGGTTACGAGCCGGTCTACGAGTTTGGACACACCTCCACGCGTCATGCCCATTCGCTCCGCCAAGATGCCCGGCGAAGTTTTTTCGTCGGCAAACATTGCCCGCATGACGACCCACTCGGCCACGGTTACACCGCTGGCCAAGAGCTTCCGGGCGAAGGAGTGCGAGACGTGATTGGAGACAAGCCGGAGCCAGAATCCAACGTGCTTCTTCAGGTCGCTGACCATCAGATCCGGCCCCTTGAGGTTATTCATGGGATAAAGATTACATAGAAACTGTTGCCATGTCAACTATGGCGAAATTCATGGAGGATTCTCCGGTCTTGCGAGGGATTATGGGCGAGGAGGAGCGCAGCAGCCCAGCACACGACCCGGTCCACCGGAAACTTGGCAAGGCTGCCGGGGGTGGATTGGAACCGCCGACGTGTGGGTTAGCGATAGTAGCCGCGCCGGGTGATGGAGCGCAGGCGCTTATGGCGGGGATCGCGGACCACGACGCGAATGAAATGGTAGCCGGGGGTGGGATCGGTGGCGCGGTACACGAAGCTGTATTGCTGGCGGATTTGGCGGGCGACGCGCAGGGTGATGGCGTTGACCTGCCTGAGATTTTTGGGGAAGTAGGCGAGGCCGCCGGTGAGGGAGGCGAGGGCGCGCAGGACTTTCTCGTTTTGCCTGCGGGAGAAATGATCGTCGCCGGGATCGGTAAGGCCGATGCAGTAGATCATGGGTGAGTTTTGGGCCTGGAGGATGCGCTCGGTTTGCGAGAGGCTGTGGGCGCTGGAATCGTCGGCGCCATCGCTGATCAGCAGCATCACCTTATGGGTGCGGGTGGCGTAGCGGTTCATGTACTCGGCGCCGCGGATGAGGGCGTCGTAGAGCGCGGTGGAATAGGCGGGATTGATGGAGCCCAGGCCGCTTTCCAGGGCGGCGATGTTGTTGGTGAAGGGGGCGACCAGATGCACCAGGTCGTTGAACTTGATGATAAAGGTCCGGTCCTGGGGATTGCCGGCGCGGACGAAGTTGAGCGCGGCGCGATCGACCTGGGCGCGGTTGGACTCCATGCTGCCGCTGTTGTCCACGAGGATGCCCTGGGACACGGGCGCGTCGCCGGAGCTGAAGGAACCGATGGATTGCAGGGCGCCGTTGTCGTACACGGTGAAATCGGATTGGGGCAGGTGGAGGACGGCGCGGCCGTGGCGGTCGAGCACGCTGACCTGGACCAGAACCTCGCCCACGTTGGCGCGGTAGACGGGAATGGAACCTTGAGTACCTTGTGCGGCGGCCGCGAGCAGCAGGACCAGGATTACGGCAGGAATCCGGAAGGAGCGGGGCATGAAGCTGAGGCCATTATCGCACTCCGGCGGCGGGGCAGGAGGGCGGAGAGGTTTTTGAAGGCGGGATAGACGGCGACAAACGAGAGCGTGAGGATGAAGCTGGAAAACGTGCGCAGGTAGTAGCCGTGCAGCAGGGTTGCTTCCAGAGCGAGCACGCCGCCGGAAAGGGCGGCGCAGACGGCGAGGACGGGCCAGGGGCCGCGTGCGCGGGTCCAGTCCTGCAGGGCCAGGCCGGCGCGCAGCAGGGCGGCGGTGCCGGCGACCGCGGCCACGAACAAGAACAGGCCGGAGGGCCACCAGATCTGCAGCAGGCGGATGACGAAGGCGTGCAGGATGTAGAACACGAGCGAGTTCGCGCCCCAGTAGCGCAGTTCCGCCCAGGGAGCGCGGCGGCGGGGGCGATGGGCGAGCCAGTAGCGGAATAGATCCAAAAGCAGGGTGGCGTAGGCGAGGCCCAGCAGCCAGTAGTCCGGGCTCATCCAGAACTTGTCATAGCGGAAACCATGGGCGGCGACGACGGCCGCAAGGGCCAGCAGGGAGGCGAGGGCGATGGCGATGCGCATGGAGCGGGCGGGAAAGCGCTTCAAGTGGGCGCCGAGGAGATAGAAGGTGAGCCAGGGCAGGAGCGGAAACAGGCCGGGAGCGAGGAAGAACGAGGAGACTCCGCCGGCGGTGGTTTTCCAGTAGAAGAGGTGGGCGTTGAGATAATGCAGGGCGTAGGGGAGGGGAAACAGCCAAGTCCAGAAGCGGGGCAGAAGCCAGCGCAGCGCGAGCATGGCGATCATCGCCATGCCAGCGCTTTGGAAGACATCCGCCTGCCAGAGCGTGCCCTGGACGTAGTTATTGGCGAAACCGGCGAAGATCAGGAACAGGCCATTGGCGGCGATGCGGGCCTCATCGCCGCGAGCGCGGGCGGAGATGTGCCAGAGGTTCATGCCGGTGGAGGCGAAAAACAGGACCGAAGCTTCCGTGCCCACGGCGAGCCAGCGGGCATGGGGGAAGGGGACGTGGGCCACCACCATGAGCAAGCAGGCCAGGCCCTTGATCATGTCGACGGCGTCGTCGCGGCCGACGGCGCGGGAAGGGAGGGGCTGGGGAAGCGCGGCGGCGGAAGTCATGAGGGGAAGGGGGGAATACTATACAATCATCACTTCCCATGGCGGCGATTGTACAGGCAGAAGACGTCACAAAAGTATACCCTGTGGGACAGGTTCAGGTGGCAGCGCTGCGGGGCGTGACGCTGGGGGTGGAAGCGGGAGAATTCGTGTCGCTGGTGGGGGCATCGGGGAGCGGCAAATCGACGCTGCTGCACATACTGGGGGGACTGACGCCGCCGACCTCGGGGCGAGTGCTGATCGAAGGGCAGGAATATGGGGCGCTGTCGGACGGGCAGCGGACGGCGCTGAGGCGGCGGGCGATCGGGATCGTATTTCAAAAATTCAACCTGCTGCCCACGCTGGATGCGGCGGGCAACATCGCCATGGCGCGCGAAATCGGGGGCGCGCCGGCGCTGCCGGCGGGCTACCAGGAACGGCTGGTGCAGTTACTGGGCATCGGGGAACGGCTGCACCATCGGGCGACGCAGCTGTCCGGGGGCGAACAGCAACGCGTGGCCATCGCGCGTGCGCTCATCAACCAGCCGCGGATTCTGCTGGCGGATGAGCCCACGGGGAATCTGGACTCGGCGAGTTCGGAGGCGGTGCTGGCCGTACTGGTGGAGCTCAACCGGACGATGGGGCAGACGATCTTGATGATTACCCACAATGCCGCCGCGGCCGCGATTGCGCACCGCATCCTGCACATGAGCGATGGGCGCCTGGAACCGGCCTGAGGCGCGGCACGATGCAGTTCCTGCTGAACGGCCACGAATTCAACCTGAAAGGCGGCAACCGGGGGTTTTTCACCACGCGCCTGCGGGACAACGTGGAACAACTGCTGGCGGGCTGCGGGTGCAGAGTGGGAATGCAGGGACTGGGGCTGGCGGTGGACTGCCCCGGCGAAGAAAGCGAGCGGGTGCGGCAGAGGCTACAGCGCGCGCTGGGGGTGCAGACGATGGTGGCGGGGGAAGGGGTGGAAGCGAGCCTGGAGGCGATTGCGCCGGCGGCGCTGGCGGCGATCGCGGCGCAGGAGGGGGCGAGCTTCGGACTGGAAGTGCAACGTCCGGACAAGGCGCTGGGGCTAAGCTCGCATGAGGTGGCGGTGGCGGTGGGGCGGCATATCCAGGAACAACTGGGACTGGCGGTGGATCTGCGGCATCCGGCGCGGCGGTGCACGATCGTGCTTAGCCGACGCGGGGCGCTGGTGAGCCGGGGGAGCGAAGCCGGGCCGGGCGGGATGCCGGCGGGGACGGCGGGGCGGCTGCTGGGGCTGCTGTCGAGCGGCTACGATTCTCCGGTGGCGGCGTTCCGGCTGATGCGGCGGGGGGCGCGGGTGGGGTTGCTGCATTTCTACGCGACGCCGCCCGCGGGCCAAGGTTCCAGCGTGGGGCCGGTGGAAGCGCTGGCGCGGCAACTGACGCGGTACCAGATTCACACGCGGCTTTACATATGCCCTTTTCTGGGAGTGCAACAGGCCATCGTGGCGAATGCGCCCAGCCGTTTGCGGGTGCTCCTGTACCGCCGCTTCATGCTGCGCATCGGCGTCGCGCTGGCCGAGCGCGTGCATGCGCATGGGCTCATCACAGGCGATTCGCTAGGCCAGGTAGCGAGCCAGACGGTGCTGAACCTGGAGGCGGTGAGCGCCGCGGCCGCGGTCGCGGTTTATCGGCCGCTGATCGGAGATGACAAACACGCCATCCAGGCGGAAGCGCGCCGCATTGGCACCTACGCGGCCTCGAGCGAGCTGAGCGAGGATTGCTGCAGCGCGTTCATGCCGCGCAGTCCGGCACTGGCCAGCACGGCGGCGGAGCTGGCCGAAGCCGAACGCGGCCTGGCGGTCGAGGAGCTGGTGGCGGCCGCGCTGGCCGGGATTCAGACCAAGCGCTTCGCGCTGCATGAGGGCGAGCCGGCGGAAGAGTAATTTCCTGAGTGACACGGCCACCTCTTGCCGGAACCGCCCTCCCGCCGGCGCCCGGGGCGCATCCGCATTACCGCGTTTTGCTATCGTAAAAGCTGGAGCAGGACATGGCCACCAAATACGTGTACTCGTTCGCGGAAGGCAAGGCGGAAGGCAACGGCAACATGAAAGACGAGCTGGGCGGGAAAGGCGCCGGGCTGGCGGAAATGACCAACGCCGGGCTGCCGGTGCCGCCCGGGTTTACGCTTTCCACCCAGACCTGCCGCGAATACTACCAGCTCGGCAACCGCGTACCCGAGGAAGCCGACCGGCAAATGCGCGCCGCCCTCGAGCGTTTGCAACAAGGCGCCGGGCAGCGGCTGGGCGACGCGGCCAATCCGCTGCTCGTGAGCGTGCGCAGCGGCGCGAAATTTTCCATGCCGGGGATGATGGACACCATCCTGAACCTGGGGCTGAATGACCGCACCGTCGAGGGTCTCGCGCGGCGCAGCAACCGTTCGCGGTTCGCCTACGATTCCTACCGGCGGCTGATCCAAATGTTCGGAAACGTGGTGCAGGAGATCGCCAAATCGGAATTCGACGCGGTATTCGACGGGCAGAAGAAGCGGCGCAAGGTGAAACTGGACACCGAGCTGAACGCCGAGGATCTGAAAGCGGTTATCGGCGGCTACAAGGCGCTGATCCAGAAACACACCGGCAAGGCGTTTCCACAGGAGGCGGTCGAGCAGCTCACGATGGCGCGCGACGCGGTTTTCCGCTCCTGGTTCAACGAGCGCGCCAGACATTACCGGCGCATGAACAACATTTCCGACGATCTGGGCACGGCGGTCAACGTACAGGCGATGGTGTTCGGCAACCTGGGCGAAAGCAGCGGGACCGGGGTAGGATTCACGCGCAATCCCGCCACCGGCGAAAAGGAATTCTACGGCGAGTTCTTGATGAACGCGCAAGGAGAGGACGTGGTGGCGGGCATCCGCACGCCGGTGCCGATCCGCGAGCTGGAAAAACAGATGCCGGCGGTTTACCAGCAATTACGCGAGATCACGACGCGGCTGGAGCGGCATTACCGCGACATGCAGGATTTCGAGTTCACCATCCAGGAAGGCCGGCTGTACATGCTGCAGACGCGCAACGGCAAGCGCACCGGACGGGCGGCGGTGAAAGTGGCGACCGACATGGTGCATGAGGGCCTGATCAGCAAGGATGAAGCGGTGTTCCGGGTGGATGCCAACCAAATTTACGAGCTGCTGTTCCCGCGCTTCGATCCCAAAGCGCTGAAGACGCGCACGGCGTTGGCGCATGGCCTGCCGGCTTCGCCGGGGGCAGCGGTGGGCCAGATCGTGTTTACCGCCGAAGCGGCGGTGGCCTGGACGCGGGCCAAGAAAGGCCCGGTGCTGCTGGTGCGCGCCGAAACCACGCCGGAAGACATCCAGGGCATGGAAGTCGCGGCCGGGATTCTTACCTCGCGCGGCGGGATGACCAGCCACGCCGCGGTGGTGACGCGCGGGATGGGCAAATGCTGCGTGGCCGGGGCCAGCGGCATTACGGTGGACGAGCACGGACGCAAGCTGAGCATGGGCAAGCGCCAGTTCCAGGAGGGGGACTGGTTGTCGATTGACGGCTCGGCGGGCAACATCTACGACGGCCAAGTGCCGACCGTGCCGGGCGACCCCAAAGACCGGCTGTTGCAAACCTTCATGGGGTGGGCGGAGCCGCACCGAAAAATCGGGGTGCGCGCCAACGCGGACGTGCCGCGGGACGCGAAGGCGGCGCGGGCGTTCGGGGCGGAAGGCATCGGGCTATGCCGCACCGAACACATGTTTTTCGGCGAAGGCAAAATCGCGCACATGCGCGCGATGATCCTGGCAGAGGATGAAAAAGCGCGCCGGGCGGCGCTGCGCAAACTGCTGCCGCTGCAACGGCGGGATTTCGCGGGCATTTTCGAGGCGATGGACGGGTTTCCGGTCACCATCCGGACGCTGGATCCGCCACTGCACGAGTTTTTGCCGCAGCGGGAGGAGATCCTGGTGGACCGGGAACGGCTGCGGCTGACCAGCGCGGCGGCGAAGCGGAAGGTGCTGGCGGAAATCCGCGGCAAGTACAAGGACTACGGCGTGACCGATCTGGGCTCGCTGGAACATCTTCTCGCCCGGGTGCAGGAGCTGCACGAAGTCAATCCGATGCTGGGGCTACGCGGCTGCCGGTTGGGCATTTTGTATCCGGAGATCACCGAGATGCAGGCGCGGGCCATTTTCGAGGCGGCGGTGCAGGTGCAGGCAAAGGGCAAAACCGTGAAGCCGGAGATCATGATCCCGCTGGTGGCGACGGCCAAGGAGCTGGCGCAGCAGGCGGCGATCGTGCGGCGGGTGGCGGGCGAGGTGCTGGGGAAGGCGGGGGTAAGCCTTTCCTATCTGGTGGGCACCATGATTGAGCTGCCACGGGCGGCGCTGATGGCGGGCGAGATCGCGGCCGAGGCGCAGTTTTTCAGCTTTGGGACCAATGATTTGACCCAGACCACGTACGGCTTCTCGCGCGACGACGTCGGGAGGATACTGCCAATTTATCTCGCGCAGGGCATCTTGAAACAAGACCCGTTCGCGAGCCTCGACCAGGCAGGGGTGGGGCAGTTGGTGGAGACAGGGACGCGCAACGGGCGCAAGACGCGCGCGGATCTCAAGGTGGGCATTTGCGGCGAGCACGGCGGGGATCCGGAGTCGGTGAAGTTTTTCCACCGCACCGGGCTCAACTACGTGTCCTGCTCGCCCTATCGCGTGCTCACCGCCCGGCTGGCAGCGGCGCAGGCGGGGGCCAGCGATGAGCAGGGGCAGGCGGCGCGCACAGCGTGAGGGCGTCCCAGCTTTCCGGTGCGTGCGCGGATCACGCACGTGCATTCCCGACGAGCTCAGTGGGTCCGACTGACTACGTGGGGACGCGCAGGAGGAGGTAGACGCCGAGGCCGAGGAAGAGCGCGTCAGGAGTCCAGGCGGCGACCAGGGCGGGGAGCTGGCCGAGGTTGCCCAGGGCCTGGAGCAGGCTGGCGGTGCACCAGTAGGCGATGGCGACAGCGATGCCGACGGAAATTCCGGCGACCGTACCTTTGCGGCCGACGCTGAGGGCGAAGGGGAAGGCCAACAGCGCCATGATGAGGGTGATCAGGGGGTAGGCGATTTTTTTGGCGAGCGTGATGCTGAGGCGGCTGACGTCGTAGCCGCTGCGGCGCAAGGCGCTCACATAGTGACGCAGTTGGGCGTAGGTCATCTGGGTGCCCTGGAGGGAGTCGCCGGCGAAGTAGGCGGGGGTTTCAGGAAGTCCGCTGAAGCTGGCCACCAGGAAGCGCTCGAAGGTGGCATCGCCGCCAGCCGAGAAGGAGCGCGCCCAGCCATTGCTGAACACCCAGGTGGCAATGGAGGGGTCCCATCGCGCCCGGCGGGCGAAGATGCGGCGGGTGAGGCGGAAGCGGTGGGGATCGAACTGGAAGACGGAGACGTCGTCGAATTGGCGGCGCTGAGTGTCGAAGAAACTGAAATAGTAAATATCGTTGCCCTCGCCGAAGACCCACTTTTGCTCGGCATTGAGATAGGTTTGCGGAGGCTGGGCCTTGATGCGGTCATGCAGGGCGTCTTGGCGCTGGTTGAAGGCGGGCAGCCAGGTGGCGCCGAGGGCAAACTGCAAAGCGCACAGACATGCGGCGGCGATCAGGACGGGAAACAGCAGACGGTAGACGCTGACGCCGCCCGCCTTAATGGCGGTGATTTCGTTGTCTTTGGACAAGAGGCCGAAGGCGATGAGCACGCCGACGAGAATCGCCAGCGGCATCAAAAGATAGAGCATCTGGGGGCTGAAGTAGAGCAGGTAGCGGGCGACGACGGCGGCGGGGATGTGGTTGTGCAGAATGCTGCCCATGAGTTCGAACAGGGTGAACACCAGCACGAGGACGAGAAAGGCAGCGAGGAGCAGCAGGGTGTAGCCGAGGAAGGCGCGGGTGACATAGGCGCCCAGCAGGGAGGGCATCCAGGCGCGGGCGCCGGGGGCGGGGGCGCGCCCGGCGGCGGCCGGCGGCCGCAGGCGAGGCAGCAGGG
>JBOGKM010000097.1:0-28894 GCA_050747745.1 Terriglobales bacterium
AGCCAGCCGACGACGTAGCGGCTGAAGATGTCGAGGATCACGTGGAGGTAAAAGAAAGTCCACTTGAGTGGGCCGCGGAGCTTGGTGATGTCCCAGCTCCAGAGTTGGTTGGGCGCGGTCGCCAGCAACTCCGGCTTCTGGTAGGGCTGATGGGTCAACTGATCCCGCCGCTCGCGGCCCTGGCCCTGTTCGTCGAGCAGGGCGGCATGGACTTGGGCCGGCGGGCGGCCCTGGAAGCGCTCCTCGTGCCGGCGGGCTAGCACCTGGCCCCGCTCCTGCTCGCTGAGGGCGCGCGCGTGGCGCTTCGACCGGAGGCGGGGCTGGGGCGGGCGCCGGCGCCGGTACCGGGTGGCGCGCGGAACCGCCAAGGCTTGGCAGGCCTGCCGGCGCCGCACCAGCGGGGAGAGCTCTTCGATGGCCGCCAGGACCATTGGTCCTTGTCCGGCGTCTCGGAGCCGGCGGGCCCAACAGCCTGGCCGCTTTTTTTTGGACCTCGATGACGATCTGCGCCTTGCGCAGCTCCTCTTCGAGGCGTTGATTGCGGCGGCGCAGCTTGTCGTTTTCAGCCGTCAACGGGTTGCGCTGAGGCTTCGGGCCGCGCTGCCGCGAAAACACCTCTTGGGTCGCCGCATCGCGCTCCTTGCGCCACGCGGTCAGCGCCGACGAGTGCAGCCCTTTGAGGCGCGGGTGCGCGCGGCTGCGAGCACACCATCCGGCCTTGTGTCCCGGACCCGGCGCGGGACGCCAATTCGGGGTCGCAAACTGGTGGCCGGGCGGCTGCACCCCCTACTTGACCGGCTGGGCATCCCGCACGCTGCTGAACTGCTGCGGCTAGGCGTGCCGCTGCGTACCGTGTCGGAGCGCCTGGGGCACGCTGACCCGCAGACTACACCGCGGCTGTACGCGCACCCCGTCAGTGCCGACAGCGCTTCTGCGACCGCAAAACTGGCAGCCGTGCTGCGTCTACCTGTGCGCAGCGACGGTCCAGAGCAGTCTAGCTTATTGATTGTAAAAGGGGAAAGATGGTGGAGGCGGTGGGAGTTGAACCCACGTCCGAAAGTGCTGCCGATAAGGAGAACTACGAGCGTATTCCGTTCCGATGAATCTTGCGCCGGCCGGTCAGAGCGGACAAGAGCCGATCAGCGCCAGCCCCTACCTCTTGCGAGGCTCTCGTCCATCGCGCCGGAGCGTGCGCGGCAGACCAGCCTGCGAAAATGACGCCCAGAACGAGCCCACAGGCGAACTCGCTTGAACGACGCTGCTAATTAAGCAGCGTATGCCAGTTGATTAGAATTGGCACTTGTGGTTTTCCACGCGGTTACGGGAGCATGGGACCCGGCACGCCTCCCTATCTCATCCACTTCCGTCGAATCCGGGACGCCCCCAGACCGAAGAAGCAAGTAAGATTATAGCAAGCTTCTGTGCTGCTTTCCGAGACCGAGCTGCGCGCCGCCTTGGAACCGCTTTTGGACCGCCTGCTGGCGGAGCGGCTGCGGCTTTTCCAGCTCCAAATCGAGTCCAGGATGCAGGCACTTATCGCTACCGCCCTGCAGCCACAGGGCGTGGCGGAACTGCAGTCCGGGTTGCGGCGACTGCAGGAGGCGCGTTCGCCGGCAGAGTGCCTTGACACGGTGTTTGAGCTCAGCGCGGCGCTGGTGGGACCGCAGCGGGCGCTGCTGGTGGTGCATAAGGGACAGACAGCGGTGTGGAAACGCGAGGGCCTGAACCTGCCCGAGCGCTTCGCGTCCGAACGAGCGCCAGCACTGCTGGGCGGCGGGTCACAAGCTGAGATTCGGGTGCGGGGGCGGGTGGTCGGGCTGCTGTATTGGACCGGGGCGGCGGTGCCAAGGGCGACCGAGGAGAAGCTGGATCTGCTGATCCGCACTGCCGGCTTAGTGATGCTGGAGTCGGCACTGCCCGAAAAGGCGGCCGCGATCGCTGCCCCGGCTGCCGAGGACGAACCAAAGGCGTTAGCCCCCGGCGCACGCAACGGCGAAACCCGGGCACAGCGGTTCGCGTCGCTGTTGCTGGAAGACCTGCGGTTGTTTTTGGAGCGGGAGCGCGGCACCGAGCTGGCGGCGGGCGCGCGCGAGGGCGACTGGCGGCAGCGGTTCGCGCCCGAAATTGAGCGGTGCCGCCGCGCCTTTCGGGAGCGCTTCGCCGATAAGGGCGATGAAGAAACGTTCGAGGAGGTGGTGCCACGGGTGGGCGAGCGGTCGCGGTCCTGATCTTGGCCGGCGGGATGATGGCGCCGCTGCGGCAGCCAGCCCGACCGCAGTTTCCCTGGCGGGCGGCGCGACTGTATTTAACGAGCGGACAGCCGCAGCCGCGCGGGCTCGGGAATCTCGTCGCGCCCGCAGGCGCGGCGGCGATTGCGCAGGCGAAACAGGAGTTGCAGGCAGCGACCGCGCAGGGCGGCAAGGGAGCGGCGGCCACGCGGGAACGGGCGCTGGCAGAATTTGTGCTCGGCAAGGGCGAAGCCGAGCGCGGCGAGACCGGCGCGGCGGCACCGGAGCTGGAGGCGGCAGCAGCATGGACGCCGGCGCGCAACGCGGCGGCGGCGGCGCTGGTAGACATGTGGGCCCAGAACGACGACCCACAGCAGACGCTGGCCGCAGCCGATCGCTATGCTCCGGCAGCCGGAGACGCGTTCGCGGCGGAAGTGGAGCGGCCGGCGGCGCGGGCAGCGGGGCAACTGCAGCGATGGGACCAAGCGCTGCGCTGGACACGGCCGTTTCCGGACGATCCGGAAATGTTGTGGCTGCGTGCGCAGGCGGACGAAGCCCTGGGACGGCCAGGAGCGGCGGCGCCGCGGGAACGAAAACTGGTGTATGAGTTTCCGGCATCGCCGGAGGCGCGGGCGGCAGCAGGGGCGTGGCGGCGGCATCTGCGGGCGGATCGCAGGCTGGCGCCAGACTGGAGAATGATCGCGCGCGAGGCCAACGCCTGGAGGGCGGCGGGGCGGCCCAAGGAGGAGGCCGAGGCCTGGACGCGGGCGGCAGGGATGGCGCCCAGGCGCGAACGCGCGCGGCTGGAAGCGCGGGAAACGCGCGCCTGGCTGGCGGCCGGACACATGATGACCACGGCCACGGGGCTGCGCAGGCTGGTGCACACCTCGGAACGCGCGCAGGCCCTGGAGCTGGAGATCGAGCTGGCACGGCACCGGGATCGGCCGGAGGAGATAGCGGCGCCGCTCACGGCATTGGCGCAAGAATATCCGCGCAGCCGCTGGTACGAGCGCGGCCTGGAGCAAGCGGCCGACCAAGCCCTGCTGGGATTTCACGACGCGCTGACGCAGGAGCGGTTCGATCAGCTCACCCAGGCGTTTCCGCACGGCCTCTTTGCCGCGCGAGCCGCCTGGCGGTCGGCATGGATCGCCTTCCGGTTGAATCTGCGGGATGCGCCCAGGCGGCTGGACAACTACCTGCGCGAGTATCCCCACACGTCTGCGGCGGTGGACGCGATTTTCTGGCGGGGCGTCTGGGCACAGCAGCACCAGCAGCCGCAACTGGCGCAGTTGTGCTTTCGGACAGCGGCGCGGCGGTTTCCGGGGACATTTTTTGGACAGCAGGCAAAACTGCGAACTGAAAGCCAACCCGGAGAACCTGATCCGGCGACACCCAACTGGCTGCAGCCGTTTCTGCGGGAGCGGGCGGCGCCGATCGCGGGAGCGATTCCGCCGGGCCATGCGAGCGAAGCGCAGCGCGCGGAATGGATGAGCCAGGCGGGACTGCTCGACCCGGCCGAAAAAATCTTAAACCATGTGCTTTACCGTCTGCCGGCCGGTCCGGCGTCACTGCAACTGGCGCGGACGGCGGGGAAGGTCGAGACAGAAAATGGCGACTGGGACGAGGCCTTGAGGGGGATGATTCGGGCCCTGCCACACTACCTGGAATTGCAGCCGGACCAGTTGCGGCCGAGCGACTGGAAACTGCTCTTCCCTGCCCCGTATCCGGCTGACATCGCGGCAGCGGCGGCGCATTTTGGGCTGAACCAGAGCCTGGTGCTGGGACTGATCCGGCAAGAGTCGGGTTTCGATCCAGAATCCGTATCGTCAGCGCACGCACGCGGACTGATGCAGCTGGAATTGGGCACGGCACGGCAGATGCTCGAGCTGCTGCCCGAAAACTGGAGGCGGCTGAAAGGACCGGGGCGGTTGTCGGCCTCGGATCTGTTCCAGCCGGGGCTGAACCTGGCTCTGGGGACGGCCGAGCTACATCAGTTGCTGGAGGAGTTCAACGCACCCGCATATGCGCTGGCGGGATACAATGCGGGCAGGTTGCGGGTGGAGCAGTGGCAGCAGCAATATCCGGGCATGGCGATGGATGCCTTTATTGAATCGGTGCCGTTTACGCAGACGCGGGACTATATTCAGGCGGTGTTGCGGAACGCAACGCGCTACCGGGAGATTTACGGGCAACAGCCGTAAACTCATCAGGCACTTGCAAATGCGGGGCGGAGGTGATGAGATGGAGCTACGCAAGGAAGGAGGTGGTCCAGTGGACAATTCAGGTAGTTTATGCAGAAAAGATTGGACTTGCGAGGTGGCTGAGGCCTAGGCGCCAGCGGCCCGGGCAGGCGCAAGCGCGCCTGGGCCAATTCCGTCAGCACACCGCTCCCGGAGAATCAGATCAGGGACCAATCCGAAGGGCTCCGGCTACGGCCGGAGCCCTTCCTGCGTAAGGCGGAAAAATTCGCGAACGGGACCGCAACTTTGGCCGAGGGAGCGGGTTAGAACCAGCAACCCGTAAGCGCACCCAAGGGTTCGGGAGCGAAAGCTCCCGGACCCTTTTTCGCGGCGCGGCAACCGTGGTAGAGTAGGGTTCTGCCTGCGGGAGTAACTCAGTGGTAGAGTGCGACCTTGCCAAGGTCGAAGTCGCGGGTTCGAATCCCGTCTCCCGCTCCAATCCCATCGCGAAATGTGGCCAGTACACATGAAATATCTGTGGACGCTGATGTATATGCTGTGCTAAACCTAGATTGGCCGTGGCCGGGCGAGGATGCAGAGCAGCCAAAAAGCGCGAGGGAGAGTTGGACTGCTGTGCGCACTGGCAATTTCCATCACGCTATGCCTGCCCATGCCTGCCATGGCGCGCCACCCGGCGTACCTGCGAAGGCTGAAGATCACCCGGGTTGAGGCGGGAGGGCGGGTCCCGGTGGAAGAAGGCGAACGCCCGAACGCCGTGACCGCAGCGGCCGTGAACGCGGCCGCATATCCCGAGTCGGAAGCAGTCCGGCCCAGCCCGATCGCGCAGGGGATGCGGCACCTGGGCATCCACGCGAGAGCGCGGGAGAGCGCACCTTCGCCAACGTCCGCGCCGCCGCCGCCGCTGCGCATTTAACAGCCTGCTTGCCCCTTCTACCCGCACGCTCCGGGGCGCGCGGGCGAGATGTTAACCGGCAACAACGCAGGAGGCTGCCATGGAAGGGAAGACGATTTTGCTGGTGGACGCGGCGAGCATGCGACGGTCATTTTTCCGGGAGGTGCTGCAGGGGTCGGGCACGGTGCTGGAATTCTCGGAATCGGGGAAGGCAATGGGCGCGGTCAAACGCGGATTAGGGGTGGACGCGGCGGTATTGCATTACCGGCTGGCGGTGACACCGCTGATTCAAGCCATTCGGCGGCTACAGCCGAAGGCGCGCATCGTAGCGTACGGATCGCCGCGTACGGACACGCCGCTGGGCGTGGACGCGTACCTGCACGAGCCGATTCTGAGCGCGGAGCTGGAAGGGACGGTATCGCGCTATCTGGACAAGCGACGGCCGGATGCAATGGCGCAATGGGCGTCGCTTTCAGCGCTGGCGGCGGAGGCGAGGCGGAACGCCAAACTGGCTCGGCACAAGCCGGGAGTCAACGGCCACTAGCCGGATGGGGACAGGTACTGGCGAAGAAAATTCGCCAGCAGGCGCTTTCCGGCGGGCGTGAGGATGCTCTCCGGATGGAACTGCACGCCCTCGACGGGAAGCTCGCGGTGGCGCACAGCCATGACGACGCCGGGCGCGGTGCGGGCGCTGACTTCGAGACAGGCCGGAACCGTGGCCGGATCAATCACCAGCGAGTGATAGCGCGTGGCCGGGAACGGCGAGGGCAGATCCTGGAAAATGGTACGGCCATCGTGCTCGATGAGGCTGGTTTTGCCGTGCATCAGCTCGGGGGCGCGGACGATGCGAGCACCGAAGGCCTCGCCGATGCTCTGATGACCGAGGCAAACGCCGAGGATGGGGATTTTGCCGGCAAAATGGCGCACGGCGGGAACGCTGATGCCGGCCTGCATGGGGGTGCAGGGGCCGGGAGAAATGACCAAGGCCGCGGGCCGCAAGGACTCGATTTCGCGGGTGGAGATCTGGTCGTTGCGGCGGACGTCGACCGTCTGTCCCAACTCGCCCAGGAGCTGGGCGAGATTGTAGGTGAAGGAATCGTAGTTGTCGAGCAGGAAGACCATAGCGGCTCAGGAGCAGCGGGCTTGCTCGAGGGCGCGGATCATGGCCCGGGCCTTGTTCACGCATTCCACAAACTCGCGTTCCGGAACGGAGTCGGCAACGATACCGGCACCGGCCTGGACGGAAGCCATGCCGTGGCGGAACAGAATGGAGCGGATCAGAATGCAGGCACTAAGATTGCCGCTGAAATCCAGGTTGACGACCGCACCGCCATAGGGTCCGCGGCGGGTAGGTTCGAGTTCTTCGATAATCTCCATAGCGCGGATCTTGGGTGCGCCAGTCAGCGTGCCGGCGGGGAAACAGGCCGCCAACGCATCAAACATGTCGCGATCGGCGGCGAGCCGACCGCGCACCTCGGAGACCAAATGCTGCACGTGGGAGTACTTTTCCACGCTC
The DNA here is from genome assembly GCA_050747745.1 of Terriglobales bacterium. GTDB lineage: Bacteria > Acidobacteriota > Terriglobia > Terriglobales > SCQP01 > SCQP01. Next base: position 6,838 of record JBOGKM010000097.1, read on the forward strand.
ATGAGGGTAGGAACCGAGATCGAGCCGGGCGCTGCAACGCGACCGACGTCATTACGCCCGAGGTCAACGAGCATGACATGTTCGGCGCGCTCTTTCTCGTCGGCTAACAGCTCGCGGCTGAGCTCGGCATCGGAGGGCTCATCGGCGCCGCGGGGGCGGGTGCCGGCAATGGGGCGATAGACGAGATCGCGCCGGCGGACCTGGACGAGAAGCTCGGGCGAGGCACCCGCGAGGGCGAGCCGGCCCATCTGCAAGAAGAACATGTAGGGGGAAGGATTGATGGCGCGCAGGGTGCGATAGACCTGGAAAGGTGCGGCGGAGGTGGCGATATCGAAGCGCTGGGAAAGCACGACCTGGAAGATGTCGCCGGCGGCGATATAGTCACGAGCGCGGTCCACGGCAGCCTCGAATCCGGGCCGCTCCCAATTGGGGAACACGTGCAGCGGGCCGGATTCGACTGGCGTGCGCGGCAGGCGGGGGCGGCGCTGGAGGCGCGCGGCCATGGCCTGCAGGTCGTCGCAGGCGAGCTGATATTCCGATTCCAGTGAATCTGATTCGGCACCGACGGCGGCTTCGGTGCGGACACAGGCGACAAGCGTGATCTGGCGGCGGACGTGGTCAAAGATCACCTGGCGGGAGAAAAACATCAGCAGGGCTTCATCGGTGCTGAGATCATTGCGGGCGTGGGAGGGAAGGCTCTCGAAAGAGCGCACCATGTCGTAGCCGAGAAAGCCAACCGCGCCGGCCAAAAAGGGCAGCGTAGCAGGCGTGGGCGCGAGGCGGCGGCGCTGGACTTCGGCGCGGATAAGATCGAGCAGGGAGAGTGGAGATGGGCGCCAGGGCGACCAGCGAGGCGACGAGGAACCGGGAAAACGGTGGGACGAGCGAGAGGCGACACGGCCGCGCCGCTGGCGCAGTAAAAGGTCGGGCTGCACGCCCAAGAAGGAATAGCGGCCGATGCGCTCGCCACCTTCGACGCTTTCGAGGAGATAGGAATGGGTTCCGCGGCCGCCGCGCAAGCTATTGAGATAGGCGGCAACGGGAGTATCGAGATCGGCGAGGAAGGTACAGGTGAGCGGAATGAGGTTGTAGCCTTCCGCAAGGCGCTGCACGTCGGGGAAAAGCAGCGAGACGGAGGCGGGAAGAGGCATGGCCCGAAACAGCATTGTAGCAAAGCAGGCGCGAGCGCAGTGGCGCAGCGACGGCGAGTACAATCAAAAAAGCATGAGTGCGGCAGGCTCCAGCGTGACGCCGGAAGAAATGGAGCGAGCGAGTGCGGCTCCAGCCTGGAGCCGGAAGCGACAGCGGCAGTTGATGCTGGCGCGAAGGCTGGCACCCACGGTGGTGCGGGGGCTGGGGCGGACGTGGAGATGGGACTTGCCGGACGGGATTCCGCCGGGAGCGTTCACGCAGCCGCCGCGGCCGGCCATATACGTATTCTGGCACCGTTGTCTGCTGCCGATCGCGTGGTTTGCGCGCGACCGGGGATTTGGGGTGCTGATCAGCCAGCATTTTGACGGCGAGGTGATTGCGCAAGTGGCGGAACCGCTTGGCTACAAGCTGTTTCGGGGATCGAGCACGCGCGGAGGGAAGGAGGCGCTGCAAGAAATGAACGAGAGCCTGGCAGCGGGACAACCGCTGGCGCTGACGGTGGATGGGCCGCGCGGGCCGCGCTTTCGGGCCAAAAGCGGTGCGATCCAGCTGGCGAGGGCGACGGGCGCGCCGATTTATGGGCTACACGTTTCGCCGCAGCGGGCGTGGGAGATGAAGAGCTGGGATCGGCTGCAAATTCCTCGGCCGTGGGCACAGTTGCGGGGAGTGTGGGCAGGGCCGCTGAACGTTCCGGCCGATAGCGGACCGGGGGAGTGCGAGGCGCTGCGGCAGGAGATGGAGACGATGCTGAACCGATTGCGGGAACAACACGACAGCTTTACGCATAGAAAGGACAAGGGATGAAACTGGGAATGGTGGGACTAGGCCGCATGGGCGGCAATATGACCGAACGCCTGATTCAGGGCGGACACAAGGTGGTAGTGTACGATCCGGCCGGAGCGGCGGTGCAGCAGGCGGAGAGCCGGGGCGCAGAAGCCAGCAGCGGGCTGGCAGACATGGTGAAGCGGCTGGCGGCGCCACGCGTGATCTGGACCATGGTTCCCGCGGGCGCGATCACCACGAAAACAGTGACCGAGCTGCTGGAGCAGATGAGCTCCGACGACGTGCTGATTGACGGTGGCAACTCCAATTACAAGGACTCGCAGCAGCACGCGGAGATGTCGCGCAAAAAAAACGTGCATTTCCTGGATGCCGGCACCAGCGGCGGAGTGTGGGGCCTGACGGTGGGCTACTGCCTGATGGTGGGCGGCGAGAAGGCGATTTTTGACCGAGTGAGCCCAATTTTGAAAACGCTGGCACCACCGGAAGGATTTCTGTATACCGGTCCGGCGGGATCGGGACACTTTGTCAAGATGGTGCACAACGGGATCGAGTACGGAATGCTGCAGGCCTATGGGGAGGGGTTCGAGATCCTGGAAAAGTCGCAATACGAACTGGACCTGCGGGCAATCGCGCACTTGTGGAACCGGGGGAGCGTGATCCGGTCGTGGCTTTGCGAGCTGGCCGAGAGCGCGTTTGCGCGGGAGCCGCATTTGGAGAGTCTGCGCGGGTACGTAGACGATTCGGGCGAAGGGCGCTGGACGGTGCAGACGGCACTGGAGGAGAACGTGCCGGCACCGGTGCTGACGCTGTCGCTGCTGGCGCGGCTACGCTCGCGGCAGGAGGAGTCATTCAGCGCCAAGGTGATCGCGGCGCTGCGCAATGAATTTGGCGGGCATGCGGTGAAAAAGGATAGTGCGCGCTGAGCATGGTGGAATGGGTTACACGCGCGGGGCTGGGCGAACTCACGGAAGAATTCTGCCGGCGGCTGGCGGAAGTCACGGTGGCGGCGGGAGCGATTCCGGTGGCGTTGACGGGAGGAAGATCAGCGGGGATTTTCTATGACGCCTGGGTGGCCCAAGGCGTCAACGCGCGGATGGAGTTTTACTGGAGCGACGAGCGGCTGGTGCCCGACAACGATACCGACAGCAACGTAAAGCTGGGGCGGGAACGCCTGCTGCTGCCCGGCAAGGTGGGGGAAGAAGGGATCCACGCGCCTCGGACAGCGCTAGCGGGCACTGCCTGCGCCGCCGACTATGCGGCCTCCATCCGTCTGGCAGTGCCGCCGGGAAAGACAGGGATCCCGTCGTTTCCGCTGATCATACTCGGCATGGGCGCGGATGGGCATACAGGGTCGCTGTTTCCCGGGCGCAATCCGTTTGAAGAACAGGAGAAGCTTGTGCGTGCGGTGGAGGCGGCGCAGGCGCATCCGCATGCGCGCATCACATTCACACCCGAACTGATCAACGCGGCGCAGCGAGTTTGGTTTGTGATCACGGGTGCGGCCAAGGCGTGGGCGGTGGAGCAGCTGGTACGGCGGACGGCAACACCGGAGCAAATACCGGCGCTGGCGGTGGACCCCGGGGCAGTTGGAATCACCATTTTTGCCGACGAGGGTTCCACGGGCGGACAGGATTACGGCGTGATCGGCACCTGAGGCGCGGGGTACAATCGAACCATGAGCGGCGGGGCGCTCAATCCGGAAACGCAAACGGCGCGCGGCTACGCTGCGCCGCGGGCGAAGGCGCGGCTGGAACCGTACTCCTTCGAGCGACGGCGGCCGGGGGCACGGGACGTCGAGATCGAGATTCACTTCTGCGGCATCTGCCACAGCGATATTCACCAGGCGCGGGATGAATGGGGAGGCGCGATCTTCCCGATGGTGCCGGGACATGAAATCGCCGGCCGGGTGCGGAGCGTAGGCAAGGCGGTAACACGCCATCGCGAGGGCGACTGGGTAGGAGTGGGTTGCATGGTGAACTCCTGCCGAACGTGTGATCCTTGCCGGGCAGGGCTGGAGCAGTACTGCGAACCGGGAGCGAACTTAACCTACAACAGCCACGATCGCGACGGCTCGCCGACTTACGGGGGCTACTCGGATCATATCGTGGTCGATGAGGACTTCGTGTTGGCCATACGGCACGATCCCAAACAGCTGGCGGCGGTGGCACCGCTGCTGTGCGCAGGCATCACGACCTACTCCCCGCTGCGGCATTGGAAGGTGGCAGCGGGAGCGAAAGTAGGGGTGGTGGGACTCGGCGGGCTGGGGCACGTGGCAGTGAAGCTGGCACACGCGTTGGGGGCGGAGACAGTCCTGTTCACGCGCACCGCAGCCAAGACCGCGGATGCCAAGCGCCTAGGCGCAAATGCGGTGGTCCTCTCGACAGATGAATCCGCCCTGCAGGTTCACCAGCGCAGTTTTGATTTCATTCTCGACACGGTGGCGGCGGCGCATGATGTGAATCGGTACCTGAGTTTGCTGCGGCGGGATGGAGTGCATTGCCTGGTGGGGGTGCCGGACCGGCCGCTGGCGGTGGCGGGCATAAACCTGATCATGCGGCGGCGGAGCCTGGTGGGATCGCTGATTGGCGGCATCGCGGAGACGCAGGAAATGCTGGATTTTTGCGCCTACCACGAAGTAGTGAGTGATGTCGAAGTAATTCCGATAGAGCAAGTGAACGAAGCCTACGAGAGGGTGTTACGCAGCGACGTGCGCTATCGCTTTTCCATTGACATGAAGAGCCTGGGCGCGGCGGCGCCGAAGCGGCCATGAGGGCCACGCTGGAGCGGTTACTGGCAGGAGAGCACCTGAACCGCGCGGAAGCACGGGCGCTGGTGGGGGTGATGCTGGCGGGTCCGGACGCGGAGAGCGAACGAGCGGCGCATGACATGCAGGTGGCGGCAGTGCTGGCAGCGCTGGCAGCCAAGGGGGAAACCGTAGAGGAGATTACCGGATTTGCCGAGGCGATGCGCACGGCGATGGCGGATATCGGCCTGGATGGGCAACCAAGGCGCTGGGTGGACACGTGCGGGACCGGCGGGAATGCGCGCAAGGTATTTAATGTTTCGACCGCGGCAGCGCTGACGGCGGCGGGCGCGGGATTGGGAGTGGCCAAACATGGCAACCGCACCAGCACCAGCGTATGCGGTTCGGCGGATGTGCTCGAAGCGCTGGGGGTGAAGCTGGAGCTAACACCGGCGCAGATGGGAGCGTGTCTGCGGGAAGTGGGAATGGCGTTTTTGTTCGCACCGCTGGTGCATCCGGCTACGCGGCAAGTGATGCCGGCACGGCGGGCACTGGGGGTGCGAACCGTGTTCAACCTGCTGGGGCCGCTTACCAATCCGGCGGGGGCGCAGGCTCAGGTGATCGGGGTGAGCGCGGCGGAGCTGGTGGGCACCATGGCCGAGGCGTTGCGGCTGCTGGGCACGCGGCACAGTTTTGTGGTGCGCAGCCAGGATGGAATTGGGGAGTTTTCTACAACCGCGATCAATGACGTAGCCGAAGTTCGCTGGAACGAGCTGCGGCGATATACGCTCGACGCGCGCGAGTTGGAGCTGGCGCGCGCGCCGTACGAGGCGCTGGAGTGCAACAGCAAGGAGGATGCGGTAGCGAAGATGCGGCGGGTGCTGGCCGGCAAAGCTGGGCCGTTGCAGGACGTCGTGTGCCTGAATGCGGCGGCGGCGCTGGTGGCGGGCGGCGCGGCGGCGGACTGGGCGGAGGGGCTGGCACAGGCACGGAGATCACTGGAATGCGGCGCTGCAAAGCGGAAACTGGAAGCATTGGCGGCGTTCACGCAGGCGGCAGGGGGGTAGCTGCGGTGGCTCGGCCATTGCAGCGGCTGGTGGTACTAGGTGCGGGAACCATGGGCGCGCGGCTGGCCGCGCACGGCGCCAACCACGGGCTGCAGGTGCACCTGCTGGATCAAACCGCCGAGATGGCGCGGCGCGGACTACAGGCGGCAGCCAGGAGCCGGCCGGCAGCGCTATTCCTTCCGCGGCTGGTCGAGCGAATCACAACGGGAGATTTTGCCTCCGCCGCATGCGCGCTGTCCGCAGCCGACTGGGTGGTTGAGGCGATCGTGGAAAACCTGGAGGCCAAACACAAACTGCTGGAGCAGGTGACGCCGTGGCTGGGACCGGAAGCGCTGCTCAGCACCAACACCAGCGGCTTGCGGGTAGCGGCCGTGGGAGCAGCCGTGCCGGAGAAGCTGCAACCACGGTGGATGGGAACGCACTTTTTCAATCCACCGCGGTACATGCGGCTGGTGGAAATCGTTCCGGCGCCGCGGACGGATCCCGAGGCCCAGGCGTGGCTGCGCGCGGCGATCGAGGTCAAGTTGGGCAAGGGAGTGGTCGAGGCGCGAGATACGCCCAACTTCATCGCCAATCGGATCGGCGTTTTCGCACTCCTGAACACCTTGCGGCTCATGCGGGAACTCAAGCTGGGCATTGAGGAGGTGGACGCTCTTACGGGACCGCTGCTGGGCTGGCCGAAATCGGCGACGTTCCGGACGCTGGACATGATCGGTCTGGACACGCTGGTGCAGGTGGTGGAGAACTCGCACGCGCACCTGGAACAGGACGAGCAGCGGGATCTGTTCGTGGTTCCGGACTTCCTGCGGGCGATGCTGCAGCGCGGCTGGCTGGGTGAGAAGAGCGGGCAAGGGTTCTATCGCAAGCGTGGTGATGAGATCGACACGCTGGACCTGGAGACCATGAGCTATCGTCCACGCCGGAAAGTGCAGTTGCCGTTCAGCGATCTGCGCGCGGCCATGCAACAAAGCCCGTTTGTGCGGCAGGGAATGGAGGGTTTGTTCGCTTACTGCCAAGCGCGGTTGGGTGAAATCGCGGATGACCCGCAAGCCATAGACCAGGCGATGCAGTGGGGCTACAACTGGCAGCGCGGCCCGTTCGCCATGCGCGAGCTGGCGGCAACGGGAAAGGTAGCGCAGCGGACACTGGGGCGGACGGTGCGGACGAACGCAGGCTGCTTCCTGCTGGACCTGGGGGATGGCGTGGGTTGTCTGGACTTTCACACCAAAATGAATACGATAGGCGCCGAGGTCGTGGCCATGGTGCAGGAGGCGCTGGCGGATAAAAACTCGCCGTTTGAGGCGTTCGTTATTGGCAATGGCGGCGAGCAGTTTTCCGTAGGTGCAGACCTGGCCTATTTGCTGGCGCTGATCCAGAACGAAGAGTGGGAGGATGTGGAAGAAGCGGTGCGACAGTTCCAGGCCATGAACCTGGCAGTGAAACGTTCGCCGCGGCCGGTGGTGGTGGCGCCGTTTGGACTGACGCTGGGCGGCGGGTGCGAAATGATGCTGCATGCGGCGCGCGTGGTGGCGCACGCGGAACTGTATGCGGGTCTAGTGGAGGTGGGCGTGGGATTGATTCCGGCAGGCGGCGGGACAACGGAGATGGCGCTGCGGATGGAACCCAAGGCAGCGCTGGAGACGATCGCCATGGCCAAAGTTTCCTCGTCGGCAGCCGAGGCGCGCGAACTGGGATTGCTGCGGCAGGGGGATGAGATCATCGCTAACCGGGAGCGCGTGCTCCAGGCAGCCAAGCAGCAGGCGCGGCGGATGGCTGATGCCGGCTACGAAGCGCCGGGCGAGGAGAGACTGAACGCGCCAGGGCCATCGGTTGAGAGCACGCTGGAACTGGGCGTATTCACGATGCGAGAAGCGGATCAGATCACGGCACACGAAGCGAAGATTGCCAAGCACCTGATACGGGTGCTGTGCGCGCGCGGCGCGCCGGCGGGCATGGCGGTGCCGGAAGCGCGACTGCGCGAATGGGAGCGAGAGGCATTTTTGAGCCTGTGCGGGGAAGCGAAAACGCAGGAGCGCATCGCTGCCATGCTGACCGGCGGCAAGGTTGTAAGGAATTAGCCATGCGCGAGGCGTTCATTGTCGCAAGCGTACGCACGCCGATTGGCAGGGCGTTCAAAGGCAGCCTGCGCGCGACGCGACCGGATGACATGGGCGCGATCGCCATGCGCGCGGCGTTGGAGCGGGCCGGCGTCGAGGCGGGCGCGGTTGAGGATGTGCTGCTTGGATGCGCCATGCCGGAGGCCGAACAGGGATTAAACGTAGCGAGGATTGCGGCACTACGGGCAGGCTTGCCAGTGGAGGCGTCGGCAGCAACGGTGAACCGCTTCTGCGCCTCCGGGATCGAGGCGATCGCCGTGGGCTGTGAGCGCGTAGTTTCGGGTGCGGATGTGGTCGTAGCCGGTGGCGCGGAAAGCATGAGCATGGTGCCGATTGTGGGGAACAAGCCGAGCGCCAATCCGTGGCTGATGGAACACCGGCCCGAAAGCTATCTCAGCATGGGACTGACTGCGGAGCGGGTGGCGCAGAAGTACCGGATCTCGCGCGAAGCGGCCGACGCGTTCGCGCTCCGCAGCCACGAAAAGGCGATCGCGGCGCAGGACGCAGGCCGGTTTGACGAGGAACTTGTACCCGTAGACACGCGCGTGCCCGATCCAACGGCAGCCGATTACTGGCGACGGGTGCGGGTGGAACGCGATGAAGGGCCGCGGCGGGACACGTCAGCGGCGGCGCTGGCGGCACTGAAACCTGCGTTTCATGCTCACGGGGTGGTCACGCCGGGTAATTCCTCCCAGACCAGCGACGGCGCGGCCGCGGCGGTGATTGTGTCGGACGGCTATATGCACGAGCATCAGCTCGACCCGATAGCGAGGCTCGCCGCGTATGCCACCGCGGGCGTGGATCCGGCGTTGATGGGCATTGGCCCGGTGAGCGCGGTTCCCCGGGCCTTGCAACGGGCAGGGCTAAAACTGGAGGACATCGACCTGATCGAGCTGAATGAAGCGTTTGCGGCGCAGGCGCTGGCAGTGATTGGAGAATTGCATCTAGACCCGGAGCGGGTGAACGTGAACGGGGGCGCCGTGGCGTTGGGGCACCCGCTGGGCTGCACGGGCGCCAAGCTGCTGGCCACATTGGCGCATGAAATGCGGCGCCGGAAGGTGCGCTGGGGCCTGGTCACCATGTGCGTAGGCGGAGGTCAGGGAGCGGCGGCCGTAATCGAGAACCTGCACTAGTATTCTGAGTCACAAATGCATCACGCCCCGAAATCAAACTGCATGCGACTTTTTCTTAAGAAAAGCCGCATGCGTTCGCCCGGAGAATGCGAGCCAACTTCCGACTCAGTACACTAGGATGATGGCGCAAGCGAGTGACCATCGGGGCGGAACATTTCTACTGGGGGCGCCGGGAGAAGTGCTCTCACCCGAACGTTTCAGCGATCAACAACTCTTGATTGCGCAGACGGCGGAGCGGTTTGCGCAGGAGGAAATTGCGCCGGCGGGCGAGCAGATCGAACGCCGGGATTTTGCCGCTGTGCGCGCGCTGCTGCGGCGAGCGGGAGAACTGGGACTGACCGGCGTGGAGGTGCCGGAGGAATTCGGAGGACAGGGGCTGGATTTCGCCGCCTCGGCCATTGTCGCCGACCATCTGGCAATCCAGGGTTCATTCTCGGTGGCCTTCGGCGCGCACGCAGGCATCGCCACGCTGCCGCTGGTATTTTTCGGAAGCGAGGAGCAGAAGCGGCGCTATCTTTCCAAACTGGCGTCGTCGGAATGGATCGGCGCCTATGCGCTGAGCGAAGCGGGGTCCGGATCGGATGCGCTGGCAATGCGCACGCGGGCGGAACGGCTGCCGGACGGTTCCTACCGGCTCAACGGCGAAAAGATGTGGATCAGCAATGCCGGATTCGCGGACCTTTTTACCGTTTTTGCCAAACTGAACGGCAAGGCGGCGGCGTTTCTTGTGGAGGCGAGTGCGGAAGGTATGTCCACGGGCGCAGAGGAGCACAAGATGGGCATCCACGGCTCTTCGACGCGACCGGTGCTGCTACATGACGTGCGCGTCGGCGCGGACTGCGTTCTGGGTGTCGAGGGGGAGGGCGCGCATATTGCATTTCAGATCCTCAACGTCGGGCGATTAAAACTGGGAGCGGCCTGCATTGGAGGGGGACGAAATTGCCTGCGGGAGGCGGTCGCATACGCCAAACAGCGGCATGCATTCGGCAAGCCGATTGCCGAGTTTGAATTGATCCGCGAACACGTAGCGCGAATGGCGACAGAGCTGTTTGCCGCCGAGTCGGTGGTGTACCGGACGGTGGGCATGATGGACAGCATTCACCGCCTAGACGAGTTTGCGATGGAGTGCTCCATAGTTAAGGTTCACGCCAGCGAATGCCTGGACGACGTTGTGGACCGGGCGGTGCAGATTCACGGCGGAAACGGCTTCGTAAGCGGGAACCTGGCGGAACAGGCCTACCGCGACGCGCGCGTGAACCGGATTTTCGAGGGCACGAACGAAATTAACCGGATGCTGCTGACCGGCATGGCACTACGGCGGGCGCAGAAGGGAACGCTGCCGCTGCGAAATGCGGTAGAAGAGGTGATCGGCGCGATGCTCGGCCCGGCGCAGGTGTATCCGGCGGCGGAACAAGCGCGGCGCGCGGCGTTGCTGCTGACCGGACTGGCGGTGCAGCGCTTTGGTGAAGCATTGGAGCAGCGGCAAGTGCTGCTGGCGGGGCTAGCGGACCTGATGATCGCAGTGTATGTGCTTCAGGCCACGGTGGCGCGAATTCCGGATGGGCTGATGACGCGGGTGATCGCCAGCCGCATGCTGGACCGGGTCGACGTGATCGCCCGGCGGTTGCTAGCTGGACTATCAAGCGGCGATGAGCTGCGCACGCAGGCAGCCTGGCTACGGCGGCTCCTAAAGCGCGATCCGGTGGACGTCGGTTCGCTGGAACAGCAGATCGCAGAACGGGTATTGGACCGCGGAGGGTATGTGGCGGTCTAGGAGAACAACTCGGCGCAACGTACCAGGTCAAGATCTTCAACGCTCGAATGCCACGAAAGCCAACTTGATAAACCAATTCCCGTTTGGGCCGATAAGGTTTATGGACTGAGGTCCGGGCCAGGCGTCCGGGAAGGAAAAATGAGGTCATCATGTCAGTAACAGGCGTTTCGACCAGCAATTTCTATCAAGGCGGCTTACAGGCAAATTGGCAGGAACAGGGCGAGGTGCAGCGGCTGGAGCAGGCGTTCCAGGAAAATGGCACAACCGCCGCACCGGCAACCGACCCCACGCCGGCGCCCACACAATCGAGCGCATCAGGAAGCTCCGACAACTCGCTGAGCGCTGCGCTCGGCAACCTGGAGCAGGCCATTCAGACGTTCGTACAGTCGCTGCAGCAGGACTTTTCCGCCGGACAATCGACGAGCCCGCCGGCAACGGCCGGCTCGACTGATCAGCAGCCCGCTGCCGCCCCGGCTGCGACGGCTGTGGCGGGGAGCACTTCCCAGAGCACGACCGGCCCGGCGGGTCAGCAGCCCACCCCCGTCGCGGACCCCACGACCGCAGGGCAGCCCGCTCCGCCGGTACTAGCCTCACCACTCGTTGCCGGCGGTCAGAACACCGCGCAGGGCAATCCCATCGTGAGCGCCTTCAACGCGCTTGGGCAGGCCCTCCAGTCGGGAAATCTCTCCGACGCCCAACAGTCCTTCACGACGTTGGTGAACGATTTGCAGCCGCCACAAACTTCGGAGCAACAACAGAACAGCCAGATCCTCCAGGCCTTTAGCGCTCTCGGGCAGGCGCTGCAATCAGGGAGTATGTCGGACGCTCAGCAAGCCTTCTCCTCGCTGCAGCAGGACTTGCAGCAGGGGTCCGGGGCCGTAGGCTTCGGACACGGACAGCATCACCATGGGCACCGCTCTTCCGGTTCGAACAACGGATCGATCGGGCAGGCCTTCGGATCCCTGGGCCAGGCTTTGCAGTCCGGAAACATGTCGGCCGCTCAGAACGCTTACACGGCTCTACAGCAGGACCTGGAGCCCTCGTCGCCTGCGGCACCCGCGGCATCGGGTGGCACAAGCGCTCCTGTAAGTGTAACCATCACCTTCAGCGCCTAAATCGGAGCGCCGGCGTGCGGCTTTGCCGAAAGCAAAGCCCCACGCCTCCTCCTGAGTCGGCCATCATCAACGCTGAATTAACTTTAGGCCCCGGCGGCGGCCGCACGGTGGGGAAGCTGTGCCAGATAAACAGCCCGGCCGGTACCCACTTCGGGGCGATTGCTAGGAGCGGCGTCCAGGCGGACCAGCAGATCCGGTTCAAGGTCCAGATCCAGCGTAGCGCGCGCCAGCTCGACGGCACGGGCGGCATAGGCAAGAATCTGGGCGGATTCGATACCGGAAATGTCGTCGAAAAACCAGCCGCAACTCGTGTACATGAGCATGGCATTGGTCTGCAACTGCAGCAGGCTCCAGAGGCCCGACTGTTGTTCCGGAGTGAGCGCAGCGCGCGCGTGGCGGCCAAGAAAAGCGACTTGCGAGGACGGACACGGATCCAAGATCAGATTAATAAATTCCTGCCGCGCCGCCCATGGATTCCATAGCCAGATGCCCGCTTCCTTTTCCCAGGCGCACGCTAGTTGGTCGCGCAGCCAGTCGAGCGCGGCGCGCAGCGGAGCGCGCCACGCCTGGCGCCAGTGCGCGGGACTGCCGGTGCGGCAGCCACAATCGGTGCGCCAGCGTTCCAGGCCATGGGCGCAGCTCCAGGAAGAGTTATCGACAATTTCGGCTTCACGCACCGCAGGATGCGCAGCCAGGAAGCCGGCGTAGGTGGTAAGCCGCACGCGGGCATCGCCATGCAGAAAGCGCACCGCAGCCGCCAGCGCCATTTCGCCGAAGCGGTGGTGATGTCCGTAGCTTTCGCCATCCGTGGCGGCGCTCACGAGTTGCGGTTCGCAGGGACGAGAATCCGTCACAGACGCCAGCCGCGAAGCCAGGCGGGCACCATCGTGCAGAAGACCCTCAAAGGCAATGCCCTGTGCCAGACCAGCATCGTAGAAAAAGACGGTGATTGAGCGTCCGGATGGCAGGCGTACAAGGTAAGGCCAACGGGATTCCACACGCCCGCCGGAAACATCCTGCCACTGGCGCGAGCCGAAGCGGCGGACGCGGCGCGCCTGGCGCGGCGCCAAAACGGTGAAGCGAATATCGGCAGCAGCCAGATCTTCCAGCGTCTCCAGATTCGCAGCGGTTTCCGGCAGCCACATGCCTTCCGGGGCACGGCCGAAGCGATGCTCGAAATCGCGTTTGCCCCACCAGATCTGGGTAGCGCGGTCGCGGGCGTTGGCCAGCGGCAGAATCACATGATGATAAGCCTGAGCGATGGCGCCATGGGAGGCTCGGTCGGCCTCGAGCACCGCGGCATAGGTTTGAGGTGCGGCGCGCTCCATCCAGGAAAGCAGCGTGGGGCCAAAATCAAAGCTGATGTGGGCGTAGTTGTTCTGGAGGGCGAGGATCTGACCGCTCTCACTTAATATGCGGGCCTGGGCGTTGGGCGCGTAGCACTCGGCGGCAACCCGCTCGTTCCAGTTGTGGTACGGATGTGCCGATGGTTGCGGCTCGATTCGGCCAGTCCAGGGATTTTCGCGCGGCGGCTGGTAAAAATGGCCATGCAGGCAAACACAGCGCTCCGCAGCCACTCAGTTCTCGCTCCGAAAAAAGACGCACGCCAGTGGCGGGAGCTGCAGCCGCAGCGAATCCGGTAGGCCGTGATGCGGTTCGCCCGTGGTCCAGGCGCCGCCCAGGTTTCCGATCCCGCTGCCGGCGTACACGCCGGCGTCGCTGTTGAGAATTTCGCGCCAGAGACCGGAGCGCGGAACACCGACCCGATAGTCCAGCCGGGGCACCGGAGTAAAGTTGCACACCACCAGCACAGCTTCTTCGCCGGCGCCGAAGCGCAGCCAACTGAGGGTGCTTTGTAACGCGTCGTTGCAATCCACCCACGCAAAACCGCGGCCGTCGAAATCGAGATCATGCAGAGCGGCTTGCTCGCGATAGGCGCGGTTAAGATCGGCAACCCAGCGCTGGATGCCGGCATGCAACGGGTACTGCAGCAAGTGCCACTGCACGCTGGATTCGTGGTTCCATTCGTCCCCCTGGCCGATTTCATCGCCCATGAACAACAGCTTTTTGCCGTTTTGGCCGAATTGGTAGCCGTAGAGCAGGCGCAGGTTTGCAAATCGCTGCCATTCGTCTCCAGGCATTTTGTACAGCAGCGATGCCTTACCGTGCGTCACCTCATCGTGCGAGAGCGGCAGTACGAAGTTTTCCTGCACGGCGTAGATCTGGCGGAACGTGAGCTGGGAATGGTGGTAGCTGCGATGAATGGGTTCCTGCGACATGTAGGCCAGCGTGTCATGCATCCACCCCATGTCCCATTTCACGCCAAAGCCCAGTCCGCCCACGTACACCGGCCGCGATACCATGGGCCAGGCGGTGGACTCCTCGGCAAAAGTCTGCACGTCAGGATAGTTCCCGTAGACATCCTCGTTGAGCTGGCGCAAAAAGGCGATGGCCTCGAGGTTTTCGCGTCCGCCGAAGCGGTTCGGGATCCATTCTCCCAGCTGGCGGGAATAGTCGAGATAAAGCATGGATGCAACTGCATCCACGCGCAGCCCGTCGGCGTGGTAGCGGTCGAGCCAGAAAAGCGCGCTGCTCAGCAGGAAGCTGCGGACTTCGTGGCGGCCATAGTTGAAGATGCAGGAATGCCAGTCGGGATGATAGCCCTGGCGGGGATCGGCATGCTCGTACAGGTGCGTGCCGTCAAATTCCGCGAGGCCGTGCGGATCGTTGGGGAAATGCGAAGGCACCCAGTCGAGAATGACACCGTAGCCGTGCTGATGGAGCTGATCCACCAGGTACATAAAATCCTGAGGCGTGCCGTAGCGGCTGGTCGGCGCGAAATAGCCGGTGGTCTGGTAGCCCCAGGAACCGTAGAACGGATGCTCCATCAGCGGCAAGAACTCGGCGTGCGTGAATCCCGTGCGCTCGAGGTGCTCGATCAGGCGCAGCGCGAGCTCCCGGTAAGTGAGCGGGCGATTGCCCTCCTCGGGCACGCGCATCCAGGAACCGGCGTGCAGCTCGTAGATGGAAATCGGAGACGAGCCGCCGTTGGCTCTCCCGCGTCCCGCCATCCACGCCTGGTCGGACCAGGAATAGCTCAAATCGGCGACCACGGAAGCCGTGCGCGGCGGCAGCTCGGCGGCAAAGGCGAACGGATCGGCCTTCTCGATCCGTTTATCCGAGCCGCGCGGCTGCACCGCATATTTGTAGATGGCTCCGGGGCCGATCTCCGCGATCGTGCCTTCCCAGATGCCGCTGCTGGCGCGCGGTTGCAGAGGCGCGGCATCTGGTGCCCATTGGTTAAAGTCCCCGATCACGGAAACACGCTCCGCATTCGGTGCCCACACCGCAAAATGGGTCCCCGCATGTTGACTGTCGCCGGCTGTCCCTGGGTGGGCGCCCAGCTTCTCGTAGAGCCGCAAATGACGACCCTCCTGAAACCAGTGCAGATCCGCTTCGCCCAAGGCGCTGCCGGCAGACGTGGCGGGCGGATCAGAAGGGGCGTGCTTGCGCGGGCGCGCAGGTGTACGCGGCTGAGCCGGGTTGCGGGGCATCCTCTTTGCACCTTACCATCGATTCCAACTCAATGAGCAGGCCGGAAACCAACTTGACGCCGGAATTGCCGGAATCTGCCGTGGTGTTGATGATCGGGCTGCCGGGATCAGGTAAAAGTACGTGGCTCGCCGAGCATGGCTGCAGGGCAGTGTCCACCGATGTGCTGCGCGAATTGCTTTTTGGCAACGCCGGCGATCAGCGCACGCCGGCGCGGGTGTTTGGACTCTTGCGAATGATATTGGCCATCCGGCTGGAGGCGCAGGTGCCTCGCACGTTCATCGATGCTACCAATCTGAGCAGCACCGAACGCAAGCCCTTGATCAGACTGGCAGAAAAGGTCGGAGTCGCGGCGGTTGGCATCTGGATGGATACAGGAGTCGAAGAATGCTTACGGCGCAACCGCAAGCGGCAGCGGCAAGTAGACGACGCCGTGGTGCGGCGCATGGCCGGGAAGCTGCGGCCGCCGACAGCCGCTGAAGGCGTGGCACACCTTTATCGCGTGCGCGGCGGTAGTGGCGGCGAATGGGTATACTGAAATCGGTTCCGGCAGGTGCATGATGGCGTTTTCCACCATTATCGTGGACGATGAGAAGCTGGCGCGGGAAGAACTTAGCTTCCTCCTGCGGGCGTTCCCCGAGGTGTCGCTTGTGGCCACCGGCCAGAATGGCCTGGATGCGGTGAAATTGGTGCGCCAGCACCAGCCCGACCTGCTGTTTCTGGACGCGCAAATGCCGGGCTTGGACGGGTTCGGCGCGGTGCGCATGTTGGAAAGCAAGCGCCTTCCGCTGCCCCACCTGGTCTTTGCCACAGCCTACGATCAATACGCGCTGCAGGCATTCGAAGTGAATGCGGTGGATTATCTGCTCAAGCCTTTCGATCACGATCGTCTGGCGAAAACCATGGAGAAGATCAGGCGGCAGATGGCCGCCGGCGGTTCCATGGAGGGGAAAATTGATCGCGTGCTGCAGATGCTGGATGCACGCAAGGGGCCTGCCGCGACCAAAGTTTTGATGAAGGCAGCTGGCCGCCAGTTTTTGCTCGACCCACAGGAAATCGTATTTGCGAAAATCGAGGATGGCGTGATCGTCATTGCCACGCGCCAGATCGAAGGCCACTCGACCTACCACACCATCGAGGAGCTGCAGGCTACGCTGGATGAGGCGGTCTTCTGGCGCGCGCACCGTTCCTATCTGGTGAACTTGAACCACATCAAGGAAGTGGTGCCGTGGTTCAACAGCAGCTTTCAGCTCCGCATGGGCGACAAAAACCACACCGAAGTGCCCGTGAGCCGGAACCAGAGCCGGCGTCTGCGCGAGCTGTACAAGCTCTAGTCCGCCCGGTGCCAGTGCCCGACCGCACGGTTTGTTGACGCCCGCCGCGCCCGCCTCCGATAATAACCATAATGGCCCTAAAGTTAGAAGCGACCCAGGCGGCAACGCCTGCACCCGCGCTCAGCCCCGAGCGCCTGCTCGACCTCTACCGCGTCATGTTCACCTCGCGCCAGCTCGACGACCGCGAGATCCTGCTCAAGCGGCAGCAAAAGATCTACTTTCAGATTAGTGGCGCCGGCCATGAAGCGATCACGGCAGCCGCGGGCGACATCCTGCGCCCGGCTTACGATTGGGTCTACACCTACTATCGCGATCGGGCCTTGTGCCTGCGCCTGGGGGTGACGCCCACCGAGATGCTCCTGCAGGCGGTAGGATCGTCCGACGACCCTGCTTCGGGCGGACGCCAGATGCCCTCGCACTGGGGCCACGCCAAATACAACCTCGTAAGTAGTTCCAGCCCCACGGGCACGCAGTTTCTGCAGGCGCTCGGCTGCGCCGAGGCGGGCCGCTATCTGAATCGCCACACCGAAGTGGACGAGTGGCTGCGGCAGCACCCCCATCCACAGCAGGTCAGCCATCATGCCGACGAGGTCGTGATGGTGAGCTCGGGTGAGGGCGCAACCAGTGAGGGCGAATTCTGGGAATCCTTGAACGGCGCCTGTCGGGAAAAACTGCCGGTGCTGTACCTGATTGAGGACAATGGTTACGCCATCTCGGTCCCTTCCGAGGTGCAGGGCTCTGGCGTCGGTCTGTCCCAGGTGGTGCAGCGGTTTCCCCATCTACTTGTCTGCGAGTGCGACGGCTGCGATTTGCTTGACAGTTATGCCACCTTTGCCCGTGCCCACGAATATTGCCGCAGCGGGCAGGGCCCGGCTCTGGTGCATGCAAAAGTCGTGCGGCCCTACTCCCATTCCCTGTCAGACGATGAAAAGCTCTACCGGCCGCCGGAGGAGCGAGAAGAGGAAGCACGGCTGGATCCCATTCAACGGTTGCGCACCTACCTGCTTGAAAATGGCCTGGCGCAGGCCGCAGATCTACAGACGCTCGAGGCGGGTGTGGAGGCCACCGTGTCAGCTGCGAGCGCAGCGGCCTTGGCAGCGCGGCTGCCGGAGCCAGCTTCGATCTATGACTTTGTTTATTCGCCCGACGTGGACATCAGTTCCAATGCGTGGGTCAGTGAGCCCGAAACCAGCGGCCCGCCGCAAACCATGGTGGACCTGATCAACACCTGCCTGCATGAGGAGATGGCGCGAGATCCGCGCCTGCTGGTGTTCGGAGAGGACGTGGCCGACTGCACCCGGGAACAGAACTTGGACAAGGTGAAAGGCAAGGGCGGTGTGTTCAAGGTTACCGGCGGGCTGCAACGCAAGTTCGGTGCCGACCGCGTCTACAACTCGCCTCTGGCCGAAGCTTCCATCGTCGGCCGCGCCATCGGCATCGCCACCCGCGGCCTCAAACCCATTCCCGAAGTCCAGTTCTTTGACTACATCTGGCCCGCCATGATGCAGTTGCGCAACGAGCTGCCGCTGATGCGCTGGCGCTCCTACAACACCTTTGCCGCTCCGGTGGTGCTGCGCGTCGCGATTGGCGGCTATCTCACCGGCGGCGCCATCTACCACAGCCAGTGCGGCGAATCCATTTTCACCCACATGCCTGGCCTGCGCGTCGCCATGCCCTCCACCGCGGTGGATGCGTGCGGGTTGCTGCGCACCGCGCTGCGCAGCGAGGATCCGGTTCTGTTTCTGGAGCACAAGCGCCTCTACCGCGAGCCCTTCAATCGCGGTCCGCACCCGGGCAAGAATTTCTGCATTCCGTTCGGCAAGGCACGCATCGCCCGCGCCGGCCGCGATGCGACCGTCATCACCTATGGCGCCCTAGTACCGCGCACCCTTCAGGCCGCCGCCAAGCTCGAACTCGAACAAGGCCTAAGCGTCGAGGTGCTTGATTTGCGCAGCCTGGCCCCCTACGACTGGGAGGCCATTGCCGATTCCGTGCGCAAGACTGCACGCGCGCTGGTCGCCTATGAGGACGTGCGCAGCTTCGGCTATGGCGCCGAAATCGCTGCCCGCATCGCCGATGAGCTCTTTGACGACCTCGACGCGCCCGTGCGCCGTGTCGCCGCCAAGGACGTCTATTGCGCCTACCAGCCCATCCTGGAAGACGCCACTCTCCCCCAGACCTCCGATATCCACGCGGCCCTCAGCGATTTGCTTAAGTTCTGAGGCCCGGTCCGCACGCGGTTCCGTCGGGCACCGCTCCAGCACCCGCGAGCATAGGGCTCAATCGGCCCCTTCGGCCCTCGCTGGAAATTACAGCAACGCCAGCCGCAGCATGTTCAATGCCGTCTGCGCGCTGAAGCGCCGGATGCGGTCCCGGTCGCCAAAAAATTGGTACCGCGTGGCCCGCGCCCCTGCCGCCGGAGCCGCCACGGCGATATAGACCGTGCCGACCGGCCTGCGCATGCTCCCGCCCGCGGGGCCGGCAATCCCCGTAATGGAAATCCCCCAATCGCTATGCAGCCGCGCCCGCACTCCTTCGGCCATAGCCCGTGCCGTGGGCGCACTCACCGCGCCCCAACGGCCGAGCGTGGCCCCGGGCACCCCCAGCACCTGCTGTTTCACTGCGTCCGCGTAGCTCACCACCCCGCCGGTAAAGAAAGCGGTAGCTCCCGCTACCTCCGTTATCCGTTCTCCCAAGAGCCCTCCTGTGCAGCTCTCCGCCACCGCCAGGCTCTCGCCCCGCTTCACCAGCAGCGCCGCCACCACCTCCGCCAGGCTATGCTGATCCCGGCTGAACACCGCCGTTCCCAGGCGCCGTTCGATCCGCCGAGCCAGCGCATCGGCCTTTTTTTGTGCGGCGCCTCGCGCGCCCGCCACCGCGTGAAAATGCAGCTCGACCTGGGGCGCGGCGGTCGCCAGAATGGTGGTTGCCGGATTGCGCACGCCGCGATAAATAGGTGCGGCGACGGCCTCCACTTGCTCTTCTCCCATCCCCGCGATGCTCAGTACCCGGAAGGCGTGTGCCCGCCCGCGCACCAGCCGCGCTAGCCGCGGGCGCACCTGCGCGGCGAACATCGCCTGCAATTCCAGCGGTGGCCCCGGCAAAAGTACGAGCCTCCGCCCATTCTTCTCCCACCACTGCCCCGGCGCCGTACCCACCCGGTTGGGCAGCAGCACCGCTGGCGCCAGGCGCAGCGCCTGGCGCAATTGCACGGCCGTGAAGCGGCGATGGCGGTCGTGAAACCATTGCCGCAAACCCCGCGCCGCGGCCGCGTCGCGCACCAGCGGGCAGCCCAGCGCGCGGGCCGCCGCAGCCACGGTCCGGTCATCTTCGGTCAGCCCCAGGCCGCCGGTGCAAATTACTACTGCCGAGCGTTGCAGCGCCGCGCCGATCGCCTCGCTCACTGCTTCCTTGTCGTCCGGCAGCGCCGCCTTGCGCGCCACCGTGATCCCCAGCCGCAGCAGCTCGCGCGTTAGGAACAGCGAGTTCGTATCCACGCGATCGAAGCCGAGCAGCTCGCTGCCCACCGCCACGATCTCCGCCTGCATGCCGTCCCCTTCACTCCACCTGCGGTGGCAGCTGCGCCCCTGCCACCGGCCAAGGCAGATGGTAGAGGCAAGTGTGCGTGGCCAGAATCAGCGCCGCCGGCAGCGGGCCGCGGCGTTGACCCGGCGCAAAAGCCAGCCCCACCAGATTGTTGCCGCTGATCACGCACTCCGCCTCCTGCCGCGGGGAGATGCGGATCACTCCCCGCCTCCCGGCGTGCGAGGCCACCGCATACAAGTTGCCTTCGCTATCGAAGGCGAGTCCCTGTGGGCGCCCCAGTCCCTCGAAAAATGGCGCCAGCGCGCCCTGCGGGCTGATCCGCCAAATCGTATCATGACTGGATGTGCTCGGCCCCGTGACGTAGAGATGCCGGTCCGGACCAAAGGCCAGGTGGTAGGCGGCTACGCTCGCCTCCAGTGTGGCGAACACGAAAATCTTTCCTTGGGCATCAATCTTGAAGATGGTGCCGCTGCGATCGCCCACGTAGAGGTTGCCGGCCGCATCGAAGGCGATCCCGGTCGCGGTGCCCAGCCCCTGCGCCGCCACCGCGGCCTCGCCGTTGGACGCCAGCCGGTAAAGCGTACCGTCGAAACGGCTGGTCACGTACAGCACCCCCTGCCGGTCGAAAGCCATGCCGCTGGGGTTCATCACCGCCGTGCTCCACGGCTTCAGCGTGTAGTTGGCGTCCAGCCTGAAAACGCTCACCGGCGTTTTCTGACCGCGCGCGCCGCTTAGCGTCGCGTAGATATTCCCTTCCGCGTCGAGCACGGGATTGCACACCGGATGCAGATTTTCAGCGATCAGTACGCCCACCTCCAGTGCTTGCCGTGAGTGTACGGACGCGCGCCCGCCCGCCTCGACTTCCACCAGTCCGGAAACCGCCGCCTCTGGCACCCGCGCCACCAGCAACCGCTCGCTGCTGATCAGCACCGCCGCGCTCAAACCTCCCATCCGCACCGCCGGAAGCCGGCTGTTGGCGCTGAGACCGTAGCCCAGCACGCGCACCTCGCCGCCAGGAAGCACCGCGGCGGGGTCGAGGGTGTCAATACGGGGAGCGTGCGGCATGCGGCGTTGCGGCCAGGGGGCCGTTCACTTTTCTAGGATAGCAAAGCATCCGCCGCGAACCCCACCGCCCTCGTTCTGCAACAATTTTGTCTAGATTTTGTAACAAAAAAGTGAGTGGTTCTTACCCCAACCTTTTGGGCATTTTTGGACTCTATATATCTGTACGCACAACCCCGCCGGCTCATACAGCCGGCACAGCAGCGGAGGCGATAGGCGCCTCCGGCCGGGCGGCCCGCCGGCATATCCACGTGGGCGCGGTGAGACGCGGGTCGGCGGGAGTGTGCGGACATTGAAGTCATGACCTTCAGACGCATCGAGCTGGAACAGCAATCAGGCAAGTTCGTGGCCGGGCGCGTGGCGGAACGGCTGCTGGACGCTGGCCGGGCGCGCCTGAGCGCAAAAGGCAGGCTGGTGCTGCTGCCGGGAGCGCCGGGCGTGGAGGAGATTGCCGACCGCCGCCTGTGGTGGACGGAGTGTTCCGGCCCCGGCGCCCGCCATGGCATGGGCTTCCAGATGAACGGGAAGGCGATCAATCATGGCGCCTAGGCTTAATACTGTTCACTTAGAGAATTCTGTGGCATTCTGTAATGGAAGTACAGGAGGGCCACATTGGCGCGAACAGTTGCCGAACTTCCATCGGGGTCGCGGATCACGGACTACATCAGCCTTGGCGTGG
>JBOGKM010000098.1:0-158882 GCA_050747745.1 Terriglobales bacterium
CGGGCCGCGAGCAGCGGCGGCAACTGCGCCGCCGCTGCTCGCGCCTGCTCGAAGATCGCCAGCGCCGTTGGGACATCCGTCGGGCTTGCCGGCCCCGACTGCCCGAGCGCCAAAAAGACGCCGGCCGCGCACCCGGCGGCCGCCACGCACCCGGCCACACCCCGCCGGGACCAGGGACAACGGCTCATTCCACCGGCCTGCACCACTCGTGCGGCACCGCGTTACAGAGGCAGAGCAAGTAGTTCGTTCCGCCCTCGCCATAAGCCGTGCAGCCCTGTGCGCAACCGCCGCTGCCGCAGCAACCGCCGCCGAAGGCGAGCGCAGGCTGCATGAGGGCCAAAGCCAGCACCGCCGTCCCGCCAATCCAAATCGTCGAACTGAGTATGCGCTTTACCATTCGATTTTCCTCCATTGTGGCGTTTCACCGCACCACGCGCGCAGTATAAAAAAAAAAGGCCCGGCGTCAATAAGTTTTTTCCCTCCGCCGACGCTCGCCAAGCCGCGCCCCATTCACCCGGTGCGCTGGCAAGCCGCCGCCGCGAGCCCCACCCCCCGCATGTTAACCTTAAGTTTCGTGTGTGGCGGAAAATGATGGAACCACGAAAGCTCGCCGGCTTCGCGGCGGCAGCATCTTTAACACTGGGACTAGCAAGCTGCGGCGGCGGCGCCAAAAAGGCGCCGGTGCAGGCGCAGGCCGCCCCGGCCATGCGCGCCATGCCGGTGCAGGTCGAAGTCGCTCAAAAAAAGCCAATTGCCAACACCTCGACCTACGTTGCCAGCATCCAGTCGCTGTCTTCGATGACCATCAGTCCGCAGGTCACCGGCGTACTTGAAAGCATCAATATCGAATCCGGCCAGCACGTCCGCCAGGGCCAGCTTCTGATGCTGATCGACCCCGAGGCTCAGCAAGCCGAAGTCGCCAATCTCGAGCACTCCCGCGCCGCCCAGGCCGCGACCGTCCAGTTCGACCAGCAGCAGCTCAAGCGCGCCGAGCTGCTGTATGAGGAAAAAATCGAAGCGCTATCAGATTATCAGCAGGCGCAGTCCACCTACAGCACCGCGCAGGCACAGTTGCGATCGCTGGACGCGCAGATCCGGCAGGCGAAAGTGACGCTCGGCTATTATCGGATCACCGCGCCGCGCGCGGGTGTCGTGGGCGACATTCCAGTGCGGGTGGGCGACACGGTGGCGCCGGGCACGATGCTGACTACGCTGGATTCGACCCAGGGCACGCAGGTGTACGTGCAGGTGCCGCTGGAGGAATCCGCCAAGCTGAAACCTGGCTTGCCGGTTGCGGTGCTCAATGGGCAGGACCAGGTAATGGCCCGGAGCACCATATTTTTCGTCTCGCCGCAGGTGGACCCGACCACCCAGACGATTCTGGTCAAGGCGAACCTCACCGGGCCGGCGGCGGCAAGCCTGAGGACACAGCAGTACGTGCAGGCGCGCATCACCTGGGGCACGCATCAGGGCTTCTCCTTCCCGGTGCTGGCGGAAGTGCAGGAGGCGGGCGCAACCTTCCTCGATCTGGCACAGCCGCGGGGCAAAGGCTATATGGTGCACGAACAACAGGTCACGCTCGGCGCGATCACCGGAAACAACGTGGAAGTCTTGTCGGGGCTGACCGCGGGACAAATGGTGATCGTGTCGCAGCATCAGATTCTGTCCGAGGGCATGCCGGTTTTTCCCATGCCGCGCGGCGGATCCGGCCACACCAGCAGCGGCCATAGCGCGCGGCCGGGCGACTAGGGACCGCCATGGTTCAGTTTTTTATCCGGCGGCCGATTTTCGCCAGCGTGCTCGCCCTGCTAATCGTGCTGGCGGGGGCAATCTCCATTACCGGCTTGCCCATAGCGCAATATCCCACCATCTCGCCGCCCGCCATTCAGGTCAGTGCAACCGACATCGGGGCCAATGCCCAGGAAGTCGAAGCGGCGGTAACCTATCCGCTGGAAGAGGCCATCAACGGCGTGCCGGGCATGATGTACCTGTCCAGCAGCAGCACCAACAGCGGTCAATCCTCCATCACCGTCACCTTCGACATCGGTACCAACCTGGACCTGGCGCAGGTCAGCGTGGTCAATCGGGTGCAGAGCGTGCTCGGCGAGCTGCCCGCCTCGGTGACGCAAACCGGGCTGGACGTCCGGGAGGCGCCAAGCGCGGGCGGCTTCGTTTTCATCGCCGGCTTCTACTCGCCCGGCAACCAGTACGGCAACCTGTTCATCAGCAACTACCTCGCGCAGAACGTGACCGACCCGCTCACGCGCGTGCCCGGCGTGTCCAGCGCCACCGTGTTCGGCGCGCAGATCTACGCCATGCGCATCTGGCTGGATCCGGCCAAGCTGGCCGCGCGCGGACTGACGGCCAGCGATGTGCTGAGCGCGGTCGGGGAGCAAAACGTCGAGGTGGGCGCCGGTTCCGTGGGCGCGCCCCCGGCGCCGGCGGGCCAGAGCTACGAGATCAGCGTGCGCACCACCGGCCTGCTGACCACGCCGCAACAATTCGACAGCATCATTCTCAAAACCGAAAGCAACGGCACCCTGGTGCGGCTCAGCGATGTCGGCCACGCCGAATTGGGGGCTGAGGACTACAGCACCGCCATTGATTACAACGGCGCCCAGGGGGTGGGCGTGGCCGTCAGCCAACTCCCGGGCGCGAATCTGCTGGCCGTGAATACGGCAGCGCGAGCGGAGCTAGCGCAGCTCGCCAAGCGCTTTCCGCCCGGGCTCAAGTACGCCATCGCCTTCGACTCCACCACCGCCGTCAGCGAGGGCATCAGCGATGTGCTGGTGACGCTGATTGAGGCCATCATCATCGTCATCGTGGTGATGTTCTTTTTCCTGCAGGACTGGCGCACCACCATCATTCCCGGCTGCACCATCCCGGTGTCGCTGATTGGCGCTTTCATTTTCGTCAAAGGCTTCGGTTTTTCTATCAACATGCTGACGCTTTTCGCCATCATCCTGGCCACCGGCCTGGTGGTGGATGACGCCATCGTGGTGGTGGAAAACGTCGAGCGACATTTGTCCGAGGGCGTTACCGAGCCGCACCGGGCGACCTCGGTGGCCATGGCGGAGGTCACCGGCGCGGTGGTGGCAACCGGGCTGGTGCTGGTGTCGGTATTCGTGCCGGTTTCCATGTTCCCGGGCACCACCGGCATTTTGTTCCGCCAGTTCGGCTTGACCATCGCCTTTTCCGTGGTGATTTCCGTCTTCAACTCAGTGACGCTGTCGCCGGCGCTGTCGGCGCTGCTGCTCAAGCACAAGCCCGAAGGCAAGCGCGGACTCTGGGGATTGATCAACCGCGCCATTGAGGCGTTCACGCACGGTTACCGGCGCTTTCTGTCTGATCTGATCCGCTGGCGCTGGGTGGTGGGGGCATGTTTTCTGGCGGCGCTGGTGGCCACCTGGTGGGTCTACACCGTCGTGCCGCAGGCCTTTCTGCCCTCCGAGGACATGGGCAGCTTCTATCTGCTCATTCAGGCGCCGCCCGGGGCATCGCTGGACTACACCATGGGCGTGGCGCGCCAGGCCGAGGCGGTCGTGGCCCAACAGCCCGAGGTGGCCGGCGATGTGGCCGTCGGCGGATTCGGCTTTTCCGGCTCGGCGCCCAACAGCGGCATGGTCTTCGTCAGCCTCAAGCCCTTCAATGAGCGCCAGGGACCGCAGCACAGCGCCACCGCGGTGGTGAACCGGCTGCGCGGACAGCTCTTCATGATTCCCGGCGCCATGGTGGTGCCCTTTCTGCCGCCGCCCATTCAGGGGCTGAGCCGTTTCGGCGGCTTCCAGTTCGAAGTGGTCGATCAGGGCGGACACACGCCGCAAGAGTTGTACAACGCCACCGAGGCGGTGGTGGCGGCCGGCAATCGGAGCCCGGACTTGACCGGACTGTTCAGCAGTTTCACGGCGGATGATCCGCAGTTTGTCGTCTCCATTAACCGCGACAAGGCGAAGAGCCTGAACGTGCCGCTCAATGCCATCAGCTCCACTCTGGAAGGCTACATGGGTTCGGTCTACGTCAACAACTTCATCTTCGACGCTCGCACCTACCGCGTCTACGTGCAGGCCAGCTCGGAGTTCCGCAACAATCCCAAAGATATTGGCGAATACTACGTGCGCAGCAATGGCGGGCAGATGATTCCGCTCTCCGGCTTGGTGACGGTCAGCGAAACCAGCTCGGCACAGGTGATTCCGCATTACAACATCCTCCGCGCCACCGAAATTGACGGCTCGGCGGCGCCCGGCGTATCCAGCGGACAGGCGATTACGGCCATGGAGCAGGTCGCCGACAAAGTGCTGCCGCAGGGATTCTCTTACGCCTGGACCGGAATCTCGCTGCAGCAGATCGAATCGGCGGGTAAAACCGGACTGCTGTTCGGGTTGGGCATTCTCGTGGTGTTCCTGGTGCTGGCGGCGCAGTATGAAAGCTGGACGCTGCCCTTCATCGTCCTGCTGGGTGTGCCGGTAGCGGTGCTTGGTGGTCTCGGGGCGCAAGCGATTGCCGGCCTGCAGGACGACATTTTTTGCAAGATCGGCCTGATCATGCTGATCGGTCTGGCGGCGAAAAACGCCATTCTGATCGTCGAGTTCGCCGAGCAGTTGCGCCGTCGCGGCTTGCCGCTGGTCGAAGCCGCGGTGGAGGCGGCGCGCATCCGCCTGCGGCCGATTCTGATGACCTCGATCGCCTTTATCCTGGGGGTGGTGCCTCTGATGGTGGCCACCGGCTCCGGCGCCAACGGACAGCACTCCGTGGGCACGACCGTGTTCGGCGGCATGCTGCTGTCCACTTTCCTGAATCTTGTCTTTATTCCCGTGCTCTATGTGATCGTCGAAATGGCGCGCGAGCGCCGCCACGGTCAGCTAGTCAGCTAGTCAGCATCTCAGCTGACGATCATGCCCAACCCATCCCGATTTGCCAGGAATGCCGCATCTCCGCTTCGGAATCGCGCCCGCAACCCTCGGCAATATTCGCCCCGATTGAGACAGCGGCACCGCGCACCAACCAGCGCTGGCGCTGTAGGCCTCTTTCGTCAGCACAAACGCCTTCTGCCCATCCGCCGGCATGCGGAAATCCCTCACGCTCCCGGACGCTACCAGCGCCACCCGCGCCCCGCATCCCCCAAACGAGCGGTGCTGACAAGCTATTGCGGCCGGACCGTAATCGTTCCGCTAGTCGTCGTCAGCCGCACCTCCGGCCCCGCCGCCCGCGCCGCGTCCCCAAAGCCATTGTCCACGCTGCCGTTGGCAGCGTTCGCATCTAAATGAAAATGGCTGGCTGCGGGCAGCCTGAGCACGATGTCGGCATCGTGATCGTTCACCTGGATGGGAGCCGCCAGTGGCGCCAGAGTCGTCAGGCGAACCGATTCGTTGCGGTTGCTCACGCTCAACGGCCCCTGGAAGCCCTCAATCCGGATCTCGACATCGCGCGTGCGCAGTTGCACATTGCGCGCATCGCGGATGGCGATTTCGCCCAGATCGTAGTTGAGCTTGCCGGGCAGCGCCGCCAGCTCCAGGTCGGTGCGTTCGCTATGGAATTGCAGGCCCTGTTCGAGGTGCGAAAACTCCAGCGAACCGACATACTCGCCCTGCAGCAGCGTCACTCCGCTGACGTCGTGTACGGCGATATCGCCGCCCCCGCCCGTGATGCTGACATTACCCTGCACCCCGGACACTTGCACCGAGCCATGTCCAGCGCTGATCTGGACGTTGCCTTTAGCCCCGCTGACCGTGATCGCGCCGTGGCGCGAATGCAGGTCCAGCGGCGCGCCCCAGGCCGGAATGCTGATATCGCCATCACTGATTTGCACGGTCAGTGGTGCCGCTGCCGGCAGCGTAAGCTGCAGATCCGCGCGCATCGCGTGCGGCGCATCCTCGCTTGCGGGCATTACCAGCCACTGCCCCGCTTCCTGCCGGATCAGCGGCTGCGCGCGCGCGAACATCTGTGCGGCATGGACATGCCCATCAGCATGCACCGTGTCCGCCACCGCCGCTGCGATGATACCAGCCGGCCCCGCGGTTATGGTCACGTCCCCGCGATAGCCGCGTACCACCACCTCCGGCGGTCCCGTCAGCGGCACCGCCGCATGCGCTGCGGCTGAGAACTGATAGCTCTCCAGAAACGGGTTCCAGCGGTCGAAATTAATGCCCCAGTAATCAGCCAGCTGTGACTGCCGGAAATGATATCCGCCGCTGAAGGCCAATCCAAACACCACGATCACCACCACCAGTACGATTTCCCCGCCGGAAAGCCCTGAGCGCGTGCGCGCCGGCCGCGCAAAATGCTCCAGCAGCCGCGTCAGGCCCCACAGAATCAGTAGCAGCGGCCAATAGTTGGCGATCCAGGCGCCCACTGGCATCTGCGGCAGCGCGTGCCGCACCAGAATCAACACGCCCACAATCAGCGCCAGCAGCGGGAAAAACACGCTCGCCGCCAGCCGATGCCCAGCCGGCCGCGGCAGCAGCCGTCCAATCAGCCCCAGCGCACCAATAAAAACCAGAAATGCCCCCGCTATGTCCGCGCCGTTGAAGCTCCCTCCCAGCATGTGCGCCAAGAGCAGCACGCCGATGGCGATCAGCACCAGCGGCCCCGCCACGCGGCGAAAACTGCAGGCCGCGCAGCGGCAGGGACCCGGTTGAGGTGAAGCAGCCATGAATCGTGAACTCGCTCAGGAAGCGCGCTTGTTTTGCTGGCGCACCAGCACATAAATGCCGATGGCGATCAGGATCACCGGCCAGAAATATTTCGACGATTCGTAGTCGAAAAAGTTCATGCTCTTCAACAGAAAGATCGCACCGACCACGATCAGAATGATAGCGGCGACGGGAGCGTTGACGCTGGGGGTATTGCCCAGGCTGAAGAAATCCTGCACCGGCAGTCCCGCCTGCATCTGCTTGGCGGTGCGATAGGAATCAATAACCATGTAGCAGTAGAAGCAAGCAATGCCGATGCCAAAAAAAGTGCCTACGACGTCGTTGGCGTTGTTGGTCATGGCAATCAGGAAGGCGAAGATCACCACCTGCACGAACGCTTTCAAGTATTGGCCGTTGTATACCGCGCCCACCCCCGGTATGAACCCCAGCGCCAGCGCCAGCCCTGGACTGGGCTTGTGTCCTGCCGGTGCGGCTGCATACACTGGCGCGGCCGCCGCTCCCGCAGCGGCCGCACCCGCCTCTCCGCCCGCGCCCGATGCGGCACTGGGCGGCGGCGCCACCCCCACCTGCCGGGCCAGGCATTCCTGGCAGTACACCACACCGTAAATTTCCCGCTGATCCTCGGCGCACAATGCCCGGCCGCAGCTGCGGCAGTAGGCCGTGGCCTCGCGGTCAGGATGGAGGTAACAGTTCATCGCGTTCTCCCATAAAATATCGGCGCCAAGCCTTCGGCCAGTTCGCTCGTATCCGGGCTGGCGCTCTGACTGCGGTTGTGTCCGCCGCCGCTGCCGTTGGCCGCGGGCCGGTTCTGATGCATTTCATGAATCGCCGCTTCGATCTCGTACACTACGCGCAGATCGTGGTAGTACGCTACCCCGTGCGCCCAAGCGCGGTTGACGCTGCGGCTGATCGAACTCGTGAGGCTGGCGGGGCTGAGTGCCGCAGCGCCGCCCTCGGAAAACACCTGCCGTAAGTTGATTTGCGCCGCGTTGAGCAGCACAGCAACCGCAAACACCGACATCGCCACGCCCATGGCAAAGCGCGGCGACCGCACCCCCGCCCACAGCCGCGCCCACCCGTTCGCCGGCGCCGTCGCTGCCCTCCGGTACGGCAGCCCATGATGATGCGGCAGCGTCTGCGCCATGATCGCCGCCAGCATCCCCGGCGGCGGTTCCACCTCCCGCAACTCCGCCAGTTGCGTCTGTGCCGCGGCCACCGCTTCCACCAGCGCTGCGCACGCTGCGCACTCGTTCACGTGCTGGCGCGCCTGCGCCGCCAGCGGCGACGCCAGCGTCCCCTCGCGGTACTCGCTCAGCACCGGCTCAAATTGAGCGCAGCTCCAACCTGTATTGCTCTCGCTCGCGCTCATGCTTTCGTCTCCATGATCCCCAGGTTCGGCCGCAACAGCCGCGCCAGCTCAATTCGCCCGCGGTTGATGCGGCTTTTCACCGTACCTTCCGGCAACCGCAGTACGGCAGCGATTTCTTTATAATCCAAATCCTGCAGATCGCGCAAAATGATGGCTTCGCGCAGCTCCGGCGACAGCTTCAGCAACGCCCGCTGCACCTGCTCCTGCACTTCCCTTCCCCACACCGCCTGCTCGGCGCTGCGCCCCGGCGCGGCCAGCGGCCGCGGCACGCGCTCGCCCTCCGCGTTTTCGCCTTCCAGCGGATCGGTCAGCCGCTCCGGCTTGCTGCGGCGATAGTGGTCAATCAACAGATTGCGCGTCAGCGTCGTCAGCCACGTCGCCAGCGAACCCGCTTCCGCCCGGTAGTGGTCGAGACTGCGGAACAACCGGATAAACACATCCTGTGCCAGGTCATCCGCATCGCTCGAGCTGCCCGTGAAGCGCAAACAGAGATTGTAAATGCGGCGGGAATGCTGCCGCACCACGTCTTCCCACGCCTCCGCATCCCCGGCCAGGCAGCGGTCCACAAGCTGGCGGTCGTTCACATTGGCCTCGGCCGGCCGCAGCACACCCACCGTCGCTTGGCGATGTGCCGAAACCCTCGGGTTAATCCAAACTGTGGCAGCGCTCACACCTCCTTAAACGCAAATCCAGGGCCAGTTGTTCAGTGTTGGCGATTCCCGGCGGCACAACCTTTATACTTGATGTTGCGGGCCTTCCCTGCCTCGCCCGGAATGAGCCGTAAACGCATTCTAATCAGTATTTTCCTCGTCGTCGTGGTGGTTTGGCTGGTGTGGCAATTCCATCATAGCCCGGAGTGGAAGCAGTTTAGCCTTCAGAAGCTGTGGACGGCAACCAGCCAGGCGGAAGGCTGGTACATCGCCGGTTCCGTGGTGCTGATCTACGCCAGTTACCTCATCCGCACCTGGCGCTGGCAGGCCCTCATGTCGCCGCACGGCCGCTTCAAGCCGGTATTGAAGGGCACGGTGGTCGGTTTCACCAGCCTGGCATTTCTGGGGCGGGCGGGCGAGCTGGTTCGCCCCTATTATATTGGGCGCAAGCACAGCGGGCTGCCACCCCAGTTGGCGGTGTGGGTGATCGAACGCGTCTTCGACATGGCGGGCGTGGTGTTGCTGGTGGGGCTGGATCTGGTTTTGAGCCCCAGCATCAAGCAGCTCACGCGCAGCAACGGATTGCAGTCGGGCATGCAGAAGGCCGGCATCATCATCATGGCCGGCGTCGCCTTCATCGTCATTCTGCTCGTCCTGTTTCATCGCCACTCGCGCGGATTCCTGGCCTTCCTGCACCGACGGCAAGAGCGCCATCCCTGGTCCTTCCGCAAGCGCTACATGCATTTTCTGGAAATGCTGGCCGAGGGCCTGGAAGGGCTGCGCCGCGGCAAAACGCTTCTGTTTGCGTGCGCCATGACAGTTCTCCTATGGGTGGTGGTAAGCGGATCCATGTGGGCCGTGGTGCGCGCCTATCCGCACATGCTGCCCAGCTTCGCACTCTCTGGCGGCGTGCTGCTGATGGGACTGACGGCGATCGGTTCGGTGGCGCAGTTGCCCGCGGTAGGCGGCGGCTTTCAGGTATTGACCATTTTCGGCCTAACGAAAATCTTCGGCGCCGAAACCACGGCGGCCACCAGCGCCGCTCTAGTCATCTGGCTGGTCTGCTTTTACGCCATCGCCCCCTGGGGTGTCGGCCTGGCCACGCACGAGGGCGTGAGTTGGCGCGGCCTGGAAGAACAGGCCCAGGACGCGGAGCAAAGCGAACCGTCACCGTGACGGCGCGTGCTAATTAGTGCAGTCCGCTGGCGACGTACAGCGTCGAAAGCGAGGTGACATAGCCGAAAGCGATCACCTTCCCGTCTCTCGAGATCGAGGCATTTCCATATTGGCTGAATCCGGCCGGACCGGCCGGGTGCAGCGCGGCGATCAACTGGCGCTGGCCGGTGCGCAGGTTCACCTCGAAAACGGGTGAATTGGGTCCGTGTATTTGCCGAACGTAAAAATCATCGTCGTGGGCGCCGAATCCCGGCGGATCGTCAGCCGGCGTGAGTCCCTTGACCGGCACCGCCGCGCCGCAGGCCAACGGATACAGCGCCATTTGCCGCGTGCCTACCGTCTCCCCCAGCACGTATTTCCCATCCGGCGTGGGCCAGGCGCTGATCACGCCATCGGGCGTGACCGGCCGGAACGAGCCGTCGAGATGAATCAGCACCCATTGCCCATCCGGCGAAATGGCCAGCGGAAGGCCAGCGCCTAGCAGCACCGGAGGCGCGCTGTTGCCGAGCGAAAAGAAATAGGAGGAATACTGGGTCTCATTGGAGGATTAGTCATCCACGGCGATCTCGCGGCCGTCCGGCGAAACCGCGGGCCAGGCAGAATAGTCTCGAACGGTGACGTTCTGGCCACCAGAATTCCCTGCGGTGACCACGCGCGCGGTAGCGCGGATCGCATTGGAGGAGAGCAACACGTGGCCATTGGGAGCAATGTCATCTATCACCAGGCTGTTGGGCGCTTGCCATACGCGGCGCAATTTACCCGAAAGCGAGACGGCATAAAGGGACTGGTCAATGGTATTGGCGGCAGTAAACCACACCTCCCGGCCATTGGGCGACCACGCCAGACCGTTCGCTCCGGCAAACTCCCGGCTCAGCCGGCGCTTGTGGCCCGCGAGGTCCACCACCGCCACGCCGCCGTGATCGTCGCCGAAAACCGGGTGGTTCAGAAAGGCAATGAGCTTGCCGCCGGCCGAAAAGCGCAGATCGGTGAAGAATCCGGTGCTGCGGTAGAGAACATGGCCGGCGGGATATTCGAGCGTGGATACGAGCGTGCGCGGATCCACGCGGGCAATGGCGAGCTCCGAGCCGTGCGGCGGCCAGGCCGCCGCGGTCGCGTTGCGGTACATCGGACGCGGCGCGCCGCCGCTGGCGGGAATCACGGAAAGCAGCGACGTTTTGCCATAGGTGGGCGGAAAGCCCAGCACCGCGATCGCGCTCGCCGGCGAGACGGCTACGACCGCGCCTTGCGCCGAGCCCAGCGCCTGCGGCAGCGGCGGCGCCGAGCCCGGGCTTGGCAGCTCGCCGGAATAGACCGTGGGATCGGTGGCGCCGTTCCAGGCAGCGCTGAAAACGAAATTCTGGCCGCCAGGCAGAAAGCGCGCGCCCGAAATGGTCCCGCGGTGATAAGTGACGCGCAGCAGTTGCGGCGGCGGTGGGATCGGCGCCGTTGCGCGGGCAGCGAAGAAGGCAATCAGCCCCGCGGCCACCACGGCCGCCGCCAGCAGCGGCCAGCCCAGACGGCGCGGGTGCGGCAGAACCGGAAGCGCAGCGGTCGAGCCGGATTGGGAGAGATCGGCGAGATTGAAGGCGACATCTCCGGCGGACTGAAAGCGCTGGCGCGGCTCTTTTTCAAGACAATGGCGTCGAGTGCGGGTGAAAGCTCGCGGCGCGGGCCGGTGGAGGAAGCTGAGGACGCAACCAGCGGTTCCGGGTCTTCCTTGAGAATGGAGCTCATCACATCAGCGGCGGAAGAGCCGCGGAAGGCGCGCCGACCGGCCAGCATTTCATACAACACCGCGCCTAGGCTGAAAATATCACTGCGGGCGTCAGTAGGCTGGCCGCGCACCTGCTCGGGCGCCATATAGGCAGCGGTCCCCAGCACCACGCCGGGCGCAGTGGCCGCGGCCGGCGCGGCGGCGGTGACGTCTTCGCTCGAAGCGATCAGGTTGAGCTTGGCGAGGCCGAAGTCGAGAATTTTGACCCGGCCATCCTGGGTGAGGAAAATGTTTTCCGGCTTCAGATCCCGATGGGTCACGCCCTTGTCGTGCGCGGCGGCCATGCCGCGGGCGATTTGCTCGCCGTAATCCACTGCGCGCGGCTGCCCCAGCGCGCCTGACTGCAGCCGATGGCGAAGCGATTCGCCTTCGAGCAGCTCAGTGACAATGAAGGGCGAGCCTTCCGGCGTCTGCCCAATGTCGTGAACGCTGAGCAGGTTGGGGTGATTGAGCGCGGCGACGACGCGCGCTTCCTGCCCCATGCGCTGCAGCGCGTGCAGGTCCAACGCCATGGCCGCCGGCAGGACCTTGATGGCAACCTCGCGGTTCAGCCGCGTATCGCGCGCGCGAAAAACTTCGCCATGCCGCCCGCGCCGAGCGGGGCGACGATCTCGTATGGCCCGAGGCGGATTCCGGGAGCGAGCCGCACGCACTACATCGTAACAGGGTTAGCGCAGCGCCTGATGGCTGGCGTCGAGCAGTTCCAGCACGTGTGCAATCTGCACCGGCGGCGGCAGCGCCGAAGCAAGCTGGAGCGAGCATCCGGGATTGGCGGTGGCCAGAATCGCGGCGCCGGTGGCGCGGAAGGCGGCGACGCGGTCGGCCAGCAGGATGGCGGCGATTTCCGGCTGCTGGAGGTTGTAAATGCCGGCGGAGCCGCAGCACTGATCGGACCGCTCCATCTCGCGCAGCTCGAGGGCGGGTATCTGGCCGAGGAGCGCGCGCGGCGCACGGCGGATCTTTTGCGCGTGCGCCAGATGGCAGGCATCCTGGTAGGTGGCGACGGCGGGGATGGGGCCCAGCAGAGCTCGGTTCAGGCCGAGATGGTCGAGAAACTCAGTGGCATCCTGGACGCGGGCGGAAAACGCCTGGGCGCGAGCGCGCCAGTCCGGATCCGTTGCCAGCAGCTCGTCATACGCTTTGAGCTGGGCGCCGCAGCCGGCGGCGTTGGTCACAATGGCGTCCGCGGCAACCGCCTCCAGCGCCGCAATGTTGGCACGCGCCAGCGAGCGCGCAAACGCGCGATCGCCGGCATGCACATGCAGCGCGCCGCAGCAGCCGAACGCTTGCGGGATGATTACGTCGCAGCCTTGGTGCGTGAACACGCGGACGGTGGAGCGGTTGAGCGCGGGCAACAGCTCACATTGCACGCAGCCCGGAAGAAACACCACGCGGGCGCGGCGCCTGCCTGCGGCAGCAAAGGTCTTTCCAGCGGCGGCGAAGGGGTGCGGGTCAAGGCGCGGACACAGCCGCGCCGAAGCCGGGCCAAAGCGGTCCAGACCGGCTTTTTGCCCCCAGCGAAGAAGGCGCGCGGCGACGCGGCGGCGCCGCGGATGCGGCACCAGATCGCGCAGCAGCCGGCGCTGCCATGCCGCCAGCGGATGCCGCATCCGCAGCTCGGCGCGGGTGCGCTCGATAATAGCGCCGTAGTCGACGCCGGAGGGACACGCCGTCACGCAGGCGCGGCAGTCGAGGCAACGGTCCATATGCAGGCGAAAGCCGGCGTCGAGCGGGAGCCGGCCGGCATCGGCCTGCGCCACCTGATAAATGCGGCCGCGCGGCGAATCCAGCTCCTCGCCCAGCACGCGGTAGGTCGGGCAGGCGTTCAGGCAAAGTCCGCAGCGGATGCAGCGGGTGTAATCGGCCGCGCGCGGCGCATCCGCCGATGTGAACGCGCTAGCCACAGTCATCCCCATGAAAAACCCCGCCCGGATCGAGCGCGGATTTCAGCCGCTGCATCAGCTCCAGCTCGGCAGCCGGAATCGCCCGCCGCCGCGGCGGCGCCGGCGAAACCGCGTACAGTCCCAGCGTCAGCCGCCCGCTAATCTCCGCCGCCGGCCCCAGCGCCGCCAGCGCCGCCACCGCCTGCGCCGGCGGAAAACTGACGTTGATCGCCGCCGTCGCCGCCGGCAGCCCGCATTCCTGGAACCGGACCGGCGGTCCCAGCGCCGCCAGCTCCGTTCGGTAGCGCGCCCGCACCGTGCCGCTGCCGCAATATGTGACCGTAACCGAACGCTCCTCGCCGCGCGCGCGCAACTCCACCGCCAGCGGCCGCAGCGGCGCGTGCAGCAGCGCCGTCCGCAGCGCCTCGACCTGCGCCCAGCTCAGCCCGCCAAACGCCGCGCACTCGATGCCTTCGGGCCGCGGAAATACTTTCAGGTTCGCGCCGGTGATAATCCCCAGCGCGCCGCGGCTGCCGATCACCGGCTTCATCCAGTCATAGCCGGCGACGTTTTTGACCACCCTGCCGCCGCAGTGCGTCAGTGAACCATCGGACGCAACCATTTCAAGGCCAATGGTGAAATCCCGCACCGACCCGAAGCGATGCCGTAATGGACCAGAAAGTCGGCAGGCAAGCACCGCTCCCAGCGTGGTGGTTTCCGGCGCGGCTACGTCGAGCGGAACGAATTGATTATGTTCGGCGAGCGCGGCGTTGAGCTGCGCTACGGTGCAGCCCGCGTCGGCGCCCACGGTCAGATCGCCAGGCTGATAGAAGCGGATGCTGCGCATGGGGCGCAGATCCAGTTGCACGTGGGCGCAGGAAGCCGCGCGCCGGCAGCTGATGCCCAGCCGGCCCGCCTCGCGCACGGCCGCGGCGGCTTCGGCGGGAGTCGAGGCCGTCGCCGTGGTCACAGCGGTTGTTCCCGGTAGAGCGGCGCGTCGGCGCGGATTTCGGCGCACATATGAGCCGAGGGCAGCAGTTTGTTGGGATTGAGCAGGCCGCCGGGATTGAACGCGGCGCGGACGCGAGCCATGAAGGCAAGGTCTTCGGGCGAGAAGATCCAGGGCATCAGGTCCTGCTTCTCGATTCCGACGCCGTGCTCGCCCGTAATCGAGCCGCCCACGGCGACGCAGGCGCGCAGAATGTCGCGGCTGCAGGCGAGCGCGCGCGGCAGCTCGCCCGCACGCTCGTCGAAAAACACCAGCGGATGCAGGTTGCCGTCGCCGGCATGAAAAATGTTGCCGGTCCGGAAGCCATGCCGCTGGCCAATCGCCTCGATCTGCTCCAGCACTTCCGCGATGCGCGTGCGCGGAATGACGCCATCCATCACGTAGTTGTTGGGCGCGATGCGACCCGCGGCGCCGAAAGCGTTCTTGCGCCCGCTCCACAGCAGTTCCCGCTCGTGCGCGTCGGCGGCGTGGCGGAC
The DNA here is from genome assembly GCA_050747745.1 of Terriglobales bacterium. Lineage (GTDB taxonomy): Bacteria > Acidobacteriota > Terriglobia > Terriglobales > SCQP01 > SCQP01. The sequence continues at coordinate 14,988 of JBOGKM010000098.1, forward strand.
CGAGCGCGCGCCGGCGGCGCGGCACAGCGCTTCGATGTGGGCAGCATCTTCATCCACTTCCTCGCGCAGGCCCTCGACCTCGAGCAGCAGCACGGCGGCGGCATCCAGCGGATAACCGGCATGGACATAGGCTTCGACGGCGCGCAGCGAAAAGCCGTCCATCATTTCGCAGGCCGCGGGCGTAATGCCGCTAGCGGTGAGCGCGGTGACGGTCGCGGCGGCGTCCCCGACGCGGTCGTAGACGGCCAGCAGCGTGCCCACCGCTTCCGGAAGCCGGGTCAGCTTGAGCGTTATCGCGGTCACCAGCGCCAGCGTGCCTTCCGAGCCGGTCATCAGGCCGGTCAAATCCCAGCCCGGCGCATCCAGTTCCTTGCCTCCGATGGCGGCGACTGAGCCATCGGCCAGCACTAGTTCGAGGCCGGTAATGTGGTTCACGGTGACGCCGTGCAGCAGCGTGTGCGGGCCTCCGGAATTTTCCGCCACGTTTCCGCCCAGCGTGCAGGCGCGCTGGCTGGAAGGGTCCGGCGCGAAATAGAAGCCGGTGGCGGCGATGGATTGCGAGAACTCAAGGTTGACCACACCCGGCTCGACCACGGCGCGGGCGTTTTCGACGTCCACTTCGAGAATGCGCCGCATGCGGTTCAGGGAAACGATGATGCCACCCTCGCGCGCCACCGCGCCGCCGCTCAGCCCGGTCCCCGCGCCGCGCGCGACGATTGGCACGCCGGTCGCGCGCGCCGCGCGCACAATTGCGACCACCTGCTCGCGCGAGTGGGGGAAAACGACCACATCGGGCAGGGCACGATCCACGCCGCCGTCGTACTCATAGAGCACGCGGCTCAGCTCATCGCCCAGCAGATTTTCTTCACCCACGATCGCGGCCAGCTGCGATCGCAGCGCGGCGGAAATGGCCATCGCTCCGATTATGGCAGAGCGCGATCAGTGGACGCCGCGGGCGACGTAGAGGGTGGAAAGCATGGTGCCGTAGTCGTAGGCGAAGGTTTTGCCGTCGCGCGAAACCGACGTGAGGGCCGCCCCTGACGCGCCCGCGAGATCCGGCGGACGCGCGATCGCCAGCAGCTTGCGCTGGCCGCCGTGGAGATCGAGGCTGTACAGGGCAACGCTCAGGCCGTTGCGCTGCCCAACGTAGAGCTGACTATCGCTGGCGCCAAAGCCGACAGGGCGAAGGCCGGAGGCGATTGCGGGCTCGGGTATGGCCGATCCGCCGGCCAGCGGATACAGCGCCCACTGGCGCGAGCTTACCGTTTCCCCCAGCACGTATTTCCCATCCGGCGTGGGCCAGCTCCCGTAAATGCCAGGCGGCGTAATTGACTTCATGCTGCCGTCTAGCGAGATCAGCCAGGTACGATAGGGCCGGCCGGGCTTGCGCGCAATCGTCACAACCGCGCCGCTGTTTGGGAGAAACCAGCTTACGACCCCGACAAATTGCAGCTCCCCCGGTTTAACCAGCGGGCGGGACTGGCCCGGGCCGGTGGGCAGCAGCATAAACGTCCGGTCGGCGTCGGCAAGCGAGCTGAGCGCCCACTGGCCGTCGGGCGAAATGGCAACCGCATCGCCGTTCCCGAGCAATACCGGGGTGGTATTGGGGCCGACGGTGCGCAGGTAGGTTTGGTAGGTTGACGTCGTCCCGCTGACTTCTTCATCTATCAGCGCCTCGCGCCCGTCGGGCGTCAGGACGGCACCGACGGACCAATCGCGCACGGTGTAATCCTGGCCGAGCGGATCGGCAGTCGTGGCGACGCGCACCGTCACCCGAAGGTCGTCGGAGGTGAACAGGACGCGGCCGTCGGGCGCAATGTCGTCCAGAATGAGGTCGGAGGGCACTTGCCACTGCCGCCGCAGCTTGCCGCTCAGCGATACCGAATACAGGGACTGGTTGATGCCATTGCCCGCGGTAAACCAGATGGCCTGCCCGCCCGGCGCCCAGCCGAGACCGCCGCTGCTGAAGAAATCGCGCGACAGCCGCCGCTCGCCGCCGCCTAAATCCAGGACCGCGACGTGCCCGCGGTTATCGCCTGGGTTAGGGTGCTCCAGAAACGCGATCTGCTTGCCGTCGCTCGAGAAGTGCAAATCATTGCACCAGGTCCGGCACTGGTAAAGCACATGGCCGGCGGGATATTCAATGTCGCTGCCACCGGTCACCGGGTCGAGCCGCGCGATGGCGAGCTTCGAGGTTCCGGGTGCGAAAGCCGCGCCCAGAATCTCGCGCATCACCGGGCGCGCCGCGCTGCCGCCCGACGGGATGATCGAAAGCAGCGATGCGCCTTCGTAGGTTGGATCAATAGCCAGCAGGGCAATGTCGCCGCTGCTGGAGACGGCCACCGGCGTACCGTGCGCGGAACCCAGCGGCTGCAGCGACGGAGATTCGGTGGGACTTGACGGCGCCTGGCCGGTGTACAGCGATGGGCTGGTCGCGCCATTCCACGCGGCGCTGAAGACGAGGTTCTGGCCGCCCGGCAGGAACTGCGCGCCGAGGATGGTGCCGCGATGATAGGTAACCTGCATCAGCACCGGCGGCGCGGCGCTGGGCCGGGGCCGCAGCAAAAGAAAGGCGATGACCGCAATCGCCACGATCAGCGCAATTCCGAGCACCGGCGCCCGCCGTCGCGCCGCCGGCAGCGCCGCCAGCGCCGAGGTGGTGGATCCGGATTGGCTGAGACCGGCGAGATTGAAGGCGACGTCGCCGGCGGACTGAAATCGCTGGCGCGGCTCTTTTTCCAGGCAATGCCCGACGATGCGCTCCAGCGCCGGCGACAGCGCCGGCCGCTTGCCGCTCGAGATCGTGCTCAGCGGTTCCGGCTCTTCCTTGAGGATCGCGCTCATCACCTCCACCGCCGAATCCCCGCGGAACGCCCGCCGCCCCGCCAGCATTTCATACACCACCGCGCCCAGGCTGAAAATATCGCTGCGCGCGTCCGCCGCCTGTCCGCGCACCTGCTCCGGCGCCATGTAGCCCACCGTCCCCAGCACCACCCCCGGCGCCGTCGCCGCCGCCGCCGGTTCGGCCACGGTCACATCCTCGCTGCCCGCCACCGGGCTCAGCTTCGCCAGGCCAAAATCAAGAATCTTCACGCGTCCATCGTTGGTCAGAAAAATATTTTCCGGCTTGAGGTCCCGATGAACGATCCCCTTGTCGTGCGCCACCGCCAGTCCGTGCGCAATCTGCGTGGCATAATCAATCGCCTTCCCCTGCCCCAGCGCGCCCGTTTGCAGCCGCCGGCGCAGCGACTCGCCCTCAAGCAGCTCGGAAACGATATACGGCGCACCCTCCGCGGATTGCCCCACATCGTAGACGCTGAGCAAATTGGGATGGTTGAGCGCGGCCACCGCCAGCGCTTCCTGCTGCATGCGCTGCAGCGCCCGCGCATCGTGCGCCATCGCGGCCGGCAAAACTTTGACCGCGACTTCGCGTTTCAGCCGCGTATCCCGCGCGCGGTACACTTCCCCCATCCCGCCCGCGCCCACCGGCGCGAGGACCTCATACGGACCCAGTCGCGTGCCTGCCGCGAGCGGCATATCCCCGGATTATACGCCGCGCCATAACTGCTCGACCGCGGTGAGTACCTCGGCTGTAGCAATGCTGTTGATCGTACCCGTCGCGCGCAGCACCACGACCGCGCCCGGCGGAACCGCGACGGGATCGAAGGCGGGAAGTTCGCCCAGCGTCAGCACGCGCCCTCCTACTGCGGCGGCAATGTGCGATGGTCCGGTAGGATTCGTCAGAACCACGCGGCAGCAGGCCAGCGCGCCCGCCAACTCTGCCAGCGAAAGTCCGTGCACGATTTCCACCCCCGCCACGGCGCTGAACGGATCCAGGATGGCCGCATCTTCTTCCGGTCCGGCGAATATCACGACGCGGCCCTGCGCCAGCCGCGCCTGCGCCACGGCGGCGAAGCGCTCCGCGGGCCAGCGACGGCTGGCATGCCCCGCCCCGGGACATATGCCCAGCATCGGACGGTTGCCGCTCGCCACGATCGACGGCGCCGGTGGCGGCCTCAGCGTGGGAACGCGATCGGCCGCAGCTACCTCGATGCCCAGCGGTTGCAGCACCTGGCAATAGCGGTCGAGCAGCCGCCCGCCAATATCGTCCGGCGGCGGTTTGCGGTTGATCAGCGCGGGTAGCGAGCGCGTCGGCCGCAGCATGGCCACGCGCTCGGGAATGCCCGCGAGAAAAGCCAGCCAGTTGGTCTCCTTGTAAGAGTGCAGATCCACGGAAAGATCGAAGCGGTGCCGGCGCAGGCGGAGAATGAGCATCGGAGCCGCCGCCGGCACGCGCCACGGCTGCCTCTTCCAGGCCACCCGATCCACGGGCCAGATTTCGCCGCCGCGTTCCCCAAAACCGGCGAGGCGGAAGATTCCGCTGGCGTTCGCCGCGCACAGCACCGTCAGCCGTGCGCGCGCAAAGCGGCTGCGCAACGCCCGCGCCGCGGGCAGCGCCATCACTGCGTCGCCCAACTGGCCGAAATGCACCAGCAGTATCCGCCGCGGCGGCTTCACTCGCCCATGACCTTGGTTTCCACGCGATCGGTGACGATGGAGTCGCGCTTGGTTTTGGTGCTGAAGGTGAGGCAAGCGGTTCGGCTCTTCATGGTTTTACATTAGCGACAAGCCGCCGTCCACCACCACCGTCTGGCCGGTGAGAAAACGGTTGCAGGTGGCCAGGTACATCACCGCATCGGCCACATCCTGCGGCGTGCCCGCCCGCTGCAGCGGCGTGCGCTCGCGCATGTGCTCCTCCCACAGCGTAAGCTCCGCGCCCAGGGCTATGAGTCCCGGCGCCACCGCGTTCACCGCGATCTCTGGCGCAAGCGCCCGCGCCATCGCGCGCGTGAGATGCGCCAGCCCGGCTTTCGACGCGCAATAGTGCGCGTGCCTCGGAAACGCCCGCAGCGCTCCTACCGAGGTCAGGTGAATGATACGACCCTCGCCCGATGCGCGCAGATACGGCACCGCGGCGCGGCTCATAAAAAATGGCGCCGACAGATTCGTCGCCAGCATTTCCTCCCATTGGCCGTCGCCGATGTCCTCGAAGGACGCAGTTTCATAGCGGCCCACATTGTTCACCAGAATGTCGACCCGCCCCAGCGCCGCGTGCAGCGCCTCCACTGCCGCCGCCGCCGCCGGACCGTGGCGCAGATCGGCGCGCACCGCCGCTGCGCGCACGCCCCGGGCCCGCAGCGCCTGCTCCAACTCCAGCGCCTCCGCCGCCGACGCCCGGAACGTGAATCCGACGTCGGCGCCGGCCTGCGCCAGCGTCAGTGCCAGCGCCCGCCCGATGCGCCGCGCACCTCCCGTTACCAGCACGGCGCGCCCTTGCAGAACTCGAGGATCGGACACGAACTTCATGCTAGCAGAGCGGCGTCCGATGGTCGCATACTATGGCTTCTTTACCTGGAGGTCTGCAATGTCAGTTGGACGGATTGCGAGCACCGCCTTCTTGCTGGGCGGCATGCTGTGGGCGCAACAAGCGGCCGCCGCCGTCAAGCCGGATTATCAGCTTGCCTCGGAATGGACCTCGGCCAAGGTCAACCAGTTGGTCTTCAGCACCAGCATCACCCCGCATTGGTTCACCACCAGCGACAAGTTCTGGTATTCCTACAAGACCTCCACCGGCACCGCCTACTACGTCGTGGACCCCTCCAGGGGAACCAAGGCCGCGCTGTTTGATCACGTGAAACTGGCCGAGGCGCTCACCCGCCTGACCGGCATCCCCTACGACGGGGAACACTTGCCGCTTCAGCACATGCGCCTGATTAACGGCGATACCTCCCTCCGCTTTTCCCTCAGCGTGGCCCGTACCGCTGTGATTCCGGGCTTGGCGCCGGAGACCGTACAGCAGGAGCAGCGGGAAAACGCCGCCGCCAAACGCCAGGCCAAGCCCAGCGGACCAACCGCCACGCCGAAAGGTTCGCGTCGCGATGTCTATTTCGAAATGAACCTGGCCACGCAGCAGGTGCGGCTGCTCGGCACCTTCCGGCCGCCGCCGGTGCAACCGCGCTGGGCGCAGCTCTCCCCCAACCGCCAATGGGTGGTCTTCGCCCGCAACTACAACCTCTACCTGATGAACGCCGCCAACTACGCCCTGGCGCTGAAAAATCCCAACGACTCCAACATTCAGGAAACCCAGCTCACCACCGACGGTGTGCAATGGGACGGCTATCAGGGCCGCACCTTTTATGGTCCCAACGATGAGGACCTGGGCCACGGCAGCCGCGAGGACCGTCCCCAGCCCGGCGTCAAGGTGGACCACAGCGCGCGTCCCCGCAAGCCTGCGGTGCGCATCGTCTGGTCGGCGGACTCCTCGAAATTCGCACTGGAAAAGGTGGATGAGCGCAGCGTGGGCGATCTGTGGGTGATCCACTCCCTGCACAAGCCGCGCCCCACGCTCGAGACTTTCAAGTACCCCATGCCCGGCGAAGCGAACGTGCCGCAGTATGCGGTGATGATCTTCGATGTGAACACACGCAAGGTCGTCATGCTGAACACGGCCGAATATCCCGACCAGTCCGTGCGCCTCGAGTACGCGCCGCGAACGCATCGGGCCGAGACGCTGACCCCGCAAGGTTCGCAGCCGGCGGCGATCTGGCTGGGTGGCGCCGACGATCATCTCTATCTGACGCGTGAGAGCCGCGACTTCCACCGCTTCCAAATCTGCGTGGCCAACACCGAAACCGGCGCCGTCACTCCCCTCGTCACCGAGCACTCCAACGTCTACATCATGTCCAAGCCGCTCCGCCTCGCCGGCCACGGCCAGGATCTGCTGGTCTGGTCCGAGCGCGACGGCTGGGCGCATTATTATCTCTACAGCGCCCACGGCACCCTGCTCCACCAGATTGATCATGGCCAGTTCATGGCTGGCGACATCGAAGCCGTGGACGACGCCACTGGAACCATGTATTTCACCGCCTACGGCTACAAGGCCGGCGAAAACAGCTATTACCGCCATCTGTATAAAATCGGTTTGAACGGCCAGGACATGCAGGTGCTCGATCCCGCCGACGCCAACCACGCGGTCCAGGCCAGCGACGACGGCCGCTACTTCGTAGACACTTACTCGCGCGTGGACTCGGCGCCAATCTCGGAATTGCTGGGTGACAGCGGCAAGCTCCTCCACCTCGAGACCACCGACGTGAAGGCTCTACTCGCCGCAGGGTACCAGTTCCCCACTCCGTTCCATGTCAAGGCCGCCGACGGCATCACGGATCTGTACGGCGTGATGTTCAAACCCTTCAATTTCAACCTGCACCTGAAGTACCCGCTGATCGAGTACGTCTATCCCGGTCCGCAGACCGAAGAGGTCGACTACAGCTTCAACCCCGCCACGCCCCACATGACCATGGCGCAGTTCGGCTTCATCGTCATCGAAATCGGCAACCGCGGCGGCAGCCCGCTGCGCGACGCGTGGTATCACACCTTCGGCTACGGCAACATGCGCGACTACGGATTAGCCGATAAAAAGCGCGCTGCCGAGGAACTGGCGCAGGAATATCCCTGGATCGATATCAACCGCGTCGGTATCAACGGCCACTCCGGCGGCGGCTTCATGTCGGCGGCAGCGATTCTCGAGTATCCGGACTTCTTCAAGGTCGCGGTGTCGGAATCGGGAAACCACGAGAACAATATCTACAACAACGTTTGGAGCGAAGAGCGCAACGGCATTCAGGAAACCGACCTGGCGAATGGCAAGGCCACCTTCCATTACTCGGTCGGCAAGAACGATACCCTGGCGGCCAATTTGCAGGGTCATCTGCTGCTCTCCACCGGCGACATGGACAGCAACGTGAATTACTCCAACACCATGCGCCTGGTGAATGCCCTCATACGCGCCAACAAGCGCTTCGACCTCATCGTCCTGCCTGGTGAACGCCACCATTACGGCAGCGACACCAACTGGTTTTTCTGGCGCAAGGCGGACTATTTCTGCCAGTGGCTGCTGGGTTCGTCCCCGCACGGCGCCAACATGCTCATGCTGCAGCGCGAAGTGGCGCAGAACGGCAAGAACCCGAAGCAGTAAAATAGCCGTGCCGAAAAGCACAGCAGCCTGATGAACGAAGCCGTCGAAGCCGCCATCGGCCTGGCGCAAAAGGTCGCCCAGGCACGGATCGAGACCGACCAGCGCTTGGCCGCACTCGCTCAGCGCGTGGATGCCATCGGCAAGCGCCTCGACGCCTTCATTGTCATCGTCGAACGCCGAGCGCACGCGCGAAATCGGCGTGCGCATGGCGCTGGGCGCGCCGCGCGGGAGGCTGCTCCGGCAGGTTGCCGGGCACGGGCTGCTATTGGCGGTCATCGGGATCATCATCGGCCTGGGGCTTTCAATTCCGCTGGGGAAAACGACCGCCAGCCTGCTCTACGGCGTGAAACCGAACGATCCGGTGTCGCTGGTCGCCGCCGCGGTTGCCATGTTCCTGGTCGGGGTAATCGCCTCGCTCGGTCCGGCCTTCCGCGCTACCCATGTGGACCCGGCGGCCGCGCTGCGCGCGGAATAGCATTACAATCACCCGCATGTGGCGGATCCTGCAGAACGCGCCTTGGGAAGGCCCCGGCCTGATCGCCGCCGCCCTCGCCGCTCACGGCATGGAATTCGAGATCGTCCGCCTGGATCAGGGCGCAGCCGTGCCAAGCCAACCCCCTGACGGACTTATCGTCATGGGCGGTCCCATGGGCGTGTACGAAGCCGATCATTATCCGTTCCTGCGGGAAGAACAACGTTTGCTGGCCGCCTGCGCGGCGCAGAACCTCCCGGTGCTGGGCATATGTCTGGGCGCCCAACTGCTCGCCGCGGCGCTGGGCGGGGATGTGAGTAAGGGCCTGGTGCTGGAGGCCGGCGAAGGCTCCGTGGTGCTCACCGGCGACGGCCGCCAGGATCCCATCCTCGGCCGCCGCGGGACCGGAGAGCTGCCGGTGGTCCATTGGCATCAGGATACATTTACCTTGCCCCCGGGCGTGCTCCTGCTCGCCAGCTCGCGCCTCTATCCGCACCAGGCCTTTCGTGCCGGCACCCGCGCCTATGGCCTTCAATTCCACCTCGAACTCGACCGGGAGCAAGCCCAGGATTGGCGCGCGAGAGGGCTGATGATCAGTCCCGAACACGAAAAGCAAGTGCGCGCTACCGGCGAAACTGTTTTCGACCTGTTCATGCACCTGGCCGCCGCCCGCATCTAAACAGCCATGTTCGTTCCGGGTCTATTTTGCTGGGTGGAGTTGGCGACGCCGGACCCGGCGGGCGCGCAAGTGTTCTACCGCAAGCTGTTCGGCTGGGAAGCCAAACAACCGCCCGATGCCAAGCACATGTACACCCTCTTGTCCCGCCGCAGCGAAGTCGCCGCCGGATGCTTTCAGCTCCCAGAAGAGCTCCGCAAGCAGGGCGTCCCTCCGCACTGGCTCATATATATATCTACTCCCGACGCCGATGCCGCCACCCGCCGCGCCGTCGAGCTGGGCGGCAAGACCGTTCGCGAGCCCTTCACCGCGCCCGACATTGGCCGTCTGGCGGTAATCCAAGATCCCACCGGAGCTGTTTTTGCCCTTTGGCAAGCACTCAACTTCGCCGGCTTCCAGGCGCGCAATAGCGACAACGCCTTCTGCTGGGCCGACCTGAGCACGCCTGATGCCAAGCGCGCCGGCGAGTTTTACGGCGAGCTGTTCGGTTGGCGGCTCTGGGCCAGTGAACGCGATAGCTCCGGCTACCTGCACATCAGCAATGGTGACACCGCCATTGGCGGGGTCCCGCCGGTCTCGCAGCGCGCCGTCAACACGCCCCCGCATTGGCTCGCGTGGTTTCAGGTCGCCGACTGTGATGCGGCCGTGGAGGATGCCTGTTTCAATGGCGCCCGCGTGCTGGCGAAGCCCTTCTCGATCGCGCGCGTCGGCCGCTGCAGCGTGCTTCAGGATCCACAAGGGGCCGTGCTCGCCCTCATCACTCCCGCGCGCTAATCACGCCGCTTTCTTGATCTTCTTGTGCACTTTGTGGCCTTTCTCCTTGGTGTTGCCCAAAGCCTTCTGCGATTTCCCCTGCAGTTGCTTGCCCGTACCCCGGATTTGCGCACCTGTGTCCCCGGTCAGGCCCCCTAAGCCGCGCTCAATCCCACCTTCAAGCTCCTTGGCTTCGCCTTCGAGTTGATCCTTGCGTCCCCGCGTCATAACAGCCTCCTGATCCAATCGATGCGCCAACCCCTTTGGGCGGGTTGCGCGCCGGTGTCCCGCGGATTCAGTCTGATCGTATGCGCGCGACCTGGACTTTGGCGCTGGTCTCACTCGCCTTGGCATCGCTGCTGGCCGCCTGTCAGCAACCCTACCGCGTCTTCGCGGTCCAAGTCGCCCAGGCGCCTCCGCCCAGCGTGACCGCCTCCGATCCACCCCCGCCCGCCCTGTCCGCCCTCAACGCCGCGCCCGCCGCTCACTCGCCCAAGTTTCACCGCCGCTCCCAAGCTCACACTAAGCCCTGGGCCCTCAACGCCGTTCCTGCAGCTATACTGCTGCGGCTGCCCGGCATCCATCCCGCCACCGTCGCCGCCATCCTCGCTGGACGCCCCTACCGCTCCAAGCGCCAGTTGCTGCAACGCGGCATCGTAACGCCGGCCGAATATGCCCGCTGGAAAGCCTACTTGGTCGTCCACCGCTCCCGCGGCCGAACGCGCTAGGCTATGGGCTAGGCGGCGTGCGCGCGCGGGCTGCGCCCAGGCTGTTTGCCCGCTTTGCGCCGGTGTTCTTCCCAGCGCTTTTTCGCCGCCTCCGAGATCCGCGCCCGTCCCTCCGGGCTGAGCCGGTTGCTTTTGGCCCCGGTCACCAGCTCTTCCAGGATGCGAATGGCTTCCTGCAGTCGGGCCTGCTCCCGCTTCAATTCCGCCAAGGATTTTTGCAGTTGATTCGTGCTCCCAATCATTTCTGACCTCGTTGTGACTTCCATGCTCATTTAGACGCACTGCACCGGCGCAACGGATACTTGTTTATTCTCGCACAAGTGCCGGTCACTCCAATTTGGAATCAGTGCTTGATGATCGGCGGCCCGGCCACTTTGGGTACCGCGTGCGGCTCCGGTATACCCCCTGGCACGCTGATACCGGTTTCATACCTGGACCGTAGCAACGCTCGCAGCCGCGCCTGCACCAGGTTGAAATCCGACGTCGTCACCACATACGCAGGCCGCGGCGGCAGAATCGTCTGAATCTCCCGCTCGGTAATCGCAATCCGGTGTGATGTCGCCGGATGGCTGGCATACATGCGCGAAATGAGCCCTGGTTTCTGCTTCTCCTCTGCTTCGATCAGCTCAAATGCCCGCGGTAAGCCATAAGGGTCATAACCGGCCTTCCACAGGTACTGGGTACCGAGCCAGTCTGCCTCCTGCTCATCTCCGCGGCTGAATTTTTCCATTTGCCAGGGTACGATGGCATTGGCGCCAACTTCGGCGCCCAGACCCCCCAGGCCGGGCCCCGCCAGAATCTCGGCGGGAATAGTAAGCAGCGAGAGCAAATCGCCCTCGGTGATCTTCTTGGTCATGTGACGCGCAGCCACGTGCGCAATCTCGTGCGCCATCACCCCCGCCAGCTCATCTTCTTCGTTGCAGGCCAAAATGACGCCGCTGTTCACAAAAAAGTATCCCCCCGGCAGCGCAAACGCATTCACGGTGTCGTCCTGCAACACGTGGACGTGAAACAGCACGTTGTTGGCGTCTGAGTTGCGTACCAGATTCTGTGCCAGCCGATTGATATATTCGTTGACCACCGGATCGGTGATCACCTTGCTGTTCTGCATGACCTCATGGGCCAGTTGCTGACCCAGGGCGAGCGCTTTCTGATCACTATAAAAATTCAGGCCCTTGCTCACGTCGCGATGGCCAATCATATAGACATTGTCCAGCGCCTTAAGCTTCTTGGCGGTCTTCTCATTGGCAACCGGGATGCCGTCCACCATAGCTTGGGGATTCCCTTGCGGCTGTGATTGCGCTTGCTGCGCTTTCACCAGTCCGGGCAGCAACAGCAACGCCAGCACGGCCGTCAGGCAGGTAGTTGCGTTCAGGCGGAATTCAGGAAGTAAGCGGGACACAAACCACTCTCCCTTGCTAGATGCCGGATACCGGCGCTTCGTTACATGCCAGCCTTCGCATCACTTGCCAATGCAAAAGGTTGAAAAGATTACCCCTAGTATATCCTCAACCGTGGTCTGGCCGGTGATCGCATCCAGCGCATGCAGCGCCTCGTACAAATCCACCAGCAGCACCTCGTGGGGCACCGTTCCCAGCGCCGCGGCGGCGCGCCCCAGCCACTCCCCCGCCAGCCGCACCTGCTGCGCATGCCGCGCCACGGTAATGTATCCGGCCTCGCCTCCCGCCGCTGGCAGCACGCGCTTCCGCACCCCCGCTCGCAGCTCCTCTATGCCCGCTCCGCTCAGCGCCGATACCGCGTACGTATCTCCTTCCTGCTCCCAGCCCCGCGCCGCCGGCAGATCGCATTTATTCCTCACCCGCACCGCTTGCGGCATTTCCGCTAGGCGCACCAGCAAAGCAGCATCGTCCCCATCCGGAGCGCGCGAGGTATCAAACACCGCCAGCACCAGGTCTGCGTCAGCCGCCGCTTCCCAGCTCTTTTGAATGCCGATCTGTTCCGCTTCCCCTTCCGGATCGCGAATGCCGGCTGTATCCACGAGCTGCACCGGAATGCCATCCCAGTCCAGCATCTCCTCCACTACATCGCGCGTCGTTCCCGGCTGTGCGGTCACAATGGCGCGCTCGCGCCGCAGTAGCCGGTTGAAGAGACTCGATTTGCCCACATTCGGCCGCCCCAATAAGGCCAGCCGCAGCCCCTCCCGCACGGTCCGGCCGCGTTGAAAGCCGCCCAGTAGTTCTTCCAGGGCACAACCCAGGCTGGCCAAATCGGCCGCGGCGTGCTCGTCGTCGAGCACGGAAACATCATTGTCGGCAAAATCAATGCCCGCTTCCAGCCGCGCGATCAACTCGGTCAGTTGCTGGTGTAGCGGCCGCAACAGCCGCGCCACCGAGCCTCCCATCTGCCGGGCGGCGGTGCGCGCCTGAAACAAGGTATGCGCGGCGATCAAGTCGCCTACCGCTTCCGCCTGCGTGAGATCCAGCCGCCCATTTAAAAAGGCGCGCCGGGTAAATTCACCCGGCTCGGCCAGCCGGGCGCCGTGCTCGCACGCGGCCCGCAGCAGCGCCTCGAGCAACACCGGTGCGCCATGGGCGCTGATCTCGACCACCTCTTCGCCGGTGGCCGAATGCGGTGCGGCGTACCAGGTCAAGATCACCTCGTCGAGCGGCTCGCCCGAGTCGTCTCGGAAGCGCGCCCACGTCGCCCGGCGTGCCTCCCGTGGCGCGCCGGCGAACCGGGCCTGAACGATCGCGTGCGCCTGCGGTCCCGACAGCCGTACGATGCCCAGCCCGCCGCGTCCCGGTGGCGTGGAAATCGCCACGATCGTGTCGCTGACCGCCACTAGCTTCCCAGCGCTGCTTCCCGCACCGCCCGTTCCAGCATCGCCTCCCGGCTGAGTTGTTCGCCAGCGCCGGCTTCCCGCCGGCGGCCCCGCGATAGCCAGCTCTCCAGTCCAGCCGATGACAGCGGCTTGCGCAGCACGCCGTCGGCGCCCGCCAGTTCGCCCGGCGTGGGCTGGCTGAGCGCGCCCACCAGCACTAGGACCGGAATCGTGCGCCACGCCGGTTCGGCTTTCACCCGCCGGCACAGCGCCATCCCGCCCAGCTCGCCTTCGCTTCCCGCGTCCGGCATGCCCGGCAGCGCCGCATCCACCAGGATCAGCTCCGGCGCCAATTGCCCCAGCGCCGCCAGCGCCGCCTCGCCGTCGGCCGCGGTCACCACCGCGTAACCCAAATCCGACAGGTATTGGCTCCCCATCCGCCGCGCATGCGGGCTGTCGTCGGCCAGCAGAATCGTGCCCGCCATATGCGCCGATTATAATTGGTTCTCGTGCTGCCCGATCTCCGAAAGACCTACGAGCCGCAAACCCTCGAGCCGCGCTGGGCGCGCGCCTGGGTCGAGTCGAATCTTTTTCATGCCCGCAACGGCCCGCCCGACAGCTGGTCGCTGGTCATCCCCCCGCCCAACGTCACCGGCTCGCTCCACATGGGCCACATGCTCGAGCACACCCTCATCGACACCGTGGTGCGCTGGCAGCGCATGCGCGGCAAAAACGTGCTCTGGCTGCCAGGCACCGACCACGCCGGAATCGCCACCCAGATGGTCGTTGAGCGCGCCCTCGCCGCCCGGGGGAAATCCCGCCAGGCCCTGGGCCGCGAGGCCTTCGAGCAGGCCGTCTGGGCCTGGAAGGCGGAAAGCGGCAACCGTATCGAAGAGCAAATGAAGCGCCTGGGCGCTTCCTGCGACTGGCAGCGCGCGCGCTTCACCCTCGATGCCGGCCTCTCCGGCGCGGTGCGCGAAGTCTTCGTCCGCCTCTACGAAGAAGGTATGATTTACCGCGGCCGCTACATCGTGAACTGGTGCCCCCGCTGCCAGACCGCCGTCAGCGATCTGGAAGTGGTGCATGAGGCGGTGCAGGGAAAACTTTACCGCGTGCGCTACCCGCTGGTCGCATCTCCCGGCCAGTTCCTCGAAGTCGCCACCACGCGTCCGGAAACCATCCTCGCTGACGTGGCCGTGGCCGTACATCCCGCCGATGCGCGCTACCAGCACCTCATCGGCCGGCAGGCGCAGGTTCCGCTGGCCGGCCGCAGCGTGCCCATTATCGCCGACGAAATCGCCCAGCCGGAATTCGGCACGGGCGCGGTGAAAATCACCCCCGGCCACGATCCCAACGACTTTGCCGCCGGCGAGCGCCATCACCTGCCGCAGCTGGTTGTGCTCGATGAAGCCGGCCGGATGAGCACTGCCGCCGGCGCCTACGCCGGGCTGGATCGCTTCCAGGCCCGCGCCCGCATCGTGACCGATCTCGATGCCCAGGGCCTGCTTGCCGCCGTGGAGGAACATCCCATGTCGGTTGGCCATTGCCAGCGCTGCCGCACCATCATCGAACCTCGCATTTCCACGCAATGGTTCGTCCGCATCGCCCCGCTGGCGCAGGCGGCGGTGGCGCGCGTCGAGCGCGGCGAGGTCGAGTTTGTCCCCGCCGTCAACGCCAAACATTTTTTCGACTGGATGGCCAACATTCACGACTGGTGCATCTCCCGCCAGCTCTGGTGGGGTCACCGCATCCCCGCCTGGTACTGCGACGCCTGCGGCTCGACCATGGTCGCGCGCGAGGCGCCCTCCGCCTGCGCCCAATGCGGCGGCCTGCCGCGTCAGGACCCGGATGTGCTGGATACCTGGTTCAGCTCCGGCCTGTGGCCGTTTTCCACCCTCGGCTGGCCCGGCGCCACCGCCGACCTGCGCGATTTCTACCCCACCTCGCTCCTGATCACTGGCTTCGATATTTTATTTTTCTGGGTCGCGCGCATGCTCATGCTGGGCGTGCATTTCACCGCTCAGGTGCCCTTCCGCCAGGTCTACATTCACGCCCTGGTCCGCGATGCCGAACGCCAGAAAATGTCCAAAACCAAGGGCAACGTCATTGATCCGCTCCTGGTCACCGAACGCTATGGCACCGACGCGGTGCGCTTCACCCTCGCCGCCATGGCCGCGCCCGGCACCGATATCGCGCTGGCGGAAGAGCGCATGCAGGGCTATGCCGCCTTTGCCAACAAGATCTGGAACGCCGCTCGCTTCATCTTCCTGAGCGCCAACCAGGCCGCCGTGCCCGCCCCCGCCGCCAGTCCTGAACACTTACTCGCCGAAGGCTCGCATTGGGTGGACGCCTGGCTGTTCTCCCGCCTCAACGCCGTCGCCGCCCGCGTCCAGGAGAGCCTTTCGGCTTACCGCTTCCACGAAGCCGCCGACACCCTTTATCACTTCTTCTGGCACGAGTTCTGCGACTGGTACCTGGAACTGAGCAAACTCCGCCTGCGCGATCCGGCCAGCTCGGCCCAAGTCGCGACCAATCTGGTTGTGGCGCTGGATGGCGCCCTGCGCCTGCTGCATCCCATCATGCCCTTCCTCACCGAGGAGCTGTGGACCTCCCTGCACGCCGCCGCCCTGCCCGCGTCTTCCATCGCGTTCGCTCCCTACCCTCGCGCCTCCGCTGCCGCCTCCAACCCGGCCGCCGAAGCCCGCGCCCTGGCCCTGCAAGCCCGCATCACCGAAGTGCGCAAACTCCAGGCCGATGCCGGCCGCCGTTCCGGCGGCGTCCTGCTGTGGCGCAGCCGGCAAGACGGTGACGAAGCCTACCTCCTGGCGCTTACGCGCGTTGCAGGCATCCGCAGAGTTGCCCCGGAAGAAGCCGGCCCGGAGTTCCAACTCGTGTTCGCCGGCGAGTCTGCCGATGTGACGCAAAAGCAGGCCGCCGAGCGGCAATCGCTGCAGGCGCAGATCGAACACAAGCGCAAGCTGCTCGCCAACCCCAACTTCGTCGGCAAGGCCGCCCCCGCCATCGTCGCCGCCGAACGCGAAAAACTCGCGGACCTCGAGCAGGCCCTTGCCGCCCTCCAGGTCTAGGCCCGGCCGCCGGCCGGCGCTAGCCGCCCACCGGGGTCGAGTTCTGCGGCCGCCGGTCCATCTCGCGGGTGGCGAAATAGGTGTGCCGGATGCGCTGAATCACCGTAACGTTGCTCAGCACCGCAATCACCCACAGGCAGGCGGCCATCCGGTTGAACAGCGCCCCGATGATCACCAGCACGATTCGCTCCGGACGCTCCATGAACCCCACCTTGCAGCTTTTGATGGTATTTTCCGCCCGCGCCCGGGCATAACTCACCATCACCGAACCGGTCATCACCACGGCCGTCAGCACCACATAAAATTCCCGGTCAATGCGCGCGTACCAGACCAGCAACCCGAAATACAAGGCCAGATCGGAATAGCGGTCAATCACGGAATCGAAAAATCCGCCGAACTGGCTCACGGTGTTCGTATAGCGCGCCACCCGCCCATCCACCATATCGAAAATGCCGGCGGCAATGATCACCAACCCCGCCGCCAGAAACTGCCCATAACCAAACAGCACCGCGGCGATCAGGTTGATCAACAGACCGATGAAGGTCAAAACGTTGGGATTGATGCGCGCCAGCGCCAGCGAGCGGACGATCTTGTCCAGAATGTATTTGCACCCCAGCCCGATGGCGCGCGTGTAGGTCACAGCGTCGGATCCCCGGCCTCCTCCCGCTCATAAATCGTCTGCAGCCGCAGCACCTCGAACTCCTTGGCTCCGTTCGGGGTTTGAATGCGCACCTCGTCGCCCGGCCGTTTGCCCAGAATCCCGCGCCCAATCGGCGACGACGTCGAAATGCGCCCCTGCGCCACATCGGCCTCTTCGCTCGTCACCAGCCGGTACTCCACGTCTTCGCCCTTGCCCAAATCCCGCAGCACCACGCGCGACCCGTACGCCGCGCGGTCGCGCGGAATGTTGTCCATGTTCACCAGCGCCAGCTCCGCCAGCCGCTGTTGCAACTGTCCCAGCCGCGCATTGACGAACTCCTGCCGCTGCTTGGCCATATGGTATTCCGCATTCTCGCTGAGATCGCCCAGCGCCACCGCGCGCTTCAGCTCCGCCGGCAGTTCCACCGCCAGCTCGTGTTCCAATTGCTTGATTTCCGTTTCCAGTTTTGCGCGAATATTTACGGCCATGCTGACCCCTTTGCTCCGCTCCCCGCCATTTTGTCATACTGGAAGCACGCCCGCATGAGCAGCACCAGTTTTCGTTTCCGCGTCGGCGACCGCGTCGTGTATCCCAATCACGGCGTCGGCACAATCGAAACCATCCGCCCCGACCGCGCTGGCGAAGGTGAATATTACCTTTTGCACATCTCCACCAGCAATCTCCGCGTGCTGGTGCCGCGCGCCAATGCCGACACGGTGGGGTTGCGCCCGGTGAGCGCCGCCGCCGACCTGCTGCCGGTGCTGCGCTACCTCGAACAGGCGGGCAACGGCAACGCGGCCGCGCGCAGCGACTGGAAAACCCGCTTCCGCGAAAATTCCATCAAGCTCCGCGGCGGTGCGCTGCAGCAGGTCGCCGAAGTGCTCAAGGGCCTGGCCCAACTGCACACCGCCAAGCGGCTCTCCACGCGTGAAAAAAAAATGCTCGACCGCGCCGCCCTGCTGCTGGCCAGCGAGCTCGCCTGCGCGCAAGCCCTCAGCCTGGAGGACGCCCTCTCGCGCCTGCAATCTAGTTTGGCAAAAGCGCAGTTGACTCTGCCACCCCTGAACTCGGAAGAAGTCGCCAGTTGAGCACCGCCGGCCGCTACTGGCCCTGACCCTCCTCGGCCAACCGTACTTTCACCGCCTCCAGTTTCTTCTGCATTTCCTGCTGTTGCCTCGCGGCTCCGCGATCGGGGTTCAGCTTGAGTTCGGCCAGCGCCTGCGCCCAACTGGTGGCCGCCTCCTGCAGTTTGCCGTCTCCTTCATAGGCCTGGGCCAAATGGTCCAATATCGCCGGGTCGTAGCGGTCATAGCGCGCCGCGCGCTCCAGGCTGCTCACCGCCTGCGGCAGCCGGTTCATCTTGTAGTAGATCCAGCCCTGACTGTCCAGATAGGCGCTGTTGTAGGCATCCTGCGCCAGCGCCTGCTGTACGTAGCCCAGCGCCTCGGGCAAGCGCACGCCCTGCTCGGCCAGCAAATAGCCCAGGGCGTTCAGCGTATCCGCATCGTTCGGCTCCAGTTGCAGCGCCTGGTGATAGCTCCTCTCCGCCGCCGCGAAGCGCATCTGCTTGGCCTGAATCGCGCCCATCTGGCTTGCCGCGCGGGCGTGATCCGCAGAGGTCGAGGCCAGCGCGTTAGCCTTGTGCGTATCCGCCAGCGCCTGCTTCCACTCCTGCTGCTTCATCGCCACCTGCCCCAGCGCCAGATAGACATCCCAGTCCCGCGCCGTACCGTGCAGCAGCGGCTTCAGGCTGGCGGCAGCCGCCTGTTCCTTTCCTGAAGCGGCCAGCAGGTCGGCGTAGGTGAAGTGCAACCCGCGCGCATCCGGCTCGGCCGCCAACAGCGCCTGCGCCGCGCTCAGCGCCTGCGCATAGTGGCGTTGCCCGGCATATAGCTCCACTTCCAGATGCAGCGCGCGGCTGCGATACGCCGGCCCCAGCCTCTGCATTTGCTCCAAAGACGCCCCGGCTTGCTGATCCTCGCCCAGCCGCATTTCCAGCCGCGCCAATTGCGCCAGGAAAATGCTCTGGGTGGTGGGCGCGGTGTTGCGGTTCACCAGCGCCTGCAGCTCGTGCAGCGCGCTGGTTTCATGCCCCTGGCTTTGATCCAGCAACGCGGTGGCATAGGCCAGCTCCAGATCCCCTTCCGGCAGCAGCTTCGATGCCTCCTCCAGGCTGGTGCGCGCCTCGCTCAACTGTCCCATCTGCATCTGCAATTGTCCCAAGCGCAGCGCCACGCTCCCGTCTTCAGGCAGTTGCTGATGCAATTGCTGGTAGGCCGCCAGTGCCGGTGTGTACTCCCCTGCATCCATGAGCGCGTGCGCCCAGGCTTTTTTCAATTCCCCGTTGTCCGGATCCGCCTGCACCGCCTGCTGATACGCCTGCGCCGCGTCCGCGTAGCGATGGCGGCTGGCGTAGGCGTCGCCCAGCGTGGCGTAAACCTGGGCGCTTTGCGCCACCTCCGGCAGCGCTGCGATCTCCTGCCGCGCCTCATCCAGCCGGTTCTGGTTGGCCAGCGACTGTACCAGGCTCGCCAGCGCATCCATATTAGTCGGCTGCAGCGCCAGCGCCGCGCGAAATTGCTGTTCGGCCTCCGCCGGCTTGCCCTCGGCCCCATACAGCTTGCCCAGGATCACCACATCATCGGCACTGTGCGGCTCCAGCCCGATCAGTTCCTTATAGTCGGCAATGGCCGCCGTCATCGCTCCGCCCGAGCTGGCATCGCTGATCGGCTGGGGTGCGTTGCTCAACTGCCGCAGGTAGATCTCACCCAGCACTTTATGCGCCACCACGCTGTCCGGGTGCTGGGCGACGGTCTGTTGCGCCAGCGTCAGCGCTGGCTGGGTGCGGCCCAGACGCGAAAGCAAATCCGCCAGTTGGGTGGCCAGAAACGCAGAGCCGGGATTCGCCTTCATCGCCGCCCGGTAGTGCTCCAGCGCCTCGCTAATGTAGGCTTCCCCGCCATGGCTTTCCGCCTGCAGCTCATCCCACTTCCCCAGCACAAAATCAATATTGGCTTGCAGTTGCGCTGCGCTCGAAACCACCGGCGGGCTGCTGGCTCCCGCCCCCGCACTGGCGGCGTTCGCGCTGGTGTTTTGTTGCTGACCCACGATCTGGGCCCCCAGTGGCAGCGCCAGAACCAGGGCAAGCGCGGCAACGGAAAACGTGCGAAAAGGCTGCATCTTCTCCAAAGCTTACCACCAGCAGCCTCACTCCACGGCTCACGCCTGCTCCCGGCGGCTGCTAGCATAAGAAAGCGGAAAAATGACTGCCTCCAGCAAGCGTGCATCCTCAACCTCGCCCCCCGCACCCGCCCCGTCCATCCTGGAGGAGATTTTCCAGCACCGCCGCGGCCAGGTCGCCGCCGCCGAGCGCCAACGGCCCGTGCGCCGCCTGCAGCGCGAACTGCGTGAAAACCCTCCCGAACGGCGCGACTTCGCCGCCGCCCTCCGCCAGGCGCGCCCCCCTGCCATCATCGCCGAACTCAAGCGCGCCTCACCTTCCTGCGGCCGCATCCGCGAGTCTTTCCCCGTCCCCGAGCTGGCCCGCGCCTACGCCGCCGCCGGCGCCGCCGCTCTGTCGGTGCTCACCGAAGAGGAGCATTTCGATGGCCGCCTGGACTTCCTCCGCCAGGCGCGCGCCGCCACCTCGCTGCCCATCCTGCGCAAGGACTTCATCTTCTCCCCCTACCAGATCTGGGAATCTGCCTGGGCCGGTGCCGATGCCATCTTGCTCATCGCCGCCATGCTGGACCCGCCCACCCTGGCGCAGTTGACCGCCACCGCGCACCGCGCCGGTTTGGCCACCCTGTGCGAGGTGCATACCCGCGCCGAGCTTGACCTCGCCTTGCGCGCCGGCGCCGACTGCATCGGCGTCAACAACCGCGACTTGCGCAGCTTCCAGGTGGACCTGGGTGTGGGCGAGCGCCTGGGACCCCTGCTGCCCGAAGATGTGCTGGGCATCAGCGAAAGCGGCCTGCACACCCCCGCCGATTTGGAGCGCATGGCCGCCGCCGGTTTCTCCGCCTTCCTGATGGGCGAGCACTTCATGCGCGCCGCCGATCCGGGCAGCGCCCTCGCCCAACTGCGCGCCGGCTGCCGCATCCCGCTGATCAAAATCTGCGGCATCACCAACCGCGCCGACGCCTTCCAGGCTTGCACCGCCGGCGCCGACGCCCTGGGCTTTGTCTTCGCTCCCTCGCCCCGCCGGGCCAGCCCGGCGCTGGTGCGCTCGCTTGCAGCCGACCTACCGGCCGAAGTCATGCGCGTGGGCGTATTTGCCGGCGCTTCCACCACGGAAATCCTGACCCTGGTGAACAGCTGCGGCCTGCACGCCGTTCAGCTTCACGGCCCCTACCTGCCCGCCGACGCCCGCTCGCTCGCGCCCCACGTCCCGGTCTGGCGCGCCGTCGCCATGCCTTCCGGCGCCGCCGCCGCGCTCGCCTTCACGCCCGTGGTCGAGCGCTTCGTCCTTGACCACCCGGCCGCCGACGGCATCTCCGGCGGCAGCGGCGCTGCCTTTGACTGGGACGCCGCCTGCCACTTCGCCGCCGACCTCAAGGCCAGCCTGTCTCCGGCCGCCCCGCTGCCTGGAGTCACCATCGCTGGCGGCCTCACCCCGGCCAACGTCGTTTCCGCCCTGCGCCGCTCCGGCGCCGATGGCGCCGATACGGCCAGCGGCGTCGAATGCGCCCCCGGTAGGAAGGACCACGCCGCTGTCAGCGCCTTTTGCCGCGCCGCCCAGGGCGTGCTCCGGAGCGACACCGCATGAGCGCCCCGCTTGTTCCCCAAGCCCCCGCCGCCCGCGCAGGCCGCTTCGGCCCCTATGGCGGACGCTACGTGCCGGAAACCCTCGTCCATCCCCTTGAGGAGTTAACCGCCGCCTACGCCGCCGCCGGCCGCGATCCCTCCTTTCAGGCTGAACTCGAGGACCTGCTGCACAACTTTGCCGGCCGCCCCACGCCCCTCACTTTCGCCCCCCGCCTCAGCCGCGCCCTCGGCGGCGCCCGCATCTATCTCAAACGCGAAGACCTCCTCCACACCGGCGCCCACAAAATCAACAACTGCCTCGGCCAGGCCCTGCTCGCCCGCCGCATGGGCAAGCATCGCATCATTGCCGAAACCGGCGCCGGCCAGCACGGCGTCGCCACCGCGACCGTGTGCGCCCATTTCGGCCTCGACTGTGTCGTCTACATGGGCGCCGACGACATGGCCCGCCAGGCCTTGAACGTGGCCCGCATGCGCCTGCTGGGCGCCGAGGTTCGCCCCGTGCTCGCCGGCAGCCGCACCCTCAAGGACGCCATCAGCGAGGCCATGCGCGACTGGGTGGCGCACTGCACCAACACCCATTACCTGCTCGGTTCTGTCCTCGGTGCCCATCCTTATCCCACCATGGTGCGCGACTTTCACGCCTGCATCGGGCGCGAAGCCCGCCGCCAGATCCTGGCCGCGGAGGGCAAGCTCCCGGCCGCGCTCATCGCCTGCGTCGGCGGCGGTTCCAACGCCATCGGCCTGTTCCACGCTTTTCTTGCCGACGCCGACGTCCAGATGATCGGCGTCGAAGCCGGCGGCCGTGGCCACGAGCTCGGCGAGCACGCCGCCCGTTTTCAGCCTGGTCCCGGCGGCGGCAGCCCCGGCGTCCTGCAGGGCACCTTCTCGTACCTCCTCCAGGACGGCGCCGGGCAAATCGCCTCGACCCACTCCATTTCCGCCGGCCTGGATTACCCCTCCGTCGGCCCCGAGCATGCCCTCCTGCACGATCAGGGCCGGGCTCTCTACGTCTCCGCAACCGACGGCGAAGCCCTCGCCGCCTGCCGGCAGCTCTCCCTGCTCGAGGGCATCATTCCCGCCCTCGAATCCGCCCACGCCATCGCCGAAGCCTGCCGCCGCGCGCCCCGCCTCGATCCCGCCTGCACCGTGATTATCAATATCTCGGGCCGCGGCGACAAGGACATGGACATCCTCTCGCGCGAGTTGCGCCTGAACCCATGAGCCGCCTGCAATCGATCTTTGCCGCCGCACGCCCGCGCTGCGCGCTGGTTCCCTATTTCACCGTCGGCGATCCCTCCCTCCCCGCCGGCCTAGACATCGCTCTGGCGCTTGCCGCCGCCGGCGCCGATATTCTCGAGCTCGGCGTGCCCTTCTCCGATCCCGTCGCCGACGGTCCCATCCTTCAGGCCGCCTCCCAGCGCGCCCTCGCCCAGGGCACGCGCCTGGCCGATGTGCTGGAAATCGCCAGTGCCGTCCGGGGCCAAACGGAGGCCGGCTTGCTCCTGTTCAGCTACTTCAATCCGGTGCTGCGCTACGGCCTCCAGGCTTTCGCGCGCGATGCCGCCGCCGCTGGCTGCGATGGCGCCCTGATCACCGATCTTGTCCCCGAAGAGGCCGATGAATATCGCTCCGTGATGCATTCCGCCGGACTCGATACCGTCTTTCTCGCCGCTCCCACCTCCCCGCCGGAGCGCCTGGCCGCCATCGCCGCCGCCAGCACCGGCTTCATCTACGCGGTCTCCCGCCTGGGCGTGACCGGCGCCGGCGGCCACGATGGAGCCCGCGCGCTGGTCGCCGCGCTGCGGCCGCATACCTCATTGCCCATCGCCGTCGGATTCGGCCTCGCCCGCCCCGAACAAGTGGCCGAAGTCGCCGGGTATGCCGAGGGCGCCGTGGTCGGCTCCGCCCTGGTGCAAGCCATCGCCGCCGCTCCTGGCGGCGAAGCCGCCGCCGCCGCCTCCTTCCTGCAAGGCCTGCGCCATGGAAATCGCTGACTGGCGCGTCCGCATTGACGCCCTCGACCGCCAGCTCGCCGAGCTGCTGCAGCAGCGCTGCCGCTGCGCTCTGGAAATCGGCGTCCTCAAGCGCGGCGGCGGCCTGCCCGTCACGGAATCCGATCGCGAAGCCCAAGTGCTCGCCAACGCCATGCACACTGCCCCAGGCCCGCTCAGCCCCGACCGCCTGCGCCGCATCTTCAGCGTGATCATCGAGCAAATGCGCGCTGCTCAGCGCTACTAGCTTAGCCGGCGAAGCCCGCCAGCACCGCGCCCAACACCAGCGCCGCCGCCCCCGCCACAAAAATCGGCTGGTAGCGCCCGAAATGCCCATACAAGCCCGCATCGCCCATCCCCGCCCCAGCGTAGGCGATGGAAAACGCCAGCGTCATGTTTCCCCACGCCTTCGTTCGCGCCCGCGGCGCCGTCAGTTCGATCGTGCGCGCCGATGCCAGCGTGGTCGCTCCCATGCCTGCCGCCCCCACCAATAAAGAAGACACCGCCAACGCCGCCGCCCCCGTGC
Source organism: Terriglobales bacterium (assembly GCA_050747745.1). GTDB lineage: Bacteria > Acidobacteriota > Terriglobia > Terriglobales > SCQP01 > SCQP01. The sequence continues at coordinate 39,444 of JBOGKM010000098.1, forward strand.
TCCACAGCGGCAGCGCCACCCCGACCGCTTCCAGCCCTAGTCCGCACGCAAAGCTCCGCCGCACTCCAAAGCGATCGCCCAGCCAGCCCGCCAACAGCGGACCGCCCGTCACCCCCACCCCGAACAGCAGATAACCCCTTCCTCCCGCGTGCAGTCCCCGCCCCAGCTCGCGCGCAATGAAATCCACCCAAAACAGCGAATGCGGCGCAAACCCGATGGCGTTGCAGCAGTAAGCCCCGATGAGCAGCGCAAACGCCGCCGCGCCCGCCTTGGCCGCCGCCGCCGGAGGCCGCGGCATCGCCATCACCGCTGCCTGCTCGCCCGCTGGCATGAAACTCGACCAGCCGCCCCACACTGCCGCGGTCAGCGCAAAGGCCAGCAGCGAAAGCAGCAGCCACGTCGCCGGCAGTCCCAGCGCCACCAGCTCGGGAATCACCTGCCCGGAAAAAATGATCCCGCATCCCACCCCGCCGAAGATCAAACCGCCTAGCAACCCGCGCGAGCGCGGCTTGACCCGCGCCAAAATCGCCGGCACCGCCAGCACCATGATCACACCCGCGGCAATCCCAGCCAGCAGCCGCCACAGGAAATACCAGACAAATCCCCACGGCAGCGCGCATGCAGCCAGGCTCGCGGCCGCCACCAGCATCGCCGCCCGCAGCCACCCTCCCGGCGCCTCATGCGCCAGCCAATGGCCTGTGACCGCCGCGCCGATGAGGTATCCCAGCAAATTGACCGAGGCCAAAAAATCCGCCGTTGCCGGCCCAAACCACCCCGTCCGCACCAGCGCCGGAATCAGCGGCGAGTAGGCAAACCGCGCCAACCCCAGGCCCACGAACAGGGCCACCGCCCCCACCGCCGCGCCGCCCCAGCCGCTCTTGGCCTCGGCATCCGCCGGAACCTTCGTGTGGGCAAACATGTCTGCTCATTTTCCCATGCACCTCGCCTCCCGTTTGCTGTACAGTGGCGGCTGAGGCCCTCGTTATGCGCCGCTATGTTGGACTGCTCCTGTTCTGCACCCTCGTCGTCGCCGCCTGCACCTCCGCCGCTTCCAAACCCGCGCCGCCCGATCCCCGCCTCGCCGGCTCCTACATCAAGCCCCCGCAGAACAACTGGACCGTGGTTCATCTCCAAGGCACGCCCGGCGATATCGGCTTCCAGAACGGCTACCTGCTCGAGCCCCGCATCGAGGACTTCCTGAACGTTGTCAAGCTCGAACAGACGCATGATTCCCAGCGCCCCTGGAGCTGGTTCCGGACCCAGGCGCGGCAGGTCATGTGGCCGCGCATCGAGACCCAATACCGCCAGGAGCTGCAGGGCATTGCCGACGGCGTCGACGCCCGCGGCGGCCACCTCGACGTTTGGGACATCACCGCCATGAACGCCTTCGAGGAGTGGAGCTACTTCGTCGAGCAATGGAACAAGCTGCACCCCCGGGCCGCCGTCGCCGAGGTCCACTATCCCGCGGCCGGCGACCATTGCAGTGCCTTCGTCGCCACCGGCGCCTGGACCAAGGACGGCAAAATCGTGCTCGCCCACAACAACTGGTCGCCCTATATGGAAGGCTCGCGCTGGAACATCATCTACGACATCCAGCCCGATCACGGCCTCCACTTTGTCATGGATGGCGTTCCTGGCGTCATCCACAGCGCGGACGATTTCGGCATCAACTCGGCCGGCATCATCATTACCGAAACGACCATTGTTGATTTCCACGGCTACGACTTCACCGGCATCCCCGAGTTCGTCCGTGCCCGCAAGGCCATGCAGTACGCCACCTCGATCTCCCAGTTCGCGCAAATCATGGAAAAAGGCAACAACGGCGGCTACGCCAACAACTGGCTGGTGGGCGACACCAACAACAACGAGATCGCCGACCTCGAGCTCGGCCTGAAAAACGTCAACCTCTATACCTCGAAAAACGGCTACTTCGTCGGCTCCAACTTCCCCGTCAGCCCCAAGCTGGCCAAGGAAGAGACCACCTTTAAGCTCAACGATCCCACCAACGGCGAAAATGCCCGCCACACTCGCTGGCTGGAGCTGATGAAGCAATACAAGGGCAAAATCACCGTGGCCGACGCCAAAAAATTCGAGAGCGACCACTACGACGTAATCCTCAAGAAGATCAACCCCGACAGCCGCACTCTCTGTGGCCACGGCGACACTCATCCGCCCTACGACGACGAGGGCGCGGTCGAGGGCAAGGCCACCGATGCCGCCATGGCGGCGAAGCTATCGTTCTGGGCGGCCTCGGGCCATCCCTGCGGCGATAGCTTCTACGCCGCGCCCTTCCTCAAGGCCCATCCCCAGTACGACTGGCAAGCGCCCGAGCTGCGCAACATGATCGCCTATCCCTGGACGGTCATCGCCGTTCCCGCCGGCGCGGCGGCGGCGGCGAATTGATTTGCGCTATTCCGCGCGCAGCGCGCCCAGCGGATCGGTGCGGGTGGCGCGGCGGGCGGGAACAAGGCAGGCGGCCACGGCGGCGGCGAGCACCGCCAGCGCGACGGCGGCCAGCACTGGCGGGCTGACGGGGCTGACCTCGAACAGGAACGAGGCCAGCAGTCGGCCGAACGCGACCGCAACGATCAGTCCCGCAATCACCCCGGCAATGACCGGCGCCAGCGCCTGGTGCAGCACCAACCTCCAAATGTGCCCACCGCCCGCGCCCATGGTGATGCGAATCGCCAGCTCCTTGCTCCGCCGCGCCACGCTGTGCGATACCAACGCGTAGATGCCGATCGCCGCCAGAATCAGCGCCACGAGTGCGAACAGGAGCAGCAGGGAGAGCTGATAATGCTGCGGCGCGACGGCAGCGGTCGAGAGCGCGGCCAGGGGCTGGATTTTGGGAATCGGCGCCAGCGGCGCCACACTCCAGATGGCGCGGCGCAGCTCGGGCGCAAGCGTCGCGGCGGGCAGCGCGCTGCGCACCACCAGCTCGACATGGCCGACGGGAAAATTGCCGGCCAGCGGCGCGTAGATGATGGCCGGCGGGCGCGATTGCAGCGCGGCGCGCACGTCGCCCACCACCCCGGCGATACGCGCCGGCTGGCCGTTGAAGTTGAGGCTGCGGCCGGCGGCGGCGGCCGGATCGCCGGCCTCTTGCGGCCACAGCAGCACCGCGGCGGCGCTGGAAAGGATCACCGGCTGGATCTTTTCGTTGCCGTTGTCGGAGGCGCGGAAGCCGCGGCCGCGCAGCAGCGCCATGCCCATCGCCCGAAAATAATCGGGGCTGATGAAGCGCACGTTGACGAGCGGCGTCTGCCCGGGCGGGTAGGTTTTGCCGGGCACCGTGGCGCTGTCAATCCAGGTTTCGCCGCGCAGCGGCAGATGCGAGGTTTCCGCGGCCACCGATACGCCCGGAATGGCCGCCGCGGCGGCGCGCACCCGGTCAAAAATCTGGAAACGCTGCTGGCTGCTGTAGCCGTCGAGAGCCACGTCGGCGGCGAGCGCGTGCTGGGCGTTGAAGCCGGTGGGCTGGTGGGTCAAGCGATAAAAGCTCAAGCCCAGCAGGCCGGCGGCGGCCAGCAGAATGGTGGACAGAGCCGCCTGCATCGCGATCAGGCTTTGCCGCGAACGCAGGCTGGAGCGGTCGGCGGTGGTGGCCGAGCCGGAAGCCTTGAGGTAATCCTGGGGATCGGAGCGGCCCAGGCGCAGCGCTGGAACCAGGCCGGTGATCAGGCCGGCGACAACCGCGAGGCCGATGGCGAAGGCTGCGACGCGCCAGTCGAGATGCACTTGGCCGAGGCGCGGAATATCGGCGGGCGCGGCGGCAAGCAGAAATTTGAGCGAGACGGCGGCGCAGAAGATGCCCAGAATGCCGCCGATCACCGCCAGCAAAATGCTCTCGCCCAGCACCTGCCGCACCAGCCGTCCGGGCGCCGCGCCCAGTGCCGCGCGGATCGCCCAATCGCGCCGCCGGTCGGCAATGCGCGTCACCCATAGCCCGCCGAGGTTCACGCACACCACCAGCAGCACCGCCAGCACCCCGCCCAGCAGCAACCAGAGCTCTTCCTGCGCCGCCGCCACCGTGTAGTCGCGCACCGTGGTGATAATGGCGGTCAGCGAGAGGCCCTGATGCGCCGCGCGCGCCAGGTTCGCCTGGATGGCGTCCAGCTGCGCCAGCGCCATGGCGGGTGTCACGCCCGGCCGCAGGCGGCCGATGACGTTGTAGTTGAAATCGGAGAACGGGTTAGGGGGATTTTGGTAGTTTTTTCCTGCGATGAACTTAAAAGCTTGAAAGAATTGGGTGGTCTCACCGGCGAACATGGGACCGAGCGAGCGGCCACTCAGCTGGAAGCTGGCTGGGAGCACCCCGATGATGGTCGCTTCATGCCCGGGCGGGCCGACGTGGCGGCCAATCACGCCGGGATTGGCGCTAAATTCGCTGCGCCAGAGCCGGTCGGTGATGATCATGGGATCGGCCGGATCGATGGCGTCGCCGGGGACAAAACTCCGCCCCAAAACCGGATGAACCTGCAGCACGGAAAAGAAATTCGCGGTCACCCGGCCGCCATGCAGCAGCAGCGGTCGGCCGGCGCCGGCAAGCGTAAACACTGCGTCCTGCATCGCTGAAAGGCCGCTGAAGTCCGTGGCCCGCTGTCTCCAGGCGAAATAGGCCGCGGGATTGACAAAATAGGAGAACTCGGCGGACTCAGCCGCCTTTTGGGGAATGGCCTCGCCCACCAGCACCAGTTGGCCGGGATGGTGCAGGCTGAGCGGCTGCAGCAGCACGCCGTTGATGAAGGAAAACATGGCCGTGCTGGCGCCAACGCCCAGCGCCAGCAGGATGACCATGGTCCAGGCCAGGCTGGAACCGAACGTGAAGCGTGGCATAATCCTCAATACCGTCTTCGCGGGAAAAAGTTTCACAAGCGGCCGCCCTTGCCCTTCCCGCTCGTGACCAGCCTGGGGATGCCGAGATTTCCGCCCAGCTTGCTCAGCTCCTCGGGCGTAATGGAACCCACGATGTTGACGATGTCCAGCTCACCCGGCTCGCGGTTGAGAATCGCCATGCCCAGAATGCTGCCGTCCTTGGCGCTGCAGATGTAGATTTCGGCGTTATCGTTGTCGCCGTCGCGCCCCTTTGAGTGCACGCTCACGATGCGCGCCCATCCCGGTTGCCGCAGTTGATTCCGGATCGCCGCCAGCCCCGGGTCCGTGAGCCGGGGCGCGCGCTTAAATTCGAAGCTCTTCACGTAAATGCCCTGCAGCTTGGCCAGCGCCTGGCGGTCCTGCTGGCTCAGCCCGCTGTCACCCGAGTTGAGAAAGGCCATTCCTATCCGCAGCGCCGCCCCGTCCAGCGTCACCTCGCTGACCTGGTCCGCCCTGGCGGCCAGCCCCGGCAGCTTGACATCCAGACGCGGCTGCTGCGCTCCCAGCGCAGCCAGCAACATCAGCGGCAACAATCCCGTCCAGAAGAATTTTCGTGTCGTAGACATATGTTCCTTCCTAACGCGCCACCGCCTAGGGCGAGCGCACTACTTTGGCCCGCACCGCGCTCAGCTCATTGGAGGCCAGCCGCAGCGCGGCCACCAGTTGCTGCCCGTCCTGCCGCGCCTGCCGCTGTTGCCGCATTGCCGCCCACCGTGTCACCCCGAACCCCGCCACCGCCAGCACCAGCAGCAGCACCCATGTCTGTGCCCAGCTCCAGCCATGGGCGGGCCGGGGCGCCGGCGAGTGCAGCCGCGCCACCACCGCGGGCGCGAGATCGTGCGGTGGCTCCTCCCGCCGCAACGCCGCCCGTAATTCCTCTTCGAGGCTCATGGTTGCACCATCCTTTCCGGCCGCGCCGTCCGCACCTCAAGCGTCCCGCGCAGCCGCTTCAGCGCGCGCTGCAGCTGGCTCTTCACGGTAAACAGCGGCCGATGCAGTATGCGGGAAATTTCGGCCGGTTCCAGATCCTCCTGAAAGCGCAGCACCACCACCACTCGCTGCGGCGCCGGCAACTGCGCCACCGCGGCGCGCAGCGCGCGTGCCTGCCAGGGATCGTGCGGCCGCGACGCCGCCGCCGCTTCCGGCGCATCCTCCAGACCCAGGCGCGGCCGCAGCTTGCGCCGGCGCCACCGGTCCAGCGCCTGCCGCGTCGTTACCTGCCGCAGCCAGAACAGCACATGGCGCTCGGATTCCAGCTCCCCGCCGTGCTGAAACAGCTTGCAGAACACCTCTTGCGCCACCTCCTCGGCGTCGGCCGCATTGCCCAGAATGCGCTGCGCCAGACTATAGACCATGGCTTGGTGCTCGCGCACCAGCCCGGCAAATTGCTCCGGGTCGGCGGTCCAGTCCACGTCGGTTCCTTGCTCTATGTCTATATACGCTCCACGATCTGCCCGCGAGTGCCGAGACTTCGGCTAAACTGTGCCGCATGAGGAAAATCCAGGCCCTGCCGCTCCTGCTTGCTCTTGCGGCCATGCTGACGCTTGCCGCCGCACAAAAAGCCCCGCTCAGCCCGCCCGCCGTGGCGCAGTTGCAAACGGGCGGCAAAACCGTAGTCATCCATTACTCCGCCCCCTCCCTGCGCGGCCGCACCAACATCTTCGCTCCCGGCGGCCTGATTTCCCACGATCCCCACTACCCCGTCTGGCGCGCCGGCGCCAACGCCGCCACCTCCTTCGATACCACCGCCCAGGTGAAGCTGGGCACGCTCAGTGTGCCCGCCGGCAAGTACACGCTGTACGTGTCCATTGCCCACCCCAACCGCTGGGTGCTGATCGTGAATAAGCAAACCGGCCAATGGGGCCTGACCTACAATTCCAAGCTCGATCTCGGCCGCACTCCCATGCGGATGACCATCCCGCCGCGGCCCATCCAGCGGCTCAAATATATTCTCACCGCGCACCAGCTCACGCTCGAATGGGGGAAGCATATCGCTACGGTCCCGCTGGTAGTCCATTAAGCTCGCGCGCGTGCGCCGTCAGCTCCGAGATCGCCCCGCCCCGTTGTGAGTTGCCGAGACTTGACAGCCGCACAAGAGGGGGACAGTGATGCCGGTGGATGTTGCCCCCGCTCCTGGTACCGTCGCTGCTCACTGCCGCGGCTCTCGCAGGCCCTCCGCCCGGACTCCAGAGCCTGCGCCAAACCCGGCCGGGCAAGGATTTCTACCCGCGCGGCTTCTAAATGAGACTGTCTTTCTGACCTACGCCACCCCGAGGCGACCTACCGGCTTAGGTTGCGCGACGGCAAGCTCGCCTCCTGGCGCCGCCGCGCCGCGCCCAGCTTTGCCGACAGCAGCCGCGTGTTCGCCTCCGTGTATGAGTTCTTCACGCTGCCGCCGGTGGTGTTCTTCGGCTGCCTGGGGCTGTTTCTGCGCCTGTTCCGGGGCGAGATGCTCGACCGCAGCCTGCACTTCCATTTTCTGGCGCCCATTCGGCGCGAAGTCGTGCTGGCGGGAAAATTCCTGGCGGGCCTGATGCCGAAACACATCAGCATCCTCTATTACTTGGTGGGCCTGCTGCCGGCGCGGCTCGCCTCGGGACTGGAAACCTCCTCGTTGTTCGCGCTGCTGGCGACCAGCGGCAACTCGCTCGCCCCGGGCTGGGACATTGTGGGCGTGATCGCCGCCGCTGCGCTCCTGCTGTGCCTGGCCGCCTGGCGCGTCCGCCGCCTCGAGATTGATTACGCCAGCGACTGAGCCGCGCGGGCGGGCGCGCGCTGTGCTACATTGTTAGGAGCTTATTTGTTTTAAATATTGAGAAGACAGAAAGAGAGGACAAAGAAATGACTGCTGAAACCATAGAGGAATTGGGGTGCCAGCTCAGCGCTGCCCTGAAACCCTCCCTACCCAACCTGGCTCCGGAGTTGGAACTGGAGTTTAGCTTCCAGCGCAAGGACCAGCAGCGCAAGACCAAGCGAAGCGCGCCGGTGGAGAAATATTTCCATCCTGCGCCCGGGGACGAACTGGTGTTTCGTGTCGTCGAGCGTCCGGCGGCGGCTGGACCGGTCATCCGATCCCCGTCGCCTGCCACCGCTGCCCCGCCCACCCCGACTGGAATCATGAGACGCCTAATTCTGGCGCTGCGCGAGCTCGAGGGGATGAACTTCGTGGCGCTGAAGAAATTTCGCGATGATTTTCTGCCGCAGCGTGGATTCAGTCTGGAGGAGGCGCGGGGCACACTCGACGAGGCGATCCGCCGCGAATACGTGCGCGTGGGGAAACTGGCTAACCCGAAGTCGCCGTTCCCGACCAGCACCGTGGTGCTCAACCACGATCATCCCGAGGTTCGAGAAGCGCTGGCCAGCGCGCCACCGGCCCCACGCCGGGGATTCTCGCCCATGGACCTGGGCGGAGTAAAGCTGTCCGACGCTGTGCTGGCAGGGCGCCGGTGACGCCCGCGTGAGGTCATTCCTGGACACCAGCGCGCTGGTCAAGCTGTACGTCCGCGAGCCGGGAAGCGAGGCCATGCTCCAGCTCGCGGACGCAGCCGCCGCCGGCGAACTTCTAATTTCGAGCCTGGCAGGCGTTGAGGTCGCCTCGGCGCTGTGCCTGCTGGAGCGCACCCAGAAGGTGAGCGCAGAGGCCCGGCGGTTGCTGCTTGGTCAATTCCGCGAAGACGAGGGTTGGCGCTTTACGCGCCAGTCGGTGACGGATGCGGTGCTCGGCATCGCCTCGGGCCTCGTTGAGCGCCACCCCTTGCGCGCCTACGACGCCGTGCAATTGGCAAGTTGCCTGATCGGCGGGAGCAGTGGCGCACAGCGATTCATTTGCAGCGACCGGCAGCTCCTCGCCGCCGCGCTCGCCGAGAACCTGGACGCGTGGAATCCGGACAGCGGCGTGCCCATAGCCTAGTTCGTCAGGCTCAGCGGCGGTTCGTGCGTGGAGGAGGCGATGGACTGCTGCAGGCCGCGCGCGCCATCTACTCCTGGCGCTTTGATCCGGCCCGCGACGCTCAAGCCCATGCCGTCGCCGGCACCGCTTGCGTGCGCATGACCTTCCACGTCCACGGCACCCGCTGCGACTAGCCCTGGCATTCCTACCCTCTCTCCCCGATCCCGGCCGGCGGCGAGTCGGCACACCTCAAGAGGAGAGTGCCGGCACTGCGCTAATGTAATAGCAGCGTGCAGCCGGAAGCTCTCCAGCCCCTGCTCAGCCTCTTTCTCCTATTCATCGCCGCCAAGATCGGTGAGGAGGTGTTCGAGCGCCTCGGCCAGCCCGGCCTCATCGGACAGATTGTCGCCGGCTTCATCGTCGGACCTGGTCTTTTCAACTGGGTGCGGCCCTCCACCACGCTCGATTTCATGGCCGAAATCGGCGTCATCTTCCTCCTGTTTGAGACCGGTCTCAAGACCAAGCCGGAAGAAATCACCGAACACGGCTACGTCAGCTTGGCCGTGGGTTTCTTCGGCGTCATCACCCCTCTGGCTCTGGGCTGGGCTTTCGCCGCCGCCATCGGCGAAAACGCCGTCACCGCCCGCTTCGTCGGCACCCTCCTGGTCGCCACCAGCATCGGCATCACCGCCAAGATCCTCACCGACTTCGGCGCTCTCAACACCGCCTTCGGGCGCGTCATCCTGGGGGCCGCCGTCCTCGACGATATTCTCGGTCTGCTGGCACTATCCATGCTCACCAGCTTCGCCACCTCGCAATCGCATTGGCTCAACCTGGCCCTCACCGTCATTTTCGTCGCGCTGTTCTTCGTGGTGGTGCTGTTTTTGCGCCGCACCGCCTTTCCCCGTCTGCGCCCGCGCCTGGGGCGGCTGCGCAGCGCCGCGCCGCAATGGACGTTTGCCCTGATCATCCTGCTAGGCTTTTCGGCCATGTCCGCTTACATCGGCCTGGCGGCCATCATCGGCTCGTTTCTGGCCGGCCTGTTCGTCAGCGAATCGGAAGAAATTGCTCCGGCGCTGCGCGCCAAGGCGGAGACGGTGAGCAGCTTCGTGGTGCCCTTCTTCCTCGCCAACATCGGCCTCAAGCTCAGCCCCACCGCCCTCACGCGCCCCCACGACCTGATGCTGATCGGCGCCCTGACGCTGATCGCGATCATCGCCAAGCTGTTTGCCTGCGGACTTTCCGCCCTGCCGCTCGGGCGGCGCTCGGCGCTGCTGGTGGGGTTGGGCATGATCCCGCGTGGCGAGGTGGGCATCGTCGTCGCCAACGAAAGCCTGCGCATACCGGCCATCCCCAGCGCCTATTACTCCGTCGGTATTGCCATGGCGGTGCTTACCACCCTGATCGGGCCCATGCTGCTGCGGTTGTTCCTGCGCCCCGACCGCGCCCCGGCCGGTGCAGGGCAGCCATCTGCCCAGCCAGGGCCAGCCAACTAGACAGGCCGCATACCCGTTCCCACGGGTCCTCGCGCCGCCACAATTTCGTCGATATTTTGTGACAAAAAAGTGAGAGCCTCTCACCCCAACCTTTTACCCATTTTCGGACTCTATATATTCGAGAGCACAATCGTGCTCCTGCCGGGCGGCCCGCCGGTAATGCCAATCGTGGGCGCGGTGAGACGCTGTGCGATGCAAGTGTACATCCCGAATTCCAAACGCAACGCTGGCTCCAGAGGAACCGAATGCTGGTTCCAAAGGACTTAAGTTGTACCAATCAGACTTTTCCCCAGCTGCCCTCTGTCCCGTCCCCCGACCGGGCCTGGGGTAGGGGGGAGGGGGGAGGGGGGGCCAGGGGCCAACTGGCGGCAGGGCCCGGGTTGCCCCAGCGGTCGCTGTGACAGGCGCCGGCGGGCAACGGGTGCCCGCTGGCGCTTGGACGCCTTCAAGTTGTCGCGATCCGGGCGGGATCAAGCAAGGCCGGGTGGCAGGAGAACTCCGGCGCCTGCAATGGCGTCGTTCTTGAGGGCGGCGAGGGCCTCGTTGGCGGCGGAAAATGGGAAGGTGCGGGTTCGGGTCTTGACGCCGGCGCGGAGGGCTTCTTGCAGGAAATCGCGTCCGTCGGCGCGGGTGTTGTTGGCCACGCTGCGGATGACGCGCTCGCGATACAGCCAGGCGTAGTCGAGTTGCGGAATCGGGCTCATATGAATGCCGCCCAGCACCAGCGTGGCGCCGGGCGCCAGGGCTTGCAGCGCGGCGGGCACCAGCTCGCCCGCGGGGGCAAACATCAGCGCCGCATCCAGCGCCAGCGGCGGGGGCGCGGCCGCATCCCCCACCCAGGCCGCCCCCAGCTCGCGCGCCAAGCGCTGATGGCGCTCATGATCGCGCGTGCAAACGTACACCTCGGCACCGCGCCAGTGGGCAATTTGGATGGCGATATGCCCCGCCGCTCCGAATCCATAAATACCCAGGCGCGCCCCGCTCCAGCTTTCGTCCGCAATTCCGCTCAGCCGGAGGCAGCGGAAGCCGATGATGCCGGCGCACAGCAGCGGCGCCGCCTGGGTGTCGTCCATCCCGTCCGGTATCGGATATACGAAGTCTGCATCGGCCAAGACGGCCCCGGCGTAGCCGCCCGGAACCGTCCAACCGGTAAATTCGGCGTGCTCGCACAGATTCTCGCGCCCGCTTCGGCAAAAACGGCAGGTGCCATCGGTGTGGTGCAGCCACGCCACGCCCACGCGCTGGCCCAGTGCCAGATTCCCCACGCCCGCGCCCAGGGCATCAATTTCGCCCACCACCTGGTGTCCGGGCGTGATATGTTCGCGGCGCACCGGCAATTCGCCTTCGACCACGTGCAAATCGGTGCGGCAGATGCCGCAGGCGCGCACCCGCACCCGTACTTGCCTCACTCCCGGCTGGGGATCAGGCAAATCCACCAACTCCAGCGGGCGGTGGCCGATCGGCCGTGGATGTGTCAAGATCCATGCTTGCACTCCGCTCCCCCCTCTGCATCCATGATAGGTGATCGGTTCATGCGTGTGGTGGACACGATGCGGCGCCTGCGAGCCGCCGATGGCTGCCCCTGGGACCGCGCCCAGACTTTCGATTCCATCCGCGCAAATACGCTGGAAGAAGCCTACGAGGTACTGGAGGCAATCAGCGCCCGCGATTGGGCAGGGCTGCGCGAGGAACTCGGCGATCTGCTGCTGCAAGTCGTTTTCTACGCACAGATGGCGTCGGAGCAAAATCTGTTTACCCTGGCGGAGGTACTCGACGAGCTGGCCGAGAAATTGATTCGCCGCCATCCGCACGTGTTCGGCGAGCATAAGGCCGCCGACGCCGATGCCGCGTTGGCGCGCTGGAACGCCGCCAAAGCCGCCGAGGGCAAACACAGCGACCGGTCACTGCTGGCCGGCATTCCCGCCGCCCTGCCGGCGCTGTCGGAAGCCGGCAAGCTGGGCCAGCGCGCCGGGAAAGCCGGCTTTGATTGGGCCGGCTCGGCAGGGGTGTGGCAAAAGCTGGAAGAAGAGCTCGCCGAACTGCGCAGCGCGCAGGTGGCAGGCGAGGGGCGCGAGCGCTTGGAAGAGGAACTCGGCGATGTGCTGTTTACGGCCGCCAATCTGGCGCGCCATTGCGGCCTGGACGCGGAGGCAGCTCTTAAACATGCCAACCGCAAGTTTGCTCGCCGCTTCCGCATGATGGAAACGCTGGGATCGAGCCAACCTCTGGCGCATCTCACGGCCGAGGAATGGGAGGAATTGTGGCAACAGGCGAAGCGCAAGGAAAACCGGGCGTAGCCGCGGCCGTGCTGATCCGGACGCTAGAGTCGCCGAGCGAAATGGAAGCCTGCGTCGAGTTGCAGCGGCTGGCCTGGGGCTTTCATGACCTCGATCTGGTGCCGCGGAGGATATTTGTGGTGGCGCGCAAGATCGGCGGCCAGATGCTAGGCGCCTGGGAGGGCGAACGGCTGGTGGGCTTTAGCATGGCGCTGCCCGGGCATCGCCCCGGGCAAACCTTCTGGCATTCGCACATGCTGGCCGTCGCCGCATCCCACCGCAACCAGGGAGTGGGGCGAAGGCTGAAGCTGAAGCAGCGCGAAGCGGCGCTCGAACAGGGAATCGAAGTCATCGAATGGACCTTCGATCCGCTGGAGATCCTCAATGGCCATTTCAACCTCACCATACTCGGCGCCATCGCCCGCCGCTACCACCCCAATCTATACGGCCTGACCAGCAGCACGCTGCAGGCGGGCTTGCCCACCGACCGGCTCACCGCCGAATGGTGGCTGCGGTCGCCGCGCGTGGTGGCGGCAGCGGCGGGGGAAAAGCTCCCGGCTTCGGAAATCATTGGCGAGGTCGCCGTGCCCGCGGAAATTCAAGAGTGGAAAAACGCGCAGCAACCGGAAGCCGCCTCGACCCAGGCGCATCTCCGCAAGGCGCTGTGCGCCGCCTTTGCTTCCGGCACCGCCGCGGTCGGCTATCGGCGCGATAGCGCTGGAGGCGCGTTTTTGCTGGGCCCGTGGATACCCGACGAGCCACTGCCATGAGAATAGAACAGATCAGTCTGCGTGAAATTCGCATGCCCCTGGTCACCCCCTTCGAGACCAGCTTCGCGCGCATGCAGCAGCGCCGCATCCTCCTGCTCCAGGTCCGGGTGGATGGCCTGGAGGGCTGGGGCGAGGTCACCTGCGGCGAGGGTCCTTTCTACAACGCTGAAAGCACCGATCTCGCCGCGCTGGTCCTTAAGGATTTTGCCGTTCCCATGGTGCTCGGCCGCGAGTTTGCCGAGCCGGGCGATGTGGCACGCGCGCTGGAGCCCATCCGCGGTCACCGCATGGCCAAGGCCGCCATCGAAAACGCGGTCTGGGCCGCCGAAGCGGAACGGCAAGGCGTGCCCTTGTGGCAGTTGCTTGGGGGCACGCGGCGGGAGATTGCATGCGGCGTTTCCATCGGGATCAAGGACTCGGCGGGCGAGCTGCTGGAAGCCATTGCGCGGGAGCTGGAAGCGGGCTATCAGCGCATCAAGATCAAAATCAAACCCGGCTGGGATGTGGAAATTGTCGGCCAGGTCCGCCGGCGCTTCCCCAAAATCGCCCTCAGCGCCGACGCGAACTCCGCCTTCCGTCCCGACGACGCGCCGCTGCTGCGTGCGCTCGACGAGTTCGGACTCATGATGATCGAGCAGCCGCTGTGGGATGACGACATCCAGCAGCACGCGCTGCTGCAGCGCCAATTGCGCACCCCGCTTTGCCTGGACGAAAGCATTCACCACGTGCGCGATGCCGAGGAAGCCATTGCGTGCCGCGCGTGCGGCATGATCAACATCAAGCTCGGGCGCGTGGGCGGTTTCAGCTCCGCCCGCGCGGTGCATGACGCGGCGCTGAAGGCGGCGATGCCGGTCTGGTGCGGTGGCATGCTGGAATCCGGGGTCGGCCGCGCCGCCAACATCGCCATGTCCACGCTGGCGAATTTCTCCTTGCCGGGCGACGTTTCGGCGAGCCGGCGCTACTGGCACGAGGACATTATCGATCCGGAAGTCAGCGTCAGCGCGCGGGGCACGATTTCGGCTCCGAGCGGGGCCGGCCTCGGCTACGTCGTGCGCCGCAAGCGCATCGACAAGCTGACCGCGTGGGAGCAGACCTTCAGGCCGACTTGACCAGCACCGCAGGCTGGGGCTCACCCAGCCGCGAGCGCCGCCACGTCAGCGTTGAATTCGAGAAGAAGTTCCACGCCGAGGCCAGCACGATGCCGATCGCCAGCGCCAGCGTCCAGGGCAGCCAGCGCACCAGGAGCGTGACCGAGGCGGTATTGATCCCCAGGCCGACCAGCGACAGCGCCGAGAACCGCGCCCAGCGCCGCAGCCGCGATCCGCTCAAGACGCGCGCGACATCGCGGAAGGTCACGAACTCGTTGCCGAAGAAGTTGCTGGTGGTCGCCAGCGCCGACGAGGCTGCCGCGATCACGCTGACAGCCGGGCTGAGGTGGTGCAGCCCCCAAAAGGCCAGATAGTTCACTCCCACGCCACTGAGGCCCACCACAGCGAACAGCAGCATGTGGCGCAGTTCGCCGGTCGCTCCCGCCAGGGACCAGATTTGCCGCAGGAATTGCCAACTGATCCGCCACCCGGCTTTGCTCGCGCCTTGGCGGCGGGGTGCGAATGTGAAAGCCACCTCCCGCACTTGGCTTGGCCGCGCGCGCGCCAGCACTTCCAGCAGAATCTTGTAACCCCGCGGGCGCAATTGCCCGAGGCGCACCGCATCGCGGCGTACCAGAAAGTAGCCCGACATGGGATCGCTGATGCCGTCCAGCGCGCCCGGCAGGATGAGATTGGTCAGCGCCGACGCCAGACGCGAAACCACGCGCCGCATGAACGCCCAGTCTCCCACGCCCCCGCCGTGCACGTATCGGCTGGCGGCCACCAGTTGGGCTTGCGACTGGCGCAGTTCGGCCAGCAACACCGGGAGCAGTTCCGGGGGGTGCTGCAGATCGCCGTCCATGCAGCCTAGAATGTCCCCGCGCGCGTTGCCCCAGCCCGCGACCACCGCCGTCGACAGGTCGCGCTCTACCTGGCGCGGTAGCAACTGCAGCCAGGGGCGCTGCTGGGCCAAGCGCAACACCGTCTCCCGCGTGCCATCGCGGCTGCCGTCATCGACGATCAGCACTTCCAGATCCTCGGCCGCCCACGGCCAGGCCCGTTCCAGGCGCAGCAGCAGCGGCTCGATATTGCCACCTTCGTTGCGCGTCGGTATCACCAGCGAGAGCATTGCGATGGCCGTGGTTGGGAGGCGCTGTTGAGTGATGATGCACAACTTAGCACGCAAGATGGGCATCTGCAAGACTGCTCCATGTC
Organism: Terriglobales bacterium; assembly: GCA_050747745.1. GTDB lineage: Bacteria > Acidobacteriota > Terriglobia > Terriglobales > SCQP01 > SCQP01. The sequence goes on from JBOGKM010000098.1 coordinate 55,053, forward strand.
AGCGCCCCTGCCCGCGGCAAAAACGCCTCGCTCAGCCCTCGCGGCGGAAACCAATTCTCCCTTTGGGCTGCGTACCTGGCATTATCATGTGCTCCTCGCCGTAGTCGCCGCCGCGATGATCGCGCCCTTGCTGGCGTTTGATTATCCCGGGATGATTGACTATCCCTCCCATCTCGCCCGCTGTTACATCATTGCCCACTTTCACGCCCTACCGTTTTGGGCACGCTATTACCGCATTGAGTTTGGCCCCATCCCCAACCTCGCCATCGAAGCCATCACCGTCCCGCTGATGCGCCTTCTCCACCTTGCGCCCCTGGTGGCCGGCAAAATCTTTCTGACGCTCATCGCTCTCCTTTACTTCGCCGGTTGCTTCGCCATTGGCGGCAAAAGCAACTGGCTGGCGCCTCTGGCGGCGCTGACGTTCTTCAACGCCAGCCTGCTGTGGGGATTCGTGAATTTCATGTTTGGCCTCTCCCTGGCCTTTCTGGTGTTCGCCCTCTGGCTGCGGCAGCGCCACCGCTACGGCTGGGGCGGCTTCGCCGGGTTGTGCGTGCTCAGCCTGCCGGTCTACCTGGCGCACCTGGGCGCCATCGCGATTCTCGGCCTGATGTGCTGTGCCATAGCCATTCCGGAGTGGCTTGAGGATCACCGCTTCGGCAAGTTGATTTTGCAGCTTGGCTGGCTGGGATGTCCCGTCGCTCTTCTGTTTTTCGGTTTCTTTCAGCGCAACGGCAAACTGGGGCGCATGGCCTGGCCGCCGCTGAAGCAAAAGGCGATCCACGCGTTGTCGTTAGTGCGCACTTACCACATGCGGCTGGACGCGGGCATGGCCGTGTTAGCCGCCGCGGGAGCAATCGTGCTCGTTTGGCGCAGCCGCTGGCGGCGCGATCTGGCCACCGTGGGGGCGGTGCTTTTGGCCTTTTACGTGATCATGCCAGGCAAGCTGTTCACCGCCTCGAACATTGACGGACGCTTTGTCGCACCCGCCTGCGTGATGCTGGCTTTGTCGCTCCGCCCCAAGTGGACGCGCCGCCGCAGCGTCGCCTTCGCGGCGCTGCTGCTGCTGATGCTGGCGCGCGTGGGGGTGATTGCCTGGAGTTGGAGCCGCATCAACGCGCGCAGCCGGCAGGCCCTGGCCATGGGAAGCTCTTTGCCGCCGGGAGCGCGGGTGGACGTGCTACAAACGCCGCGCACGCCGCGCGATGAATTCAAGCGCGACATCGGTCTGACGCGGGTTGTGGATCTGTGGGCGATCACGCGCGGGAGCTACGAATCCAACATCTTTGCCAAGGCTGGACAGCAACCGCTGATCCAACGCTCCGATCTGGCCACCTGCTACGCCCACCCCGGCTCCGGCTGCCTCGAACATTTCGACTATGTCTGGACCGACTGGGCCCCGCCGCCGCTCGCTGCCGATCTGCGCGCGCGCGCCCAGCCCGTGGCCCGCTGGCGCGGGGCCACGCTTTGGCGGATCGGAGACGAGCGTTAGACCTGGGGGCGATTATATACTTGACTCCTGCCTACTTTCGCGCGACGCCCGACTAATCGCAGCGCAGGAAGGCGAGCGGATCGGCGCGGCTGGCGCGCCAGGCAGGCACCAGCGCCGAGGCGGCTGCTGCCACCGCCAACAGCAGCGCGGCGGCGATGAATGTCATCGGATCGAGTCCCGATACGCCCACCAGAAACGAACCTGCCAGTTTGCTGATCGCGACGGCGGCGAGCAGTCCGATTGCGATCCCGGAGGCGATGACTACGCCGCCGCTGCGCAAAATCTCCGCTGCGACCTGGCGTGGGCGCGCACCCAGCGCCACCCGGATTCCAATTTCGTGCGTGCGCTGCGCCGCCGCATACGCCACCACGCCGTAAACACCAATCAAGGCGAGGAATAGGCCCACCAGGCCCAGCGCGAGCGCCAGGCGTGCACCCAGGCTGTACACGAACAGACCGAAGAAGCCGTGAATCGCCGCGGTCATGGACTGTACCCCACCCAAGGGAACCCCCGGCGCGACCTGTTGCAGCAGCCGTTCTACCGCAGGCACGGGCGTCGCGACGTTGGGTGCGGTGCGTACCTGCAGCACTTGGCGCGGGGTATAGGACTGGCTGATCGCGGAGTAGACCTCATAAGGAATCGGACCGCCAAACCTAATGATGGAATTGCCAACCACACCCACGACGGTTATCGGCCTTGCCGCACGAAACAAAGCAAGTTGCCGGCCAAGCGCACTCTCGCCAGGCCACAGCTTATGGGCTAGTTTCGCGTTGATCACAGCGACCGGCGTCGACGCGGCGGTATCGGAGGCGGTGATGCCGCGGCCCGCGATCACCGGAATGCCCATGGTCGAGAAATATTCGGGCGACACCGCATTCAGGATGGAACCGGCCCTCCGCGTCTTGCCGGTCAGCGGATGGACCGAACCGTTGGCTCTGACGGTACCAAGTGGATAGAGCCGCGCGAGGCTCGCGCTGCGCACGCCCGGCAGCGCCCGCACGGCGGGCAGCAGCCGGTCAAACACCTGCCTGCCCTGCTCGGGCGTGTAATTGGCGCCGCTAGCGTCGAGCACGAAATTCCACACGTGGGCCGGTTCAAAGCCCAGTGGGCGGTTTCCCACGTGGACGAGGCTGCGGACGAACAGCCCGCCGACGATTAGCAGCGTCAGTGAGCCCGCTACTTGCGCCACCACGAGCGTCGGGTGTAGCCGCTGGCGCCGGCATCCGCCCGCACCCACTTCCGGGCCGCGCAAGGATTGATTGGGGTCGGCCGAAGCGGCGCGCCAGGCGGGCACAATGCCGGCCACCAGCGCCATAATGAGGGCCATCAGGCATCCAAAGCCGAACACGCGCCAATCGAAGCCGAAGTCGAGCACCAGGGGAAGCGACGCAGTGTGCGGCGGCAGCCCGCTCAGCATTTTACTTGCCACCAGACCCAGCAGCATGCCCAGTGCGGCCCCCAATGCGGCCAGCACCAGCGTTTCCAGAAACACTTGCCGCACCAGCCGCCCGCGCCCTGCGCCAAGCGCCGCCCGCACCGCCATTTCGCGTTGGCGCGTGCGCGCGCGCGCCAGCAGCACGCCCATGATGTTGGCCGCAGCGAGAAGTAGCACCAGTCCGGAGAGCACCTGGAAAAGCGCCGCAACGGCGCCGAACGGATTGCTTCCGCCTTGTATGCTCATCACGCCGGTGCTCATCGGCCACATGCGGATTGCCAGGCCGTTGTCATTCTCCGGGTGCTCTACCGCGAGGCGCTGAGCAAACACCGACAGTTCGGCTTGGGCCGCCGCCTTGGTTGCGCCGGACCGCAGGCGCACGATCGGAATCGGATATACCGTCGGGCGGTTCGCGGTACCGTGAGGCGCCATACCCACGGGCAGATAAACGTTCGTGTCGAGTAGCAACGTGATGTCGTGAAAATTTCTCGGCGCGACGGCGACAATGGTGACCGCGCGGCCGTCAACTTCGGCCGGCTGTCCCACCACGGCGCGGTTGCCGGCAAAACGAGATTGCCAGTAACCGTAGCTGAGCACCACCTCGGGAGCGTTGTCACGGTCGAAAAAATGCCCGAGCGCCGGCCGCAGGCCCATCACGGCAAAATAGTTTCCGCCTACAAAGCCGGCGGACGCGATGCGCGCGCGGCCGCGGACGCTGACGCCCACGCCGTTCTGGCCAACTAAGGTAGCGCTGGTCACGGCCGCGAAGGCGCTGTGCGGTTGGGCCGCCAGTTCCCGCAAATCCTCGCGCGTGAGCGGTGCGGTGCTGACTTCGCCGTGAACCGTTAAGCTCAACATCTGAAGCTGATCCGGATGCGCAACGGGCAGCGTGCGGAACATCAGCGCGTTCACCATGCTGAACACCACCACGTTCGCGCCCACCCCAATGGCAAACGTGAGGATACAGGCCAGCGCCAGCGCGCGCGACTTGCGCAGCATGCGCACCGCGTAGCGCAGGTCGCGCGCATAGGATTCGAGGCCGGCGCCGGGCCGCCGGTTCACCTCAACGGCGAAGCTCTCGCTTGCCTCCGTCAATTCGCGATCAGCCGGACGGCGACGGAGCAAATTGTGCAGCAGGGTTTGCCGGCGGGACATCAGCGGGAAGGATCTTTTCAGAAGTGATCTGTTTGACCGTCCCATGGATGCGATTCTACGCGCGTCCGCCGTCGGCATGGGGGATCGGCCGGCGGCGGGTAGCCGCAGGCCGGCCCGGAACCCCCGGCAGCCCGTGGAGCGGTTGAACCGGCTTCCGGAGGAGAACGGATTTGACCGGTTCGCGGAGCAGCGGTGCGCGCGTTTTTACGCGAAGCGGATGGGACGGCCAGGCTTGGCGCCACGGGCGGCTAGGCCGGCGGCAGCGTTTTCCAGCCCTGCCAGCTTCGGCCACCGCTGTTGCCGTGTTCGGCGCCTTCCGGATAGACCGTATCCGGGCGCGGGCCGGGCTTGACTTTGGCGAGCACATCGGCGACCAGCTTTTCCAGCTTGCGGTTGAAGCGGAAGCGGGTGCTGGCGCCAATGGCGAACGGGAGCGTGACGAGCCTCTCCTTGCCATCGTAAGCGCTGAGAACTTTATGCACCGCCAGGCCCTTGAGGTCGAGCCAAGCGGTGGGCTGGCCGTAGGCGGCGGAAAACTGCTCGGCGGTAATCAACTCGTCCGGGTGCTCGGAAAACCAGCGCGTAATCTTCTTCAGGGCCGGATGCGTGGTGAGGAAGTTATCCAGCGAAATCCAGTCCATGCGCTCGTATTCACCGGCTTCGTTCATGGCTTTGGCTCCGTTTTCACTCTCTTCCAGTCTAGGGGAGGGTAGACTGGAAGATCAACCATGCCTGAAGGCATTCCCGCTTTTTCCCTCGCCCGCCAGAATGCCGCCCTGGGCGCGGATATTCGCGCCGCAGTCGAGCGGGTGCTGGCCTCGGGGCGCTACGTGCAAGGCGCGGAGTGCGCGGCCTTCGAGAGCGAAGTTGCGGCGAGCGCGCTGGGCGGGCCGCCCACGCAGGCGGTCACGTGCTCCAGCGGCACCGACGCGCTGCACATGGCGCTGCGCGCGGTGGGCGTCGGTCCCGGCCAGGTGGTGCTCACCACCGCGTTTAGTTTCTTTGCCACTGCCGGTGCAATTCTACTGGCGGGAGCGCGGCCGGAGTTCGTGGATATCGAAGCGGAAAGCTTCAATCTCGATCCGGCCGCGCTGGCGCGCGCGCTGCAACGGCCGCGCGCGGAAGCGATCGGAGCGATACTGCCCGTGCATTTGTATGGGAGGGTGGCCAATATGCCGGCCATTCTGCAACTGGCCGAAGCGCGCGGCATTCCCGTGGTCGAAGACGCCGCGCAGGCGCTGGGATCGTCCTGGCAGCAGCGTCCGGCGGGCACCTGGAGCGCGGCTGCCGCCTTCAGCTTTTATCCGACCAAGAACCTGGGAGCGTTGGGCGAGGGCGGAATGGTGAGCAGCCGCAGCGCGGAGGTGCTGGAGCGCCTGCGCCTGCTGCGGGTTCACGGCAGCCGCCACCGCTATGAACACGAAACCATGGGCTGGAACGGACGCATGCACGAGATGCAAGCGGCCATTTTGAGAACCAAACTGCCGCACTTGGCGAATTGGATCCGGCTCCGCCGCGGCCTCGCCGCGCAATACGAGCAGGGCTTGCGCGGCTTGGCCGGGGTGAGCACGCCGGAGTGCACCGCCGGGCACGGATTTCATCAGTACGTGGTGCGCGTGCGCGATCGCGATGCGGTGCGCGCCCGGTTGCAGTCGCAAGGCATCGGCACCGAGGTTTATTATCCCAGTCCACTGCACCGTCAGCCCGCCCTGGCCGCCTTCCCGCCCGCCGAGCCGCTGCCGGAGACCGAACGCGCCTGTCGCGAAGTGCTGGCACTGCCGATGTATCCGGAATTGACGGCGCCCGAAGTCGAGCGCGTGTGCGCCGCCCTGCGCGGGTGCGCAGGCTGATATGGCGCGCATGATCAACCGCATGGTGGTGGCCAATCTGCGCCGCCGGCCCATACGCAGCCTGGTGAGCGTGATCGCCGTGGCGATCGAGGTGCTGCTCATCCTCATGGTCGTCGGCCTGGTCAGCGGCATGATCAACGACCAGCGCGCGCGGGTGCATGGCATCGGCGCCGATATCATCGTCCGCAGCGGCAGCGGCTCGATCCTCACCCAGATGACGGGCAATACCCTGCCGCTGCAAATGGGTCCGGTGTTGGCGAAGGTACCGGGCGTCCGGGCGATAGCGCCCGTCGCCTACGCCCTGAACAAGTCCGTTTCCGCGGTTGGCGGCATCAACCTCACCGCGTTTCAGGCGGTCAGCGGCGGCTTCCGCTTCCTGCGCGGGCGCGCTTTCGCCCCCGCCAGCTACCAGATGATCGTGGACGACAAGGAGGCGGCCGCGAGCCATTACCGCGTGGGTCAGCGCATCCAACTGCTCGGCCACACGTTTACCCTCGTCGGCATTTTCGAGCACGGGATGGGCTCGCGTGTTTACATTCCCCTGCGCACGCTGGATGCGCTGGCGGGTTCGCCCGATCACGCGGCGCTGTTTTACGTGAAAGTGGTTCCGGGCGTGCCCGTCGCCGAAGTCGTGAACCGGCTGCAGACCCTGGCGCCGGCGGAAAAAGTGGATTCCATTGCGCAGTACCTGTCGCTGTTCACCGCCAACGCCATCAGCCCGGACGTGATGGTGTTCCAGCACGTGATGGAGGGCATTGCAATTGCCATCGGATTCCTGGTGATTTTCCTTTCCCTCTACACCAACGTGTTGGAACGCACGCGTGAGATCGGAATTTTGAAGGCGCTGGGCGCGTCGCGCGGCTATATTGTAAAAGTGATCATCCGCGAAAGCGAGTTGCTGGCGGTGATTGGGGTGATTGCGGGCGTGGCGATCGCCTACGGGCTGTGGCGCACGCTCAGCCATATCTACCCCACCCTTTCCATGCAGATGACGTGGCAATGGGTGGTGCTGGCCGCGGTGATCGCGCTGGTGTCCAGCACCATCGGCGCGCTTTATCCGGCGTTGAAGGCCGCAGGGCAGGATGCCATCGCGGCTCTGGCTTATGAGTAACCCTGGCAAACGCTATTTCGGTACCGACGGTATTCGCGGCGTGGCCGGGCAGCCGCCGCTGGATGCCGCCACCGTGTTCGCCGTGGGGCTGGCCCTGGGCGAGGATCTGGCGCGCTCGGGCGCCGGCAGGGTAATTCTGGGGGAAGATACTCGTGAAAGCAGCGCCGGCATTGCGGGTCAATTCGCGGCCGGATTACAAGCCCGAGGGCTGGAGGTGGCCTATGCGGGGGTGCTGCCCACCCCCGGCGTGGCGTATCTGGCCGCACGCGGCGACTTTCGGGCGGGGGTGATGATCTCGGCCTCCCACAATCCCTACCAGGACAACGGCATCAAGATTTTCGGCGCAGGCGGCTACAAGTTGCCGGATGCGGAAGAGGCCGGCATTGAAGCTGCGCTGGAGCGCTACCGGCAACAGGCGCCCGGCCCACCGGCAAAGCTTCGTGCTCAGCCGGAACTGCGCGCCGCCTACGTCGCCCACCTGGCGCAGCGGTTCGCGGCCACCGACTTCAGCGCGCTGCGCCTGGTGGTGGATTGCGGCCACGGCGCCGCCTGCGCCGTGGTGGCGGATTTGTGCGCGAGGCTGGGACTGCGCGCCGAAATCCTGAATGCCGCCCCCGACGGACGCAACATCAACGCCGGGGTGGGCGCGCTACATGCTCGCGGCATGGCCGAACACGTCCACCGCCATGGCGCCGATGCCGGCGTCTCCTTCGATGGGGACGCCGATCGCGCCATCCTAGCCGATGCCAATGGCGAGCTGGTGGATGGCGATTGCGTGCTGCTACTCGCCGCGCGCGAACTGCAGGTGCGGCGGCAATTAAACCCTGCGATTGTGGTGGGCACCGTGATGACCAACCTGGGGCTGGAACAGGCGCTGGCTCAGGCTGGTATCCGGTTGGAACGGGCGCCGGTAGGGGACAAGTACGTGCTGGAGCGGATGCAAGCCAGCGGCGCTTTGCTGGGCGGTGAACCGAGCGGGCATGTGATTTTCGCGGCCGAAGCCACCACCGGGGATGGGCTGCTGACGGCGCTGCACTGCTTCGACCTGGTGGCACGGCGCCACGCTTCGCTGCGCTCGTTGTGCGAGGGCTGGCGCGCGCTGCCGCAGGCGATTGTGAACGTGCGGGTAGGCCAAAAGGTGCCGCTCGCCGAGCTGGCTGAGGTTCAGGCAGCGATTGCCGCCGCCGAAGCCGAGTTTGCGGGCAACGGCCGTGTGCTGGTGCGTTACTCGGGAACGGAAATGCTCGCGCGGGTGATGGTGGAAGCCGCCGCGGCCGATGAGGTCGCACGCCATGCGGAGGCTATTGCCGCCGCGCTACGCCACGATCTGGGCACGCAGGCAGCGGCGGGCTGCCCTTAGTAAGGAGGCCTTAGCTCAGGCTTTTGCGGCCGTACTTGCGCTGGAAGCGCTCAATGCGGCCGGCGGTATCCACCAGCTTTTGCTTTCCGGTGTAGAAGGGATGGCACTGCGAGCAGATTTCCACGTGAATATCGCCCTTGTGGGTGGAGCGGGTGGCAAAGGTGTTGCCGCAGGCGCAGACCACGCGCACCGGCTGATAGGCGGGATGAATCTTGTCTTTCATACAGAGCAATCAATTATAGCGGGGCTGCAGGCGGCGGCGCAAGGCGCGCATGCCCACCCACACCAGCCCCAGCACAATACCGAAGCCGCAGTACAGCAGCCCGTTTTCAACGGTGAGCCAGATGGCCAGGCTCTTGGAAGGCTCGCCCGTGGCCGTCATCAACTGAAACGAAGCCGGCCACAAGCGCAACCAGGTCTGCGCACTCAACTGGATATGGGCGAACAGCGACAGAATCAGCAGAAATGCGACCAGAATGCCTGCCAGGGCGAACCAGAACGCCCACTGCACCACGGTCACGATGGCCTCCGCCCGAGCCGAAAGCCGGGGCACCATGGGCTCGGGCTGCACCAGCTTGTAATGACGGCGCTTCTTGCGCGACATGGCCAGATTTTAGAACAAATTGCGCAGCTCGGCGAGCGAACCGATCGTCAGACACTGGCAACCGGGGGCGCAGGCGGCTGCCACTGGCTCCTGCTCGAGCACCCAGGTATGGGGATGGGGAACGAGGATGGTGTTCATGCCGGCTGCCAGCGCCGGGTTGATATCGGATTTGGGGCTATTGCCGATCATCCAGCAAGAAGCCGGCGGCTCCTGCAGCCCCCGGAGGCAGTGGCAATAGGCAGCCAGATTTTTTTCCGGCAACACATGCACCTGCTCGAACATCGGCGCCAGGCCGGAAAGACTGAGCTTGCGCGTTTGTTCGACGAAATTGCCCTTGGTGAGCAGCCGCAGGCGATGGCGGCGGGCCAGATAGCGGACGACTTCGGCCGCGCGCGGGAGGAAACGGACGGGCTCGGCGGCAATGGCGGCGGCCAGGGAGGCGACGGCCGCGGCCGCTTGCGGGCCCCACGCCTGCGGGGCCAGCTCGGCGAAAGCGCGCTCCAGCGCCAGGCGGAAGCTGGCCAGGCCGTAGCCGATTTCGGCGATGGCGCGCCGCTCCTGGCGGTTAATCTGGGCGCGGGCGGCGTCGCGGTCGGTGCCGGCGGGACCGAGCAACGCGTAGAAGCGCTCGATGGCGCGCTCGAAGTAGATGTTGTTTTCCCACAGCGTGTCGTCGGCATCGAGGAACAGGGTCAGGCGCGTCATGCCTGCGGCTCCAACAACGCCTGCAGGGCGGCTTCGTCCAGCACGGGCACGCCCAACGCACGTGCCTTTTCGAGCTTGGAGCCGGGATCGGCGCCGGCGACCACGAAATCGGTTTTGGCGCTGACGGCCGAGCTCACCTTGCCGCCCGCAGCCTCGATGCGCTCCTTGACCTGCTCGCGCGAGGCGCCGGCGAGGGTGCCGGTCAGAACCAGTTTTTTACCGGCCAGCGGCAGCGGCCCCGCCGAGCGCGGCTGCTGGCGGGGATCGAGCCCGAGCGCCCGCAGACGGCCGATCAGGGCGCGGTTGGCGGGCTCGGCGAAAAAATCGCGAATGGATTGAGCGATGCGCGGTCCCACTTCTTCGACCTGCTCGAGTTCGGCGAGGTTGCGCTCGGCGGCCTCGGTCAACGCCTGCAGCGAGCCAAAATGCTGTGCCAGCAGTTGGGCGGTGCGCTCGCCCACGCAACGGATACCGAGGCCGTAGAGCAGCCGCCACAGGGGGTGGCGGCGGCTGCTTTCGATTTGGCCCAGCAGGTTGCGCGCCGAGGTTTCACCCATGCGCTCCAGCCCGGCCAGCGTCTGCTGGTCAAGGTGGTCGTACAGATCGGCAAGATTGTTGACCAGTCCCGCGCGGGTCAGTTGCTCGATCAGCGCCGGGCCAAGGCCGCCGATGCTCATCACCCCGCGATGAGCGAAATGGCGCAAAGATTCCTTCAAACGGGCGGGGCAGTTGGCGTTGACGCAGTGCAGCACCACCTCGCCCGCCTCGCGATGCACGCCGCTGCCGCACACCGGACAATGCGTGGGCGGCTGGTAGGCGGCGCGGCGCTCGTGGCTGCCGTCCTGTTCCGGCACCACCGCCAGGACTTTGGGGATGACGTCACCGCTGCGCTCGATGCGGACGTTGTCGCCCACGCGGACATCGAGGCGCTGGATTTCGTCGAGGTTGTGCAGCGTGGAACGGCTCACCGTTACCCCGCCCAGCGCGACCGGCTCCAGCCAAGCGGTGGGCGTGAGGGCGCCGGTGCGGCCTACGCTCATGACAATGTCGCGCACGCGGGTCACGGCCTGGCGCGCCGGAAATTTGTAGGCGATCGCCCAGCGCGGGAATTTGTTGGTCGAACCCAGCCGCTGGCGGAGGGCCTCGTCATCCACTTTCAGGACCACGCCGTCAATTTCAAACGGCAGCGTGTCGCGCTCCTGCTCGCAGGCCTGAATGAAGGCCGCAGTGGAGGCAAAATCGCCGCACTGGGCCCAGCGCCCCACTTTGAAACCAGCCGCGGCCAGCGCCTCCAGCGTGGCGGTCTGGGAGGGCAATAGCGGCTTGCCCTGCGCCAGCAGGCTGTAGGCGTAAAAGTCCAGACGCCGGGCGGCGGTGATGCGGGCGTCGAGCACGCGCACCGCGCCGGCGGCGGCGTTGCGAGGGTTGGCGAAGCGCGGCTCGCCTTGCTCGGCACGTTCGTGGTTCAAGCGCTGAAAGGCGGCCCGCGGCATCACCACTTCGCCCCGAACCTCAAAATCGGCGGGCAGGCCCGCCGCGGCACGCGCGCGCAGGTCCACCAGCAGCGGCAGCGAGCGAATGGTGCGCAGATTTTCGGTGACCTCCTCGCCGGTCTGACCGTCGCCGCGGGTGAGGCCGAGGGCGAATCGGCCGCGCTCATAGCGCAGCGCCATGCTCAGGCCGTCGAATTTCAATTCCGCCACGTAGACCACGGGCGCGCCCGCGGCGGCGTCGCGCACGCGCCGGTCGAACTCGGCCAATTCCGCGGCGTTATAGGCATTATCCAGGCTTTGCAGCGGAGCCGAATGCGGCGCCTTGCGCATACCCGCGCGCGGCTCGCCGCCCACACGCTGGGTGGGCGAATCGGGCGTGATCCAATCCGGATGCGCCCGCTCCAGCGCCTGCAGTCGCCGCACGAGGGCGTCAAATTCGGCGTCGCTAACCTGAGGGCGATCTTCAACGTAGTAGAGATGTTCATGGCGGCGGATGATGCCGCGCAGACGCTCAAGTTCGTGCCGTGGATCGGATGCCGGGCCGGTCATGGTATGCGTTGTAGTAATGGTATGCTGCTGGGCAGCATCGCAACTGGATCCGCTCCTTTATGGATATTGTCACCAACACGCTGGTAGGAATTGCGCTCTCGCGCGTTTTTTTCAAAAAACGGGTCGCCTATGCCACCTTGGGGATGATTGTGGCGTGCAACCTGCCGGATATTGACATGATTTATAGCTGGCCGGGGATTCGCTATGTGGAGTTCCACCGCGGCGTGCTGCACTCGCTGTGGATGCTGCCCATTTGGGCGATTCTGGTGGCCTACGGGCTGCGGCGGCTGGCGCAGTGGCGCAAGCGCCAGGTTCCGGGCTGGGAGGCCGGGTTCGCTCTGGGCGCGGTGGGGGTGGGCGCGCATTTGCTGCTGGACTGTTGCAACGCCTACGGCGTGCGGCTGCTGGCACCGTTCAGCCAGCACTGGTTTGCGCTCGACTGGCTGCCCAGCTATGATCCCTGGATCTGGCTGATTCTGGCGTGCTTTCTGGCCGCGCCGCTGCTGCTGGATCTGGTGATCAACGAAGTGGGGTCGAAGCAGCGCCCGGCGCACCGGCTGAGCGCCGGCATTGCGCTGCTACTGGTTCTCGGCTGGATCGGAGTGCGCGCGCGGCAGCATCAGGCCGCGGCCTCGATTCTGGACACCGCCGATATGCAGGAAATCTATGAAGGGCAGAAGCCTACGAGTTGGGCCGCGTTCCCGGTGACCAACAGCCCGTTCTCCTGGGATGCGGTGGTGAGCCTGCCGCGCAACTATCTGATCGCCAGCGTGAGCACGCCGTGGGATACCGATCAGACGCAAGTAACGCCGCTGCGGAGTTATGTCAAAGCGCCGACCACGCCGGCCATCGAGCAGGCGGACGCCTCACACACGGGGCGCATTTTCCTGGCGTTTGCGCGTTTCCCCTACACCAGCGATCAGCGCGAGGCGAGCCGCTCGCTGGTCTCGATGACGGACCTGCGCTACGCGCGCGGCTATCAGCAGCCCCAGTTGCACGCCGAGGTCACGCTGAACGCGGCTATGCAGGTGATCGGGCAGAGCTTTCAGTGGTAATCTCAGCCCTTTGATGTCGGCGGGCCGAAGCCTTCCACCACGCCGTCTTTCATGATCAGCTCGAAATTTTCGTTGGGATTGGGAGGGTTGGGTCGGAAGGCGTCGGCGACGCCCTTGACAGTTACGGTCTGACCAATGTGCGGCCGCTTCGCTTTGGGCTTGAAGGGAGTGAACAGGTTCACCCGCAGGTTGGCCTTGGCAGTAGTGGGGTCGGTGGCGCCGACGGCGACATCCACGGCCTTGGCGCTCACCGCGGTGACAATGCCGGTCAGCTCGTAGCCCTGGCCCTTGACCTGCCGCCATTCCCCGGCGGCCAAATCGGGCTTTTTCAGCCGCACGACGATGCCCTTGAAGCTGTCGGCAGGCGGAAGCTCGTTCGCCAGCTTGAGTTTTTCTGCGTTGTACTTGGCCAGCGCCTGGTTATACTGCACCTGGTTTTTGGTGAGGATGTTGAAGCCTTGCGGCGGAGCGGCATTGTTGCGGGCGGTGGTGAGCACGGTCTGCAGGCCGTCGGTGGAGCCGTGATAGCCGGTGTAGACGGTGGTGAGGTAGCTGGCAATGGCGCCGGTCTGGGGCGAGAGAACCGAGGCCTTGGCCAAATCAAAAATACCGACATTGTAGTTGGGCGTGGCCTGGGTGACTGCGGCAATGCCCATCCAGTAATAGGGCAGCGGATCTTTGGGATTGGCCTGGGCGGCCTGCTGCAAGGTGGTGATGGCGGCGCCGTACTGCTTGAGATTGAGCTGCGCAAAACCTTTCGCCTTGAGCAAAATGGGCGAATACCTGGATTGGTAGGCCGACGGCATGCTGGAAAGCAACTGCTGACCGCAGGAGGCGGCATTGAGCAACGACTGGGATTGGGAAGCCAAGTTGGGATCGTCGGGCTTGACGAGGTTGGGACCGAGATAGGCCGCGATGACGTCGGCGGCCAGCAGTTGAGGCGCGGTGGCGTTGGACGACTGCATCAGTTGGTGAGCGGTCTTCACCGCTGCCGGCTGCGTGGCCGGCGAGGCTGCCTGGGCCGACATTTCCAACTGCAGGGCCTCGTTGCGATAGTTCGAGTCGGGGTACTTCTGCGCGAAGGCAGCGGCGAGCCTTGCTTTCTGCGCGTTACTGGTGGCGCTGGTGGCAGCGGTAAAGTCGTTATATTCAGCACGCCCGTGCTTCCAGGTCTTTTTCGAGGCGGGAGCAGGCGTGGGGCAGGAACCGCCCTCGCCCTGGTAGAAAAGCGGGGGGAAGGCCACCGGCGGCGCTGGTGGCATCGCAGCCCAGCTCGTGATCGCGAGCGCGGCCAGGGCGGCGAGGGTTGTGGGCAGCTTCATGGTCTCTCCTTAGCGGGCTTGTTCCTAATCGCAGGATTATAAAATAGTCACAGGCCTGCTGGGAAGCGCAAGCAGTGCACCTGTGCTTGCACTTTTACTTGGATGCCCGGCAGGACCGCTGGTCGCACTATGCCAGATTCCCCCTTGCAAGGGCAAGCCGCCCTGGTGACCGGAGCCAGCCAGGGCATTGGACGTGCTGTGGCGCTGCGCCTGGGCGCCATGGGCGCGCGCGTCGTGGCGGCGGCGCGCAACCCAGCCGGGCTGGCCGAGGTGGTGGGCGCGATCGCCTCGGCGGGCGGGCAAGCCCAGGCGGTAACGGCGGACGTCCGCAGCCAGACGGCGGTGGAAAGCCTGGTCGCCGCGACGCTGGCGGGGTTGGGGAGGCTGGACATTTTGGTCAATAACGCGGGTATCGGGCATTTTGGGACTCCGTTGCACGAAACCCCTCCCGAGGTGTGGGCGGCGACGATGGAGACCAACGTGCGGGCGGTCTACTTCGCGATTCGGGCGGTTGCCGGGCACATGATCCAGCACCGCCGCGGACACATTATCAACATCGCCTCGCTGGCGGCGCACAACCCGGTGCCGGGGGGGGCGGTATACGCAGCCAGCAAGGCGGCGCTGCACCAATTGAGTATTACGGCGGCGGAGGAGCTGCGCGGTTACGGCATCCGCGTCAGCTTGGTGTGCCCGGGATCGGTGGACACCGACCTTTCCCCCGACTTGGCGGGCAAAAAGGACCGGCGCAAAATGATGCGACCCGAGGATGTGGCGCACGTGGTGGCGATGCTGGTGACGCAGGGACCGCAGAGCTTCGTCAGCGAAGTGCAGATGCGGCCGACGCAAAAACCGTAATAGAGTAATGGAATGCCGCTGGAGGCCTACCGCCGCTTGGGGCGCTCGGGACTGTGTGTCAGCCCCTTGGCGCTGGGCACGATGACGTTCGGTACCGAGTGGGGTTGGGGATCGGACCAGCAGGCGGCGCGCCAAATGGTGGACCGCTACGTGGAAGCGGGGGGAAATTTTTTCGACACCGCCGATCTATACACGCAGGGCACAAGCGAGCGCTGGCTGGGAGAATTTCTCACGGAACGGCGGCAGAAGGCGGTGATTGCCACCAAGTTCGGATTTGCCGATTGCGCCGGCGACCCGAATTCAGGCGGCAACGGCCGAAAAAATATTTTGCGCGCGCTGGAAGGATCGCTGCGGCGGCTCAAGACCGACTACGTGGATATTTACTTTCTCCACGCCTGGGACCGGCTGACGCAACCAGAAGAAGTAATGCGCACGCTGGACGATCTGGTGCGCAGCGGGAAGGTGCGGTATCTGGGGTTGTCGAATGTGCCCGCCTGGTATGCCGCGCGGGCGCAAACCGTGTCCGAGCTGCGCGGCCGGGAGCCGATTGCGGCGCTGCAGATGGAATACTCGCTCATCGAGCGCAATCTGGAGCATGAGTTCACCGATCTTGCCCGCGGCTACGGCATGGGCATCATGGCGTGGAGTCCGCTGGCGAGCGGACTGCTGAGCGGGAAGTATCATCCCGCCGAGGGTGGGGGAGAGGGTTCCGGGCGGCTAACCACGCCCCAGGTCGCGGCCAATCCGGCCATGCGTAAATTTACCGCGCGCAACTGGGCCATCGTTGCCGAGCTGGAAGCGGTGGCCAAGCTGCTGGACAAATCCATGGCGCAAGTGGCGCTGAATTGGGTGGCGGGGCGACCGGGCGTGAGCGCAGCAATCGTGGGCGCCACCAAGCCGGCGCAACTGGACGACAACCTGGCGGCGCTCTCGTTTGTGATACCCGATGAACTGCGGCGGCGTCTGGATGCCGCCAGCCAGCCCGAGCGGCCGTATCCGTACAGTTTCCTGGGCCCGGAAATCCGCGCCCTGATGCGTGGTGGCGCCAAGATAACCTGCTAAACTCGCGGGCGTGGAAATCCTGCTCGGCATTGACGGCGGAGGCACCAAGACCGACTTGGCGGCGCGGACCCGACAGAGCGGGGACGTGGTGCGCGCGCGGGCGGCGGGATGCAGCCTGAGCTGGACCACGCCGACCGCGGTCGAACAGACGCTGCAGCACGGCTGTGAGCAGGCGCTGGCACCGCTGGGAGCGCGGCGCGAGGATTGCGTCAGCGTATGCGCCGGATTCGCCTCCGCCGGGCAGCATCGCGACGCATATGAGGCCATGCTGCGGCGGCTGCTGCCGCGAGCGCGGGTCCGGGTGATGAGCGATGCGGAGCTCGCCCTGGAGGCGGCGACGGGAGGCGGCGACGGCATCGTGGTCATCTCCGGCACGGGTTCGATTGCCTGCGGCCGCTACGGCGGCCAGCAGGCACGGGCGGGAGGCGCGGGGCCGGGGCGCGATGGCGGCAGCGGGGATTGGATCGGGCGGGAGGCGGTGGGCGCCGGACTGATCGGGGCACCGGCGGATGGCAACTTCGCCGCGCTGGTGCCGGAGGTGGCGCAGCGCGGGTTGCCAGCGGCCGAGGCGCTGTTCCGGCGCGCGGGCGAGGAGCTGGCGGCGCTGCTGCTGGCCTGCGCACGCTCGCTGGGCTCGAGCGCGCCGGCGGCGTATTACGCCGGCGGGGTGCTGACGCACGTGCCGCTGGTGCGAGCGGGGCTGGCCGAGGCATGGCCGCATGCGCTGGCGGCGTTGCCGCGTTCCCCGGCCGATGCGGCGCTGGAGCTGGCGCGCTGAGCCATGCTGCATCCGCTGGATCTGTGGGTGATCGGCGTCTACCTGGCGGCGATTACCGCCTTCGGCATCTGGCTGCGGCGGCCGAATCCGTCGCTGCGAGACTACTTCCTGGCGGGCGGGCAACTGCCCTGGTGGGCGATTTCGTTCTCCATCGTGGCGGCGGAAACCAGCGTGCTGACCATCATCAGCACGCCGGGGTTGGGATTTAGCGGCGACCTGAGCTTTTTGCAACTGGTGTTCGGCTACCTGGTGGCGCGCGTTCTGATCAGCCTGATCCTGATCCCCGCCTATTTCCGCGGCAAGCTGCTCACCGCCTACGAGCTCATCCAGCACCGCTTCGGGACCCGCGCGCGGACGGTGGCGGGGCTGATTTTCCTGGTGGGCCGCTCGCTGGCCGAAGGCGTGCGGCTGTACGCGGTGGCGATCGTGGTCGAGGTGATCCTCGACGGGCTGCCGGCCGGCTGGCACCTTCACCTCAGTCCGGCGGCGGTGCTGACGCTGGTCGCCGTGCTGACGCTGGCGTATACGCTCGAGGGCGGCCTGCGGGCGGTGGTGTGGACGGACTTCATTCAAATCTGCATTTACGTTTCCGGCGCGGTGCTCAGCCTGGTGTTGCTGCTGCATGCGCTGCCGCAGGGCTGGCACACGGTTACGGCGGAAGCCGCGCGGCACGGAGACAAGCTGCGTATTTTCCACTTCAACTTTTCCTGGACGCAGACCTACACCTTCTGGTCGGGGCTGCTGGGCGGCACGTTTTTGACCATGGCCACCGATGGCACCGATCAGCTCATGGTGCAGCGCCTGCTGGCGGCGCGGAATCAGCGCGACAGCACGGTGGCGCTGATGTCGAGCTGGATTGTGATCTTTTTCCAGTTCGCGCTATTTCTGGTGATCGGGGTGGCACTGTTCGCGTTCTACCAGACGCACGCGCTGCATCTGGCGGCGGGGACGTTCGGACGCTACGACAGCCTGTATCCGCAGTTTGTGGCCGATCATCTGCCGGTGGGGCTGGCGGGGCTGGTGCTGGCGGCCATTCTGGCGGCTTCGATGTCGAACTTGAGCGCGGCGCTGAACGCGCTGAGCTCGAGCACGATCATAGATTTTTACCGGCCGTTTTTCGCGCGCGGGCGCAGCGACAGCCATTATTTGTGGATGTCGCGTCTGGCGACGGTGGGCTGGCTGGTGGTGATGGGGCTGGTGGCCTACGCCAGCCGGCACTCGCGTTCGGTGCTGGAATCGGGGCTGGCGATCATTTCCTATCCGTTCAGCGGGCTGCTGGGCATGTTCCTGCTGGGCACGCTGACTAAGCGGGCAACGCAAACGGGCGCCATAACCGGCCTGGCGGCCGGCATCGCGGCCGCGGTGGCGCTGTCACGGCTGGGATTGCCCTACACCTGGTTTGTGGTGGGGGGCACGGTGGTGACGTTTGCGGTAGGGTATGTTATCAGTTGCTTCGCCCATGAGCACGTCCCCTACCACCGCGCCCAAGTCCACCACTGACGGGTTGGTGCGCGCGCTGGGGCCATGGCAGAGCCTGGCCATGGTGGTGGGGACGCTGATCGGCACCGGGATCTTTTTTGTCAGCAAGGACATGATTCAGGCGGTGCACAGCGTCGTCTGGATCCTGCTGGCATGGCTCCTCGGCGGATTTTTATCACTCACCGGCGCGCTGGCCTATGCCGAGCTGGGCACGATGCGGCCGCAGGCGGGTGGCGAGTACGCCTATATCCGCGACGGGCTGGGGCCGCTGTTCGGATTTCTATTCGGCTGGGGGATGTTCTGGATCGTGCGTCCGGCATCGGTGGCGACCATCGGCGCGGGCTTTGCGCTGGCGGCCAGTTTTTTATGGCCGGGGCTGAACCAGCCGGCGGTGGGACACTGGGCGGCGCTGAGCGGAATGCACCTTTTGGGCGCGGGCGTGATTGCGCTGGTGACGCTGATCAACTACTACGGAGTGCGGCATGGCGGGGCGGTACAGGCGCTGTTCACGGGTCTGAAACTGCTGCTGGTGGCGGGCCTGACGGTGGCGGCCTTCGCCTGGGGGCAGGGCAACTGGACGCATTTCAGCCAGAGCCTGCCGGGCGCGGGCGTGGGCGGGTTTGCGGCGGCGCTGGTGGCGGCGCTGTGGGCCTACGACGGCTGGAACGACCTGACGCTGGCGGGCAGCGAGATCCGCGATCCCGGCAAAACCATACCGCGCGCCATGGTGGGCGGCATCGCGGTGGTATTCCTGTTCTACGCCGGCATCAACCTGGCGTACTTTTACGTGCTGCGGCCGAGCGTGGTGGCGCAATCGAACAACGTCGCCTCGACCATGGCGGCACGCTTTCTGGGGCACAGCGGCGGGGCCATGGTGGCGGTGGCGATCATGATTTCGGCCTTCGCCACGCTCAACAGCTCGATTCTTTCGGGCGCGCGGGTGCCGTTCGCGATGGCGCACGACGGGCTGTTTTTCCAGCGCCTGGCGCACGTGTCTCCAAGCCACCGCACGCCGGACATGTCGCTGCTGATCCAGGCGCTGTTCGCCATGGGGTTTTCCCTCAGCGGCACCTACCAGACGCTGTACACGCTGACCATTTTCGCGGAATGGCTGTTCTATCTGCTGGCGATCGTGTCGCTATTCGTATTCCGGCGGCGGGGGGAGCGAGCGCCTTACGCCAGCTGGGGCTACCCGGTGTTGCCCGGCATTTTCGTCGTGGCCGCCGTTTACATCCTGCTGAAAAGCTACGCGCAGAATTTCGACTACTCCACGGTGGGCCTGGCGATCATATTGGCGGGTATTCCCGGCTACCTCTATTTCGCGCGGCGGCGGGAAGGCAAGAGGCAGCCCACCGCGCCCTAGTGGCCCGGCCGCCTCTTCAGGCGCGGACGGCGAGCGCAGCAGCGGGGGCAAGGGGCAGGGCGACGTAGAAGATGCTGCCGCCGGCGGGGCGGCGCTCGGCCCAGATGCGGCCGCCGTGGCCCAGGCAGATCTCGCGACAGATGGCCAGGCCGAGGCCGCTGCCGGAGGAGGGGTGATCGAGATGCTCGCGGTGCTGGCCGAACTTTTCGAACATCAGCTCGGCATCGCCCGGAGGAAGGCCCAGGCCGGTATCGGCCACGTGCATGAGCATCTCCCGGTCCTGGACACAGGCGCCGATGGCGATGCCGCCCTGCTCGGTGAACTTGAGCGCATTGCTGAGCAAGTTGGTGAACACCTGGCGCAAGCGGTCGGGATCGGCGATCAGGGGGGGCAAGCCGGCGCCGACATCGCATTCCAGCGTCAGGCCCTTTTGCACGGCGAGCGGCTGGAACAGCTCCAGCGTCTCGCGCATGAGGTCGGCCAGACGCAGCGGGCGGCTGTGGAGCTCGAGACGGCCGGCTTCGATGCGAGCGAGATCGAGCACGTCGTCAATGAGGCGGGTGAGGCGGCCGCATTCGTTGCAGATAATGCCGAGAAATTCGCCGCGGGTGGCGGCATCCTCGTCGGGATAGCGCAGCAGCAGTTCGGAAAAGGAGCGGATGGAGGTCAGCGGGGTGCGCAACTCGTGGCTGACGTTGGCCAGGAAGCTGCTTTTGAGCTCGCTGAGGCGGCCCAGTTCTTCGTTTTTGCGGCGCAGCTCGGCGCTGGCGACCTCGAGGTCGCGGGTGCGCTGGCGCACCAGGTCTTCGAGATGATCGCGGTGCAGGCGCAGCTCGTGGCTGGTGGAGTTGAGGTCGCGGTTGGCGGTCTGGAGCGCCTCGGTTTGGCGGCCCAGCATTTGGGCAAATTGGGCGATGCTGAGGCCGCCGATCACATAGACCAGCGCCAGGATGGCCGCCAACCCGATCCAGTCGCCCAACGACAGCGCACGGCGGAACAGGCCCAGGTCCAGCGCCTGCAGAAAAACCAAGCCCAGCGCCGCGGCGGCGGTGAGCGCCAGCGCCGCGCGCCGCGGCAGAACCATGTGGGCGTGCAGCACGCTGATCAGGAGAAACAGCAGCGCCAGCCAGCGGGCGTGGTGGGCGCTCCAGGCGATGCCGGTGATGAGCAGGATTTCGGCGAGGAAATAGACGCCGGCGGTGGCGTACAGGCGGGGCAGGCGGGCGGCGGCGCTGCTGACGCGTACAAAGGCGCAGGCGAGCAAAAACCAGACAAGGAACAGCAGCAGGGTGATCCAGGAAACCGGGTTGCCGAGCACGCGCAGCGAGATCACCAGTGCCAGCAGCACGCCGAGGACGAGCTCGCGGTAATGATTGATGTAGGCTAGGCGCAGGCGCGCCTCGGCGCCGGTCAGGGCCATTTACTGCTCCCGCGCGGGGGCCGGGTCGCCGTACACACTGGCTCGCGGCGCGCTGGCGCGATAGCCGACGCCATAGACCGACTCCAGCCACAGCGGCGGGGCGCCCACTTGTTCCAGCAATTTCGCCTTGAGGCGGTTGATGTGGGCGTCGACGGCGCGATGGTAACCGTCGAAGGACAGCCCCCAGGCCTGGGCGAGCAGGTTCTCGCGGGTAAAGACGCGGCCGGGCGCGCTCAGCAGCAGCCGCAGCAGGCTCAGCTCCTTGGGAGTGAGCCGGATGACGGTGGCGCCCACCGTGAGCTGATGGCGATCGCAGTCGAGCAGCATCGTACCCAGGCGGATCTGGCCGGTTTCGGCAGGTTCGGGCGGCGCGCTGCGGCGGCGTAAGGCGCGGATGCGGGCCTCGAGCTCGGCGGGACTGAAGGGTTTAGCCAGGTAATCGTCGGCGCCGAATTCGAGGCCGGTGATTTTATCCAGGTCGGAGCCGCGGGCGGAAATGATGATGATGGCCTGCTCGCGCCGGCTGACGCGCAACTGCTTGCACAAGCTGAGGCCGTCGAGCTTGGGAAGCATGAGATCAAGCACCACCACGCCGTAGTGATAGCGCAGCGCCTCGGCCAGCCCGCTTTCGCCATCGCCGCAACAGTTCACGTGGTAGCCCTGGCGGTGGAGCAGGAAGGTAATGCTGCGCTGGATGTTGCGGTCGTCCTCAACCAGCAGGACACTGGCGGCGCCCGGGCCGCCCTCGGCCGCGTCTTCCCCGGCAGGGAACGGCGGCGGCGCGTCCGGAGCAGCGGCGGAAGCAGAATCGGCAGTCATGATGCACTCACTTTCCCAAGGGGAAGTGACAAGGTAAGAGTAGACCCGAAGCTGGAAGGTTGTAAATTCCCTCACTCGTGGGGGGAGGTGTGGCCCAGCTAGGCACCGGCATAGAGAGTCAGAAACGCCAACTCAGGGGGGGCGCCGACCCGCATGGGCAGGATGACCTTGCCCAGACCGCGGCTGACGTACATCTGGGTGGAGTCCAGGCTGAGCAAGCCGGCGGGCAGGAAGCGCTGATAGAGCGGCTCGGCGAAAGCGAACTTGATCTGGCCGCCATGGGTATGGCCGCTGAGCACCAGGTCGACGCCGCAGCGCGCCGCCGCGGCCAGTTCCATAGGATTGTGGGCGAGCAGCAGGGTAAAGCGGCTGGCGGTGGAGGCGAGGGCTGCCCCCAGGTTGGGATGCTGGCGGGAGTCGTCGATGCCGGCGATCTGGAAGGCGGCGCCGCGGTGGCGCAGGAGGCGGTGCTGGTTGCGCAGCACCTTCAGACCCTGGCGGCGCAGGGCGCGGGTCAGCAGGTCGGCGCCGGCACGAAAATCGTGGTTGCCGAGCACGGCGTACACGCCCAGGGGCGCGTGCAACTGGCCCAGCATCTCCGCCGCGGGCTCAATAAAGACCGGCGATTGGGTGACAAAATCGCCAGTGATGCAGATGAGATCGGGCTGCTGCGCCAGGGTCAGCTCCAGCACGCGCAGCAGGGAATCGCGCGAGAGAAACAGGCCGTAGTGAATGTCGGACAGGTGAGCCAGGTGCAGGCCGTTGAGCGCGGGCGGCAGGCGGGGCAGGGGGACTTGCAGATGCGTGATCTGGGGATCGCGGGCGCGCGGGTGGCGCTCGTAGAGCAGCGTCTGCACCTTGCGCCAGGAGTTCTGGCGCAGGCTGCGGGCGCGCAGGCGGGCGACGGTGGCGGGGCGCGGCTTCACCGCCCGGCCTCACCGGCCGGGAGCGGCCGGTAGGCGGCCGGGTCGGGCAGCGGCGGCGTGCGCCCGGCAAACAAGGCGGCAAAATCGCGCAACAGCCCGGGATGCAGGTGACCGTTGCTGGCCAGAATATCGGGGCTGCGGAGCTGATGGACGGCGCCGCGCATGTCGGTCACTTCCCCGCCCGCCTCGGTGACGATGAGCCCTCCAGCGGCGACATCCCAGGGCTGCAGGCCGAATTCCCAGAAGCCGCCGAAGCGGCCGCAGGCGGTGTAACACAAATCCAGCGCCGCCGCCCCCAGGCGGCGCATGCCATGGCTCACCAGGCTGAAATGCTGGTAGAAGTGTATGTTGGGATTCTGCTGGCGCTTGCGGGAGGGGAATCCGGTGGCCAGCAGCGCGTCGCGGATCTGGCGCACGTCCGAGACGTGAATGGGAGACCCGTTGAGCAAGGCGCCTTGGCCGCGGCGCGCGGTGAACATTTCGTCCAGCACGGGATTGTAGACCACCCCGGCCACGATCGCACCGGCACGCTCCAGTCCGAGCGAGACGGCAAACAGGGGCAAGCCGTGGGCAAAATTGGTGGTGCCGTCGAGCGGATCGACGTACCAGCAGGCGCTGCCATCGCCGTCGCTCCGGCTACCCTCTTCGGCCACGATCGCGTGGGAAGGAAAGGCAGCCCGCAACCTCGAGGTAATATGCGCCTCGCTGGCGCGATCGGCCGCCGTCACCAAGTCGGCTTCGCCCTTGGATTCAATGCCGACGCGACCGCGATGCTGCAGCAGGATTTGCCCGGCTTCGCGCGTGATCGCCACGGCGGCGGCCAGCGCCGCGGCATCACCGCCTGGCTCAGCGTCCATGCCCACCCGCGGCGCTGCCGTGCGTCTCCGTGCCGCGGCCGGTTTCCTCGAGTGCATTCAGCGCGCGCCGCAGACGCCGCTGCCGCGCGGCCAGCGTGAACACGTAGACCATCAGGATGATCCAAGCCACGCTGTAGGCGGCCACCAAGCTTCCCATATTTCTATACCTCCTCGGCCAGCAGTTGCTGCTGCCGCAGCTCGACCAGACGGGTGCGGGTCACCTCCTGGCGGTAACGCAGCCACACCAGGCAGCCCATGAGCGCCAGAAAGGCAACCATGGAAAGTAAAAAGGCGATGAGCATGCGCGGCGCCAGGCCGGAATTGGGCCCACCGAGCAGCACCGGCGCGGGATGCTGGGTGCGCCACCAGCGGATGGCCATGTAATCAATGGGCACGTCGGCGGCGAAAAACACCGACAGCGCCGCCGCCAGGCGCGGTTGCAAATTGCCGGGCGGGGTGAGCTGGCGGAGGATGAGATAGCTGGCAAACATCACCCACAGCGCCAGCGTCAGCGTCAGCCGGGGTCCCCAAACCCACCACACGCCCCAGACCGGACGTGCCCAGATCGGGCCGGTGATGAGAGTGATGGTCAGAAACGCCAGTCCCACTTCGGCGCAGGAGACTGCGAGTGCATCGGCTTTGGGTGAACGCCGCACCAGATAGGCGATGCTGGCCAAGGCGTTGATGATCAGGGCGGTAAAGGCGGTGAGCGCGGCGGGAGCGTGGTAGTAGAAAATCCGCTGGATGGTGCCCATGGTGGCCTCGGTCGGCGCGCCCACCAGCGCCCACCAGAGCGCGATGAGGAGCAAGGCCAAGGTGGCGCCAAAAATCCAATTCGAACGCAGTTTAAGAATGGAATTCATTCGACATCCAGCGCAGCATCGGCCAGCAGCAATCCGAGGCAGGAGAAAATCACATCGTAGCTGACCAGCAACTCCAACCAATAGTTTGCCACGCCCGTGCCCGACAAGTAGACTTGCGTGGCTTGCACCATGGCCAGAATGGCCGGAATGGACACTGGCAAAAGCAGCAGCGGCAGCAGCAGGCCGCGCTGGCGGGCGTGGACGCTCATGGCAGAAAAATAAGTGCCACAGGCCGTCAACGCCCAGGTGCCGAGCACCATGGTCACGGCGATGCCGCCCCAGCGCGCCGCCGCAGGAGCATTGAACAACACGGCAAACAGCGGAGTCAGGATGATCTCCAGCACGAGAATGATGGCGAAGCTGGCGCAAAACTTGCCGGTGAGAATGGCCGGGCGGGAGGCGGGAGTGATCTGCAAGCCGGTGAGGCTGGCTTCGCCGCTTTCGCGCAGAAAGGCGCGATCGAGTGCCACCAGCGAAGCAAACAGAAACGCGATCCAGAGCAGGCTGCCGCCGGCGCGCAGGGTGAGGGCGGCATTGGCGTTGAAGGCAAAGCTGAAGATGACGATCACCAGCAGAGCGTAAAAACCCATGGCCAGCAGCGCCTCGCGGGTGCGCAACTCGACGCGCAAGTCGCGGGCGGCAACGGCGGCGGCAATGCGGAGGGCCTCAGCCAATTGCGGCTCCTTCCCGTACCGCGGCGGCAGACAGCAGGCCGGCGGGCGTGGAAAGACGGCCGCGCGCCAGCGTCAGCTCGCCATCGGCAAGCCCGGCCACTTGCTCTGGATTGTGGCTGCTGAGCAGCAGTGTCATGCCGCCGTCGCGCAACTGGGCGAGGCAGGCGCGCAGTTCCGCAACCGTCTGGAGGTCGAGGCTGGCGAAGGGCTCGTCCAGCAGCAGCAGCGCCGGCTGATGCAGCAGACAGCGCGCCAGAGCCGCCTTCTGGCGCATGCCCTGAGACAATTCGCCCACCCGCAGCGGCGCCAAGTGGGTCCCGCGCACCTGCAGCAGTGCGCGGGTGACGGCCGCGTGGCCGTCGGCAAGGCCGTAGAGCGTGGCGAAGAACTCGAGATTCTCGGCTACCGTGAGCTGAGGATGAAGCAGGCTCTGGTGCGACAGAAAACCGGTCTGGCGCCGCGATGCCGGCGTGCCTACCCGCGCGCCGCTCAGCAGCGCCGTTCCGCTCGAAGGCCGCAGCGCGCCCGCCAGAATGCGCAGCAGGGTGCTCTTGCCGGCGCCGTTGGCGCCCCACAAGGTCAGCAGGCGTCCAGGCTCGCAGGTGAACGACACCTGGCGCAACACTACCGTGTCGCCAAAAAAGCGGCTCACGCTCTGGCATTCTAAAAACGCCACACCAACCACAGACTAACTAATTCATGGAACCGGCGCTGGTGGTCGGCCTCATACCGCTGGCCCGCACGCCTTTGGGTTCGTACTTGGAGGCGCACTTGGCCTGCACGCCGGTGGCGCGAAAGCTGCCATTGGGCAGCAGTCGCCCCTCGGCCACAGCCTGGGCGTTGCCCACGAAGGTATCAGGCAGCGGATCGGTGCCCACGTAGGCGACCGGCAGGACATGCCCGCCCTGGGTAATCTCGAAGACGGTTTCCACCTCGCCTTCCGCCATGCCCTTGTGGATGCTGCCGGGAACGACATCGCCGGAGACCCGGATGCGGCGTGCATGCGCCACGGCGGGGGGCATGGTGACCAGCTGGGTGACGGTGACGAAATAGGCGCGCGTGTTGCGGGCGGTGGTGAAGGCCAGCCAGCCCAGCGCCGCCAAAATCAACACGATCAGGACACTGAACTTCACGGTTACCGGGCGCATGAGAGTAGTTTTCAGTATAGCGGCAAACGCCCGGCGGCGGGAGGAGAAATTGGCCGCCCTCAGCGACCGGAAAGGCGATCCATGCGGGCAAACAGGGCGGTGCGGGCCTGGACGTAGTCGGCCTCGCTGATATCGCTGGTGTGGCGGCGAACTTCGAGCAGGAACAAATCGTCTTTTAGTTTGGCCAGCTCATCCGCTGCGGGAGCGGCAGGGAGCGCGGCGGCGGCGGGCGGCAATACCGGCAGAGCGCCGGCGGTGGCCGCCTCGCGCTCGGGACGGGAGAGCAGAATGCCGAAACCGGCCGCCGCGGCCAGCACCAGAACCATGAAGATAGTCCATTTGTTGCGCTCGATGAAGGTTGGCGCGGCCACGGCGCCAACGGCGACAGCTGCGGGCGGAGCGGCCGCGGCGGCCGGACTGGACGCGGCCGTGGTGGAGGCCGGAGCGCCCGCGGAATCACTGGCCGCCGCGGCGGGCGAGGAGCTGCTGCCGCCCTGGGCCACGGCGGCCGGGAGAGGCGCATTGCCGCTGACGCGGAAGTGCACCGTGGCGGGAATGGGGCCTCCCGTAATGCCGTAGACGTTGTAGCCTTGCTGCGCACCCACCTGCACAAAGCCCGCGCCGGAAAACTGCATCTGCTGGGGCACATAAACTTCGAAATGTTTGGGCACGAACACCGGCGTTGCCGTGAGCGCGGCTTTGAGGCCCGCGTAGGGAACGTTATAGGCGGTTTGAATGCGGGTTTCGCCGGGACGCAGCGGTGCGGCCACGCGATAGACGTTGTGATCGGCGGTGGGCAGAGCGGTCGAGGCCAGCGGCAGCTCGTTGGGCGCCTGCACCCGCACCATATCCACGTGCGCGCCGGCGGGCACGCGGAAACGGAACAGGCCGCCCTTGGCGGCGAGCGTGCGCATGGGCTGCAGGCCGTTTTCGACGCGGTACTCGTTCACCACCGCCAACTGCCCCTGATCGGGCTGGAGGACCATGATTTCAGCGTCCACGTCCAGTAGCTTGGGGTTACTGGAAGCGTTGTAGACGCGTACGTTGGTCTCCGCCTGGCCCTTGGTGACCTTGGAGAAATAGGGTACGCCCTGGAAGTTGACCTGGACCATGAAGGGGCCGGGGAGATTCTCGCTAAAGCGAAAATGGCCGCCGCTGTCGGTGGTGGTGGTGGCCACCACATTCATGTTGTCCTTGAGCTGCACCAGCGTGACCGACACCTGCGCCAGGGGCGTGCCGGTGGTGAGGTTCAAGACCACGCCGGTGACGTTCTGGCCGGCCTGGGCGAAGACGGAGGCGGTCAGGGCAGCCAGCAGGAGTGCGATCCGGTACAGTCTGCGCATGTTTAACTCTGCGAATGCAGGGCGGCAACCACGCCCGCGGCCTCACGCTCGAGCATGGCACGGCTGCGCTGGAAATCGGCGTCGGAAAGTTTGCCAGCCAGATGCTCGAAATGCAGGTCTTTGAGGTTTTCGTAGACCGCTTTTTTGCGTTCCTCGAGTGCCTGGCGCTCGGCCTCACGGGCATCCTGCTGGCGGCCTTCGGGCACGGCGGTAAACACCCAGTAGCCCACGGCGCAGGTGAGGATGAAGCAGACGGCGACAATCAACGGCACAAGCGGACGGCTCCTAAGATGGGTTGTGCGGGCGGGGCGCCAGTTCCCGCTCCAGTTCGGCGGCGATTTCGGAGCGGATGCCGGCCAGCGTCTCCGGCATGGCGGCCGAGGCCGGGGCGGCGGCTTCGACCGGGCGCTGGCGGTCGCGGAAGCGCTTCACGAAAAACAGCACCAGGAACACGCCGATGGCCAGCACCACCCAGGGCGTGATCCAGGCGGTTTCGTTGAAGCCGGCATGAGTGGGGTTGGCCAGCACCTCGGTGCCGTATTCCTGGACGAACGACTGCAGGATGAGCGACACCGGCTCGTTGAGGGTGGCGCGTTGGCGGATTTCGGCCTGCATTTGCAGCTTGACCGTGCAGTTGAGGGTGTTACACACCAGCGCCCCCTGCCGACAGCCGCAGGTGCAAATCAGCCTTTTGCCAATGGTCTGCTCGCGCGGAGTAAAGGTGTTATAGCCGCCGCCCAGGGCGACGCTGGTGACCACCAGCAGGGCCAGCAACACCAGCGCGGTGCGCTTACCGGGACGCAAGCGCCACCTCCTCGACTGGCTCTGCGGCCGGCTCCTGGCGCGCGCGCGCGGGCGCGGACGAGGGATCGGATTTGCGGCTGGGCAGCAGGGCGACCAGGGTTCCGAACACCACCACCAGCGTGCCCACCCAGATCCACATGATCAGCGGGTTCCAATAGGCGTGCAGGATGGGCGTGTGCGTGTTGGGATCGTCGCCGGCGTAAACAAGATACAAATCTCCGGAAGGACGCGAGCGGATGGCGACAATGGATTGCTGCTGGTTGCTGGCCTTGTAGTAGCGGCGGGACGGGTACATGGTGGCGATGGCGTGCCCGTTCTGCCGCACCTGGATGATTTCGGCTTCGCTCGAATAATTCGGATTGTCGTCCTGGGTATAGGACTCGGAAACGAGGGTATAGGAGCCGATCTGCATGCGTCCCTGGTAGGGCATGGGAGCTTCCATGCTCTGGTTGAAAGCGGCGCCGGTGAAACCGATGGCCATGAGGATGATGCCGATGTGAATGATATAACCGCCGTAGCGGCGGGTGTTGCGCGCGGTCAGGTGCACCACCGCGGCGGGCAGCGAACGGCCGCGCTTGGCCAGCACGCGCGCGCCGCGGCCGAATTCCATGACGATGGTCACCAGTACAAACGCACACAGCCCGAACGAAATCAGCGGGTAGGGATCGCGCATGCCGGCGGCGATCAGCCCCACCGCGGTCGCCAGACCGCACACCGCCGGAACCAGGAAGTTGCGCTGCAAACTGCCGAGCGAGGTGCGGCGCCAGGCCAGCAGCGGCCCCACGCCGGTTAAAAACAGCAAGAACAGGAACAGCGGGATGTTGATGCGGTCAAAGAACTGGCGTCCGACCGTGATTTTTTCGCCCTGGATGGCTTCCGACAGCACCGGGAAAATGGTGCCCCAGAGAATGGCGAAAGCGGCCACCAGCAGGATGAAGTTGTTGAACAGAAACCCGCTCTCGCGCGAGACCGTGGACTCGAGCTGGTTTTCGCTGCGCAGCGCGGACTTGTTGCGGAAGAACACGAACAGGCAAACGGCGGCAATCGCGGTGAGAAACACCACGAAATAATTGCCGATGGCCGACTGCGCAAACGCATGCACGGAAGCCACCAGGCCGCTACGGGTGAGGAAGTCGCCAAATATGGTGAGGAAAAAGGTGAGGAAGATCAGCCCCACGTTCCACATCTTCAACATGCCGCGCTTTTCCTGCATCATCACCGAGTGCAGAAAGGCGGTGCCGGTAACCCAGGGCAGAAAGGCTGCGTTTTCGACCGGATCCCAGGCCCAGTAGCCGCCCCAGCCAAGCACCTTGTAGGCCCAGTAGCCGCCCAGCACAATGCCGACGGTCAAAAATGCCCAGGCGACCATGGTCCAAAGACGCGTGACCTGAATCCAGCGGTCGCCCGGCATGCGCTTGATCAGCGCCGCCAGGGCAAAAGCGAAAGGAATGCTGAAGCCGATGTAGCCCAGGTAGAGGATGGGTGGATGAATGTCCATCTGCGAGTACTGCAGCAGAGGATTCAGGCCGCTGCCATCGGCGGGCGTGCCCAACGGCAGAGTGGTGAAGGGCGAGGCGACGAAGTTGTTGAGCAGCAGGAAAAACGAGGTGATCGAGGCGAGGATGACCGCGACTGTGGGCCGCAGGTGCGGATGCTTGCGTCCGCTGGTGAGGAGAGCGACAAAGCCGTAGCCGCTCAGCAGCAGCGTCCAGAACAGCAGCGAACCTTCCTGGCCCGACCACACCACCGCAACCTTGTAGAACCACGGCAGGGCGCGGTTGCTGTGCTCGGCGACGTAGGCGACGCTGAAGGCGTTGCGGAAAATCAGCCCCAGCAGGCAGATGACGGCGGCCAGCACCGCCGGAAAGATCATCAGGTAGGCACGCTCGGCGCTGGCGATGAGGCGTCCGCGGCGCAGGCGCAGTCCGATGATGCCGACCAGCGCGCCATAGCAGGCGAGCACGAAGGCGAGCAGCAGGGCGTAAGCGCCGAAAATCTGCATGAGCGCAACAGCACCGGCCCGGAACTCGGAACCGGAAATCTATTTTACCGTGTTCCGGCGGTGCAACTGCGTGACTAGGGAATCATTTCTGTTCCTGTACGGAATAGCCATCTGGCCGCGTTCAAGGTGCGCTCACCCGCGGGGCGCGGCTGCCGGCGAGGGCGGCGAGGCCAGGCGGACTTGCTGGCCGGGGCGCAGATCGTCATCGGCAGCCGCGACCACGCGGTCGCCGGGATGCAGATCGCCGAAGACTTCGATGTTGGCGCCCTCGGTGAAGCCAGTCGAGACCTCGACCCATTGCAGGCGGGAATCAGGGCCAATGCGCTCGACGAAGGTACGCTCGCTGCTGCGCACGACGGCGGAAGCGGGGACAAACAGCGTCGGCTGCCTGCGCTGAAAGGTCCATTGCACCTGTACGAACATGCCCGGCGCCAGCACCAGGTTTGGGTTGGCGACGCCGAGCTCGACCGGCATGGTGCGGGTGGATGTCCGCACGCTGTGGGAGATGCGCGCGACGGTGCCCGTGAAGGTGCGGCCGGGCTGGTTGGCAACCGTGAACGACAGGCGTGCGCCCAAGGGAATGCCGACGGTTTCGGCCTCGGGCACATCCACCACCAGGCGCAGCGGATTGAGCTGCTGCTCCTCAAACAGCGAAGGCTGCGTGGGACCGGCAAGCGCGCCCACGCTGGCGTCGCGGCGGATGATCATGCCGGAAAACGGCGCGGTCACGCGCAGGTAGGCAGTGAGGGCGGATTGGGCGTCGAGCGCGGCCTGCGCCGCCTGCACGGCGGCCAGGCGGGCTTCGACCTCGGCCTGACCGGCGGCGACCGCCTGCTGTGCCACCTGAATGTCATTGCCCGCGACCGCGCCGGGCATGGCTTTGGCGGCGCCTTGCAGGCGATTGAGCGTGGCCTGATCGCGCTGCAGGGTGGCGCTGGCCTCCAGGCGCAGCGACTGGGCCGAAGCCAACTGATGGGCGGTCTGGGCCTGCTTGGCGCGCAAGTCAGGTGCATCCAGCTCGGCCAGTAATTGGCCTTCGCGCACGCGCGAGCCGCGGTCGACATAGAGCTTGCCAATGAAGCCCGTGACGCGCGCCTGCAACTTTACATCCTGGTAGGCCGCCAGCTCGGCCGGCAGGTTCATGATCAGGCGAGGCCGGGCGCTGCTTACCCGCGCTGCCGCAACGCTGCGCACGAAGGCACGCGCCGGCGCGGGAGCGGAATGAGCACGGGCAGTGCAGCCCGCCCAGAACAGCGCCGGCGCCAGTGCGGCGGCGGCCAGCAGCATTGTGCGGCTACGCATGGGATACCTCCGCATTGTCCACATCGTCAACGTCGAGCGCCGGCGAGGCGACGCTGCGCCGCTGCATCAGGGCCTGGTAGGCGCCCGGCATCACCAGCACGGTACACACCGTAGAGGCAATCAGCCCGCCAATCACCGCCTGCCCCAGCGGCGCGCTTTGGCCTCCACCGGATTCCCAGGCCAGGGCCATGGGTACCATGCCGGCGATCATGGCACTGGCGGTCATCAGAATGGGCCGCAGGCGCAGGCCGACCCCCGCGCGTGCCGCTTGCGTGGCGGCCTGCAGCCGCCGCTCGATTTCCGGCAGGCCAGCCAGCTCCG
The DNA here is from genome assembly GCA_050747745.1 of Terriglobales bacterium. Lineage (GTDB taxonomy): Bacteria > Acidobacteriota > Terriglobia > Terriglobales > SCQP01 > SCQP01. The sequence continues at coordinate 87,197 of JBOGKM010000098.1, forward strand.
CGTAAGCGGACTTGCGGGCCGACTCGGCCATGGTGATGAGCAGAATGCCGTTGGCCACGGAAATTCCGACGGCAGTGATCACGCCCATGAAGGATTCAATATTGAAGGTCGAACCGAAAGCCCACAGCAGCAGCGCCGCCCCGGCCAGCACCGCGGGCACCGATGACAGCACCGCCAGCGCCAGGCGCCACGATTGGAAGCTCGCGGTCAGCAGCAGCAGAATCGCCACCACGGCCAGCAGCAGCCCGCTCTCGAGGCCGCTGAGCGTGTCCCACATCGGTTGCACCTGACCGACCAGCGCCACCCGGACGCCGCGCGGCGGCGGCGGGAGCTGGTGGAACGCGCCCTCGATGGCGCTGGCGGCGCGGCTCAGGCTGGTACCCTGAACATTGGCGGTAAGGCTGACCATGCGCTGCAAATCGAAGTGATCATACTCACCGATGACCTGACCTAACTGCACCGTGCCCACATCGCCCAGCAGGATGGGCTTGGAGGTGCGACTGTTGGCCAGAGGGATGTTGCTGACCGCTTGCAGATTGTCCATGGTGGCAGGCGGCAGCAACACCTGGACCTGGTAGGTAAGGCCGTTGGCCGGGTCCTGCCAGAAATCGCGGGCCACAAAACGGCTGGAAGCGGTGGCCTCGGTGAGCGAGCGGCCAATCTGCTGCAGGCTCAGTCCCATCTCGGCGGCGCGCCGGCGGTTCACGTCCACCAGCACGGCGGGGTAATCATAGGGCTGGCCATATTGCAGATCGGCGAGCATGGGCAGGGGCGCGAGCGCAGCCCGGGCCTGTTCGGCGTAGGCGTGATCGGCGGCGAGATCGAAGCCGCTGACCTGCACGGTGATGGGTGTGGGCGAACCCAGGTCCATCATTTGTCCGATGATGTCGCCGGCCTCGAAGCTGATGGCCACGCCCGGCAGCTCGCGAGCGAAGGCGGCGCGCAGGCGCGGTTCGAACTCCGCCAGCTTTATCCCCGAGCCGGGGCGCAGCGCCGCCTGCATCACGGCTTCCTGCGGACCGCTGGTCCAGAGATAGATGGTGTTGATGGGATAGGAGCGCGGCTGCGTACCCACAAAGCCAAGCGTGGTTTCGACGTTGCCGGGGCCGGCCTCGCGGTTGATGATGCCGAGCGCTTGCTGGTAGAGCACTTCAGTGCGCTTCAGGCGGGTACCGGTGGGAGCGCGCAGGCGGAGCTGGAACTGGCCCGTGTCGGCCGCCGGGAACACATCCGCGCCCACCGTCCATACCACCGCGGCAGCCGCCAACAGCGCCGCCGTCAGATACACCGGCAGCACCAGCCGGCGGCGGGCGGCCACCGCAGCGGCGGCGCGTTCGATGCGCTGGCGAAAGCGCTCGAAAGCCCCTGCCGCAGCCGGGGCGCGGTGATGCCGGCGGCGGAACTGCCACACCGCCAGCACGGGCACCAACGTGAGCGAGAGTGCGAGGGAGATCAACATCGCCATTCCCACCGCCAAGCTAAGGGGCACGAACAGCGAGCGGCTGATGCCCTGCATGAACAGCGCAGGAAGGAATACTGCCGCCACCGCCAGCATGGCCAGGACCTGGGGGCCGAGGATCTCCAGCCCCGCCGCCACCACCGCCCGCGCCGGCGGCTCGCCCCGGCTGAGGTGGGTATGGATGTTTTCCATGGCCACCGTGGCTTCATCCACCAGGATGCCGATGGCCAGCGCCAGGCCACCCACGGTCATCAGGTTCAGGCTCTGACCGAGCAGCCACAGCCCGGTCACGGCCCCTAGCAGCGCAAACGGAATCACCACCACGACGATGGCGGCGCTGCGTCCATCGCCCAGAAACAGCCACACCACCAGGCCGGTCAGAGCCGCACCGAGCAAACCATCCACCAGCAGCGCATCGAGCGCGTCGCGGACGTAGACGGACTGGTCGAAGGCGAACGTGACCGACACATCGGTGGGTACCTGGTCGCGCATCAGCGGCAGAGCCGCCTTGACCTCGCGGATGACACGCAGCGTGGAGGCGTCGGAGTGCTTGACGACCGGCAGATAGACCACGCGCCGGCCGTTCAGTTCGGCGTAGCCGGAAACCACATCGGCGGCATCCTCGATGGTGGCGATGTCGCGCAGCAGCACAACGCCGTCGGGCCCGGTACGCAAGGGCAGGCTGAGCAGCTCCTGGTAGGCGGGAACGACGGTGTTAGCGTGCACGATGCGATTGAAATTGCCCATGCGGACATTGCCCGAGGGCAGGACGGCGTTGCCGTTGACCAGGGCCTGGACCACCTCATCGGGCGAGAGGCGCGCGGCGCTCATGCGGGCGGGGTCGAGATTGACGATGATGCTGCGCGGATTGCCGCCCATGGGCGGCGGCGCCGACACCCCCGGAAGCGAGGCAAACATCGGGCGCACGCGCGTCTGGGCCAGATCGTCCAGCTCGGCTTGCAAGCGCTGCGGGCTGGAAAGGATGATGTCGCCCACGGGCAAGCTGCCGGCGTCGTAGCGCATGATGAAGGGCGGCACGATGCCCTTGGGCATATAGGCCATGGCGCGATCAATGTAGGAGGTAGTCTGCGCCGCGGCCTGGCTCATGTCGGTGCCGGGATGGAAGCTGAGCTTGATCAGGCCGACGTTCTGGATGGAGCGGGATTCGATCTGGTCGACGCCGGAGATGAACAGGAAGTTGGCTTCGTAGTAATTGACGATGTAACCTTCCATTTCCGCCGGCGACATGCCGCCGTAGGGCTGGGCGACATAGATCACGGGCGCGTCCAGTTGCGGGAACACGTCAATGGGCATGCGCAGCACGGCCATCACGGCCAGCGCCGCCAGCGCCACCACCGCAACCGCCACCGTCACTGGACGGACCAGGGCGGCTCGAATCAGGTTCATTTCAATGTCCTCCCGAGGCGGCGAGCAGCGGCTGCAGGCTGCCGGCGGCAAAGACGGTTTCCAGCAGCGCACGCCAGAGCTGCAGTTGGCTCAAGGCATGGTCCGAATCCGCCTGGGTCAGCAACTGCTCGGCGTTTTCCAGATCGGCGACGCTGGCCAAGCCGGTCTGGTAGCGTACCTTCGCCTGCGCTTCGCCGGTTTGCGCGGCCGCCAGGCCGATGGGCGATTCCTGGGCCACCAACTGCGCCGCGGCCCAGTCGGCGGCGGCTAGTTGCCGCGCCTGCTCCAGTTGCGCCTCCACCTGCTGCTGCCGCGCCCGCTCGGCCGCCGCTTGCGCCTTCGCCGCCGCCGCCTCGCTACGCGTGGCGCGCCAGCGGGTGAAGGAAAAATCCAGGCCCACCCCCAGCGCCCAGTTGGCGGCGGTGGTGGGCGCCAGGCCGGTAAGCCCATGGGCCAGCTTGCCCGCCGCCAGCACCCCGCTGCCGCGGCCGTAGTCGCTGGCCAGCACGTACCAGCGCGGCAGTGCCTCGCGGGCGATCTCCTCTTGCTCCTCCCCAGCGGCCGCCACCGCGTCCTGCCGCACGCGCAACTGCGGCGGCACGGCGGCAGACGGCACGATCGGCGCAGGAGGCGCCGGCGGCAGGCCCGCCAGCGGCGGCAGCGCTTCTCCCGGCCGCAGTCCCAGCGCTTCCGCCAGTGTCGCTTGCGCCGCCGCCAGGTCGCGCGTGGCCCCGCTGGCGCGGATACGCGCCGCCGCCAGTTCCGCCTGCGCCCGCGAACGGTCGGCGCCGGGGCGCAATTGCTGCGCGACCAGCGCGTCCACAATATTCTCCAGACCCTGCCAGCGGCTCACATCCGCTTGCGTGACCCGCACTTCCTCCCGCGCCGCCCGCACATTCAGCCAGGCATCGGCCGCGTGCGCGCCCACCTGCAGCCGCACCAGATCGGCGGCGGCGCTGCCCTCGCGCGCCAGCTCCTGAAAGTAGCGCAGGTTAGCTGCGCGGCGGCCGAAATCGGCAATCTCCCAGGAAAAGTACACGCCCGCCGCGCTGGTCCAGGCGCTGCTCTGCGAATAATCAGCGGCCGGCACGGTGCCGCTGATGCCCGGCAGCGGTGAGGCAAAGCTGAGCCCGAGCGTGGCATTGTCGGTGGCGCGATCCCACTGCCCGGTCACGCCCGCATTCGGCCAAAAGGCTACCCGCGCCAAATCCGCTTGCGCCCCCGCCGCCACCGCCGCCTGCCGCGCCGCCGTCATGCCGGGATAGCGCGCCCACGCTGTGGTGACCGCTTGCGCCAGCCCCAGCGGCTTCGCCGCCGGCGCCTGCGCCGCCGCCGCCCCTGCCGCCGCCAACACTACCAGCAGCGCCCCCACTCGCTTCCGCACGATCATGGCGGATGGTACGCTGGTTAGGTCTCATTGGTTACCGTTTTTATGCGCACCCGCGCCCCGCCGCGTCAGCTCGCAGCGGCCCGCGCCGGCGCGCGGCGCGCGTCCAGCACGGTGCGCACCTTGGCGGCTAAGGCCTCGGGCGTAAACGGCTTTTGCAGAAACCCCGCCTCGGGCTCGAGCTGGTGATGGCGGGCGGCGGCCTGATCGGGATAGCCGGACACGTACAGCACCGCCAACTCCGGCTGCTGGCGCGCCAGCTCCGCCGCCAGTCGCCGCCCATCCATTTCCGGCATGACCATGTCAGTGATCAGCAGGTCCAGCGCTCCGTGCTGCTGCCGCGCCCGCGCCAGCGCCTCGCTCGGCCGCGCGGCGACCAGCACGCGATAGCCGCGGCTGCCCAGTACTTCCTCGACCAGCTCGCGCACGGCGGCTTCATCTTCCACCAGCAGAATCGTCTCCCGGCCCGAGGTGGCCGGCGCCGCCGGACGCGGCGCCGGGGCGGCCGTCCCCGCCAGGCGCGGCAGGTACACCTTCATGGCGGTGCCGCGTCCGGGTTCGGAATACACCGCCAGGCTGCCGCCGCTCTGCTTGACGATGCCGAACACCGTAGCCAGCCCCAGCCCGGTGCCTTTCCCCACTGGCTTGGTGGTAAAGAACGGCTCGAAAATGTGGCTCTGCGTTTCCGCATCCATCCCGGATCCGGTATCGCTCACCGCCAGCATCACGTAATCGCCCGGCGCGACCTCGGGATGGTGCGCGGCATAGCGGGCATCGAGGGTGACATTGTCGGTTTCGATGGTGATGCGTCCCCCGTGCGGCATGGCGTCGCGGGCGTTGACCACCAGATTCATCAGCACCTGCGAGACCTGGCCGGGATCGGCGCGCACTGCGCCCAGGCGGGGATCGCACACGGTGGCCAGTTCCAGATCCTCGCCCAGCACGCGCCGCAGCAGCGGATCCATTTCCACCAGCACGGCGTTGAGGTCGAGCAGCCGGGGTTCGGCCACCTGCTGCCGGCTGAACGCCAGCAGTTGCTGGGTGAGGGCGACGGCGCGCTCGCCGGCGCGGCGGATACTGGTGACCTTGGCGCGCTGCTGCGGCGCCGCCGCCGGCGCGATTTCGGGCTGGGCCAGCAGCATGTCGGTGTAGCCGTTGATGACGGTGAGCAGATTGTTGAAATCGTGGGCGACACCGGCGGCGAGCCGTCCGACGGCTTCCATTTTCTGCGCCTGCTGGAACTGGGCGCGCAGGCTGCTGCGCTCGCTCACGTCGGCAATAACCACCACCGCGCCCACCAGCTGGCCGCCGCGGTAGAGCGGGCTGCTGCGCACGTCGGCGGGGAAATGGCTGCCATCGCAGCGGTACATCGTTTCCTCGTCCAGGCTGATCGCTTCGCCGGCGTGGATGGAGCGCACCAGGGCGCACTCGGTGGCGGGAAAGGGCTGGCCGTTGGCGCGCGTATGGTGCGCCACCTGATGCACGGACTTGCCCACCAGCCCGGCGCTGGAGCGCCAGCCTAGTTGCGCCGCCGCGGCGGGATTGCACCACAGGCAGCGGCCTTCGAGGTCTACGGTATAGATGCCCTCGCTGGTGGACTCCAGCAGCGTGCGCACCTGTTCTTCCTGCTCGCGCAATTGTTGTTCGGCGCGGCGGCGGGCGGTGACGTCGTGGATAAATGACATGAAGGCGGGCTCGCCGTGCCAGTCGATGGGCTGGGCGAACACTTCCGCCTCGATGAGCTCGTCGCTGCGGGTGCGATAACGCCAGAGCCAGCCGTTGGCGGGCTGGCCATTGCCCACCACCGCGCGCACGCGCGCATGATCCTCCTCGGGCCGGATGTCGAGTACGGACATGGTCAAAAACTCTTCCCGGGAATAACCGAACTCGCGGACCGCGCTGTCGTTCACGGCGAGGAAGCGCAGGCTGGCGATGGAGAAAATCCACATGGGCTGGGGGTTGTTTTCAAACTGCTGGCGGTAGCGCTGTTCACTGGCGCGCAGTTCGAGGCTGGCCAGATGCGCCATGGTGTCGCGGCGGTCGAGTTCGCGGGCGATGAGCCAGAACAGGACAATGCCCAGCGCCACCGTGCCGTAGACCAGCAGATACTGGGCCAGGCGGGCAGCCAGCAACTGGCCGTGACTGCGGGCGGCGTTGACCCAGACCAGCGCAATGGGATAGAGCAGGGTGATGGGCAGCAGGCGGCGCAGCACGGCGGCGGCCGCACCCGATTCCAGATAGAAGGCGACCGGACGCAATCGGGGCCAGGCCGCCATCCAGGCGCCGGTCAGCACCAGCAGCGCCAGCGCCGCCTCCCAAGACATGGGGGCGTGGGCCAGGACGTGGCGCGAATCGAAAACATAATCGAGCACCACCACATCGGCCACAAACGCGACCAGCAGGTCGGCGACCACCGCAACATGCGGCCACCAGCGCTTCAGCACCAGCGAAACCGCCAGCCCGATCAGCGCGAAGGCGGCGGGGCCGGACAGCGGCGCGAGCACCCCCAGGGCGAACACCAGGGCCGCGGCGGCATGGCCGCCCCAACGCCACCCACGGCCGCTTCCGAAGGGGCACAACGGCGCCAGCGCCGCCACCGCCAGGGCGGCGGCAACCACGGCGACGGCCAGGGCGGGTGGCCACGGCCGCCACACGGCCGCGAGCGGCAGCGAGACCAGCGCCACCGCGCCGGTGAGGACGGCGACCGCGGCGGCGGTTTTCTGCCAGTGGCGCTCGCGATCAGCGAGGGGCAAGGCGGGATGGGGCAGGGGCGGCATCATGGCTGTGGCTATCCCGCCATGGGGGCGGCGGCGGCGGCGCGGTGCTGGCGCGTTTGCTTGGTGCGGTACATTTCCGCATCGGCGAAATGGAGCAGCTCCTCCGGGGTAGCGCCGGAGTCGGGAAACACCGCCAGCCCAAAGCTGCCGCGCAGGCGATGGTGGGCGAGCACGGGATCGTCGTCAAGGGCGGTCTGCAGGCGCTGCGGCAACTGACGCGCGATTTCAGAATCGCAGGCGGGCACCAGAATGGTGAACTCGTCGCCGCCGTAGCGGGCCACCACGCTGCTGCCGCGGCTGCGCTGTTCGAGCAAATGCGCTACGCGCACCAGAATGCGGTCGCCTTCCATGTGGCCATAGCGGTCGTTGAGGGGCTTGAAACCGTCCAGATCGACCAGCACCAGGGCGAAGCCGGCGGCGCCGGTGCCGGGATGCGCGCGCGCGGCGCGCGCGCGGCGCCACTCCGCCTGCAGCGCATCCAGGAAGAAGCGGCGGCTTTTGACGCCGGTCAGGCTGTCGGTGATCGCCTGCTGCTGCATTTGCTGGAACAGGATGGCGTGGTTGAGCGCCACGGCGAGCTGATCGGAGAGGGTTTGTAGCACCAGCACCTGATCGGAAGGAAAGCCGCGGGCGGCATGAGTTTCCAGGTGGAGCACGCCCAGGGTTTGTCCGGCGTAGCGGATGGGCAGCGCCAAGCCGCTGGCGGCCTGGGGACAGCGGCGCCATTCCTCGCCCCGGCCGGCCAGCTCAGGGGCCTGCGGCTGCGCCTGGCCCAGGCCGGTGGCGGCGGCGCGGCCGGCCAGGCCCCGCCCCCAAACCAGCAAGTCGCCCACCACCAGCCCGTAGGCGTGCGCGCCCGCCACGGCCGCCACCCGCAACTGGGGCACCTCGTCCGCCTCGGGCGCAGCCAGGGTCTCGACGTGCGTGTCCACGGGCGCGGCTGCGGCCAACACCACGGCTACGTGATCGTAGCCGAAATCGCGCGCTATCGCCGCCGCCACCGCCGCCAGCATTTCGCTGGCGCTCAGGGTGGAAATGGTGAGCCGGGCGATATGGTTGAGAAATGCCTTCTGCCCGGCATCGCGCTGCACTTCGCTGAACAGGCGGGCGTTGTCGAGCGCGACGCCAGCCTGGGCGGCGAGGATTTCCAGCACGCGCAGGTGGCCGGTATCGAAGGCGTTTTCGCGTTCGTTGCTTTGCACCGCCAGCACCCCGCAGGCTTCGCCCTGGCCCAGAATGGGCACGCCCATCCAGGTCTTGGCGGCCGTGCCGCTGCGCACCAGGCCGTGCTCGCGCAGAAAGCCGTCGAGGCAGCGGCTGATCAGCAGCGGCTGGCCCGTGGCGATGACATGCTCGGTGAGCGCCTGGGTGCGCGGGCGCGAGCGCGGCGGCTGCCGCTGGCCGTTTTCCACCTCGAAGGCAAACCGGATCTGGTCGGCGCCGTGGTCCTGGAAGGCGACGTAGAAGCAGCGCACGTCCATCAGCTTTTGCAGTTGGGTGTGGATGGTCTGCAGCAGCGCTTCGGCATCGAGCGAGGAACTGAGGGCGGTGCCGATGTGGGTGAGAATTTCAAATTCGCGGCTGCGGCGCACCGACTGGCGGTAGAGCTGCAACTGTTCCGGGGCAGCGGCGGCGTCGGGCATCTGGCGATGGCCGAGCAGCCATAACATGGCCCAGGACAACAGCACCGGGCCGGCGGCCGCCACGGCGGTCTCGGCGGGAAAGGCGGGCAGCACCAGGCCGGCCCATGCGGCCACCGCCAGCGCCAGCAGGCGGCAGGGCCAGTTGCGCGTCCACCAGAGCAGCGCCAGCACCGCCGCCAGCAGCAAGGCCAGCACCACGGCGCCGACGTGCAGGCCAGGTGGCGGCATCAACACCGCCGCGGCGCCGGCGGCGGCCAGCACCCAGGCGGCCATCGTCCAGCGGTGCGGCAGCACCCGCTGCCGTATCGTGGCCAGCAAGTGGCGGGCGCTGAACAGCAGCGCTGCGGCGGCGGCGAGGGCGCACACACCCGCCCAGCGCCACGCCCACGAACCTGGCGGGGCGGCGTTGAGCAGCACCTGCCGGGTGAGTAAAAGCGCCCAAAAACCCGCCCAGCCGCGCAGGGACACGTCCCTCTTCTGGAGCTGGACGTAGATAAACACCGGGAGCGCCAGTGCGCAAACCGCCAGGGTAGCCAAGGAGAACGCCATCGTTTCCAGCCAGTGTGCGGCGCCAAAACACCGCTTCCGCGTGGTTATCGGCAAAATGGGGGCGCGGCATTATGCCGCGGTGAACAGCGCGGCAAAAAAACCGTCGCTGGCGAAGGCGCCGGGTAAAAGCCGCAGCCACGGCCCGGAGCACAGCGCCGCGGGTGAAGCCAGCAGCTCGCCCGCGGCGCCCAGCTGCTCCAGCAGCGGCGCCAGAGGCTGGGGGCGGAGGCGCGGCTCCGCCGCGGGCAGGGCCAGCGCCAGCGCCGGACCCTCCTCCGGCTCGATCGAGCACACGCTGTAGAGCAGCCGCCCGCCCGGCGCCAGCGCGGCGGCGGCCTGGCGCAGCAAGCGCCATTGCAATTGCGCCAGGCGGGAGGGATCGTCCGGCTGCAGGCGCCAGCGGATTTCCGGGTTGTGCGCCAGCGTGCCGGTGCCGGTGCAGGGGGCATCCACCAGGACGGCATCGCAGCGCAGCCGCAGCGGCCAGGGCTGGGCGGCATCGGCGGCCAGCACGGCTACATTGCCGTAGCCGCCGCGCAGCAGGCGGCGGCGCAGCAAGCTCGCGCGGCGCGGGTGGCGCTCGCAGGCGAAATGGCGGGCGCGCGGCGCCAGCGCGGCCAGCAAAGCGGTTTTCGAGCCGGGTGCGGCACAGGCGTCGAGCACGCACTCGCCCGCCCGCGGCTGCAGCAGGTGAGCGATCAGCTGCGAGGCCTCGTCCTGGATCCAAACGCGGCCCTGGCGAAAGGCCGCCGTGCGGGTCAGATCGCCGGCGGCGGCGCGCGCAGCCGAACGCAGCAGGCGTGGAGGCGACACCGCGACGCCCTCGAGGGGCTGTGCCGGCCAAAAGGCGGCCGGCGGCGGCTGGTTGTCGTAGGCGGCGATGGCGGCGGCGGCTTGCGGACCAAAATTCCGGCTCCAGCGCTCCAGCAGCCAGGCGGGGTGGGAAAACTCGGCTTCGCGGCGGCGGCCCAGATCCGCCTCGCCGGCCAGCAGCGCCGCCAGCGGCGCGCGCGGCAGATGACGCAGCACCGCGTTGACGAAGCCGGCGGCGCGCGCGCCCGCGCCCTTGGCCAACTCGACGCTTTCGTGCACCGCCGCGGAAGCGGGAATGCGATCCAGCCGGCGCAATTGATAGGCGCCCAGGCGCAGCGCGGTGCGCGGCAGCGGCGGCACCTGGTGCATGGGCCGGCGCGACGCGCGCGTCAGCGCGTAATCGAGGCTGCCGCGCCAGCGCAGCACGCCCAGCACCAGCTCAGTGGCCAGACGGTGGTCGGCGTCCGCCAAGCCCGCGGCGCGGCGCGAGTGCAGCAGATCGCTGGCGTAGCCGCCCTGCTGCTCGACCGCCAGCAAAACCTCGCAGGCCAACTGGCGCGCCGGAGAGATGGGCATCCCCCAGCATGGCATGGGACAATGGGCTGCATGTCCGAAGCTGAGGTCTACGTGATCGCCGGCGTCGAGCCCGAAGTCGGCGCCTACGCCATGGCGCGCTACAGCCGCTCGGCGCTGTCCATGCGCGAGAGTTTGCGGGAGATCGACCAGCAAAAAGCGGAACAGTTCCTCAACACCTTCTACTTCCAGTACGGCCACCGCTCCATTGCCGATCTGGCCCACCTCAGCCTGGCGCTGGAGCGGCTTTCGATCCTCGCCGCCATCGAAGTGGCCGATGAAACTCGCTGGGATGGACAGGAACGCTCGACCCGCTATCAGCGCTTCGCCGCCGGCAGCTTCGTCACCCCGCCCGAGCTGGCCGGCAGCCTGGAATATCCCGACATCGTGGCGGCGCTGTTCGCCGCCTACTGCGAGCTGTCGACGCGGATCGAGTCGTTTCTGGGCGAGCGCCATCCCCGGCCGGAGGCAAGGACGCCGGAGGCTTACCGGCGCGCGCTGCGCGCTCGCGCCTTCGACGTCAGCCGCTATCTGCTGCCGCTGGGCACGGCCACCAGCCTGGGCCAGATCGTCAGCGCGCGCACGCTGGAACAGCAGATCGTGCGGCTGCTGTCGTCGCCCTGGGCGGAGTGCCATCATCTCGGCGCAGCGCTGAAGCAGGCCGCGGGCGCGCCCGGCGCCACGCCAACCCTGGTGAAATATACCCAACCCAGCGCCTACCAATTAACCTCACGCCGCGAGATGGAAGACGCAGCCGCCGCGCTGATGTCCGCCGTCGCCCCCGACTCCGCTCCCGGCGTCCATCTGGCGCCTCCGGTCCCGCTCGAAGTCGAGCTAGCCGCTTCGCTCCTTTATCCGCACTGCCGGCATTCTTACGCGCAACTGCTGGCCGCCATGGGCGCGCTCCCTGCCGCCCGGCGGGACGAGATTATTGCCCTCGGCCGCGCCCATCGCGGCGACCACGACGAGTTGGCGCGCCCGTTTCAGGCGGGCCAGGCCTTCGCCTTCGATATCCTCATGGATATTGGCGGCTTTCGCGACCTGCACCGCCATCGCCGCGTGGTGCAACTCCATCAGGGCTACGGCTCGGACCACGGCTTTGAGACTCCCGAAGCGGTCGCCGCCAGCGGCGCCGAAAGCGAATACGCCACCGCGATGCGCGTTGCCGGAACCTGGGCGGCGCGCTCGGGCGCGGCCGGCGCCTACGCGCTGCCGCTGGGCTATCGCAAGCGCAGTCTATTCAAAATGGATCTGGCCGAAGTCGCCTATATCGCCGAGCTGCGCACCGGCCCGGGCGGCCACATCTGCTACCGCCGCGCTGCCTGGGCCATGTACCAGGCCCTCGCCGCCCGCCATCCCTCCCTCGCGCGCGGCCTGCGCGTCACCGACCCGGCGCTGCCGTCGAATCCGCTCGACCGCTAAGGTCCAGACCCAGGCGCTTCGCCACCCGCACCGCTCGGCGCAACGGCAGAGGCAGATCGCGTGCGACAAAACGCACCTGCCCCGCCTCCCTGTACTCCTTTTTCAGCCGCCGAAAATTCGTTTTCGGGAAGGCGCGGCAGAAGGGGCACTGCAGGCCTGTGAACTCGACCATGACAACCCCCGCGGCGGCAAACCGCCTCAACCTGATCTGAGCCCGCAGGCTAGTAGACGCCTCCCGAAGGCTGCGACGAGATGATCCTGCCGCCGCGCACCCGGAGCCGGTAGCTCGTGCCCTGCCCTTGCCAGTCGGCCAGATCGAAGCGCTGGCCGGCCCGCAGCCGCCGCACGGCGATCGGTCCGAACGTGAGCGGCTGGCCCGGCCGGCAACGTTGCGGCCGCCCGCCCGCCGAGAACAGATACACTTCGCCCGTTCCCGCCGCCACCGCGCGGCCCCCGCCATCCACCAGCAGCGCCGTGTGCTGGTCCACGCCGATGCCGTGGATTTCGCTGGCCTGGCCCGAGTTCAAAATCCGCGCCATGAACACCAGCAGCCGCCCCAGCCGCTGCCGCGCGTGAAAATGGGTGTCGGTGATCACGCCCCGCAGCACCGCGATCCGCAGAAACTGCCGCACCACCACGACCTGCGGATCATAGGGGTTGGCCAGCGCGGCGGCCGAGGTCAGGTTGGGACCGCCGGGGCGGTCGTGCTGCGCCGAATAGTCGAACTCGCCCAGCACCGCCAGTCCCGCGCTGGTGCCGCCGATGGGAACGCCGCGCTGGATGGCGGCGTCGAGGGTGCGCTCGACCGGCGTCGCTCGCCACCAGTTCACGTAATGTGACTGGTCGCCGCCGGCGATGAACACCGCCGAAGCCTCGGCAATGCGCCGCGCCACAAACGGCGCCGCGGCCGCCGCGCGGCTGGGGATGAGCAGCGTGGCCACCGAGTTCAGGCGCGGACACAGCTTGCGGATGTAGGGGTTGTAGGCAGCCGTGCCGCTGGCTCGCAGCACCAGAAAATCGCCGCCGCCCGCGCGGCGACACATCCACTGAAAGGCGGCATCGAGGTCGGTGCCGCCGCCCATGAGCGCGAACCCGGCACGCGTTCGGGCATGCCGGTCCGTCCTCGCGCCGCTGCGCCAATAGCGATACGGCGCCGGTACCGCGGCCCAGCACGCCGCCAGCAACCCTAGCGCGGCCGCGCCGGCCAGAGCCGCTCGCGACGCCCTCAGAGCTTGGCCCCCTTGGGTTCCGGTTGCGTGGGCGTGCGGAACGACACCGCCAGCCGGTTCCAGCAGTTGATGGCCAGAATGGCAAACGTCAGGTCCACCAACACCTTGCCGTTGAAGTAGCGCGCCACCCAGTCATAAACCGGCTGCGGCACATGGTCGTGGCTGATCTGGGTCACCGCCTCCGCCCACGCCAGCGCGGCGCGCTCGGTGGTGGAAAACAGGGTGGACTCGCGCCACACCGCGACCGCGTCCAGGCGCTGGCTGGTTTCCCCGTGCTGGCGCGCCTCGCGGGCGTGCATGTCGACGCAATAGGCGCAGCCGTTGATCTGCGAGCAGCGCAGCTTCACCAGTTCCAGCAAGCGTGCGTCCAGACTGCATTCGCTGACGTATTTTTGCAGCCCCAGCATGGCCTGCAGCGCGCCGGGGGCGGCGGCGGCGAAATCCAGCCGCTGTTCGGACGATTGTTCATCTTCCTGACGCATCTTTCAAGCCTCCTCTGCGGTGGTTTGTCCGCGCTCGGCGCGGGCTTTGGCGATGATTTTTTCTGCCTGCACGGCCGGCACCAGATCATAGCGCGTGAACTGCATGTGAAAGCTGCCGCGGCCCTGTGTCTTCGAGGTCAGGTCGGACTGGTAGCTGAGCATTTCCGCCAGCGGCACCTGGGCGCGGATGAACTCGCTGCCGTTGCGCGGCTGCATGCCTTCGATGCGGCCGCGGCGGGCGTTGAGGTCGCCAATGAGATCGCCGGCAAACTCCTCCGGCGTTTGCACCTCGACTTCCATGATGGGCTCGAGCAGCACCGGGCGCGCCTCTTCCATGGCTTTTTTGAACGCCAGCGAACCGGCCACCTTGAACGCCATCTCGCTGGAATCCACTTCGTGATACGAACCGTCGTAGAGCACCACGCGGAAATCCACCACCGGGTAGCCGGCCAGGTAGCCGCGCTGCGCGCTTTCGACGATGCCTTTTTCTACCGCCGGAATGTAGTTTTTGGGGATGGCGCCGCCAAAGACTTCGTTGACGAACGCGAAGCCCGCGCCGCGCGCCAGCGGCTCCATGCGGATGCGGCAGTCGCCGAACTGCCCGTGCCCGCCGGTCTGTTTTTTGTGGCGTCCCTGCACGTCGGCCTTGCCCAGAATGGTTTCCCGGTAGGCCACCCGCGGGGCCCGCAACTGCACTTCGACGTTGTAGCGCTGCTTGAGCTTGGCCACCGCGATTTCGACATGTTGCTGCCCGGTGCCGCCCAGCAGAAACTCCTGCGTCTGCGGATCGCGGGCAAAGTGCAGAGCCAGATCCTCTTCCAGCATTTTGTGCAGGGCGAGGGAGACTTTGTCCTCATCGCCGCGGCTTTTGGCGGCAATCGCGAAGTGGATGGCGGCTTCCGGCCACACAGCCGGCGGATAGGCGATGGGAGCGGCCTTGTCGCCCAAACTGTCACCCGTGAGGGTGTCCTTGAGCTTGGCCACCACGCCCCAATCGCCGGCGTGAAGTTCCGCCACGGGCAGCAGTTGTTTGCCCTGCAGCACGCTCAGGTGAGCGAATTTTTCCGTGCCCTGGGTGCGGAAGTTGCTCACCGTTTCCTCGCTTTTGAGCCGGCCGCTGCGGAGTTTGAACACGCTCAGCCGGCCGGCAAAGGGATCCGCGATGGTTTTAAACACCTGCAGCGACAGCGGCTGCGCATCGCTGGGTTCGCGGCTCAACGTCTGCTCGGGATGCGCGGGCACGGCGCCGGAGTTCGCGCCCGCCTCGGCGGGAGAAAGCGCGTAGGCGGCACAAAAATCCAGCAGCGCATCCAGGCCGATATTGAGCGCGGCGCTGGTCACCACCACCGGCACCAGGCGGCGGGCGCGGATAGCCGCGCCGAGACCGGCCCCCAGGTGGCCGGGCGCCAGCGTGCCCTGGGCAAAAAACTCCTCCATGAGTGCGTCATCGCCTTCGGCAATCAGCTCGACCAGCTCCTCGTGGGCCTGGCGCGCGGCGGCATCGTCGTCGTCCAGCGCCGTCACCCGCGCCTTGCCGTTGCCGCCTGCGGTGTAGTGGCGCGCGCTCATGGCGATCAGATCCATGACGCCCTGAAAGCCGCGCTGCTGGCCCAGCGGCAACTGCACCGGACACAGGGTGCGCCCAAAGCGTTCGCGCAGCGAGGCCAGCGCGGTAGGCACGTCGGCATGGTCGTGGTCGGCGCGCGTGACCACGGCGATGACCGGCAACTGGCGCGCGGCGGCCAGCTCCCAGGCTCGCACTGTTTGCACCTGCACCCCGCTTGCGGCATCCACCGCCAGCAGCACGGTTTCGGCGATGGCGAGGGCGGCGGTGGCCTCGTGCGCGAACAGGTTCTGGCCGGGCGTATCGGCGATGTTGAGTTTGCAGGGAGCGCGGTCCGGGCCGGGCCATTCAGCCAGCGCCAGACTGGTGGAGATGCTGTGGCCGCGCTGGATTTCCTGCTCGTCGAAATCGGTAACGGCGGTACCCTGGGCGACGCTGCCCTGCTGCGGGGTGGCGCCCGCGGTAAACAGCGCCG
Source organism: Terriglobales bacterium (assembly GCA_050747745.1). Taxonomy (GTDB): domain Bacteria; phylum Acidobacteriota; class Terriglobia; order Terriglobales; family SCQP01; genus SCQP01. Next base: position 102,977 of record JBOGKM010000098.1, read on the forward strand.
CCGCCACCAGGGTGGTTTTCCCGCAGCCGCCGTGTCCGGTGAGCGCCAGATTGCGGAGATGGAGGGTATCAAACACCTGCATGCGGTTGTTATCTCCCGTACCGCAGAGCGAAAAATCGCCCCAAACCCGTCATGCTAGCACAGCCCGGCGGCTACTTCTTCAGCGGCTTGGGGATAAACAGCGAATCGGGAAAAGGGGCAAAGCTGATTTGGGTATAGTAGCGCTGCGCCAGCCGCTGCGGTCCCTGGTAAGTGTCCACGGAAAAAGCCGCTTCAATGCCCCCGATCGAGGCCCAGTCGCCATAGACGACCGACTGGACGTAGCGGCCGCCAGTGTCGGGATCGGTGCGGGTCCAGTACACCCGCTCCGGCAGATGGGTATCGCGCGCAAACTGCACGGTGGCGGAAACGCCTTGCGGGTTGGTGAACAGCACCGCATTCACAGGCGCTTCATCGTAGCTCTGCTGGCCCTGAGCAAGCATCAGGGTCTGGGGATTCGCCGCCCACGATTTTAAGATCACGTCGAGGGAATGCCGGCTTTCTTCTACGTAGTTGCGCAGCGCCGGGCGCAGCATGGGCGCCACCCCGCGGAAGGTGATCTGCCAGCCCTTGCCGCCGGCAAAAATATAGATCACGTTGCGCTTTTTGGTGAGTTCCAGCCGCTCGTCGGCGGGAAAGCGGTAGTAGGACCAGAAGCGATTGCCGGCGCCATTCATCTCGCCCGCCGAGCTGAAGGTGTAGTAGTAGCCCTGGCCGCTGCGCTCGGCGGCCTGCAGGTACATATCACCGCCCAAGGCCCCAATCGCTTGCCGGACAATGCGGCGGGCCTGCGCCGCGGCGGGGGTGGGCGCGGCCGCCTGCGCAGACAGCGCCGGGCGGAGCGGCAGCCGCGGCAGCGTCAGCGCCAGTGCGAGCAGCAGCAAGGGGAGCCGGAATAGCATCAGCATGAGCCCCAAGCGCGCTTAGACCGGCACCAACCCTGCCACTTTTTCCAGCAGCTTGCGCAGCCCAAAACCGGGAAACGAGATGGTGAGCTTAGTGTGTTCGCCTTCGCCTTCAATCTGCAACACCGTTCCGACGCCGAAGCTGGCATGGCGCACCCGCGCGCCCGCATGCCAGCGGCTGCCGGAGGACACGGCCGCGGCAGGCGCCACTACTGGCTGAGGCCTGCCGCGAGCGTGCTCTGCGGTTAGCTCCCCGGCGGGCGGCTCGGGCCGCCCAGCCGGACCCGGGTGCCGGAAAAACTGGTGGATGCTTTCCACCGAGTTGTAGGTATGACGAAAGCCGGCGCCCGATGGTTTCAATCCGCCGCGTTCCCAACCCGGGGTGCTCGGACGCAGTTCGACCGGCGACTGGTCGTCGAGCAGCGCCGCCGGTACTTCCGCCAAAAAGCGCGAGGGCACGCTGGGCTCGTAGCTCTGCCCCCCAAACCGCCGCCTGCGGGCGGCGTGGGTTAAGGCCAGCTCGCGCCGCGCACGCGTCATGCCGACATAGCAGAGCCGGCGCTCTTCTTCCAGAGCGGCCGGCGAGTTGAGGGTCCGGCTGTGGGGAAACAGGCCCTCTTCCAGACCGGCCAGAAAAACGCTGTCGAACTCCAGGCCCTTGGCCGCATGCAGGCTCATCAGCTGCACCCGCGCCTGCTCGTCGTAGCCGTCCTGATCGCTTACCAGCGCCGCATGATCGAGGAAAGCCGCGGCCGATTCGCCGCGCGCGGCGGCATCGGCGGCGGCGTTGACCAGTTCGCCCAGGTTTTCCAGGTGCGCTTCGGCTTCCGGCGTGGCTTCCTCGCGCAGCCGCTGGAGGTAGCCGCTGCGTTCCAGCGCCTGGCGCAGCAGCGCATCCGGCGGCGCCGCGGCCAGCGCCAGGGTGCGCAGCTCGGCCATCAGTTGGTAGAAGGCGGCCAGCGGCCGCAGCGCCCGCGGGCTGAAGCCGGCGCCGCCTTCCAGCGCCGCCGCGGCCGCTTCCAGGCAGGTGGCGTTGCGCTCGCGCATCAGCCGTTCGAGCGCCTCCACGGTAGTCTTACCGATGCCGCGCGCGGGGGTATTGATGATGCGCAGCCAGGCCATCGAATCGGCGGGATTGAGGGCGGCGCGCAGGTAGGCGAGCAGATCGCGCACTTCCGCACGCTCGTAAAAGCTGAACCCGCCCAGCACCCGGTAGGCGATGCCGCGGCGCCGCAGCGCTTCTTCAAATAAGCGGGATTGCGCGTTGGTGCGGTAGAGCACCGCGATCGCCGGCGGCGGCGCCGCCGCCAGGCGCGCGGCAATGGCATCGGCCACCCAAGCCGCTTCCTGCTCGGAATCCGGCGCCTGGCAGCAGGCGATGGCGGCGCCCGGGGCGGCTTCGGTCCACAGCTGCTTGCCTTTGCGCTCGCGGTTGTTGGCCACCACGCTCGAGGCCGCTGTCAGAATGTTTTTGGTCGAGCGGTAGTTCTGCTCCAGGCGAATGACCCGGGCACCGGCGTAGTCGCGCTCAAAATCCAGAATATTGCGGATGTCGGCGCCGCGCCAGGAGTAGATGCTCTGGTCTTCGTCGCCCACCACGCACAGGTTCTGGGTCTGGTGGGTGAGCAGGCGCAGCAGCTCGTACTGGGGACGGTTGGTGTCCTGATACTCGTCCACCAACAGGTAGCGATAGCGCTGGTTGTAGCGCGCCGCGGTTTCCTCGCTCTGGCGCAGCAGGCGTTCGGTTTCAAGCAGCAGGTCGTCAAAGTCGAGTGCGTGCGCCAGTTTCAGCCCCGCCTGGTAGCGCTCGTAGACCACCGCCAGCCGTTCGGAGTTGGGGTCGGCGGCGTGCTCACGCAACTGTTGCGGACTCCAACCGCGGTTTTTGGCCGTCCCGATCCGGCTCAATACCGCCCGCGGCGCAAACGCCTTCTCATCCAGTCCCAGGCCGGAAAGCACGGTTTTGAGCAGCCGCAACTGCTCGTCGTCGGCGTAGATGACAAAATCGGTGCGCCCGCCGATGGCGGCGTAGTCGCGCCGCAGACTGCGCACGCAAAAGGCATGAAAGGTGGAAATTTCCGGCTGCGCCCAAGCCTCGTAGTCGAGCAGCGCCGCCACTCGTTGCTGCATCTCCTGAGCCGCCTTGTTGGTAAACGTCATCGCCAGAATGGACTGCGGCGGAGTACGATAATGGGCGATCAGGTGGACGATGCGGTGGGTAAGGACGCGGGTTTTGCCGCTGCCAGCACCCGCCAAAATCAGCAGCGGCCCGGAAACGTGCTCTACCGCGGCCCGCTGTTGCGGGTTGAGTGCCGACAAACGCGCTGGAGCTATCGCAGCCACCTAGTGTAGTTTAGCAACCGGATTTGCTTCGATCGCCGGCGGCGGCATGTACCTGCTTTATTCGCTACTTTTATCGTTGGGGCTGGGGGCCATGCTTCCCCTGTTCTGGCTGCGCAATGCCCCCGATGGGCGCTACACGCGCTTTCTGGGCGAACGTTTGGGCGGGCTGGCGCCGCTGGCGGCGCCCGGAGCAATCTGGGTCCACGCAGTATCGGTGGGTGAAGCGTTGGCGGTGGAGCGACTGATCGCACAACTGCAACTCCGCTTCCCCGACCGGCCCGTAGTCCTTTCGGTCACCACGGCGGCGGGCCGCGCGCTGGCGGAGCGGCGCATCGGTGCCGCGCGCATTTTCTACTTTCCCCTGGATTTCCGCATGGCCGCGCGGCGCAGCTTGCGCGCCCTGCATCCGGCGCTAGTGTTGATTACCGAAACCGAAATCTGGCCCAATTTCCTGCGCGCCGCCGCCCAGGATGGGATTCCGGTGATGTTTCTTAACGGCCGCATTTCCGGCCGCAGCTTCGCCCGCTACCAGATGATCCGGCGCCTGTTGCGGCCTGTGCTGCAGCCAGTGCGGGCCTTTCTGATGCAGACCGCAACCGATGCCGAGCGCGTGCTGGCGCTGGGCGCGGCGCCGGAGCGGGTGCAGGTGGCGGGCAACCTGAAATTCGATCTGGTGCCGCCCGAGCGGCCCGGATTTGTGCGCTGGCTCGCCGCCGAGCTGGCGCGGGCGGGAATTGGCGAAGTTGTGGTGGCGGGCAGCACCATGGAAGGGGAAGAACCGCTGTTGCTGGAGGCGTGGCAGCATCTGAGCCGCCACGATCGCCTGCTGGTGCTGGCGCCACGGCATCCGCAGCGGTTTGCGGCGGTGGCGGCGCTGCTGGCGGCCTCGGGGCTGGGCTGGTCGCGGCGCTCGCAGTGGAAGGGCGAAGCGGAAGCGCAACTGCCGCCAGGCGGCGTGTTGCTGCTGGATTCCCTTGGCGAGCTGGCCTCGGCGTTTGAGCTGGCCACAGTAGCGTACGTGGGTGGCAGCCTCACACCAAATGGCGGCCACAACCTGCTGGAGCCGGCCTATTGGGGCGTGCCGCTCACCTTTGGCCCGCACATGCAAAACTTTGCCGCTATCGCCGAACAGTTTCTGGCGGCCGGGGCGGCGCACGAAGCCTCGAGCAGTTTCGAGCTGGAACGGGTGTGGCAGCGTCTGCTTGAGGACCCGGAAGAACGCCGGCGCACCGGCGCCGCCGCGCGCGCGCTACTGGCGTCGCAACGCGGCGCCACCGAGCGCGCGCTGGACGCAATTGCCGCTGTACTGCAAGCGGTGCCAAACTCGGGGTAGCCAGCTTCGACGGCCTGCACGCCGGGGTAGAATCGGGAAGTGAGCAGCGAATGCAGTGCCGGGATCGCTGATTTCGAGGTGAGCGTGCTCGCCGAGGCGGCGCCGCCCCCTCCGCCGGGCACCGGGGCAGGCGTAGCGCGCGTGCTGGCCACCGCGCTGGAGCGGGCCGGCCTCGCGGCCGCGAGCACCATTGCGGGCCAGCTCTGGATCAGCGATCGCTGGCAGGCGGAAATCATCATTAGCGACCAGCGCCGGGCGGAGGAAGCGCCGTTTGCCCTCGGCCACCACCTGCTGGCGCGCCTGGCCGAGTTTGCCGCCCGCGCCTGCGGAGGCGAGCTAGGCACTCCGGTGCTCACCAGCTTTGAGGATCTGGCCACCGCCGCACCCGCCGCCCTGCTGCACTATCTGGCCGGCTACGCCCAGGGCGGAGCAGAACGGCAGCAGCTGTGGCGGCGCGGCTTTGAACTCGATCCCAAACTGGTGGCGCTGCGCACCGGTGTCGCCGCCGAATTGCTGGCCGAAGGACGCAGCGAGGCGGCGGCAGCGCTGCTGGCCGGCACGGCGGTTGCGGACGGGTTTGCCGCCGCCGAGCTGGGCATTGGGTTGTGGGCGGCGGGCGAGACCACCGTCAGCCAGCAACTGCTGCAGGCAGCGGTGCGGACGAATCCGGAAAACGGGCTGGTGCTGGCGGCGCTGGCGGCCTTGTTGGCCGAACACGCAGCGGGCAGCGACGAAGCCAGCCATGCCGCCTGGGACGAGGCGCTGCTGCTGGCCAGCCAGGCAACGCAGTTGGCGGGGGAGGATTTCCGCACCTGGGCGGCGCTGGCCGCGGTGCATCGCGCCGGCGGGGACTTCGAGCAGGCGGGCTTTTACTACGGGTTTGCGCTGCGCCTGGCGCCCGACGCGCCCAGCGTGCTCAAGGATGCCAGCGCCTGCTGGCTGGCAGCGCACAAGCCGCGCCAGGCGCTGCCGCTGATTGAGCGCGCGCGCCAGGTGGCGCCCGCCGACGCCGAAAACGCCGGCAATCTTGCCTTTGCACATCGCTTGCTGGGCGAGCGCGGCGCGGCGCTGCAGGCGGCCCGCACCGCCGCCCGGTTGGCGCCCGGCGATGCCCGCCTGCACGTGTTGCACGGGGAAGTGGCTCTGGAGGCGGGCGAACGCGAGGAAGCGCTGGAGGCCTGGGCGCGCGCGGCCGAGCTCGAACCCGCGCTCACCATTAATCCGGAAGGCGGCAACCTGGGACTGGAGGCAGGATGAAGGTACCAGAAGCATTGGACATCGAAATCAGCGTGGACGAGCTGGCGCGCCGCCGCGGGGCGGGCGAGACCTTGGCGCTGCTCGACGTGCGCGAGGATTGGGAGTTCGAGCAGGCGCACCTGGACGGGGCCGAACACATTCCCCTGGCACAACTGCCGCTGCACCTGGAGCAGATGCAGCAGCGCGCCCAGGAAGAAATCATCTGCTACTGCCACTCCGGCCGCCGCAGCCTCAACGCCGCCGACTGGCTGCGCCGTTGCGGATGTGCGCGCGCGCGCTCGCTGGCGGGCGGCATTGACGCCTGGAGCGTCGCGGTGGACTCGTCCATACCGCGTTATTGAAGCGGCCGCTGTCAGTGCAGGCCGAGCCGTCCGAGAATCACGGTGAGGATGATCACGCCCAGCACCGTGCCGCACACCAGCACGAACTTGCGGTCGCGGTCGACCCAGAACGCCAGCAACGCCAGACACACCCGCGACACCGGCGTAAGGATCAGCACCACGGTTGCGGCCAGCATGAGCGCGGTGGGATCGAAATGCAGCAGGCCGCGCCAGAACGCTGTCCATCCCAGCGAGGGCGGCGGACCGAGAGAGATGACCGTGTGCCGTCTCAACGCCAGCACCACACCGGCGGCAAACAGCACCGAGCTGGCCACCATACCCCACAGCAGGGCTTTATAAACCACGGCGTAGACATTGGGCGGGGCTTCGTGCAGGCGGTTTTGCGGGCTGGCCATCGGCTTTAGCTCCCCAGGCTGGGCAAAACCACATGGAAGCGCAGCGCCAGCGCCTTGACCAGCATGCCGTAGGCGAGATAAATCATGAGCGCGGTGAAGATACGCTTGAGCATCACCGAGCGCAGGCGGTTCATGACGAGGGTGCCGATGGTGGCGCCGGTGGTCGTTCCCAGCGCCACCGGAGCGACCACGTAGAAATGGATGAGGCCGGCCAGGTAGAACAGAATCGAACCCACCGCCGCCGTGACCCCGATCATCATCTTGCTGGTGCCCACCGCGGCTTTCATGGGCACGTTCATGTAGCGGTTCATGGCCGAAACCTTGAGCACGCCGCCGCCCACGCCCAGCAGTCCGCTGCACACGCCCGCCAGATACGAGATTCCCAAGCCCACGCCGCAGCCGTTGACCACGTAATCCACTTCGCGGTCGAGCGCCTCGTCATGGTAGCGCCCGCTCAGTTCCAGCCGGCGCGACCAGGCGTCGGGCGCGGCGGTGGCGTAGGCGCCGGCGGCGATGAGCCGGTCATCGCGATGGCGGGTCACAAACGCCGTCCAGGCCATGTAGGCCAGCAAGGCGGCAAACAGCAGCAGCATCAGCCATTCCTTCAAATACAGCGCCAGCACGCTGCCGCTGAGCGCGCCGATGGTGGTGGCCACTTCCAGAAACATGCCCAGGCGCAAATTGGTGATGTGCTGCTCGACGTAGCTGGAGCCGCCCGCATTGCTGGTAGCAATCACCGAAACCAGGCTGGCGGCGACGGCGATCTTGATGGGCAGATGAAACATCAACACCAGCGCGGGCACGATGAAAATGCCGCCGCCCACGCCCAGCAGCGCGCCTAAAAAACCGGCGCAGACGGCGGCGGCGAACAGGACGACAACAAAATGCAGGCTGTAGGCCATGGCGGCGGGGAGTCCACAGGATAGGTGATTTTTCCACCACTTGCACAGGCTGTGGGTGGAAAAAATGTGAATGTTGGCGTCCGGGCGCGGGCGTGCGCTACCATGCTCGCTCATGGCCATCGCCGACCAGCTTGCCGCCCAGGGCTTGCCCGCCAACCTCACCGCCGAACGCTCGCTGCTGGGCGCCATCCTGCTGGACAGTTATCACTACTTCTCCACCGCCGATGTGCTCACTCCCGGCGATTTCCATCTGGAGGCGCACCGTAAGATTTACCGCGCCATGCGCGCGCTGACGGCGCGCAGCGTGGCGCTGGATTTCATTACGCTGGGCGAGGAGCTGGAGCGCCAGCACGATCTGGAAGCCGCCGGCGGGCACGTCTACCTGACTTCGCTCACCGAAGGCCTGCCGCGCTCGATCAACGCCGAACACTACGCCCGCATCGTGAAAGGCCGCGCCGTCGAGCGCGAGCTGCTGGGAGTGGCGCAGGAGGTGACCCAGGCGGTGCTTTCCGGCCAGACCGGCGATGCCGTGCTGGAGCTGGCGCAGCAGCGCATTTTCGCCATCGCCGTGGACCGGGTGCAACAGGGACTGACCAGCGTGGGCAGCCTGACGGGGGAGATCATCGCCAAGCTCGACCAGCTCCACGGCCAGGAAATCAGCGGCCTGCGCACCGGATTCACCAAGCTGGATGAGATCACCACAGGGCTGCAGCCGGCCGATCTGGTCATCATCGCCGGGCGCCCCTCGATGGGCAAGACCTCGTTCGCCGTGAATATCGTGGAAAACGCGGCGCTGCAGTATGGCAAAACGGCGGCCGTGTTCAGCCTGGAAATGTCGCGCGTGCAACTGGTGCTGCGCATGCTGTGCTCGCAGGCGCGGGTGAACGCCAAAGCGCTGCGCAGCGGCTTTTTGGGGCGCCAGGACATTGCCGCCCTCACCCAAGCGGCGGGCCGGCTGGCGCAGGCGGGGATTTACATTGACGACACCTCGGGCATTGATCTGGCCGGCCTGCGCGCCAAGTGCCGGCGCCTGGGAGCCGAACTGGCCGCCCAGTCGCCGCCGCGCCGGCTCGATCTGGTGGTGGTGGATTATCTGCAGCTCATGGGCTCGAGCGGGCGCGCGGAGAACCGCAATCTGGAAGTCAGCGCCATCTCGCGCGGGATGAAGATCCTGGCCAAGGAGCTGAACTGTCCGGTGGTGGTGCTCTCCCAGCTCAGCCGCGCTCCCGAGCAACGCACCGGCAACCACGAACCCATCCTCAGCGACCTGCGCGAATCCGGCGCCATCGAGCAGGACGCCGATCTGGTGGCCTTCATCTACCGCGACGAAGTCTATCACCGTGATTCGGAAGATCAGGGCAAGGCCAAAATCATCATCGCCAAACAGCGCAACGGCCCCATCGGCGACATCCATCTGGCTTTTTTGCGCGAGTACACGCGTTTTGAAAACCTGGCCGAGGATGCCGAATGAACCTGCCAGGCACGGGCAGCCCGAAGCATGCCTTCAGCGCCGCCTTTCTGGGCTGGATGATGGACGCGTTCGACTTTTTCGTGGTGGTGTTCCTGGTGGGCACGCTGGCGCGCCAGTTTTCCGTGCCCAAGTCGGCCATCGTGTGGTCCATCACGGCAACGCTGGCCATGCGCCCGGTGGGGGCGCTGTTGTTCGGGTTAATGGCGGACCGCTATGGGCGGCGCGTGCCGCTGATGGCGAACGTGATCTATTTCGCCGCGATCGAAATCGCCTGCGGCTTTGCTCCCAACTTCACCGTGTTTTTGATCCTGCGGGCGCTGTTCGGCATTGGCATGGGCGGGGAGTGGGGCGTGGGCGCGGCGCTGGCGATGGAAGCCGCACCGCGGCAGCGGCGCGGGCTCTGGAGCGGACTGCTGCAGTCCGGGTATCCAGTAGGCTACCTGGTGGCGGCGCTGGGGGCGCGCTTTATTCTGCCTACGCTGGGGTGGCGGGCGATGTTCTGGGCGGGCGGCATTCCCGCGCTGCTGGCGCTGTACGTGCGCGCCAAGGTGCCCGAGTCGGCGGCCTGGGAGCGTCAGCGCGCCACCTCGATCAAGGCAATTTTTAAAACGCTGTCCGCTAACGGGCGCCAGATCGCCTATCTCATCCTGTTGATGGCGCTGATGAATTTCCTCTCCCACGGCACCCAGGATCTATACCCGGATTTTTTAAGCTCAGTGCATCACCTCAGCCCCGCCACCGTCGCCTGGATCGCGGTGCTCTACAACGTCGGCGCCGTGGTGGGAGCTTTCGTGTTTGGCTCGTTTTCCGAGTCCTGGGGACGGCGGCGCAGCATGCTGGCGGCCTTGCTGCTGTCGCTGGTGGTGATTCCCTTCTGGGCGTTTGGCGCGGGCGTAGGGCTGCTGGCCGCGGCGGCGTTTTTGATGCAGGCGGGCGTGCAGGGCGCCTGGGGCATCATTCCGGTGCATCTGAACGAGCTGGCGCCGGAAACGGCGCGCGGCCTGCTGCCCGGCTTCAGCTACCAGATCGGTATTCTCATCGCCGCCCCCACCAGCAACATCGAATACGCGTTGCGCGACCATTTCGGATATCCCAAAGCCATGGGCGGCTTCGAAGTCTGCATTTTGATCGCGGTGGCGCTGGTGGTGGCTTTGGGCCCAGAGCGGCTGGGCCGCGACTTCATGGCGGGCAGCGCCGCTACACCCCGCGCGGCGTCCAGCGCGCCATGAGGAAAAAGGCCGCCGCCACCACGATCACAATGGCCCACCCCACCACCATCCAGCGCCGCGTCTGCTCCTCCGTCAGCGGCGGGTCATCGCCTACGATCATGCCCAGCACGAAGCCGCTGGCAAGTCCGCCGATGTGGGCGGCGTTGTCCACGTGCGGGATCAGAAACGCCAACACCAGCGCATAGATGGCCCAGCGCACCGCCACGCTGCGCAACTGCCGTCCCTGGGCGGTGTGGCTGCGGCGCACACCGTAGGCGATCATCACGCCCAAAACGCCGAAGATGGCGCCGGAAGCGCCCAGACTTACAAATGCGAACATGCTCGAAATCAGGTAGCCGAAGATGCCGGTCACTATGTAGAAGAACAGGAACTTAGAGCCGCCGTAAAACGATTCCACAATTTGGCCAATGTCGTACAGCGCCCACATGTTGAAGCCGATATGGATGACCCCCTCGTGCAGAAAGCAGGCGGTGATCCAGCGCCAGTACTGGCCCTGGAGAGGGCCGGGCAGCACCAGAAAGCGCAGCGGCACGCTTTCGCCCAGCCGCATCGTGGCCGCGCTGCTGGGGCTGGCCATGAGGTTGGTGAGCAGCGAGGTGCCACTGAGGGAGTATTCCAGGATGAACAGGATGAAGTTGACGAGGATGAGAATGCCGGTGACCGGAACCGTTCCCGGCATGGCACGCTTCATCAGCTTACCCGCCGGACCGGTGCCGAACACCTTCAGGCGCTGGCCACAATAGGGGCAGGTGGCCTTGCCGCGGGGCACGAAGGCGCGGCAGGAGGGGCACATTTTATTGGCCGCGGTGACTGCCTGCTCAGTTTGGTGCAGGCCGGCCCGCCAGCTCTGCCAGCGGTTACGGAGCCGGTTCAGCTTGAACTGCCACTTGGGCGAGAGAAACGACATCGGACGCGGACACAATCAGGCAGCGGCGCGTTCGATGCGCACCTGCCGTATCACCACCGGCGTTTTGGGGCAGTCGCGGCCGTCGCGCGCTACGGCAGCAATTTTTTCCACCACGTCATAGCCCTCCACCACCTGCCCGAACACGCTGTGCTTGCCGTCCAGCCAGGGCGTGGCGGCGACGGTGATGAAAAATTGCGAACCGTTGGTGCCCGGTCCGGCGTTGGCCATGGAGAGCATTCCCGGCTGCGCATGTTGGAGACGGGGATGGAATTCATCGGCGAACTTGTAACCCGGGCCGCCCGTGCCCGTGCCCAGCGGACAGCCGCCCTGGATCATGAAGCCGGGAATCACGCGGTGGAAAGGAAGACCGTCGTAGAACGGGCGTTTGGTGGGGGCGCCGGTTTTAGGATCGGTAAACTCCTTGCTGCCCTCGGCCAGGCCGGTAAAGTTAGCTACGGTTTGAGGCGCCTCCTGCTCGAATAGGCGGACAACGAAGCCGCCCATCGAAGTTGCGAAGTTAGCGTAAAGACCGGGTTCGGCGGGCGTAGACATGGGCGTGCGGCGGTCCTTTCGGAGCACTGAGTGATAGTCTAACTATCTGAGCACACTATGGCGGCGACACGCAACGTGGTGATTCTGGGATCGGGCTGTGCGGGCCTGACCGCGGCGATTTATTGCGCGCGGGCGGGACTGGAGCCGCTGGTGATCGAGGGCCACGAAGCCGGCGGGCAGCTCAGCCTGACGACGCTGGTGGAAAATTTCCCCGGCTTTCCCGAAGGCATTCAGGGACCGCAGTTGATCGAAAACATGCGCGCGCAAGCGACAGCGTTTGGCGCCGAGTTCGCCTCCGGCGATGTCACCGGCTCCGAGCTACACGGGTATCCGTTCGGGCTCACGCTGGACGAGCAGAGCGAGCCGTTGCGCACCCGGGCGCTGATCATCGCCAGCGGCGCGCGCGCGCGCTGGCTGGGCCTGGAAAGCGAGCAGGCGCTGATCGGGCACGGGGTATCGAGCTGCGCGACCTGCGATGGGTTCTTTTTCCGCGGCAAAGATATTGTGGTGGTCGGCGGCGGGGATTCCGCCATGGAAGAAGCGCTGTTTCTGACCCGCTTTGGCCGCACGGTTACGATCGTGCACCGCCGCGACCAGTTTCGCGCCTCGAAGATCATGCTCGAGCGAGCGCAGCAGCATGAAAAAATCCGCTGGGTTCCCAACGCCCGGATCGCCGAAGTGTTGGACGTGTCCAAGAATGAAGTGACCGCTGTCCGGCTGGAATCAACCAACGGCAGCCGCAGGAGCTGGGAGCTGCCGACGTCGGCGGTGTTTCTGGGCATCGGCCACGAGCCCAACACGCAGTCGTTCGTGGGCCAGCTGGCGCTCGACGCGGACGGCTACCTCGTGACCCGTGACCACGTGCTGACTGCGGTGGAAGGCGTCTACGCCTGCGGCGACGTGCAGGACCGCCGCTACCGCCAGGCTGTCACCGCCGCCGGCAGCGGCTGCATGGCGGCCATGGAAGCGGAAAAATTCCTCGCCGAACACCACGGCTGAGGCAGCGCACTTTACCTGATCCGCGCATGGGCCAGCAGCAGTTGGCCATGGCGCTGGCTGCGGGCGGGCTGGCGCTCAAGGCGATGGTCGAGATGGCGGCCGAGAGGGCCGAGCAGCGGCCAAAGGCGGTAGGTGCGCGGCAGCCGGTGGATGAGGCCGCACAGCTCGAGCAGCTCGAAATCTTCGAGCTCGGCGCGCAACTCGTCCGGCTCGTAGCAGTGATAAAAGATGCCGCTGGCGTGGGTGCCTTGGCTGGGCTGGCCGCGGCGCTGCCAGGCCAGGCTGAAGTTGTAGACGGTGAGCAGCAGACGTCCGCCGGGGCGCAGCAGACGGGCGAAGCTGGCCAAAAGTTTTCGCCGCTCTACAGCCTGAGGGATGTGCTCGAGCACCTGCGTGCAGACCACTGCGTCCCACGAGCGCGTCCGCAGCGGCAAGCGGGTGAGGTCGGCCTGGCAAAGCTGCGGAGCCGCGGAGGAAGGCGCATGCCGGCGCAGGTATTGCAGACGGCGCAGCGCAAAGTCCAACGAGGTCACGTGCGCACCGGAGCGCAGCGCGGTGAGGCTGAGGCGCCCGATGCCGCATCCGGCGTCGAGCACTTTCAGGCCCGGACGCGGATGCAGTCGCGCCATTACCGCCTCCGCTTCGACCTGCCACTCGTACCGCATCCGCCGCGTGGCGGGGTAGCTGAGCACCTGTTCGCGGCACATGCGCTCGTGGCGCTGCAACTGTTCCGAGATTGCGTTCAGCGGCATGCTCTATTCGGATGCCGCGATGGGTGCGTGGGATGATAGCCACGTGGACTATCGTCGTCGGCAAGCAGCAGCACTGGAAAGGGCGAAACGTGGTGGTGTGGACGCTCTGCTGCTTTCGCACCTGCCCAACATCCGCTATTTGACCGGTTTCAGCGGCTCCAACGCCTTGCTGCTGCTGGAAGAGCGCGGGGCGGTGCTGTTCACTGACGGCCGCTACCGCGAGCAGGCACGCCAGCAGGCCCAAAGCGCCAGCATTGTTGTGCCGCGGCAGGGTGATTTGTGGAACGCGGCTGCGAAACGTGCCGCGCGGATGCGGCGCATCGGCCTGGAGTTGGATCACGTAACGTTGGCCCAGCGGGCGCATTGGCCGGGATCGGCCAAGGGAATCAAATCCGCCGGCGGATGGATCGAGCAGTTGCGCAGCATAAAGGATGAGGAGGAGATTGACGCGATTGAGCGTGCAGTACGACTGGCTTCGTCGGTGTTTGCGCCCACGCTGCGGCGCCTGCGGGCGGGCATGGCGGAGACCGAAGCCGCGGGCTGGCTGGAACTGGGACTGCGGCGCGCGGGCGGGGAAGGCGTGGCGTTCGATACGATTCTGGCAGGCGGAGCGCGCTCGGCACTGGTACATGCCCAACCCAGCGCCGCGCCCCTGCCGCGGCGCGGATGGGTGGTGATGGACTACGGCGTGGTGTTGGACGGCTATCACAGCGACATGACCCGCACGGTACATATGGGCGCGGCTTCGAGGCAGGCGCGGCAAGTCTACGCCGCCGTGGCCGCGGCGCAGGCGGCGGCGATCGCCGCGGTGCGCGCGGGCGTGCCCTGCGCCGTTGTGGATGGGGCGGCGCGCCAGGTGCTGCGCCGTGCCGGCTACGGGCGTTATTTTCCGCATTCCACGGGGCACGGCCTGGGGTTGGAAATTCATGAAGCGCCGCGGCTGGCGGCCACCTCGACCGAGCGCCTGCGGGAAAACCAGGTGATTACCATCGAGCCGGGTGTGTATATTCCAGATTGGGGAGGGGTACGCATCGAAGATGTGGTGCGGGTGAGGGCGCAGGGCTGCGAAATTCTCACGCCCACCCCGAAAGACCTGATTGTTCTTTAAAATAGAAAGCTCAATGCCTCCGAAGAGATCATCCATGGACCTTGACGCCATCCGCAAACTGATTGACACGCTGATTGAAAAACAGGTGGACGAGTTCGAATGGGAAGAGCAGGGACAGCGGCTGCGAATCCGCCGCGGCGTGCCGGCGGCGCCTGCGGCCGCACCCGCCGCCGCCGCCGCACCCACGGCCGCCGCCGCCGCCACGGCCGAAGAGGGTCTGGTGACGGTGACCTCGCCCATCGTGGGCACCTACTACGAATCCTCCGCGCCGGGCTCGGCCGAATTCGTGCATGCAGGCGACACGGTCGAACCGGGCAAGGTGCTGTGCATCATCGAAGCCATGAAGCTGATGAACGAGATCGAGGCCGAAGTGGCGGGCACGGTAGTGCGCAAGCTGGTGACCAACGGGCAGCCGGTCGAGTTTGGCCAGCCCTTGCTGCTGCTGCGCCCGCGCGGTTGAGACTATGTTCAAAAAGATTCTGATCGCCAACCGCGGCGAGATTGCGCTGAGGGTGATTTGCGCCTGCAAGGAAATGGGCATTCCGACGGTGGCCATCTACTCGGAGGCCGACCGGCATGCGCTGCACGTGCGTTTTGCCGACCAAGCCATCTGCGTCGGTCCCCCGCGGCCGCGACAAAGCTACCTGAACGTGCCGGCGGTGATCAGCGCCGCCGAAATCACCAACGCCGACGCGATCCACCCCGGCTACGGGTTTTTGTCGGAGAACGCCAACTTCGCCGAGGTGTGCGAAACCAGCCATATCAAGTTCATCGGGCCGCGTCCGGAAGTGATCCGGCTGATGGGGGAAAAGGAGCGGGCGCGCGCCGCGGCGAAAAAAGCCGGGCTGCCGGTGCTGCCCGGATCCGATGGCGTGCTGCCCCATGAAGCCGAGGCGCTGCGCGTGGCCGCCGGGGTCGGCTATCCGGTGATGATCAAGGCGTCGGCGGGCGGGGGCGGACGGGGCATGCGCGTGGTGACGAGCGCGGAAGAAATGCCGGGGCTGTTTTCCGCCGCGCAGACGGAAGCCGCCAACGCCTTCGGGTGCGGCGACCTGTATCTGGAAAAGCTCGTGGTCGAGCCGCGCCACATCGAGTTTCAGATCCTGGGGGACGAACACGGCAGGGTCATCCATCTCAGCGAGCGGGAATGCAGCATTCAGCGGCGGCATCAGAAGCTGGTGGAGGAATCGCCGGGCACACCGGTGAGCGCGGAGCTGCGCGCGCGCATGGGCAAGATCGTGACCGAGGCCATGCGCGCCATCGGCTATACCAATGCGGGCACGATCGAGTTTCTGATGGACCCAAGCGGCGCACTCTACTTCATTGAGATGAACACGCGGCTGCAGGTCGAGCACGCGGTGACGGAAATGGTGACCGGGGTGGATTTGGTGAAGGCGCAAATCCGGGTGGCGGCGGGAGAAAAACTGGACGCGATCCTGCAGGTACCATCCGGCCAGACCGGCCTGCTGCCGCGCGGGCATGCCATCGAGTGCCGGATCAACGCGGAGAACCCGGTAAACTTCACCCCGTCGGCAGGCAAGATCACCGCCCTCAACCTGCCCGGCGGCATCGGCATCCGGGTGGATTCGGCCGTGTACGCGGAGGGCACGGTGCCGCCCTACTACGACTCGCTGATCGCTAAGCTGGTGGCCTTCGGCAGCGACCGCGCCGAGGCCATCGCGCGCATGCGGCGCGCGCTCGAGATGTTTGTGGTCGAAGGCATCGAGACTTCGATTCCACTGCACCGGCAAATCCTGGCAGAAGCGGATTTCCGGGCGGGGCGGCTGTCCACGGCGTTTATGGATCGTTTCCTGCCGGCCAAGGCGGCGCGGCAGCCGGCGGGCCGCTAGCAGCCGGACGCCATGGGGCCGCTGTATCCGATTCTGGACGTGGAGGCGGCGGCCGCTCACGGACACGATCTGTTGGCCTGTGCGCGCGGCTTCGCCTCCCTCGGTCTCGGCACGCAGCAACTGCGCGCCAAGCAGCTTGCCAGCCGCGATTTTCTGCGACTGGCGGAGGCGCTGGCCGCCATCGTGCCGGCGCTGATCATCAACGATCGCGCCGACATCGCATGGCTGAGCGGCGCCGGCGGCGTGCACGCCGGCCAAACCGATCTGCCCGCAGCGGCAGTGCGCGAGCTGCTGCCGCAGGGCATCGTTGGCGTTTCCACCCACACGCTGGAGCAGGCGCGGAAGGCGCTGGAACAGCCGATCGATTATCTGGCCGCAGGGCCGGTGTATGCGACCCGCAGCAAGAAAGAGCCCGATGCCGTGGTGGGGGTTGAATTTTTGCGCACGGTGCGGCCGCTGACTTCCCTGCCGCTGGTGGCGATCGGGGGCATTCAAGTGAGCAATTGCAGAGCGGTGTGGGCAGCGGGCGCAAATGCGGTGGCGGTCATTTCCGGGCTGTGGGCGAGCGCGGATCCGGTCAGCGCTGCGAGCCAATTCCTGCTTGCGTTTGAACGGGTTTGATGCCATAGTCCGCCAAGAACGTCCCTTCCAGGCTCCCAGGTTCATGGCCACAGACAGCGCCTCTCCCCGCACCGCGGGCAAACCCAGCCCGGGCACGGCCAAAGCCCTCGGCCTGACCAGCGCCACCACGCTGGTGATGGGCATCATGATCGGCTCGGGCATCTTCGTGGTGTCGCCCGAGATCGCCCGCGAAGTCGGCTCGCCCGGCCTGCTGATGCTGGTGTGGGTGGTGACCGGGGTGATGACGCTGATGGGCGCGCTCTGCTACGGCGAGCTGGCGGCGGCGATGCCGCAGGCGGGCGGGCAGTATGTGTACTTGCGGGAAGCGCTGGGGCCGCTGTGGGCGTTTCTGTTCGGCTGGACGCTGTTCATCGTCATCCAGACGGGCACGATTGCGGCGGTGTGCGTGGCGTTCGCCAAGTATCTGGGCGTGCTCTACCCGCACTCGGTTTCGGAGAGCACGTGGCTGTTTCATTGGGGCCATCTCGGGCCGGTGCAGTTGGGCGTGAACACGGAAGAGCTGGTGGCCATCGCGGTGATCCTGTTTCTCACCTGGCTGAACACGCGCGGAGTGCGCTCCGGGGCGCTGGTGCAGAACGTGTTCACGTTCGCGAAAATCGCCGCCTTGGTCGGGCTGATCCTGGTGGGGCTGGCGATCGCCCGCAACGCCGGCGCGATCGCGGCCAACTTCAGCCATTTCTGGCACCAGTTTTTCAGCGGATTCTGGGGACACGGCCTTTACAACCTGAGCGGAGCGGCGAACGGCAAGATGGTTTCGACGGCGACCATCGTGGCGGTGTTCGCGGCGCTGGTCGGATCGCTGTTTTCCTCCGACGCATGGAACAATGTGACCTACACCGCCGGGGAAATCCGCAATCCGCGGCGCAACCTGCCGCTGTCGCTGGCCATCGGCACGATTGCGGTGACGGCGCTGTACCTGCTGGCCAACCTGGCGTATTTGAGCGTGCTGCAGTTTCCCGGCATTGCGCACGCGCCCGAGGACCGAGTGGCCTCGGCGATGCTGGGCGCCGCCTACGGGCCCCTGGGGGCGGTGCTGATCGCGGTGGCGATTCTGATTTCGACGTTTGGCTGCACCAACGGGCTGATCCTGGCGGGACCGCGGGTATTTCAGGCGATGGCCAAGGACGGGCTGTTTTTCAAAAAAGCGGCGCAACTGAACCGCCTCCAGGTGCCGGCGACCGCGCTCTGGATCCAAGGCATCTGGGCCTGCATTTTGTGCCTGTCGGGCACCTACACCGACCTGCTCAACTACGTCATGTTCACCGAGTTCATTTTTTACATTCTGACCATCAGCAGCCTGTTTGTGCTGCGCCGCAAGCGTCCGGAGCTGGAGCGGCCGTACAAGGTAGTAGCCTATCCCTGGCTGCCGGCCGTCTATATTGCCTTGGCGGTGTTTTTCGATGCGGTGGTGCTGTGGGTGTTCCCGCAGTATTCGAGTTCGGGGCTGGTGCTGGTGCTCATCGGCGTGCCCGTGTATTTCCTCTGGGGGCGTCCGGGCAAGCCCAAACCGGCTGCGGCTGAGCTAAGCTAGGAAACAAGTTTATGAGCCTGAACTTACTTGCGCGCAAAGATGTTCACGCCATGCTGGCGGAAACGGAAGGGGAAAAAAGCGGCCTCAAGCGCACGCTCGGTCCCTTCAACCTGGTCACGCTGGGCATAGGAGCCATCATCGGCACCGGCATTTTCGTACTGGTCGGACCGGCGGCGGCCATCTACGCCGGTCCGGCGGTGGTACTCAGCTTTGTGGTCGCGGCGATTGCCAGCGCGTTTGCCGGGATTTGCTATTCAGAATTCGCAGCCGCCATCCCAATTGCCGGCAGCGCATACAGCTACGGCTACACGGCGCTGGGAGAAATCATCGCCTGGATCATTGGCTGGGCGCTGATCATGGAATACGCGTTCGGGGCGGCTACGGTCGCCGTGGGCTGGTCCGGGTACATCAACAGCCTGCTGCACACCCTGAGCATCAACATTCCGCCCAGTCTCTCGGCCGCGCCCGGCACCCAAGTGGCGTTCCTTGGGGGCATCTGGAAGCCGATCACGTCCCTCACCGGGGCCGATAAAATCGCCGCGCTGAGCGCGCCGCACGCCGTCGCCCACTTCAATCTTCTCGCCTTCGTCGGCATCCTGCTGGTCACCGCGATACTGATCATCGGCATTTCCGAATCCGCCAACATCAACACCGCCATCGTGGTGATCAAGGTTGCGGTGCTTTTGGTTTTTGTCGGAATCGTCATCGTGTTCCTGAACCGGACGGGATGGCAAAGCGCGGTACACAACTGGACCACCCCATCGTTCATGCCCTTTGGATGGTCCGGCGTTTTTAAGGGGGCGGCGTTCATCTTCTTCGCTTACATTGGGTTTGATGCCGTCTCGACAGCGGCTCAGGAATCGCGCAAACCGCAAAAAGACATGCCCATCGGCATTCTCGGCTCGCTGGTGGTATGCACCATCCTGTACATCCTGGTGGGCGGGCTGCTGACCGGCCTGGTTCCCTACAGCATTCTGAACGTACCCGATTCGCTCGCCGTAGGGGTGCATCACACCGGCTTGGCGTGGGGCGAAGTCCTGATCGATGTGGGCGCCATCTGCGGCCTCTCGTCCACCATGCTGGTGATGTTGCTGGGCCAGTCGCGGGTTTTCTACACGATGTCCGGCGATGGCCTGTTGTTCAAGTGGGCCAGCAAGATCCACAAGAAATTCCGTACGCCCTATGTTTCCAGCGCGGTCGTCGGCATCGCGGTAGCCGTCGTTGCCGCCTTCTTCCCGGTGGACAAGCTCGCCGATCTCACCAACATCGGCACCCTGACCGCGTTCGCGATCGTGTGCGCCAGCGTCTGGGCGATGCGGCACCGCGAACCGGACTTGAAGCGGCCGTTCCGCACGCCCTGGGTGCCCGTGATACCGATTCTCGGCGTACTGATTTCGATCGGCCTGATCTGGGAGCTGACGACGCTGACCAAAGAGGCGTTCCTGATCTGGCTGGTGATCGGCCTGATCATTTACTTTGTCTATGGCCGCCATCACAGTGAAGTGCAGCGGGCGCTGCAAAAGGCCACCTCGGCCATCCCCGGCGCGGTGGGCAAGTAGGCATTTGACTGCGCGCACGCACAAGCGCACACTACAGGCATGTTCTGCGATGCTGTGATCCGGGATGCGTCCCGGCCCGGGCGCCGCGAGCACGATCCGGAAGCCGCGGTCTCGCCACTGATGGCGCATGCGTTTGACCGGCGTTCGCTGCTGAGCGAGCTCAAATCCCGTGGGGTCCGGCTGACGGCGCAACGGCGGGCGGTGGTCGAGGTCATTCAGGAAGCCAACGAACATCTGGATGCGGGCACGCTGCTGGAGCGCGCGCGGGCGCGCGGGGCGAACGTGGACCGCGCCACCGTGTATCGCACTGTCGAGCTGCTGAAGAAGTATCGGCTGGTGGATGAGCTGGATCTGATGCACCTGCAGGGAGAAAAGCACTACTACGAGGCGCGCACACGGGGCGATCATGTGCATCTGGCCTGCCTGAACTGCGGACGCATTCTGGAATGCGCCACGCCGCTGCTGGACTGGCTGAAGCTGGAGCTGGCGACGCGCACGGGCTTCGAGTTGAAGGTAACGCGGCTGGAGGTGGGCGGGTATTGCGCTGCCTGCCGGGCCGCACACCCGCAGCCGGAGGCGGCGGCAGGCGCGGCGGCACAGCTGTAAACCCGCAGGAGCGGGGCCGCCAGCTGCGATACACTGGGCACAGTCTGAAGGGCCGGGAGCTGGCCGGCAGCACGCCCGATTGTGAGCACACCGAACCAGAGCGGACCCTTGCCGCCAGCGCGCCTGCACGGAGGCGCCGGACAAGCCACGGCGGCGCACGCGCGCGCGCGCAGCGCGCAACTATTGAGCCAACTGCTGCATTCAGCGCTGTTCAAGGTGACCGCCGGTCTGGGCGTGATCACGCTGATACTGGGCGCGCCGACGCTTTTCGGCCACGCGCCGCTGGGATGGTTCGGGCTGTTCCGGGCAGCGTTTTCCATTGCGCTATTCATTTTCCTGGTGCGGCTAGTGTTTCTGCTGGCCACGGAGACGCTGTGGCTGCTGCGCAACCGGTTGATCCTGGCGTACGTTTTCATGGGGGTGGTGCCGGTGCTGCTGATCGCGGGGATGCTAGCGATTGGGGCCTACATGTTTTATGGCCAATACGCCTCCTACCTGCTCCTGAACGAACTCAACCAGCACACCCACAACGTGGGCGCGGTGAACTCGCTGACCGTGCGCGAGCTGGACCGTCATCCTAATCGCGTGGACAACGGTCCCGAGCTGAGCCGCTACTATGCGAGCTATTACTTTCCCCGGGGCTATGGCGGGGTGCGATCGTTTTTTTTCAGCGGAGGCAAGCCGGTCAGCAAGGTGGCCACGCGTTTGGGCATGCCCCCAAGCTGGGTGCAGCCGGGCTTTGTGGGCCTGATCACCCGCAACGGCCATTACGCCATCGCCAGCTTCGGCGCCACACGCGAGCGCCACGAGGCCGAGCAGGTACTCACGCTGTACGCGCTGTCGGTGCGCAACCTCGACACGCTGGCCAAACCGCTGGGGCGGATATCGCTGGGATTGGGGTTCAACAGCACCACCGGGGTCACCAACGGCAAGGGGACGCCGACGCTGGCCAGCCAACTGCCGCTGCGGGCGGCCCACAGCGTTTTCGACATACGCATAACCAGCTTCGCCTTCATTCCGGTGAGCAACTGGAAAACGGGCAAAAGCGGAACTATCATTGCCGCCATCACCACCCGGCCGACGCTGCTCAATGACCAACTGTTCTCCAGCCTTCAGGTCAGCGGTCCGCCGACGCAGGGCAACCGCCTGCCGCTGTTGGTACTGGGGGTGGTCGGGGTGGGATTTCTGATCATCGAGCTGTTCTCGTTCGTGGCGGGCATCCGGCTGACGCGCACCATCACCGGGGCGGTGAACGATCTGTACGTGGGCACCGAACACATCAATCGCGGACAGTTCGACTACCGCATTCCGGTGCGGCGGCGGGATCAACTGGCGGCGCTGTCGCACAGCTTCAACACCATGACCGAATCGATCGAGCGGTTGCTGGCCGAGCAGCGCGAGAAGCAGAGCCTGGAAAACGAGCTGATGATCGCGCACGAGGTGCAAATTCAGTTGTTTCCCCGCATCCCGCCCCGGCTGGCGGGGCTGGAAATGGCCGGCCGCTGCCTGCCGGCGCGGGTGGTGAGCGGCGACTACTTCGATTTCCAGCAATTGAGTCCCAGCAGCGTGAGCCTGGCGCTGGGCGACATTTCGGGCAAGGGCATTTCGGCGGCGCTGCTGATGGCCACCATCGTGGCGGCGGTGCGGGCGTATCAGCCCTCGCTCGCCGATCGGGCGGTGGCGGTGGCGGCGGGCGGGGGTGGCAACGGCAGCGAGGCGGAGGCGGACGGCGAGCAAGCCGATCCGGTGCGGCTGCTGGAGCGGCTGAACCATCAGTTGTACCATTCGACGCCGCCGGAGAAATACGTGACGCTGTTTTACGCGGTGTACGACGCGAAGCAGCGGGAGCTGCGCTACACCAACGCCGGGCATCTGCCGCCGGCGGTGCTGGGGCCGCGAGGCGTGCGGCGGCTGGATCGCGGGGGCATGGTGGCGGGACTGTTCGAAGCGGTCAGCTTCGAGCTGGGGCGTATCCCGCTGGAGCGGGGCGATCTGCTGGCGGCGTGGAGCGATGGTGTGACCGAGCCGGAAAACGAGTACGGAGTCGAGTTCGGCGAAACGCGGCTGCTGCAAATGCTGGAGCTGAACCGCAGCCGTCCGCTCAGCGAAATTCTGGACACGGTGCTGCATGCGGTGCGGGACTGGAGCGGGGCGGCGGAACAATCCGACGATATTACGCTGGTGCTGGCGCGGGTGGCGGAATAAGCTCTCAAGCAGGGAAGGAGGCGCGCCAGGCGGCGAGCGCGG
Source organism: Terriglobales bacterium (assembly GCA_050747745.1). GTDB lineage: Bacteria > Acidobacteriota > Terriglobia > Terriglobales > SCQP01 > SCQP01. Next base: position 125,945 of record JBOGKM010000098.1, read on the forward strand.
GCGGGGTGCGGGGGCGGGCGCCCAGACGGCGCATGCGTTCTAGCGCACACTCGACGAAGCGCAGCGAAAAGGCCACGCCCAGCGCGGTTGGGCGGTAGAGCAGAACGGCGGACTCACCCTCGAAGGGCAGGGGCGCGGCGCGCCAGAGAGGATCGAGGCGGGAAGCGGACTCGCGCGCCAGCGCCGCCCACTGCCGGGGGCGAAGGTACAAGCTGGTGAGGTGGTCGTGGCGTCCCCAATCGCTTCCCCGCTGCAGGGCGGCGATGTTGGAGACAAAAACGGCGAGGCGGGCGCAGCGCGCCAGCTCGGCGAGGGCGGCGCGGGCGGGCGCGGCGTCCAGGTATTGCAGCACACCATTGCAGTAGACCAGATCGAATTGCGCTGGGGGGAAGGGCAGGCGGGTGCAATCGGCGCGCAGCGTCAACCCGCCGCCCCAGGCGGTGCGGGCGCAGCGCACGGCGTAGCGGCTGAGGTCCACGCCCACGGCACGCACGCCCAAATCGCGGCGGGCCCAGGCGGCGAGGGCACCCTTGCCGCAGCCGGCATCGAGCAGGGTGCGCGCACCGGTGAGCTCGACCAGGGTGCTGAGCTGCGCCTCGACGACGGGAAAATAGTCGGGGTAATAGCCGTAGCCGCGCACCTCATCGCCGCCCTTGAGGCCGGGCGCATAGTCGGGGTCTTCGAAGTAGCGACGCTCGAAGCGGCCTTCGCTCATGCGCGCTCGTCCTGGCGGCGCCAGTTGGGCTTGTGCTTTTCCGGTTTGCGGCGCTGGTCGGGCACGGCCGAGCCGGGCGGCACGGGTCCGATGCGGCTGCGGGCCATGGTGCGCACCAGCTTGTCCGCGGTAGGAGCGCGCGGGCGTTTGCGTTTTGAGGCCATGACGGTCTGTCCGATCATACAGGAGCGGGGCGGGGCGATCTGCGGCGCGGGCACGAGGCCACGGAACCCGCCGTGCCGAATTACGACCAACTCGGGCGCTGCCGCTTGCGGGAGCGAAACTGTAACCCGGAGTGGGTATAAGTTGTTGTTTTGCGGGCAGGTGGCAAGTTACACCGCTGAGCTGGCGGGCGTTTGGAGGTCGTCGTAATTTCCGGGGCATGAGGCGGCCTCCGCGCCCCATCGCCATTCCCTACAAGGGATGAAGTTAACTTTGGCACAATTTAAGTCCTTTGAAATCTGCGGGCGGCGTGTCAACCCGTTGGATGGCAAGAAGGAGGACAGGCGGCGCAGTTCGGACTACCAGCGTCTAACCGCGCCCACGGGGATGCCAGCGGGCCGCCTGGAGGAACAAAATGAGGAGCAAAACGAGGCTACGGATATATAGAGTCCAAAAGTTGGGAAAAGGTTGGGGGACAGGCAAAATAAATTTGAGTTTGTGACAATTTTGTGACAATTGCCGACGACTCAGGATGCCTGGAGTTGGCGCCAGAGGCACCAGACCAGCGCCAAGGGCAGGCCCACGACGTTCGAATAGGAGCCTTCGATGCGGGGGATGAAACAGGCGGCGCGGCCCTGAATGGCGTAAGCGCCAGCCTTGCCGCCCGGTTCGCCGGTGGCGATGTAGGCGTCCAGGTCGGTGGCGGACAATGGGCCGAAGGTGACGGCAGTAATATCGAGGCCGGAACACTCGCGCGAGCCGAGGCGAAGGCAGACGCCAGTCAAGACCTGGTGAGTGCGGGCGGCAAGCTGGGTGAGCATGGCGCGGGCGTGGGCGTCGTCGCGGGGCTTGCCAAACAACTGGTCGCCCAGCACCACGACCGTGTCGGCGCCGAGCACGGGCGAGTCGTGGACGGAGGGGGCGATGGCGGCGGCCTTGGCGCGGGCGAGGCGGAGCACGTAGTGTGCAGGATCCTCATCGGGCAGGCGGGTTTCGTCGACATCGGCGGGGTGCACCTGGACTTGCCATCCGGCTGCCTGCAGCAGCTCGCGGCGGCGTGGCGAAGCCGAGGCCAGGCAAACGAGCGGCGGCATCATAGGCGGAGCTCGGGCTGGGCCAGGGTGGCGGCAGCGGCGGTCTTGCTGCGGCTGCACCAGGCCTGCCAAGCAAGCAGGAGATAGAGCGGGGCGTATTCGAGAGCGGTCCAGGGCGGGCTACGACCGATGAGGTAAGCCCAAACCACGGCGACAGAAAAATACAGCCAGGCCGGTTCGGGAAAAAACACCAGCAGCGGAAGCAGCCACAGCAGGAACCAGGGCTGCACCTGGGGCAGCACCAGCAGCAGCACGCCCAGAATCCAAAACGCGGCGCGCAAGGGCGGCATGCAGCGCACGCAGGCGAGCACGATCACCAGCGCGCCCAGCGCGCAAGCCAGCACCGCTCCGGCATGGCTGCCGAACCAGGCTTGCGCCAAGGCATAGAGGCTGGCGTTGAAGGACGGGGCGGCGGCGGCGGCGCGCAGGTTGCGGCCAATATCGCCCAGCACGAAACGCGAGCTGGCAACCCAGAACGGGAGGCTGAGGACGACGGCGGTGGCGAAGAGCCAGCGCAAGAGGCGGGCCCAGCGATTACCGGCGGCAACCGCCACCACGGGAACCAGTGCCAGCGCGTACCAAAGCGTCGCAGCGGCGGCGGCGATGGCCACGCCCGCCGAACGGGCGCGGCGCTCGCATGCGGCCAACGCCAGCAGTACCAGCAGGGCGGCGATGGGTTCGATATGCCCATGACCGGCGACTTCCAGCACCGCCAGCGGCGACCAGCCGTAGATCAGCGCCCACTCGGGCGGAAGCCGGCGAGCGGCCAGCATGCGGCCCAGCAGCGCCAGCAGAAGAAGATCGAAGACGACCAACAGGATCTTTTCGCTGCGCAGTCCGGGAAACCAGTTGTAGTTCTGGTGGGCGAGCAGTTGGGCGAGCGGGGGATGGATGGCGGCGCGGCCGGGGGATGGGATGGCGGCATCGGCGGGCGTGCGGATGGGATTGAACAGCGGGTTATTGGGGGCCCAGACATAAGGATTAAAACCGGCGTGCTCGATCTGGCCGTCCCAGTGGAAGCGCCAGAGCTGAGAGCCGGAGGCGGGAGCGAGCGGCAACAGGGTGAGGCGGAAAATCACGGCGGCGGCAAATAAAAACCAAAGGGACTTGCGGCCCAGCCGGAGCCGGCCAGGCCCGTGCAGAACCAGCCAGACGGCGATCAGGTAGAATAAAGCTGCCGCGGAATACCATAATAGAAGCCGGGGGAGCGGCAGCACGGCAGCGCGCGCCAGCAGTTGTGTCCATACCGCCTCCAGCAGAACGGCAAGCGCAATGAGCGCAGGCAAGCGCGATCGTATGGCGAAGCGCCCCACAGGCTTTTATAGCCTAGCATTGGGGCTGGTGAGCTTTGCCGGTCTGTGGCAAACGGGGGCGCGGCAGCAGGGCGGGCTGCTGCATTATATCCATTCCGAGCTGCTCAACCGCACCTTCACGGTGGGTCAGGCGAATCTGCCACTGTATCAGGCCAACGGGTTTGACATGGCGTTGCTGATTCCCTACTTCGTGGTGCTGGGGATTCTGGCCTGTTACGGGTTTCACCGCTACTCGCTCGTGTTTTTGTACTACAAGCACCGCAAGCGGGAGACCGGCGAGCCGGGGGCGCGCTTTGAGCTGGTGCCGCGGGTGACGGTGCAGTTGCCGATCTATAACGAGCAGTACGTGGTGGAGCGACTGGTGGAATCGATCTGCCGGCTGGATTACCCGCGCGACCGGCTGGAGATCCAACTCCTGGACGATTCCACCGACGAAACCCAGGCGGTGGCGCGGGCGGCGGTGGCACGGGCGGCAGCGGCGGGCGCGCCCATCGTGTACCTGCACCGCAGCAACCGCAGCGGGTTCAAGGCGGGCGCGCTCGATGCCGGCATGGGGGCGGCGCGGGGCGAGCTGATCGCCATTTTTGACGCCGACTTCGTCGCGCCGGCGGATTTTCTGCGGCGCACGGTGGATTATTTCACGGATCCCAAGCTGGGCATGGTGCAGACGCGCTGGGGATATATCAACCGCAACTACTCGTGGCTGACGCGGGTAGAGGCGATTTTGCTGGACGGGCATTTCGTCATGGAACACGGCGGACGGCACCGCGCCGATCTGTACTTCAACTTCAACGGCACAGCGGGGATTTGGCGGCGGGAGGCGATTGCAGAAGCGGGGGGATGGCAGCACGACACGCTGACCGAAGACACCGACCTGAGCTACCGGGCCCAGCTCTGCGGGTGGAAGTTCATTTACCTGCCGCAAGTGGTGTGTCCGTCCGAGCTGCCGGTGGACATGAACGCCTTCAAGGTGCAGCAGGCGAGGTGGGCGAAGGGGCTGATCCAGGTATCGAAAAAAATCCTGCCGCGCCTGCTGCGGCGCAAAGATGTGGACGCGCACCACAAAATCGAAGCCTGGTGCCACCTGACCAACAACATCAGCTATCCGCTGATGATCATTCTGTGCACGCTGCTGCTGCCGGCGATGATCGTGCGCTTTTACCAGGGTTGGTTCCAGATGCTCTACATCGACCTGCCGCTGTTCGTGGCTTCGACCTGCTCGATCTCGTCGTTTTACGTGGCATCGCAGCGCGAGCTGTATCCGCACAAGTGGTACTCGACGCTGCTGTACGTACCCATGGTGCTGGCCATCGGCATTGGGCTGACGGTGACCAACACGCAGGCGGTGCTGGAGGCGTTGCTGGGGGTCAAGAGTTCGTTCAAGCGGACGCCCAAGTTCCACATCGAATCGCGGTCGGACGAGCAGGCAAGCATGGCGCGCAAGAAAAAATACGGCCGCAAGGTGGGCTGGTCGCCGCTGCTGGAGCTGGCGCTGGGAGCGATCTTTCTGGCGGTAACGATCTATGCCTGGCAGATGGAAAACTACCTGACGATTCCGTTCCTGCTGTTGTTCGTGATCGGCTACTTCACCACGGGCTTGCTGTCGCTATTCCAGGGGCGGGTGCGGGGGCGCGGGCGGGCGGTGGCAGCGCCGGCGGCCAAGGAAGAGGCGGCATCGCTGGCTAGTACAGGTGGAAGTTGACTTCGATGTCGGCCATGACGGCGATGCGTTTGCCGTACTTGTCTCGGGCGGGCAGGAAGCGCCACAGGAGCACGGCCTTGAGCGCCTTCTGATCCAGGCCCAAACCTAGCGGCTGTACCACGTGCGCCGCGGTGACCTGGCCGTCGGCGTTGATCTGGACCTGGACGATGCAGGTGCCCTGGAAACGGGCCTTGCGGGCGGCGGCGGTATACTCGGGATCGACCTTGAAAATGATCACGGGGCTGGTCGCGGCGACTTCACCGGCATCGGCGCAGTTGGGACCGACACAGGTGCCACCAGCCGAACCCGAGCCGGTGCCGCCGGGGCCACCGCCGCTGCCGCCACCGCCGCCTGGGGGACCGGAAACCGGCCCGATGTTGCCGAACGACGGCACGTTTTCGGTCAATTGCGGCGCCAGCAGGGCGGGCGTGCTCATGGGGTGCGGATCGGGCGTTTGCACCAGCTTGGGCAGGACCAGACGGGGCGCGCCGCCGCCTGACCTGCGCACCAAGCGGTGAAAATCGACCGTCTTGACCACGGTGGGCGCGTAGATGGGGGTGATGGTCATCGCTTTTTCGATCTGGACGCGCACCGGGCGCCAGAAGGGCAGCAAGGCGATGCCAATGATGACGACGTGAATGCCGAGCGCAGTCAGGCGGCTCGAGAGCGGCTTCTCCCGCGACCAGATGTCCTTGACCGGAATGGGCTGGGACTCGAGCACCAGCGCGGGCGGCTTTTCGGAACGGAAGCCGCGCCGGACCCAGGCAGCAAAATCCTTCCAGACCGAGGACGGAGCCTGGGCCTGGAACAGCTCGTGCTTTGGTGAGCCCGGTGGTACCGGGCTGCCGGGGCTGCTGTTGTCTCCTGGTTTCTGAGACTGATCCGCCATGCGGTTCCTGGTCCTTTGCGAGGCCGGTGTGGACGGCCCTCCCCATGCTTTATACGCAGTCTAGCACGCCGGGGTTGCGGGTGGCACGGCCGGGCGGATCAGTAGAGGTGAAAATTAACTTGGATATCGGCGCGCACGCGCACCGGATGGCCATTGCGCTCGGCGGGCTGGAAGCGCCACAACGCGACCGCCTCGAGGGCCTTCTGGTCGAGGCCAAGTCCAACGGAACGAAGGATTTGGGCGTCGTAGACGCGGCCGTCGGCGCCGATGATGACGGCGATAATGATTGTTCCCTGGAATTTGGCCTCGCGGGCGGCAGGGGAATACTGGGGTTGGGGATCGAAGATGGGAATCGGGGTGGAGATATTGCCGCCGACACGGCAGGGAGCATTGCGGCAAGCGCCGCCGCCAGACGCGTCGTCGCCAGGGCCGCCCGGCCCCTTGCCGACGGCGCCAAAGCTATTGCCCGGCGGAGCGGCGATGGGGCCGAACTGGCCAAACTGGGGCAGCGGGGCGTTGGCGGGCGCGGTGGCGGGGATGAGTTGGAAGGACGCCTGCGCGGGCTGGGGATGCAGGGGCGCGGGCAACAACTTGGGCGGGACAGGCAGATGGAGGGGCACGCCGCCGCCCGCCAAATGGCGAAACTTCGGCAGGGTTGGATCGGGAGCGTAGATGGTGGGAATGAGGATGGTCTGCTCCGGTTGGGCGACGGGCAAATGCACCGGACGCCAGAACGGAAACAGGATCACGGCGATTACGGCCAAATTAATGGCGACGGAGATGAGGCGATGGCGCAGGCGTGGCGGATGAGTCCAGATCTGCTTTACCGGAATCGGCTGGGAGTCGAGGGAAAGCTCAGGAAGCGAGGTCGGGTGAATCCATTCGCGCAATTCGCGCGCCAATTGACGCCATAGCGGCGGATGTTCCGGGATTTGGAATTCCGGGAAATCCATGCGATGCGCTCAGCAACCTTAGAAGGTCAGACTGCCTCGAGGGGCCAACAGGTTGCGCGCGGGAAAGCCTATATCCGCTGGCTATAATTGGAAGGTGGCCGAATCCGCTTATAAAAGCACGCTGAACCTGCCGGTTACGGGTCTGGCGATGAAGGCCAACCTGCCTGCCAGCGAGCCGCGGTGGCTGGAGCGGTGGCGCAGCATGGGGCTCTATGGGCAGATTCGCGCGGCGCGGCGGGGAAAGCCAGGCTTCCTGCTGCACGATGGCCCTCCTTATGCCAACGGCGCCATTCACCTGGGAACGGCTCTGAACAAGGTCGTCAAGGACTTTATCGTCAAGTCGAAAACGATGGCAGGATTTGATTCGCCCTACGTGCCGGGCTGGGATTGCCATGGCCTGCCGATAGAGATCAAAGTGGATCAGGAGCTGGGCGCCACCAAGGCCGGGCTGAGCGCGCTGGAGATCCGCAAGCGCTGCGAAGCCTACGCGCGCAAGTACGCGGATCTGCAACGGCAGGGCTTCGAGCGGCTGGGAGTACTGGGCCGGTGGGAGGAGCCCTACCTCACGCTGAACCACGGCTATGAAGGCGCGATTGCGGAGCAGCTACTGGGTTTCATCGAACAGGGCTACGCCTACAAGGGGTTGCGGGCAGTGTATTGGTGCATTCACGACCGCACCGCCCTGGCCGAAGCCGAAGTGGAATACAAGCAGCACCGCAGCCCGACGGTTTGGGTGCAGTACGCCTGCGCGGGCGGCCAACTGCCGGCGGGCTTGACTGGCGAGAACCTGTACGCGGCCGTGTGGACGACGACGCCGTGGACGCTGCCGGCGAGCATGGCGCTGGCGTTTCATCCCGACCTGGAATATGTGGCGGTGCGGCACCGCAACGGGCGGGTGTACCTGATGGCGGCGGTGCGGATGGCGGCGACGGCGGAAGCGATCGGCGCGGCCTGGAGCGAGGGCGCAGTGGTGACGCGGTTTCGCGGGCGGGAAATCGAGGAGGCGAAATTCCGGCATCCGTGGCTGGAGCGTGAAATTCGCGCCGTGCTGGGGAACTACATCACCACGGACCAGGGAAGCGGTATTGTGCATACCGCGCCCGGACACGGCGCCGAGGATTTTGCGACCGGGGAAAAATACCAGCTTGAGGTGCTGTGCCCAGTGGACGCGGAAGGGCGGTTTTTTGGCGCCGCGACGGCGCCATTTACCGGCCAGCAGGTGTTTGCGGCCAATGCCGGCATTATCCAGTACCTGCGCGAGCGGGGCGGGCTGCTGGCGGAGGCGCCGCTGGAGCACTCCTACCCGCATTGCTGGAGATGCCACAACCCCATCATTTTCCGCGCCACCGAACAATGGTTCATCGGGCTGGACCGGCGGGGCGCGGGAAGCAACTCGACGCTGCGGGAGCAGGCGCTGGAGGCGATCGCGGGGGTGGACTGGATACCGGACTGGGGCGGAGAACGCATCCGGCAGATGGTGGAACAGCGGCCAGACTGGTGTATTTCGCGCCAGCGGGTGTGGGGCGTGCCGATCCCGGTGCTGGCCTGCAGCGCATGCCACACCTATCTGCGCGATGCGGCCACCGACCGGCGAATCGTGGAGGCGTTCAGGAGCGCAGGGTCCAACGCCTGGTTTGAAAAACCCGCGGCGGAGTGGGTGGCGCCGGGGGCGCGCTGCGGCGCGTGCGGCGGCACGGCATTCGCGCAGGAACACGACATCGTGGACGTCTGGTTCGAGTCCGGCTGCAGCCAGGCGGCGGTGCTCAACGACCGCACCGGGCTGAGCTTCCCCGCCGACCTGTACCTGGAGGGGGGCGATCAGTACCGCGGCTGGTTCCAGTCCTCGCTGCTGGTGGCGGTGGGCATGCGCGGGCGCGCTCCCTATCGGCAAACGCTGACCCACGGCTGGGTGGTCGACGCGGCCGGGCACACCATGCACAAATCGCTGGGCAACGCCATCGAACCGGAGGAAATTGTCTCGCGCTGGGGCGCGGAAATTTTGCGGCTGTGGGTGGCGAGCAGCGATTATCGCGAGGAGATCAGCCTGTCGCCCGAGCTGCTGCAGCGGTTGGCGGAAGCCTACCGCAAGCTACGCAACACCTTCCGCTTTCTGTTAGGCAATCTGCACGGTTTCGCGCCGTCGCAGGATGCGCTCGAGGCGGACGAGCTGGAAGATCTCGACCGCTACATGCTCAGCCAGACAGCGCGGATGGCGCAGGAAGTGGAGCGCGACTGGGCCGCCTACGCTTTCCATCGCGGCTGGCGGCGGCTGGCGGATTTTTGCGTGGTCGAACTGAGCGCATTTTATCTGGACGTGCTCAAGGACAGGCTGTACGCTTCCGCGCCGCGCGCGCGCGAGCGCCGCAGCGCCCAGAGCGTACTCTGGCATGCGCTGCACATCCTGGTACGGCTGGTGGCGCCCATTCTGTCGTTCACCGCCGAAGAGGTGTGGCAGGAAATGGCCGCCGGCGGCCTGCTGGAGGGCCAAGCGGCTGAATCGATTGGGGCCAGCGTGCATCTGCAAACCTATGTGGACGTGCGAGGATGGGTACGCAACGAGAGTGATGAGCGCTGGGCGCGGCTGCGAAGCTGGCGGGAGGAGGTGCTGAAAGCACTGGAACAGGCACGGCAGGAAAAACGCATGGGCAGCGGGCTGGAGGCGAAAGTGGAACTGCTGGCTCCGCCGGCGGATTACGAACTACTGGCGGAAGCACAGGCGCAACTGCCGGCGGTGTTCATCGTCTCGCAGGTCGTGTTGCAGGCGGCGAGCGAGCGCGGCGTGCGCGTGCATGCCGCCGCGGGCAAGAAATGCGAGCGCTGCTGGAACTATTCCGAAGAGGTGGGGGCGGCGGCGGGCCATCCGGGGCTGTGCGGGCGCTGCGCGCGGGTGCTGGCGGAAATGGAGGCGGCGGCGGCCCGCTAGGGCGCCGACGGCAGAGCATGGCGGGCGGACGGGCATGGCGGTACGTGGCGGCGGGGGCGGCGGTATTCGTGGCCGATCAGTGGAGCAAGGGACGGGTGGACCGCACGCCGTTCGATTTCGACCACACCGTCATTCCCGGGTTGTTCAGTATTGTCCACGCGGAAAATCCGGGCGTGGCCTTTGGGATGTTTCAGAACGCCGCCCCCGCCTTCCGCGATCTGCTCATCAGCGGCTCCAGCCTGGCGCTGGTGATCGTGCTGGCGCTATTGTGGCGCAGCCGCCAGTCGGCGCGCACCGGTTACGCCATGGCGCTGATTGCCGGCGGCGCGTGCGGCAACCTGATGGACCGGGTGTTGCACGGGCGGGTGTCGGATTTCCTGCTGTTTTATGTGGGCAGCCATAGCTGGCCGGTGTTCAACATCGCCGACAGCGCCATCGTGGTGGGGGCGGCGCTGCTGGCGTGGGGTATTCTACATGAACAGCCCGCCGCAAAGGCCGCGCCGCAGGCGGCGGGCGAAGAGGCCCGGCCGGCACCCAGCCGTTGAATCATGTATCCGATTCTGCTGCAAATCAAAGATTTCACGCTACACACCTACGGGTTGCTGGTGGCCATCGGCTTTATTACCGGCATCTACGTGGCGCGGCACTTTGCCCGCCGCTTCGGGCTGGATCCGGAGCGCATTTTCAATTTGGCGGTCTATCTCGCGCTGGCGGCAATCGCGGGCGCCAAGCTGTTCCTGGTCATCCAGGACTTTCACGAATACGTGCGCTATCCCAGCGAGTTGCTGAGCTTGGGATTCGTGGAGTCGGCGGGCATTTTTTATGGAGGCCTGATCTGCGCGCTGGTGGTGCTGACGCTGTATGTGCACCGGCAGCGGCTGCGCTGGCTGGCGGTGGGCGACGCGGTGGCGCCGGGGGTGGCCATTGGACACTCGATCGGACGGCTGGGATGCTTTTCCGCGGGTTGCTGCTGGGGCAGGCCGACGACGGGATTTTTCGGCTACATCTTTCACAACACCTATGCCCACGCGACCACGGGGGTGCCGCTGGGAGTGGAATTGTATCCCACGCAATTGCTGATGTCGGCGGGCGGGCTGGTGATCTTTCTAATCTTGTGGCGGGTGGCGAAACGGCGCGTCTTCGAGGGCCAAGTCACGGCCGTCTACCTGGTCTGCTACGGCGTGTTCCGCTTCCTGATTGATTTTCTGCGCTATTACGCGCCGCAGGCAATGCTGTTCCACGGGCTGATGACGGACGCGCAGTTCACCAGCCTCTGCATGATCGCGCTGGCGGTTGGCATATGGGCCCTGCGGGCACACCGGACGGCGGCGGCAGCCACCGCGGCCTAGGCGCAGGCGCGCGGGCGCAGTGGAGCGCGGCGGCGGCGGGGCGGCTGGACCGGCTGCTGCAAACGGAATGGCCGCAATGGAGCCGGGCGCGGCTGCAGGCGCAAATCCGCGCGGGCGCGGTGCACGTGAACGGCCGCGTGGAGGTGCGCCCGGCGGCAAAGCTGCAGGCCGGGGATCGGGTGGAAATACAGCTGGCCGCACCGCCGCCGGTGGCCGCGCGGGCGGGGGCCGAGGCGATACCGCTCGACATTCTCTTCGAGGATGACTGGCTGGCGGTGGTCAACAAACCCGCCGGACTGGTGGTGCATCCGGGCGCGGGCCAGGCGTCGGGGACGCTGGTCAATGCCCTGCTGCACCGTTATGGACGGCTGAGTGAAAGCGGGGGCGAGCAGCGGCCGGGGATCGTTCACCGCCTCGACCGCTCGACCAGCGGGGTGATGGTGATCGCCCGCACGGATGCCGCGCACCAGCACCTGAGCGCGCAATTTCAGGCACGCACGGTGGTGAAGCGCTACGACGCGCTGGTGCAGGGGGTGCCCGCGGCGGCGGCGGGAGAAATCGAGTTGGCGGTGGCGCGCGACCTGCGCCAGCGGGTGCGCATGACCACGCGCCGCCCGGCGGCGCATGGGCGCGCGGCGCATACCAGCTACCGGGTGCGGGAAGCTTTTCCGGCTCCGCCGGCGACGCCGCCGCAACTGCGGGCGGCGTGCAGCTTCGCACTGGTCGAACTGCGGCTGCACACGGGGCGCACCCACCAGATCCGGGTGCACCTGGCGGCCGTCGGGCATCCGGTGATAGGCGACCACCTCTACGGCGGGGCCGCCCAACTGGCGGGCCCGGGCGAGCTGGCCGGCTGGGCTCCGCCACGGGTCATGTTGCACGCGGCGGAGCTGGAGTTTTCCCATCCGGGGAGCGGCGAACGGCTGCGCTTCACCGCTCCCTGGCCGGAGGAGATGGAATCGCTAGGCCAGCGGCTGCGAGGCGCCCTCCCGCTGCCGCCGACGCAAGTGCGTCGTTGACCCTCGCGCCGCTTGCATCTCGCCTCTTCCCAGAAGTGGCTCCCCGGCAGGGACCCGCCGTTCCGAATTACTACCACCCCAGCCCGCGGGTCTGGCCGTGCGGTCTTGTCCCAAGCCATTTGGGCAACTCGGGCGCAACTGCCGGAGCGGGCGGGAGCAGCAGGCTATAATCGGAGAAGATGTTGCGGACGTGCGGATCCACGGCTGCCCTACTGCTGCTGCTGGCGGCGGTGTGCCTGGCACAAGGCGCGCAGAGCAAACCGCAGCAGGCCAAGAAGGCCGCCCGGCAAACACCGATAATCATCGCCAACGTGAACTCGGTGCCGCTGGTGTTCGTCGCCCTCGACAAGCATCACCATTTCGTCGCCGATCTGACCCAGAACGACATCGAGGTCTTCGACAACGGCAAGCGCCAGCAGATCCAGCAGTTCACCTCGGAAGGCAACCTGCCGCTGCGCATCGCCATGCTACTGGATGTAAGCCAGAGCGTGTCCACCCGCTTTCAATTCGAGCAGCGTGCCGCTATTGATTTCCTGCAATCGGCGCTGATGGAGGGTCGTGATCAGGCCATGGTGGCCGGTTTTGATACATCGCTCCATATCGTCCAGCCGTTTACCGACAATTACGCCCAGCTCGCCCAGGCCATCAACCTGCTGCGCCCCTCGGGCGGAACGGCGCTGTACGATGCGCTATTTTTCACGGCCCACAACGACTTCGGTCCCGGCGCGGGCGAAGCCGGATCCGCGCGCAACGTCATCGTCATCATCAGCGATGGCGACGACGACCAGAGCCGCTACAGCGAAAGCGAGGCAGTGGCCATGGCGCAGGACGCGGGCGCGGTGATCTACACCATCGGCACCGAGCCCACCGGCGCCGACGCCGCAGACGATGACGTGCTCAAGACGTTTGCGAATGACACCGGCGGGCGCTCGTATTTTCCCATATCCGCCAGCGACCTGGGCAGCGCCTTCAAGTCCATCATGAGCGACCTGCGCCACCAATACGTGGTGGCCTACAGCCCCAACGACCTGGTGCCCAACGGCGAGTTCCACAAAGTCGAAATCAAGGTCCTGCGCAAAGGCGTGACCGCGCGCACGCGCAAGGGCTATTACGCCCGCACCCTCTCCGGACCGTACTGAAGGACGGACAGGACAGGAGCGGGGCGATTTATCATCGAAAGATGTCCTCCGCAGCCGACGTGGCCATTGTGGGGCGGCCCAACGTGGGCAAGTCCACGCTGTTCAACCGCCTGACGCGCTCGCGGCGCGCCATTGTCGGCAATGAGCCTGGCATCACGCGCGACCGCATAGCGGGCGTGAGCAAATGGCGCGGGCGGAGCTTCACGCTCGTGGACACCGGCGGCTTGCTTCCCGGCGAAGAGGCCGAAATCCCCACGGCCGTACTGGCGCAGGCGGAAGCGGCCATGGCCGCCGCTCAGGTAGTGCTGGTGGTGGTGGACGGGCGCGAAGAATTGACTGCCGCGGACCTGGAGCTGAGCCAAAAAGTGCGCTGCCTGGACAAGCCGGTGCTGCTGCTGGTGAACAAGCTCGAGGGCCAGAAGCGCGATACCGCACTGGGTCCGTTTTACCGGCTGGGGCAGCAGGAGATATTTCCGGTCAGCGCCGAAACCGGCAGCGGCCTGGATGCGGTGCTGGACCGGGTGACGGAGCTGCTAGAACAGGGTCACAGTAGCCGTAGTTCGGGCGGTGGGAAGGGGGCGGCAGGCGACGACTACAGTGATTCCGCCCTAGGGCCGGAGGCGGCGCCTTCGGACGCCGAGACCGCCGCGGAAACCCGCGTGGCCATCGTGGGCCACCCCAACGTGGGCAAGTCCACGCTGCTCAACCAGCTTACGGGCGAAACGCGCGTCATAGTAAGTGCGCAGGCGGGCACGACGCGCGACGCGGTGGATGCACTGATCGAATACCACGGGGCGCGCTATCGCCTGGTGGACACCGCCGGAATCCGCCGCAAGGGCGCCACCCGCCTGCTGGCGGAAAAGCTCAGCGTGGTCATGGCGCGGAAGCATCTGGAAGCCGCGGACGTGGCGCTGATTCTGCTGGACGCGGCCGAGGCCGAGGAGGGCGGGGTGCTGGCGCTGGACGCCACCATAGCCGGCTACGCGGTCGAGGCGCACCGCTCTTGCGTGCTGGTGGCCAACAAATGGGATCGGGCGCGGGCGCTGGGGCGCACCCGATCCGAGTACGAGCAGCGGGTGAGGGAGCGGCTGAAATTTCTCGCCTTCGCGCCGCTGGTGTTCCTTTCCGCGCGCGAGGGGACCGGGCTGCGATCGCTCTATGCCACGCTGGGGCGGGTGGTGCGGGCGCGGCGGGAGCGCGTGTCCACCGCCGCCCTCAACCGCTTCCTAGCCACGGTGGATTTTGCGCGCGCGCCCGTGCCGGCGGGCCAGCGATCGCGCATTCTTTACATGACGCAGGTGGGGACCGCGCCGCCGCGCTTTGCGTTGTTTCTCGACCGTGCGCGTCCGCTGCACTTTTCGTATCGGCGCTTTCTGGAAAACCAGATGCGCCGCTCGTTTGGCTTCGAGGGCACGCCGCTGGTGCTGCAGCCGCGGGCGCGCAGAAGGCATAATTAGGGTGTAATTCCGCACTAGCCGCGGCGGCCCCGCGGGAGCAGCCACGACGGGATCGCGCAGGGCTGGGGGCAGCGCCGGCCAAATGCGCGGGTCTTCCAGGCCCAGGCGCCACACCGAAACGCCGCGCAAGTGGTCGCGCTGGGCGAGACTTAGTTCCGCGGCAAAGCTGCGCGCGTCGGCCACCCAGGTCACACTGCGATGGTGCCCGTGGCCGCGAATGCGGTAGGCCGCCTGCAGATAGGGATCCCAGTCCAGCCCGGCATACACATCCACCGGGCCGGAGCGGCGAAAAATACGGTAGACGATACGATAAAAGTGGTGAATCCGGCCGGCGATGCGGCGGCGGAAGGTGATGCGAATACGGCGCTGCATCCAGTCGGTCTGATAGGTGGGCACGCCCAGCGAAAACTTGTCCGGAGGCACCTGGCGCAGCACGTTGGCCACGATCTGTTCCACCCAGGGCATGCCGGCCAGCGGTCCGGGCTGGTTGCCGCTGCTTTCCGGGTAGGCCATGACGCTGAGAAAATCGGCGCTGCGCGCCAGCGCCGCGTAATCATACACGCCGGAAAAATCCCGGTAATTATCGCCGCTGTGCTGGTTGTTGACGCGAGCCGCCACCGCCACGCTCAACTGCTTGCCGTCGTGATGCAGCGCCTGCGCCAGCACCGCGATGAAGCTCGAAAAGCGCGCGCGCTCATACCAGGGCAGGTTTTCAAAATCGACCTGCCAACCGATGAAGTGCTGCACCCGCGCCACCCGCACCAGCGCGCCTACCGCGCGGTCGCGCGCGCGCGCGCTGCGCAGCAGCCGCTCCGCCCCGTAGCGGGAAAAGCCGGTGTTGATGACCAGGGGCATCATGGGCACACCCTGGGCCCGCGCAATCGCGTTCAGCCCGGCGGGCACCGTTCCGTGCAGTTGCCCGTAGCGGTCGAGGGAAAAACACTGGGGAGCGAAAATAGTGACGCGATCGGCGTGCGCTTGAAAGCTTTGCACGGCGGGGCCGCCCGCGACCGCGTAAAAAAGCATCTGGGGCGAAGGCTCGGCCAGCGCCCAAAGGGCCATGCCAGCCACCGCCGCCACCAGCCCCAGGTTGCGTAAGAGGCGAATCACTGCGACCTCATGATTTCTTTACTGTAACAGGCCGGAGCTGCTGGTCGAGACCGCTTCTTCTTCGTCGTCATTGCCGGTAACCAACTCGGCACGGCAAACGGCGCCGGCAATCCGCACCGTTCCGCCTTCGAAAAAAAACCGCAGCAACGGTTCTGGATCGTTTAGAAATTCGAAATAATCCAATTGACCGGGAGGCTCGCTCTCGAAGGCGACTTCAAAACGACTGACCCCACTGAAATGCAGGGCTAAGCCACTGACCGGCAGGGCCTGGCCGGACCGAATCACCAACAAAGGTTCCTTGGCCGCCCATCCCAACGTCGCACTGGTGGGCTCGATGCCAAAGGTGAAGCCCACCAGATGCAACTGGCGGTGCAAGTCGAGGTGCAAGCCCTCGACCTGAATTTGCGCCAGGGGGTGGTTGAGCGCCGGCGTTTTGAGGTTTTCAAATTGAATGGCGCGCCATCCTCGAGGTGGCACGGCCACCTCTTGCTGGAACCGCCCTCCCGCTGCCACCCCAAGGCGCATGCGCCTTGGGGGCCCCGGCGCCGGCCGGGCTGTGGCCGGGCCGGAACTCCGCGCAGTGGAGTTCCGCCCCACGGCAACGGGCGCTCAGGGCGCCTCCGAGTTGCAGCGTCGGGATCAAAAGGGGATGTCGTCGTCGGTGATTTCGAGGTTCGGCGCCGGGTAGCGCTCGTTGGGCGCCTCAAGCGGCGGGGCCGCTTCCGCACCGGCGTGCGCGGCGCGTCCGCCGCCCTCGCCGCGACCCCCGGTCATCACCATTTCGTTCACCACCACTTCGGTGATGTAGTGACGCTTATTCTCCTTGTCCTCCCAGGACCGCGTTTGCAGTCGGCCTTCGAGGTAGACGCTGGATCCTTTGGTCAAATATTGACTGGCGGTTTCAGCTAACTTGGACCAGCAGACGATGTTGTGCCATTCCGTCCTCTCCTGAAATTCGCCACTGCCTTTGTCTTTCCAGCGCTCACTGGTGGCCAGGCTAAATTTTGTGACTGCCTGGCCGGAGGGGGTGTACTTCAACTCGGGATCTTTGCCCAGCCTCCCGAGCAGGATGACTTTGTTGACGCTGCGTGACATGGTTCACCTCGACCGCGCCCTTCAGCGGGCGCGGTGTTTGGACAATTGTAAGCGGGTTTGCGGCATTTCGGCCTTCCCCCAGGAAGGCAAAACGACGGCCGCAGGGTGCCGGAATGGAACACCCTGTAAACCGATATCCGTGCCGCCGGATGTGGAATTTTGTAGAATAAACGAAGCTGCCGCAAAGACGCGGCAGTGGACTAAAATCCTCTCGTCAGCCTCTTTGCCCGCCTCGCGTGCACTATCTTCTCCTCCACTTCGGATACGCATTTCTGGTCCTGGGCCTGATCATCGAAGGCGACGCCACGCTGGTGGCGGCCATGATCCTGGCTAGCGCCGGATCGCAGTATTTCAGCATGCGCTGGGTGATCGGCATCGCACTCGGCGTCACGGTGGGGGGCAACGAGCTGATTTACGAAATTGGGGCGCTGGGCCGCATGCGGGGGCTGCTGGCGAACAGCAAACATCGCCAGCGCGTATCGCGCTGGCTGCACAGCTCCCGCTCAGGTTTTCTATCGCTGCTGTTCTCGCGTTTCATGTGGGGCTTCCGGCTGATGATACCGTTTGCCGCCGGAATGCTGCACATCAAGCGGCGCCGGTTCTCGCTGACCAATATGATCGGCGGCGCCATCTGGGTGACGGTGCTGGCGTATTTCGGCGTGGGCGTGGAATCGCTGTTTGCGATGCTGCACTACGACCTGGTGCGCTACCAGTCGCACATCGCCGTGGCGCTTTTCCTGCTCGGGCTGGTGCTGGGCGTGGCCACGATTCCGTGGCGCATCGTCCGCCGGGGGCAGAAAAGGGCGCGACAGCGCTGGGCGGCGGGTGCGGCAGCAGCCATGGCGGCAAAGCCGCCCAGCACGCCGGCCGCGAATGTGTGGGGCCGTCCGCACGAACTCCAGGCCGGGAGGCGTATTGACGGTTTCTATCCTCCTGATTAAACTCAGGTTAGATGATCAAACTGGATTTGATTCACGCCATCGTCGAGCGCACCGGGCTGAGCAAGGGGCAGGCCGAGGCGGCCGTGGAAGCGGTATTCGGCCGGATGAAAACCGCACTGGAACAAGGTGAGCGCATCGAGCTGCGGGGCTTTGGCGTCTTCAGCATTCGCCCGCGCAAAACCGGGGTGGGGCGCAACCCGCGCACCGGCGCGGAAGTGGAAATCACGCCCGGCAAATCGATTCGCTTCCGTCCGGGCAAGGAAATGAGCGCGATCGAGTAGAGTGCGGGCTCGCTGCACGCATGGGGGCACATGCGCCCGTCCTGGGGGGCGCGGCCATTTCTTGCTGGAGCCGCCCTCCCGCAGTGCCCCCAACGCGATTGCACGCTGGGGGCACTGGTCGGGCCGTAGCCGGGCGTCGCTCGCCGGCAGCGGGCGCCCGCCGGCGCTCAGGGCGCCTTCAAATTGCCGCTAGAAGAAGAAAACGACGGCCAGCCCTACGCCGGCGATGAGGCGTGGTGGGCGCTGCCTTGGTGGCGGGTGCCGCGCCAGGCGCGGCCGCGTCCGCCGTGGCCGAGTTGGAAGTGGGCGATTCCACTACTCGCCGCGACCGCGCTCACCACGACGGTTGTGGGGGCGCGGCTGGAGTACAATTTCCTCCGCGGGCTGCCGCCTTACTTCACCAACAATGATCTGTATCCGTTCGGCTGGGCGTGGCGTCATCCGGGCGCAATGTGGGCTGGACTCGGCTTCAGTCTGGCACTCATGGCCATTCTGCTGGCCCACGAGCTGGGCCATTTTCTCGCCTGCCGCTACTACCGGCTCGATTCCACGCTGCCGTTGTTTCTTCCCGCTCCCACGGTGATTGGCACCTGGGGCGCGTTCATCAAAATCAAGGCGCCGTTTCACGACCGCAAGGAAGTGTTCGACATCGGCATTGCCGGCCCGCTTGCCGGTTTGGCCGTAACCCTGCCGCTGCTCTGGTATGGGCTGGCGCATTCCGAAGTGCTCACCCCGGCGCAAATGGGCTTGTGGCAGCATCAGTTTTTGTTCTTCGGCTGGCCGCCGCTGCTGACCGGGATGGCGGGGTGGCTGCATCCGGGCGTACCGGTGGCGCGCATCGCGCTCTCGCCCATCGCACGCGCGGCCTGGGTCGGCCTGTTCGTCACCATGCTGAACCTCATTCCGGGCGCGCAGCTCGATGGCGGCCACATCCTATACGCGGCGCTGCCGCGCGCGCATGCGGCAATTTCCTGGGCGGCGATGCTGGGACTGGTGGCTGCAGGGTGGTTTTACTGGCCGGGGTGGTACATATTTGCCGCCTTTATCGCGCTCTTGCGCGTTCGCCACCCTTATGTGCCGGAAGCGGGATCGCTCGGCCGCGGGCGCATCGCGCTGGCGCTGCTGTGCGTGGCGGTGTTCGCGCTGACGTTCGCCGTCCGCCCGCTGTACACGTAGATCACAACACCAGCGGATCCACGTCGAGCGCGAGGGCGGTGGCGGGAAACTTTTGCGCGCGGGCGAAAGCGCGCAAGTCGGCAAGCAGCGCCTGCAGCGCGCGCCGGCTCTCACTTTTGAACAGGAACTGAAAGCGATACTCGCTTTTGACGCGCGCCACCACCGCCGGCGCCGGGCCCAGGACGCGGATGGCGGGATAAGCCGCAGCTCGATCACGCAGAAAATGGCCGGCGGCGGAGGCGTAAGCGAGCACGCGGTCGTAGTCGCGGTGGCGCAGGCGCGCGCATGCCATGGCCGCAAAGGGCGGATAGTGCAGCCAGCGGCGGAAGTTGGCTTCCTGGTCGTAAAATGCGTCGAAATCCGCGCGCACCGCCGCCTGCACGGCGTAATGGTCCGGATGCACGACCTGCAGCAGCACTTCGCCGGGTTCCTGGCCGCGTCCGGCGCGTCCGGCCACCTGCGTGAGGAGCTGGAAGGTGCGCTCGGCGGCGCGAAAATCCGGAAAGGCCAGACCCAGGTCCGCCTGCAGCACACCGACCAGCGTCACCCCCGGCAGATCGTGGCCCTTGGCGATCATCTGCGTGCCCACCAGAATATCCAGCTCGCCCGCCCGGAAGCGCGCCAGCACCTGCTCGAAATGTCCGCGCGCGCGCGCCGTATCGCGGTCGAGGCGGGCGATGCGCGCCTGCGGAAACAGGGCTGCCAGCGTCTGTTCCACCTTCTCGCTGCCGCTGCCCAGAAAGTACAAATGTTGGCTGTCGCAGGCGGGACAGCGCGACGGCGGCTCGAGGCTGTAGCCGCACAGATGACACAACAGGCGCCCGGCGGATTTGTGGTAGGTCAGCGCCAGCGCGCAATCGCGGCACATCACGGCCGCGCCGCAGGCGCGGCACAGCACCACCGGAGCAAATCCGCGGCGGTTGATCAGCACCAGAGCCTGTTGTCCGCGCTGCAGGCATTGCGCCAGCGCCGCGTGCAGCGCCTTGGAAATCACTTCTTCGCCGGCCCGCCGCGCGCGGGCGCCCCGCTCCGCCACCGCAGCGCGGAACTCGGCGCCCATATCCACCAGGCCAATGACCGGCAATGCCCGCTGCGCCACGCGCTCCGGGAGTTGCAACAGCCGGTATTTGCCGGCGCGCGCGTGGGCGAAACTTTCCAGCGACGGCGTCGCCGAACCCAGCACCACCCGCGCCCCGCTCAGGCGCGCGCGAAGCACCGCCAGATCGCGCGCGTGATAACGCGGCGCTTCCTGCTGCTTGAAACTAGCATCGTGTTCCTCGTCGACCACGATCAGGCCCAGGCGCGGCAGCGGCGCAAACACCGCCGAGCGCGTGCCCAGCGCCACCCGCGCCTCCCCCGCCCGCAATCGTTCCCACTCGCGCCGGCGCTCGGCCGCGGTCAGCCCGGAGTGCAAAACCGCGACCTGGCCGGGAAAGGCGTCGGAGAAATCGGCAAACAGCGCCGGCGTGAGCCCGATTTCGGGGACCAGCAGCAGGGCCGCTTCCCCGCGAGACAGCGCCGCTTCCATCGCCGCCAGATACACTGCCGTCTTGCCGCTTCCGGTGACCCCGTGCAGCAGCAGCGGCCGGCGCTCGCCGCCGCCGTGGATGGGGCCATTGATCGCCTCCAGCGCCGCCTGCTGGGCGGCATTGAGCGCGGCCACGCGCGCCCGCGGCGTCCAGGCGGGTTGGCACGGCCACCTCGGGCTGGAGCCGCCCTCCGGCAAGCCCGCCTCGCTGGGACAGGCGCGGGCGGGCACCGGACACCCGCCGGCGCCCGGGGTGCCTTCAAGTTGCCGCGACTGGGCGGCCACCGGCATGGAGGCGCGGCGGCGCCGCGGAGCGGAGCCAGTCGGCGCGCCGCCGCCGCCGGGCGGCAGTGCGCAGCGCATCACCTCGCCGATGGGCGCCTGGTAGTAGGCCGCCGTCCAGCGCACCAGTTCCAGCAGCACGCCATCCAGCAGCGGCGCCGTGTCCAGCACCGCCGCCAGCGCCCGGACGCGCTCGGGCGCCAGCCCCTCCGGGGGCTGCGCCCGCAGCGCCGTCACCACGCCGGTAAGCTGGCGGGCACCCCAGGGTGCAGTGATCCGCATTCCCGGCTGCAAGTGCGGCCTCCACGCCTCGGGCACGGCATAGCAGAAGGCGCCCTCCAGCGGCACCGGCAGCACCACGTCCGCGTACTGCGCTGCCGCCGCTGGGGCTGCCTCAGAGGGCGGCTTGGACGGCGGCGACGATGGCATCGGCATCAATGCCGTAGCGGTGCAGCAACTCCTCCGGCTTGCCGCTGCGCGGCACAGCGTGCACCGCCAGGCGGATCACGCGCACCCCCTGCGGCCCGACGGCTTCGGCGACCGCATCGCCGATGCCGCCGGCGCTGTAGTGATCCTCAACCGTCAGCAGCGTATTGCGGGTGGCCTGGGCCGCCGCCAGCAAGCCCTCGCGATCGACCGGCCGCACACTGAACAGATCGATCACGCGGATGGCGATGTTTTCCGCCTGCAGCCGGTCGCAGGCTTTCAGGGCCTCGTACAGGGTTACGCCGGCGGCGATCACAGTCACCCGGTCCTGGGCACTCTGGCGCAAGGTTTTGCATTGCCCCAGCGCGAAAGCTTCGCCGTTGTCGTAGAGCACCGCCGCCTTCGGCCGCCCGGTGCGCACATAGCACAGCCCCCGTGTGCCCGCCGCCAGCTCGATGGCGCGCCAGGTGCTCACCGCGTCGGTGGGATAGAGCACGACGGATTTCGGCAGCGCCCGGAACAGCGATAAGTCCTCCAGCCCCATCTGCGAGCCGCCGTCTTCGCCGATCGAGATGCCCGCATGCGTACCCACGAATTTCACGTTGGCCTGCGCCAGCCCCGCCAGGCGGATGAAATCCGCGGCGCGCGTGAGGAAGCAGGCGAAGGTGGAAACAAAGGGAATCCGCCCCGTCGTGGCGAACCCCATCGCCATGCCGGTCATGTTCTGCTCGGCGATATAGCCCTCGAAAAACCGCTCCGGCTGCAGCTTCTGGAAATCCTGCGTGAAGGTGGAATTCTCCACGTCGCCATCAATTGCGACCAGCCGCTGATCGCGCTGACCCAGTACCGCCAGCGCCTGCCCGAACGCCTCCCGCGTGGCTACTTGTGCACCCAGCTTGAAGTTGGGCGCGGGCGCGGCGCCGACGGGAGCGGCCAGTGACGGCGGCGCCGCGGCAGGGGGGCGCGGCCAGGGTTTGTATCCATTCGCCTGCGGACGCAACTGGGCGCGCAGCTCCGCCAGCGCCGAATTGGCCTCCTCGCCCGCTTTCAGCGCCTTGCCGTGCCAGCCGTTCTTATCCTCGATGAACGCCACCCCCTTGCCCTTGAGGGTGCGCGCCAGCAGCACCGAGGGCTTGCCGCTGCATTGCGCCGCCGCCGTAAAGGCAGCCCGGATTTGTGGAATGTCGTGCCCGTCCAGCACGATCGCGTTCCACCCGAATGCATCCCAGCGCCGTCGGTACACCTCCATGTCGTGCTGCAGCATGGTGGGCTGGCTCTGGCCCAGGCGGTTGACGTCCACGATGGCGCACAAATTATCGACGTTATAAAAGCTGGCGATCTTGGCCGCCTCCCACACCGATCCCTCCGACGTTTCCCCGTCCCCCAGCAGCGCGTAGGTGCGATAGCCGGCGCCCGCCAGCCGCGCTTGCAGCGCCATGCCCAGCGCCACCGGCAAGCCCTGTCCCAGCGATCCGGTGGGCACGGCCACGAACGGCAGCACCGGGGTGGGATGCCCCTCCAGGTTGGAATCGAGCTGCCGCAGGGTCCGCAGATGCTCGCGCGGATACAGCCCCAGCTCCGCCCACACCGCGTACAGCACCGGCGCCGCATGCCCCTTCGAGAGCACGAACTTGTCGTTCGCGGGATCCGCGGGGCGCGCCGGATCCAGCCGCATCACTTCGAAAAACAGCACCGCCAGCAGGTCCGCGGCCGACATCGAGCTGGTCGGGTGGCCGCTGCCGGCCGCCGTGGTCGCTTCGATCGAGTCCAGGCGCAACTGCGTGGCGAGATTGTGGAGTGCGGCGTCGGCTTCATGGATGGGGGCTTGATGTACTGGCATCGCAATATTCCTCGTTTCCTCCCGCGAGCACGGCCTCGGGCAGCACAAAGCGCACGTGCTCGTCTATGCCTTCGGCTTCCTCGACGCGGGTAAAGCCGAAGCGTTCCCGCAGCGCCGCCACCACCTCTTGCACCAGCGACTCGGGTGCCGAGGCGCCCGCGGTCAGCCCCACGGTGCGCACCCCCTGCAACCAGCCCGGATCAATGGCGGCGGCGGTATCAATGCGCCGGGCGGCGGCGCCGGCATTGGCCGCCACCTCGACCAGGCGCAGGGAATTGGAGCTGTTTTCCGAGCCCACCACCAGCACCAAGTCCGTCCGCGGAGCCACCCGCTGCAGCGCCGTCTGCCGGTTTTGGGTGGCGTAGCAGATGTCCTGCGCCTTCGGCGCCGCCACCTGCGGAAAGCGCGCCCGCAGCCGCTCGATGATGGCCCGGGTCTCGTCCAGGCTGAGTGTGGTCTGGGTCAAATACGCCACCCGGCTGGGATCGGGCACGGCCAGAGCCTCCACCTGTTCCACCGATTCCAGCACCGGCGTGTCCGCCGGCACTTCCCCCAGCAGCCCGATGATTTCGTCGTGCTGCCGGTGCCCGATGATCACCAGGCTGTAGCCCCGCCGCATGTATTCCTGCGCCTCGCCATGGACCTTGTTCACCAGCGGACAGGTGGCGTCGATCACCTGCAGCTTCCGCCGCCGCGCCTCCGTCCACATTTGCGGCGCCACGCCGTGCGCGCTGAAAAACACCCGCGCCCCCAAAGGCACCGCATCCACGCTGGCCACGAAGATCGCCCCCCGCGCTTCCAGGCTGGCGATCACCGTGCGGTTGTGAACGATTTCCTTGAGGACGTAGATCGGCGGTCCGAATTTCCGCAGCGCCGATTCCACCGCTTCCACCGCGCGCACCACGCCGGCGCAGAATCCCCGTGGCTTGAGGATCAGGATGGTTTTGGGCGACTCCGCCGGCACCCTTTCATCTTAAGCCATGGAAGCCATGGTCAGATGCTAGTGCCAGTGTGGGATCTGCGGCTTTGTCTTCTTCTTCGCCTTGGCTTTCGCCTGGGGCTTGGCCGCGCCGTTGGCATTGGCGATCACCAGCGTTGCCGGCGGCGCCGATCGCACCGGCTTGGCACCCGTTGCCGGATCGGCCGCCCTGGCGAGCTGCGCCCGGTAGTCCGCCTGCCCGCGCGATTCGATCCACTCTCCCAGTTGCTTCAGGCTCGACTCGACCTGCGCCGTGCTGGTGCGAAGCGCCGCGCCCCCGGCCGCATCATCCCTGGGCCCCAGCACATCCCCGCTGCGCTGCGCCACGGCCAGCACTGCTTCTCCATCCTGATAAAGCTTGAACGCCGCTCCCAGGTTCCCCGGCGCCGAACTGAAGGCCTGCAGCAGGGCCGGCATCGCCTGGCTCAGGTTGCGGGCCACGGCCGCCTGGCCGTCGGCAACCGCCTGCTTTTCGGGCTTGGCTATGTGCAAATGCCCGGCATCGAGCGCGCCCATGGACGTTTGCAGCGATTGCAGCGATTGGGCCAACTGCAGCGCCACCGCCTTGCCGGTCATCTGTGCCGGCGCCGGCGCCTGGGCTTGCGCCATGCCCAAGCTACTTAAACCTAGGGTGAGGCTTGCCGCTGCTGTGATGGCGAGCAGGAACCGCAAACGCACCATGGCTAATTGGATGCGGCAGCAGGCTGGCCGGAGGCAAGGCAAAAGAAGAGAGCCGGCTCGCTTCCCCCCGGAAAAGCCAGCTCCCTCTTTGTGCCTGATTTCAGAACTCCAAAATCGGGCGTCTCGCTCATACTAGTGCAATTCCTGGTCCAAGCTTCGGATAATTTCAAGGCGCTGATTCCACACGGTTTGCGGGAATACAGTCGGACGCCGTGTCAAAGCCAACAATGACCCGGCGGTCAGACCACACCTTATATAACCTTTACGCCTTCTTTTTTGACCTCACGCCGAAACCGCCGCACATGATGCCAAACCGCCAGCGCGATCAGGACTGCCACCACTGGCGCCCAGATCGCGTCGAACTGGTGAAACCATGGCGCCACCGCCTGCCAGTGCTGTCCCAGCCGGTCGCCCACAAACAGTAGCGCAAAACACCACGGCAGCGAGCCAATAAACGTGTAAAGGTTGAACCGCACCACCGGCATGCGCGCCACCCCCGCCGGCAGCGCGATATAGGTACGAACGACAGGCAGCATGCGGCAGATGAATACGGTTATGTCGCCGCGTTTGCGGAACCAAGCTTCGGCCCGGGTCAGATCGCCCGGCGCAATCAGCAACCAGCGTCCGTAACGGTGTGCCACCGGCGGCCCGCCATAGTAGCCAACCGTGTAGGCAATCATCGAGCCGATGCTGTTGCCGATCGCCGCCGCCAGTCCAGCCGCCACCAGCTCGAGCCGTCCGGTCGAGACCAAAAATCCGGAAAAAGTGAGGATGACTTCCGACGGGACCGGAATGCAGGCCGCTTCCAAAATCATCAGCAGCACCACGCCCGCATAGCCCAGATGCGCAATCAGGGCAATGATATGTTGGCCGATTCCGGCGAGCACAGCTTAAATAGGATACAGGCTCTCCGGATTTTCCGCGCACGTTTGGCGGTGGTGGATGTTACCGTTGAGATAGGTACAACATGAAAATTTTCTTTGCCGGAACCGGAATCATGGGAGCCCCCATGGCGGCCAATTTGGCACGCGGCGGCCACAGCGTGCAGGTGTGGAACCGCACCGGCGAAAAAGCCGACGTACCCGGCTGCACTCGAGTGAACACCCCGCTGGAAGGCGCCCAATCCGCCGAGGTCATCTGGCTTTGCCTGAGCGATACCGCCGCGGTGCAATCGGTGGCCGAGCAGATGGCTGCGGCGGCCCGCCCCGGCCTCATCGTGGCCGATTCCAGCACCATCGCGCCCCGCGCCAGCCGCGAGCTGGCGACGCGGTGGGGCGACCGTGGCGCCGTCTGGGTGGACTGCCCGGTCACCGGCTCCCGCAACGGCGCCGAGAGCGGCGAGCTGATTTTTATCGTGGGCGGGCCGGAAGAGACCGTCAAGCATCTCTCGCCTCTGTTTGAAACCATGGGCCGCCGCGTGTTTCACATGGGCGACAGCGGCCTGGGCCTGGCCACCAAGCTGGCCATGAACCTCAACATCGTCCTCATCTACCAGGGGATGAGCGAAGGCCTGGTGCTGGCGGAAAAATCCGGCATCCCAGCCGAACAAATGCTCGCCGTGATGGGCGCCACCATGCTCCGCTCCGGCGTGAGCGAATACAAATCGCCGGCCATCGCCCAGCGCGATTTTAAGGCCAATTTTCCGCTGCGCCTCATGCTCAAGGACATCCACCTGATGCTCGATCAGGCCAAGGAGTTGCGCGTCAAACTGCCGGCGCTGGAAACGGTGGAAGAGGTCTACGCCGTCGCCGAAGAAGAAGGACTGGGCGAGCTCGACTACGCCGCCGTTCTCGCGCTGCTGGAAAAATGGGCGGCGCTGCCGGGCGGCGACATCACGCTGGCTGCGGATTAGGAACGTCCGTACTTCCCCTCACGCACGCGCCACTAACACCGACTGCGACAGATCGCCCAGCGCGTGCCGCTCCACCTGCTTCAGCCCTGCGGCGGCAAACATGCGCCGGTACTCGGCTTCCGTATATGCCCGCCCTTCCTGTGTCGCCGCCAGCATAGTCAGGCTGAACGCCGCCTCAAACGGCGGCGACACGCGATCCTCATTCGGCAAAAAGTCCACCACCAGAACCGCCCCGCCCGGCGCCAGCACCTTTTTCACCTTACCGAATAGGGCCTCAATCGTATTCGGCCCAAACATATGCAAAAACCCGGTGATCAGCGCCAAATGCACGCCGCCGGGCAGCACCACTTCGTCTTCGCCGCCCGGCAGCACATTGCCGCTCAGCGTGTGATAGCGGCTCGCCACGCCGGCTTCGGCCGCATTCGCCTTTGCCACTTCGGCGACCGGTGCGGCATCCACCAGCGTAATTTCCGCCTTCGGCACCGCGCGCGCCACGGCAATGCCATAGAAGCCGTGGCCGCCGGCAATATCGAGCACCTTCGGCTGGGCCACGCCGGCCAGCGCGGGCGCGGCTACGCCGGCCGCCATAAGCTGGGCCGGCATTTTCGCCATCACGCCCATCGAGCGCGCGAATAGCACCCACATTTCCGCTGGAGCATCCGTCACTCCTGTTGCCGCGTCCGCTCCGCCCCGCCGCACCGCTTGGTACAGCTGTTCGGCGGTGAAGCGCAGGCTGATCTGTTCATGCCACGCGCTGGCCGGGGCCATCGATGCCGGCGAATGAGCGTTGAGAAACATGTCGGCGGCGGGCGAAAGTGCATACCTGCCATCCTGCTTTTGCAGCAGCCCAGCGATGGTCAGGTAATCGCACAGGACCGCGACGCCGCGCTCGTCGGCTTTGGCCTTTGCGGCCAGCGCGGCCGCGCTGGTGGCGCCGTCGGCAATGGCGGTAAACAGGTCCAACCGCACGGCAGCCCGCAGCGCGGCGGTCTGCTCGAAGGCGGTCATCATGCCCAGGATTTGTCCGGGATTGACGTCGTGGGCGGCGTGTGAATTCGGCATAAGCCTAGGTTACGGCATATGGGCGTGAATCGCTGCTCGCACCAGGGCCACCCCAACGCGCTTGCGCGTTGGGGTGGCACCCTGAGCCTACTGTCCCGTGGGCGTCGAAGCCGCAATGAAGGCGTCGATATTTTTGTGCAGCATCGGCAGGGCCGCCGGGTTGACGTACAACATGTGTCCCACCGGGTAGTAATCGAAGCTGATCCGTGCCCGCTCCGCGGGCACCACCTGCATGTGCGCCACGGTAAATTCGGTGCCAAAAAACGGCGTCGCCATGTCGTAATAGCCGTTATTGAACAGCACGTGCATGCCCGGATCATCGTTCATGGCCCGCGACAGCGCCGGCGCGACGTTGGGCGAACCGCTGCCGCCGCCGCTGAGCGCGCTCAACGGCGCGCGATAGTGCATGTCCCACTGCCCGTTTACGGCATAACTGAGCTGCTCGTAAATGCGGTTGCTGTGGAAGTGCAGCGTCTGGCTAACGTAGTTTTCAAACAGCGCCGTGACTGCTCCCATCACCGCAACCGACGAGGGTTCCTGGTCATCCTCGCCCACCGGCATCAGCGGCACCAGCTCCGGACCGGTAAAGCGCGAATCGTAACGGCCGATTTCCGGCCCTTCCGGCCCCATCAGCCGCCGCCGGAACATTCCCAGCGACATCCGCAGATGCGCCTCTTCCCACAGGTGCGCCGGAATGCCGGTGAAGTTCTCCAGTTGCGCCGCCACCGCCTGCGCCTGCGCCGCCGGCAAATTCGCCCCCGCAAACAGCGCCGCCGCATACGGCCCGGCGGCGAACTTCCGCACTTGCTCGAGCAGCGCCGGCAGGCTCGCCGGCCGCGGATGCAGCCGCCGGTGATACCACGCCGCGGCCGCGTAGGAGGGCAGATACAGCTCGTAGGGCAGGTCATTGCCCGGTCCGAAACTGATGGTTGCGAAGTTGAGCACGGTCGAGCACATGATCACGCCATTCAGGTACACGCCGTCGTTGGCCAGATCGTCGGCCAGCACCGCGTTGCGCGTGGTCCCGTAGCTCTCCCCGAGAATGAACTTGGGCGAGTTCCAGCGGTGAAACCGCTTCAGGTAGCGCTGAATGAACTGGGCGAAGGCGGTGCCATCCTCGTTGATGCCGTAAAACATCTTCGGCGTCCCCTTGCCCACGATCTGGCTGTAGCCGGTGCCCACCGCATCAATAAAGACCAGGTCGGTGCTGTCCAGAATGCTGTCGGCATTATCCACCAGCCGGTACGGCGGTGCATAGGCGGCGAACTGATCCACCTTGGGCCAGGCCACGCGCCGCGGCCCGAACCCGCCGATATCCACCAGCGCCGACGCTCCGCCCGGGCCGCCGTTATAGGCGAAGGTGACCGGCCGCGTGGACGGGTCACTCACACCGTCCTGGGTGTAGGCGACGTAGAACACGCTCGCCGTCGCCTGCTGTTTGCTGTTATACAGCAGCAACGTCCCGGCGGTGGTCGTATAGCGGATGGTCTGCCCATCGATGACGACGCTCTCGTGCGTCACCTCCGTCTTTTCCTTCGGCACCGGCGCCGGTTTTTCCGCCGCCGACGGCGGTCCCGGTGGCATGCCGCGCTGCGCCATCACGCCCGCCGGCACCGCCATCATCACCGCCGCCATCACCCACCCTGGCAACATCCATCTCGTCATGATCTTGTATCTTCCTCTCACTTCCGCCGTACGCAGTCAGTGTACACTCCTTCCGCCACGGGAGGTGAGAAAAGCTAGGGGGGAAAAGCCTGGCGGAGGCGGCGGAACGCGGCGGCTTGGAGGCGCCCGGAGCGGCGCAGGTCACTCGGATTTGGTCTGGCGGAGAGGGGGGGATTCGAACCCCCGGTACAGCTTTTGACCGTACAACGGTTTAGCAAACCGCCGCCTTCAGCCACTCGGCCACCTCTCCGTATCGCACTAACGCATTTATTTTAAAGCTAGTTGACCAATGTTTTGCGCTTCCGCTCGCTTCACTGATTTTGACCGGTGCTAGTTCTGGTGCCAGTTGGTTTCGCGGTTTCTGCTCCCCAGGCGTCGAGCTTCTCGACCGCCGCGAGCTTGCGCGCCGGCGCCAGATGCGCGTAGCGGCACGTCATGCGAACGTCCTTGTGGCCCATCAACTCCTGTGCCGTCCTCAAATCCACCCCTAGCATAACAAGCCTGCTGGCGAATGTGTGGCGCAAACAGTGCCAGGTGAACTTCGGGAGCTTCGCCGTCTCAACCGCTGTTTCAAACCACCGCCGCGGCATGACCATGCGCTCGCCCTTGTCGTTGACCATGGCCCATTCGGAATTCCCGCTCCGCGCCTGCAACGTTTCGACAGCTCTTCGCGCCGCCTGGTTGAGCGGGATGTCGCGCGCTTCGCCGTACTTTGAGGGTGGCACGGTCAGCGTGCCGGCCTTGAGATTGATGGCGTCGCGCCGAAGCCCGTGCTGCTCGCTCAGCCGCATGCCGGTTTGAAGCGCGATTTCAAACTCCGGCAAATGAGCGGCGGGTCGCCGCCCGCAGGCGTTTCTCCTCGTCAGGCGAGAACTGGTCCAGGTAGCGGATGCGGATATTATTTTCGCGCCTCGCGCGGACCATCCGCGCAGGGTTCTTCTCGACCCTGCCGTTGTTCAACCCGAGCCGAAAAATCAGCGAGAGCGTATTCCGGTAGCGGTTGACCGTGGCTGGACTCCAGGCGCGCTCCTCGGCTTCTTTCGACAGATGCTGCTCGATCTCCTGTGGCGTGATCGAGGAGGCCGGGCGTTTTCCAAACCATTTTCGCAGCAGGGCAGTCCGGCCGGCATCGTCGCCGTGACTGCGGTTGTGCGCCTTGGAGTACGCAGGCGCCGTGTCGGCCAGTTCGTCGAAAGTTGGCGCAGGCGCCCGAAGCCGCTCGGGGAATTTGCGGCCTTCGAGGGTCGCACCCTTTCGCTTATGGTAAAGCTTGAGCGCGTTGGCCTTGGTGCCGGCCTTCTCGCGGCGGATGCGCCCATCGGCATCAGCGCAGCGAATCCACCATTCTCCGGAATTCGGTGGCCTTTCGAAGATGCCCCGCGTGCGCGCCATCATGTTGCGATTTTAAGGCACTGAATCGCTAGGGAGTTGGGCTGCGGTTGGGCAATGCAGGTCAGACCCGGGAAAGGCGACGTCCTGATTGCTTGTGGTGGCGACGGGAAACGCCGCCGTCAGCTAGGAGGAGGGTTGCGAAGTACCCCGCTTACGGAATTGCCTTGCGGTAATCCGTCGGATCGATGCACTGCTCGTATATGTCACGCGCGATCTTGATCCAGTCCGTCCCGTTGATGCCACGCTTGCTTGAACTCACAGGGCTCGAAGGAAAGGCGCACGCAATCTTTATCCAGCGCTCCTGCTGCTGCGCGATTATACGGATTTCCGTCGCGACTTCGGATAGGTCCTGGTCCTGAGAAAAGATGACAGCAACGTCGTACTCTCGCCGATGCGCCAGATTGATCACATCCAGTGCAATGCGGACATCGATTCCCTTTTCCTCGGCGGTCTGGAACGAATGTTGCGTTCCATCCGGCAGTCGAAATGTTTTGTTGCGGTATCGCAGCGGCCGGGAAAAAACCCAGACGCCCTGACGGCCCATCGCTGCCATCTTCGCCGCCCAGAATGCATTCCGTGCGTCGGATGGATCGGGAAGGCCGGAATAGAAACGAACGCCAGTCAGGTCCCAGCCCCTCAGTTGGGTGACGTATTCGGCTAGTTTGTAAACGTCGTAGTTGGGGAACCCATAGCCGAACGCTGCCTTGGCGTGATTGAACAGATTTTGCCCATCGACGAAAACGACTGCGCGCTTCCGTGGTGGCTCGGTTGGCATCGGCAAAAAATAACCCCGCCAGAGGGCCTCGCGGCATGTCCAGCGGGGAGCAATTACATATCTAGTATCGCCGAGAACATTGGCGGTTGTCAATTTCCCTCGCGATCTCCCTCGCGATCGCCTGGCGATCTCCTTGGGCGTGTCAATCGAAACCATCGCGATGCATTTGGGACACGCCGACCCCAGCGGTCACGACGACGCGCGAGGCAGGCGCTGGCGCGTTGTTCCGTGGGCAGTGTGCTGGGTGCTTTAATGCGGTGCACATGTCGCTGCTGCGCCCATTCGCGCATAAAGGCCGCCTCCCCCGGGGTGGTCTCGGCCAGCTCGTTAGCTGGCCAGGCGCCGGCCGGAGATCACGGAGATCACGGGAACGTCGTGGCGGGCCACCGTTACGTCTGCTGGCGGAGCCGCTTGCGTTTTGAGGTGCGCTAAAGGATAATTAAAACGTCGGGTGCCCCTTGTGGGCTCGATATGGAAAACCCAGCCCGACATCATTAACCCCCCATGGGCGGAGGGTTTTGCTTTTTATACGCCTCCCAAGCTGTTCGCGCCTTCTCGACCAGCGGCGATCCCTCCGGCCAAACCTTCAGTCCGTCCAAGCTGGCGCCCTCCCGCCGACGATAGAAGCGGGACCACAGGCCCGCGAAATACGGATACTCGAAGTTCTCATCCCGTGCTTGCCCCCGTTGCGATAGAGCCGATCAATCAGCTCCAGTTTTAAGTTCCTGATCGCCCGGTCAAACGGGAACCACTGGCGTTCGTACATGCCGACCGCCAGTAGAACGTAAATATGGTCTTTGGCGGCCGTGGCTGTGCCAACCGACGGGTCCCGCGTTCCGGATTCATCGAAATAGAAAAAGTGCATGGATCGAGCCCGCTGCCACCGGCGCGCTGTGGGAGCGCGCGGAACATTGATTTTCCTGCCTCGGAGCATCATATGCCATCGGGCGGCTACCGCTGGACCGCCAAATCTCACGACGCGCACGGCCTCTCTTTCGCCGCCGCATCTTCCAATTCGCGCACAAGGATTGCCTCTCACGGCCTCATGTGCGTTCGTCAATAGTTTCTGGCCCCGGCGTGCTCACGTAATTTGGCCCCACCGTGGGCGGGTTGATAAAGCTGCGCTGGGGGCCGGAGC
>JBOGKM010000099.1:0-66605 GCA_050747745.1 Terriglobales bacterium
GGGCGGCACCGGGCTCCGCTCCGGCCCCCAGCGCAGCTTTATCAACCCGCCCACGGTGGGGCCAAATTACGTGAGCACGCCGGGGCCAGAAACTATTGACGAACGCACCCTTCGACAGAAAGCCTGATTCGCGCGAAAGCCGGGTGCTGATTTGGCCGGCTACCGATGCCCTGAGCCTCTCGGGGCCCTTTCATTTAGCCATCCGACTCGCGGCACCTGGGCCGTGCAAGCGAATAAGGGCGCCGGCTAGGTGGCGGAATTCCCGGACCGCGCGCCGGTCGTGCTGGCGGGCATCGCAGAAGATGACGAGCCGCAAAAGCCGGGTAGACGTAAACACGCGCAGGCGCGCACCCGACAGCATCACCCCATCGTTTGAACCGGCTATAGCGGCGCTTTCCAAGCGCCGCTACCACGGATGTGACCTGCCCTCGATAAATTAAGCCACGTAGAATCGGAGGCCCCGGGTGCCGGGGCCGGCGCGAAATGCGCTGCCCGGCAAATAAACCTTGCCGTCCTGCACATTTTAATGTACACTGTACCACATAAGGTACAGTCTGGCCGAGGAGCAAGACTCGCAGAAAATCCTCCTGATCTTTTTCCGCACGCCTGCGGGAAGCGAGCCTGTGCGGGAATGGCTGAAAGAATTGCCGGAAGCGGAACGCCAGGCGATCGGCAGGGACTTGTTGCGGGCGCAATGGCGTTGGCCGGTGGGCATGCCGCTGTGCCGGCCGCTGGGAAGCGGGCTGTGGGAAATCAGGACGAACCTGCCAACGAAACGGACAGCGCGCGTGCTGCTTTGCCTCTACCGTGAGCACCTCGTCGCGCTGCACGGATTTATCAAGAAAACGCGCGCGACGCCGGATGAGGATCTGGCGTTGGCGCGCAAGCGCAAGAAGGAGCTGGAGCAATGAGCAAGAAACACATGGGCTCGAGCGTCGATGACTTCCTCAAGGAGGAGGGCATCTTCGAAGAAGCGCAAGCGCAGGCCGTCAAGGAAGTCGTCGCCTGGCAGCTCGCGGAGGCGATGAAGAAAAAGAAAATCTCGAAAAACAGAATGGCCGCGCTGCTCAAGACGAGCCGCTCGCAGGTTGACCGGCTGCTCGATGGAAAAGACGACATCACGCTGTCGAGCCTGCAGCGGGCCGCGGCCATCGTGGGCCGCCGCGTTACTATCGAGCTGGTAAAGGGCGGGGAAGAGAACTAACACGCTGGCATGTAAGCGTGTAATCATGATTTAATGGCTCGCGGTGATACTGCTCCGCTGCGCAACCCCAGCCGCTGTCCCCGGGGACAACGCGCGCGAGGCCTCATTCCATCAAACGGAACCAATCTCTGACGGTGAGCCGCAATCGGACCACTTCGTCCTCTGCAAGGGGGCAGCAATGCGCGATCGGGGCGCGAAGAGAATTGAGAGAGGTCATGATTTTTGTAAAGGCCCTTTGGCTCGAAAAGGTTGCGTCAAAGTCGTCCCAATTGGCTTTAACGATCTCTCCGAGCTCACCGAAATTGGAGTAGTCGATCTCTCTCTCTGACCTGACGGTTATTCCTGCGTCGAGTTCTTTCTCTGCGTTTTGCTTGGCCATTGCCCGTACCTGCTCTGGGACCTTCTTGTCCCACCAGCTCTCGCCATGCTGTGCTTCGAGCGTCGACGCGATCAGGTTTCGAATTGTTCTTTCGAGGCAATAGAACACCTCATAATGTTCACCCATTCGGGTAGCTTCTTGCCGCAGCGAATCGGCAAATTGAGGATAGTAGTATTCGTCTCTCTGATCCCCGGCCGTGCGCTTGAGGTCAAGGTGAAGGTTTCCTTCCACACGGTCCAAATCCCGTTCAGCAGACGGGTTCGCGAGTCCGAAAAGGCGGAGCTTTTCCTCTATCGCGGGCATGCTATTTCCTCAAGAGGTGCTCACGCAGCGAACGAAAAATGGCATTGAACACCGCAGGGTCGTCGGATTTCGGCAAGACTAAATTGAAGGTGTAAGCGATGTTAAGGTCGAAACCCTCCGCCGACTCTTGCCTTCCCGGAGCGGGCGGCTGCGCCGGCGGCTCGTCGCATGATCCGGTCGGCGCTGGCGCCCCGGCGTCGAAATCGGCAAGCTTTTTTAGTAATTCGAACGTCTGGCAAACGAGCTGGACGACCCGGCTCCGGGCTCCGCTCCGGTCCCCAGCGCAGCTTTATCAACCCGCCCACGGTGGGGCCAAATTACGTGAGCACGCCGGGGCCAGAAACTATTGACGAACGCATTGCGGCCATTCGACCTCCTGGGCGCTCACTGGCACTACGACATTTTAAGCCCTTCTGAGGCCGCACCAGGCGGCGCCCTCCTGCGCGTCGCGGTGTACCAGCCATTCACAATTCTGCCGATAGTCTGCATCTGCCGATCCGTAAGCCCGCTTGCATCGAGCACAACCCCGGCCCCGCTACCCTCGCCGGGCGTTTTGGTGAAAGCGCCGACAAGACATACGATTACAACCACTTAACAGGAGATGAGCTAGCGTAACGTCTCGCATTGCGCTTTAACAGGGATAATCTTTGGCGACTAGCCCTTAAAGGGCCACTCCATATCAGGGCGGGATCGCAGCTGCTGTAGCCTGCCGCCGACTACCGCCGGCGCGGGCGGAATGGCGCCTTTCCCCGAGTAAGGCCGCACGCACCTTCCCGTGGCCCGAACCACGGCTACTCTGGTTCTGCTAAGCCCGCTTCCACGTCGCTTTTCTCAGCGTACCTGCGCGGCAATTTCCGACGCCAGCCCCTCGCCCGCCACTGATGTTTCCTCGTTCGGACGATCCTGCCAGGCGGGTACGTCCAGGCTGTAGCGGTGCTCGGCCAGGGTAAAGCGGTTCCGCACCGCCCAGTCGTGTTGGTCGACCTGCAAAAGCACCGAAGCCATGGGCACCATGCCACTCCAGACGTGGGGCTTGAGCTCCTCCATGAACGCCTGCCCTTCGCGGTCGTTCTGCATCCCCAGCGTGAAGTGCAGCTTGTGATAGAACGTCTTTTCCAGCGGCAGCGGCAGCGACAGCCGCGCCTGCCGCCGGTTCGCCTCCACGTACACGCCGCGCATCCGCTTCGCGATGTTGTGATAGTCGAACGTCTTCGAGACCAGCTTGATGAAGCCTTCCTGCAACTGCCGCGGCGTCATCTTCATCGGCACGAACACCGTGTGGTGCGCGTCATAGAGCTTGGCCTTCACGGTCAGGATGCGGCCCTCGGCCAGGAAGCGCTTCCACTGGTTCGAAGTTGGCGTCAGGATGTTGAAGTAAGGATACAGAACGTTGTTGCGGTCGAAGAAATTGTAGGCGGCATCGAAACTGGCTTCCGTATCCCCGTCCGTCCCAAAGATGAAGCTGGCGATCACTTCCATGCCGTGCTGCCGCATGGTCGCGACCGCTTCATCGTAGTTGAAGGCGATGTTGTGCAGCTTGTTGAAGCCGCGCAGCGTCGCCGCATCCAGGCTCTCCAGCCCCATGAAGATGTTGTAGAACCCGCATTCCTCCAGCAGCGCCAGCGCCTCCTTGTCTTTGTAGACGTTGATGGTCATCTGCGAGCCGAACACCGCGCGATAGTGCGGGTACTTCTTCTTGAGCTGGATGATGGCCCGCAGCAGCGCCTTCAGCGTCCGCGGGTGGCCGAAGATGTTGTCGTCCACGAAGAAGATCGGGCGATAGAAGACGTGCCCCAGAATATCGTTCTTGAAAAACACTTCCAGTTCGCGGGTGAGATGCTCGGGCGTCTTGTAGCGCATGTCGTGCCCCAGCATCTGCACGATCGAGCAGAACTCGCAGCTGAACGGGCAGCCGCGGCTGGCCTGCAGCGTCAGCGAGACCTGATGCAGCCACTCCCAGCGCTTCACTTTGGGGATGTGCAAGGCCTTGAGCATGTCGGTCTTTTCCGTCTGCTCATAGATCGGCTTCAGCTTCCCGTCCCGGCAGTCGTTGAGGATCTGTTCCCAAAGGTATTCAGCCTCGGTGACGCAGATGGCGTCGGCATGCGCCAGGCTGTTCTGCGGAATCATGAACGGGTGATAGCCGCCCAGCACGACTTTCACCCCGCGCTTGCGGAAATGATCGGCGATCTGGTAAGCGCGCGTGGCGTTGGTCACCATGACCGTGATCGCCACCATGTCCACTTTGGCCTCCAGATCGATCGAGCGCAGGTTTTCGTTGATAACCGTCAGGTCGACCCAGGAGGGCGTCAGCGCACTCAGCGACTCCAGTCCGTTGAACTGTAGGCCATAGCTTTTCCCGCGCAGCGGCCAGAAGGCGAGCTCGTGTACCCGCTCCATGCTGAACTGGGTGCGCACGCGAGATTCCGGATCACGCTTGGGATAGATTAAAAAGACGCGCATGTGTCGGGCTCTCCCTGAGCCCCGGGCCGTTCACCACTCTTTACAAGCCTACGGCTGAATTGCCCAATTGTGCAGTTTTTTCTTGCCAACGGCCGAATCCTGTGCCCCAGCAGCTCCTGTTGCCTCCTGTCGCAAGCGTGCGATCTCCACCAGCGCCTGCAGCACCTCCTGCGGCGAGCGAACCGTGTAGTCCGCGGCGCTGGGACCCGGGTTTTCCGCGCTTTCCACCTTTACGCCGATGATATGGGTATCGGCCAGCCGGAATACATCCTCGTCGGTGGTGTCATCGCCGAAATATACCGCTAGGTCGCAACCCAGGCGATGGCGCATTCGCTCCACCGCATGCCCCTTCGTGAGCGCGTCCGCGGGCAGTAGCTCCAGCACCTGCCTCCCCTCCAGCACCCGGAACTCGCCGCTGCCCGCATAACCCGACAGCGCCGCTCGCATGCTGGCGGCGTGCGCCGGCGCCATCCGGAAATGCAGCGCCAGCGAGTAGGCTTTCACCTCCAGGCGCGCCCCCCGCCACTCCTCCAGTTGCTGGCGTAACTCGCCCGCGATGGCCGCCAGCCGCGCCCGCATTTTCTGCCGCGCCGGCGCGGCCCCTGCTCCTCCGCCCCCGCTGGAGTTTTCGTTCCCGTGCCCGCCGATGTACCAGCACCCCGGCGCCGGGCACCGTGCCTCCAGGTCCGACAGCGCCCGCCCGCTGACGATCGCCACCCGCATATCCCGCCGCGCCGCCAGCTCGCTCAGCACCCCCACTACCCCGGGCAGCGGCGCCGCCTCCGTCGGCTCGGCCACGATCGGCGCCAGCGTGCCGTCGAAATCAGCCGCGAGGAGCGTGCGCGAGGCGCGGCGCACGCGCTGGCGCCACGGCATCGCCTCGGCGCACTCTTTCGACGCCGCCGGGCGAGAGCTCGGACACAGAAAGGTCGGGGTCCTGGACATCGAATTCGCGCTGCCGTATGGCGCGCAAGATGTCCCGCGCCCATATTCCAATATCATAATGCGCCACCCGCCACCGCAGCCGTCGCATGCGCTCCCGCCGCTCTTCGGCGGGCATTTCCAGCGCGCGCACGATGGCGTCGGCAAAGCTGTCGGTGGCGTACGGATTGATCTGCACCGCCTCCTGCAGTGAGCGTGCCGCCCCGGTAAACTCGCTCAGCAGCAGCACCGCATCCTCCCGCCCCGCCGCCACGAATTCCTTGCTCACCAGGTTCATGCCGTCGTGCAGCGAGCTCACGATCACTGCGTCCGCCGCCTGGTACCAGTTCCACACCTGCTCCGGTTCCACGTAGATATGCAGCGGCCGGATCGGCGTCCACCCGGGCGTGCCAAACAGCGCGTTCACCCGCTGCACCGTACGCTCGACCGCGGCCGCATAATCGCGGTAGGCGCGCACCGTCGTCCGGCTGGGCGTGGCGATGTGCACAAACTCCACCTTGCCCTTCTGCTCCGGATACCGCTCGAACACCCGCTGGATCGCCTCCAGCCGCTCCCGTATCCCTTTCGTGTAGTCCAGCCGCTCCACGCTGATCACCAGCTTCCGGCTGGCCCCGCCTCTCGCGCCCGCTCCATTCCCGCCCTCCCGCCCGGCGCTCTCGAATTCCTCCCGCAGCCGCGCCGACTCCTGCAATCCGGCGGGCGTGCGCGCCGTCGTCTGGATTCGGTGGTAATCCACGCTCATCGGAAACGCCGCTACCTTCGTCCGGCTATGCCCCCCCACCACCAGGTTGCTTTCCCGGTCTACCCGCACTTGCAGCTCGCGGTCCACCGTGTCCAGAAAATTGTTGCAATGATAGGGCAGATGAAATCCCAGCAGGTCGTTGCCCAGCAGCCCCCGCAGCAGCTCCCGCCTCCACGGGCAAATGCGGAACGCTTCCGGATTCGGCCACGGTATGTGCCAGAACTGCGCGATCACCGCCTGCGGACAGCGCTCCCGCAGCAGCCGCGGCAGCATGGCCAGATGGAAATCCTGCACGAAGATGACCGCCGCATCCCCGTTTACCTCGTCCGCCACCGTCTCCGCGAACACTTGGTTGGCTTGCAGGTAGGCCTTCCACCAGCGCTCCTCAAACCTCGGCTGGTGATAGGCGATGTGGCACAGCGGCCACAGCGTCGAGTTGGCGAAGCCGGTGTAAAAATCCTGCTGCAATCGCGGCGGCAGAAAAATCCGCCGCAACTCGTAGTCCACCCCCGCCGGCGCCCTCAGCACCCGCCCTTTCCCGTCCACCGCCTCCGCATCTGCATCCCCGCTCGAGGCGGCGATCCAGGTGCCCCCCGTCGCCTGTACAATCGGTTCCAGCGCCAGCGTCAGGCCGCTGGGGGGTTTTTCCACGCGCACCGTCCCGCCGTGCCGCACGTGCGCATACGGCTGCCGGTTCGAGACCACGATGAACCGGCGCCCCTCCAGTGACGTGACATCCCGTAGAATCTGCTGCGCACCTGCCATAGGATCTGTTCATGATACGACGCGCTGCGACGCCCCTGCAAATGCCGGACGCCTCCATCACGATTGAATGTATCACGCCATGCGTCGACGCCGGCGCCTTCCCGGTGAAGCGCACCCTCGGCGACACCGTCGACGTCGCCGCCGATATCTACCACCACGGACACGAGCTCCTTGCCGCCGTGCTGCGCCTGCGCGCCCCCGGAGATAAGCACTGGCGCGAGCTGCCGCTCCATGCCCCGGATAACGACCGCTGGCGCGGCCAGTTCCTGCTGCACCAGCTCGGTATCTACGAGTTCACCTTCGCCGCCTGGACTCAACCCTTCCCCAGTTGGCAGCGCGACACCTTGCGCAAGCAGGCTGCCGCTTTCGACCTCGCCGCCGATCTGCTCGTCGGCGCCGCCTTGGCCCGCGCTGCCGCCGCCCGCGCCGCATCCGTCCAGGATCGCGCCCTCCTGCACGATGCCGCCGCCGCCGGCACCGCCGCCGCCCTGCTGAGCGAGCCATTGCTCGCCGCCGCCCTGCGCTGGCCCGACCGCGGCCGCCGGCAACTCGCCCCGCGCACCTGGCAGCTCGTGTGCGAGCGCCCGCGTGCCCGCTTTGGCTCCTGGTACGAAATGTTTCCCCGCTCCCAGGGCACCGATCCCGCCCGCAGCGCCACCTTCGCCGAATGCGAAGCCCGCCTGCCCGACATCGCCGCCATGGGCTTTGACATCCTTTATCTGCCCCCCATTCATCCCATCGGCCAATCCCACCGCAAGGGCCGCAACAACGCCTTGCTCGCCTCCCCGGATGATCCCGGCAGCCCCTACGCCATCGGCAATCTCTCCGGCGGCCACGATGCCGTCGACCCCGCCCTCGGCACCCTCGCCGATTTCGACCACTTCCTCGCCGCCGCCGCCGCGCTGGACCTCGAAGTCGCCCTCGATTTCGCCCTCAACTGCTCCCCCGACCACCCCTGGGTGCGCGAACATCCGGACTGGTTCTACCACCGCCCCGACGGCTCCATCCAGTACGCCGAAAATCCCCCCAAGCGCTACCAGGACATCTACCCGCTCAACTTTGACGGCCCCGCCGCTCCCGCCCTCGCCGATGCCCTCCGCGCTGTGCTCCTCTTCTGGGCCAGCCATGGCGTGCGCATCTTCCGCGTCGACAATCCCCATACCAAGCCCTTTCCCTTCTGGGCCTGGCTGCTCGCCCAGGTCCGCGCCCGCTTTCCCGATGTCATCTTCCTGGCCGAAGCCTTCACCCGCCCCAAGCCCATGAAGAGGCTCGCCAAACTCGGCTTTTCCCAGTCCTCTACCTATTTCACCTGGCGCAACACCAAGCCCGAGCTGACCGAATATTTGACTGAGCTGGCGTTAGGACCATGCCGCGAATATTTACGCCCCAACTTTTTCACCAACACCCCCGATATTCTCCCTCCCATCCTCCAGCACGGCGGCCGTCCGGCATTTTTGCAGCGCCTGGTTCTGGCCTCTACCCTCTCGCCCTCCTGGGGCATGTACAACGGCTTCGAGCTGTGCGAAAACCGCGCCCTGCCCAACTCCGAGGAATACGCTGATTCGGAAAAATATCAGTTCAAGGTCTGGGACTGGGACCGGCCCGGCAACATCAAGGACTGGATCGCACGCCTCAACCGCATCCGCCGCGAGCATCCCGCCCTGCAGCACCTCCACGGCCTGCGTTTTTTGCCTGCCGACAACCCCCACATCCTGCTCTACGCCCGCTTCACTCCCGCTTTCGACGACGTGCTCGTGATCGCCGTCAATCTCGATCCCTTCCACCCTCAGGAGGGCCCCATCGAAATCCCCGGTCCCGAACTCGGCCTCGGCGATGCCTTCGCCGTAACCGATCTGCTCGCCGCTCCCCGCGGCCTCTGGCGTGGCCGCCATCATTTCCTCCAGCTCGGCCTCGATCCCCCTGCCGTGATTTTCCACCTCGCCCGCGCCTGACCGCCTCGGCCACCGCTGCCCGTACTCCGCCCCGCCACCCGGGAAAGGGTTGGGCGTCTCCAGGCTGCAACAATTTTGTCGATATCTTGTGACAAAAAAGTGAGTGCTCTTCCCCCCAACCTTTCGGCCGCTTTTGGCGTCTATATATTGGAGTGATTAAGAGCGTTCCTGCCGCGCTGCCCGAACCCTCAAACGTATTGCAGATTCTACAAGACTTAAGTTGTACCAAATGTAATTCGCCTATCCCTTCCGCCTCAGCGCACCGCACCCAGCCAGTGGCACGGGGGGAGGGGGGGAGGGGGGAGGGGGGAGGCAGGGAGAGGAGTTGCGACTGGCGCCGGTCTACTAGCTCTTGACCACCGCCGGCGCCGGCGCGGGCGTGGTGAGCGCAGTGATATCGGAGATGAGGTAGTCGCTCAGCTTGAATATCGCCGGCGTCGAGGAGTTGCGCGCGAAGTACTCGGCCGCCCCGGTTTTGTTCCCGATGGTGAGCGTGGACGAGCCCCCCAGCCACGCCAGCGTGATGACGTAGCTGGGACGGGTAAGGCCATCCGCGGCGGCCTGCGGGGCAGCCGCGGCCGCGGTGGGCGCCACCAGCGCATCCATTTGCGCGTCGCTCAGCGAGCTGATCAGCGAATCGATGTTGCTGGATTGCTCCGTGGGCCAGGCGTCTTTGCTTTTGGCGAAGTTGAATGTCTTGCCGTTCTGGACGATGGTCAGCCCCGTAATCTGGCCGGTGGGAAAATGCAGAACGGTTTTGTCCTGGAGGTCGAAGGCCGGTTTTAACGCGTCGGTTTTGATGTAGTCGGAATCCATCTCGATCGCGCCCGAGCCAACACGGAAATAGGTATTGCCGCCGGTGGGAGTGTCGGAGCCAAAAGCGAACATAATGTCTTTGCCATTCGACAGTCCGAAGGTGATGGTGCTGGGCGCGGCGGTTTTGGCGCCTGGATCCAGGCCAAAGCTGGCGAGCTGGATCGA
This sequence comes from Terriglobales bacterium, assembly GCA_050747745.1. Classification (GTDB taxonomy): domain Bacteria; phylum Acidobacteriota; class Terriglobia; order Terriglobales; family SCQP01; genus SCQP01. The sequence continues at coordinate 9,732 of JBOGKM010000099.1, forward strand.
GGGCGTCACGTCGGCGACCTTGGTCGCGTCGGTGATGTCGCTGAGCGAGTTGATCAGCGTGGCCACGGCGGTGGGATCGGCGGCGAACGTATAGGGTTGGTCCAGCGTCCAGTTGGCGCCCGATTTGCTGAGCTCAACTTCCGGCTGGCCGGGTTGCTGGATGGCGATGCGCTGCACCTGAGCGACGGTAAAGGCCACCAGCGGCTTGGCGATTACGGCCGGCTTCGCTTTGTGCGGCCAGTCGAGCACCGCAATGATGATGATCAGCACGATGACCGCCGCCAGCAAACGCCACCAGGGTTTCATGCGCTTTGCCTCCCGCGGCGCGTCACAGCGTCCGCCGCTGCATCCAGACCGCCGTGCCGATGATGATGATCACGAGCGGCAGGCCTATGAGGAAAATATAGAGCAGACCGCGCATCTGGCCGGCCGTCAGGTTGACCGGCGCGCCCGTCGCCGCCTTCGGCCGGATGGTGATGAACTGCTTCTGCCCCGCCAGCCAGTCCATGGTGTTCATGAACAAATCGCGGTTGCCCTGGAAATCAATGATCGAGTTGGAGACGATGTCCGGGCTGCCGTAGACCACGAAGCGCGCCTCGGTGCTGTCGCCCACGTTCTGCAGGCCCGCGCCGCTGGCAATGGTGGGCAGCGTGCCGGCCACGCCCAGCGTGAGCGGGCCATGGCGGTCGGTGGCCGGATCGACGCGCACCTGGTTGTTGGCGAAACTGGTCGTGGCGAAGCTGTCGGACGTGGTCTCCAGCAGGGGCGTGATGATGGCGCGCGAGTCGGGCATGGAACCCGCCTCGACCGTGCGCGCGTAGGGGAACAGCGTCGCCACGCCGTCCATGTGGGCGGTGATCGGGAACGGATCGTATTGCGCTACCACGGGCATGAGCTCGCTGGCGCCAAACAGGCGGCCGATGCCGCTGGTGTCGACGACGACGTCGGGTGTGAGCTTGACGTCAAGCTGGGTTTCCACATAGGTAACCAGCGGGCCGCTGGATTCGGGGTTGAACAGGAACAAAACATCGCCGCCGCCGTTGATGTAGTTCTGGATGGCGGTGACTTCGGGCGGGAGCAGGGGATGCGTCGGCCCGGCGACGATGAGCGTGGCGCAATCGCTCGGTACCGCCGGACTCTGCGCCAGCACCAATTTTTTGACGGTGAAGTTTTCCGCCTCCAGCGCGCTCTTGAGCGCGCTGTAGCCGCTGCGCCCGTTGTCGTCGGGGTCGCGTTCGCCTTCGCCTTCCTCGAAGTAGACGATCTTTTTCGCGCCTTTCAGCACGCGCACGATCGCGTTCGTGACGTCCTGCTCGGTCATGTTGGTGACGATCTGCTGACGCCCGCCGCTGGCAACCACGATCGAGCCGTAGCTTTGGATCTTGTACCTGCGGGCCTCGTCGGGATGGCGGTCGGGGTCGATGTACTGCACCTTCACCAGACGCGAGGTCCGCTGATAACGGTCAAAAAAGGCCTCTGCCGCCCCGAAATTCGAGCTGCGGTCGAACAGGATCAGATGCAGCGGCTGGTGCAGTTCGGAGATGATTTTGATGGATTCGGCGCTGAGCGAGTGGCTGTGGTTTTTGGTCCAATCCCAGCTGTGGTCGTGGCGGTCGGCAAGAACGTTGACCACCACCAGCACCGCCAGCACCACGATCAGATACACCACCAGCGAGCTGCGCTGCAGCAGGCGGTTGCCGGAGGAGGAAGGGGATTTCGGCTGAGGCATCGCGGGTTATTCCGCCAGTTCCATGCGCCGCGCGGTCAGGAACAGGCCGGCGACGATGAGGCTGAGATAGTAAATGACATCCTTGATGTCCACCACCCCCTGGGTGAAGTTTTGCAGGTGCGAGGTGATGGACAAATAGGCGATGACGTGGGCGATCGCCCCGCTGCCGTAGGCTGTCACCCAATCGGCGACCCACAACAGCAGGAACAGCATGAAGGTGATCGCGCCCGCCACGATCTGGTTCTTCGTGAAGCTGGAAATCAGCAGCCCGATCGACAGGAACGCGCCGCCCAGCAGCAGCAGCCCCAGGAAGTTCGCCCCCGCGGTGAGCAGGTCCGGCTTGCCGTAATGCGCCACCGCGCCTACGTAAAAGCCGGCGATGATGAGCAGCAGGATCAGCAGCCCCAGTGCGGCGAAAAACTTGCCCAGGATCACGTCCATGCGGCGGATGGGCGCGGTTTTCAGCAGCTCCATCGTCCCGCTGCGCATCTCCTCCGAATAGAGGCGCATCGTGACCATGGGCAGCAGAAACAGCAGCGTGATGCCGATGTCAAACGTCAGCGGCGACAGCACCTGCACATTGACGTTGGGGCTGGAGGCGCCGAACTGGCCCCCGCCCAGGCTTTGCACCACGAAGACCGCCAGCATGCTGTAGAAAAAAAACGCGCTGATCAAGGCAAACAACGCCAGCACCACGTAGGCAATGGGCCCGGAAAAGTACGACTTCCATTCCTTGCGCATGATGGCCCACAGGGCGCTCATAATTGCGGTCCTTTCTGCACGGCTTCCGGAGCCGGAGGCAGCGAACGCGGCGCCGTGCCCGCCGCCAGGGCCGCAGGCTGCGGTTTGCCCGCCGTGAGGGACAGGAAGATTTCCTCCAGGCTCAGCTCGAGCGGCCGCAGCTCCACCAGTCCCCAGCCATTTTCCACCACGCGGCGTGCAATCGCCTCGCGCACCGGCATGCCGTTGGCCTCCACCTGCCACGTGCCGATCCCGCCGCGCTGCTGCGGCGCGTCCACCTCGAGCACGCCCGGCACCGAGCGCAGCGCGGCGCTGATGGCATCCGCCGGCCCGCGCACCTGCACGCTCAGCGTGTCCGTGGGCTTGAGCCGCCGGGTGAGATTTTCCGGCGTGTCCTCCGCCACCAGCTCGCCCTTGTTGATCACCACCACGCGATGGCAGGTTTTGGCCGCCTCCGACAGAATATGGGTACTCAGAATGATGGTGTGCTTGCCGGCCAGCTCCGCGATGAGCTGGCGCGTTTCCAGAATCTGGCGCGGGTCCAGGCCCGCGGTGGGTTCGTCCAGGATCAGCAAGGGAGGATCATGCAGGATCGCCTGCGCAATGCCCACCCGCTGGCGGTAGCCTTTCGACAGATGCCCCAGCACCCGCGAGCGCACCTCGCTCAGCGCCGTCTTCTTGCATGCCCGCTCCACCGCGTCCTTGCGCTGGCTGCTCTTGATGCCGCGCAAACGGCCCACGAATTGCAGGTACTCGTCCACCGTCAGCTCGGGGTAAATGGGCGGCAGCTCCGGCAAATACCCGATGCGCCGCTTCGCCTCCAGCGCCCCCGAGCGCAACTTGATGCCATCCACCGTCACCTCGCCTTCGCTGACCGGCAAATAGCCTGTGATCATGCGCATGGTGGTGGTTTTGCCGGCGCCGTTGGGACCGAGAAAACCCACCACTTCACCGTCGCTGGCGTTGAAGCTGATGCGCTTGACGGCGTGAAAGTGGCCGTAGCGTTTGCTGAGATTGCGGACCTCAAGCACGGATGCGTCCTCCGGACAACCCAGTATAGACGAACCGCTCCGCCCGCGGGTTACCGAAATTCCACCGTAGGATCACGCCGGGATGGATGGCCATCGCTATGCCGTGACCTATGGAGAAGTGGCCGCCGCCAGGCGCGCGCGGAAATACGCCACCGTGCGGCGCAGCCCCTCTTCCAGTCCGATCTGCGGCTGCCAGCCCAGCAACTGCCGCGCGCGGTTGATATCCGGGCAGCGGCGGCGCGGATCGTCCGCCGGCCGCGGCCGAAACTCAAGGTTTTCGCCCGTGCCGGTGATCCGCGCTACCGCGCGGGCAAATTCTACAATCGTGGTCTCCTGGGGATTGCCCAGATTCACCGGATACGGATCGGGGCAGTCGAGCAGGCGCCGCAGGCCTTCGATCTGGTCGTCCACGTAGCAGAAGCTGCGCGTCTGCCTGCCATCCCCAAACACCGTGAGCGCTTCCCCCCGCAGCGCCTGCGCGATCAGCGCCGGTACCACCCGCCCGTCGTCCAGGCGCATGCGCGGCCCGTAGGTGTTGAAGATCCGGGCGATGCGGGTGCGCATCCCATGGGTGCGATGAAACCCCATGGTGAGGGCTTCGGCAAAGCGCTTGCTTTCGTCGTAGCAGGAGCGCGCTCCCACCGGATTGACATTGCCCCAGTAGTCCTCCCTTTGCGGATGCACCAGCGGATCGCCATACGCTTCCGACGTGCAGGTGATCAGAAATCCAGCTTGGTGCGTGCGCGCCAGCTCCAGGCAGTTCCAGGTCCCCAGGCTGCCTGCGCGCAGGATCTCCAGCCGCAGCCGGTCGAAATCCACGGGGCTCGCCGGCGAGGCGAAGTTCGCCACCATGTCCACCCGCTGCCGGCTCGAAAACGGCTCGCAAACGTCGTGTACTTCAAACTGAAAGCGGGGATGATGCCGCAGCGCTTCCAGATTGGCTTCGCTGCCGGTGACCAGGTTGTCGAGGCAGATGACGGCGTGGCCCTCCTCGATCAGCCGGTCGCAAAAATGCGATCCCAAAAACCCTGCACCCCCCGCCACCACAACCCGCATGAAGCCAGCCTAGCATGCCGCCCCCGCTCGACCCGCGACGGCTGGCCGCCGGTTAAACTGGATCTTCCCCATGGCCATTGCCGAAATCAGCATTACTGGCGCGCGACAACACAACCTCAAGAACCTCAGCCTGCGCATTCCGCGTCAGTCATTTACCGTCATTACCGGTCTGAGCGGATCGGGCAAAAGCAGCCTCGCCTTTGACACCCTCTACGCCGAAGGCCAGCGCCGCTACGTGGAAACCCTTTCCGCCTATGCGCGCCAGTTTCTGGATCAGTTGGAGCGGCCCGACGTGGATGCCATCGAAGGGCTGAGTCCGGCCATCGCCATCGAGCAAAAATCCACCAGCCGCAGCCCGCGCTCGACCGTGGGCACCATCACCGAAATTTACGATTACTTGCGCCTGTTGTGGTCCTCCATTGGCGAACCCCATTGTCCGAATTGCGGCCGCGCTATCGTGCGCCAAACTCCTGACCAGATCGTGGATACGGTGTTGGACTGGGCTGGTTCCAGCGGCGCCGAGGACGCGCGCATCATGGTGTTGGCCCCGCTGGTGCGGGGCCGCAAGGGTGAATTCCGTGAGGAACTCGCGGCGCTGCCCAAACAGGGCTTCTCGCGCGTGCGTATTGACGGCGAGATGCGGCACCTGGAATCAGAGGCACTCGCCACCGAGCGCCTCGACCGCCGCCGCGCGCACACCATTGAAGTGGTCGTGGACCGGCTGTTTGCGCGCACCGGCATGGCCGCCCGGCTGCGCAATTCCATCCTCACCGCGCTGCAGTTGGGCCACGGCTTGGTGTTGGTTGCCCGCCTCGCCGGCGCCGGCGGCGGCGATGAGCGGCTGTTTTCCGAACTCTGGGCGTGCCCGGATTGCGGCATCGGTTTGGCGCAATTGGAGCCGCGCTCGTTTTCCTTCAATAGTCGCTTCGGCGCCTGCGAACGCTGCGAAGGGCTGGGAGCTTTGTATGAGTTCGATCCCGCCAAGTTCATCGTTCATCCCGGCAAGCCGCTGCTGGAGGGTGCGCTCGGGCCGGGCGCCGGCTCGCACACGCTGCAGCGCGACGTTGCCGCCTTTGCTGCCAGCCGTCGCATCCCGCTCTCCCGGCCGTTTGCCGAGCTGAGCGCGCGCCAGCAGCAGAATCTGCTGCATGGAGCCGGTGACTTCACGGGCGTGATCGGGCACCTGCAGGAAATCTATGAGGATGCAACCGTCGAGCTCGTTCAGGAATGGCTGCAGAGCTTTCGTTCCCCGCTTCCCTGCCCGGCCTGCGGCGGCCTGCGGCTGCGCCCGGAAAGCCTGGCGGTGACCATCCAAGGGAGCTCCATTGCCGGCTTCACCGCCCTCACCCTCACACAGGCCGCCGCCGCTGCCGCCGCCATGGAGACGGGTATCCGCGCGCATCCCCGCCATCGCAAAGTGGCCGGACGGGTGATCGCGGAAGTTCGCGAACGGCTGAGCTTTTTGCTTGAGGTCGGGCTCGGCTATCTGACCCTCGACCGGCCCGCAGCCTCGCTGGCCGGAGGCGAGGCGCAGCGCATCCGCCTCGCCAGCCAGATCGGTTCGAGATTGCGCGGGGTGTTGTATGTGCTCGATGAGCCTTCCATCGGTCTGCATCCGCGCGATAATGGGCGGCTGCTGCGGTCGCTGCATCGGCTGCGCGATTTGGGCAACACCGTGCTCGTGGTCGAGCACGACCGGGAAACCATCGCCCAGGCCGATCACGTCATCGATTTGGGACCGGGAGCGGGACGGCGCGGCGGTGAGTTGGTAGCCCAGGGCACGCCTGCCCAGATTGAGGCCTCGCCCGCTTCCCTCACCGGCGACTATTTGGCCGGGCGGCGCACTGTCACCTCCGCCGCACCCGCGCGCCGCCCCCTCCAGCCCCTCCAAGGCCTGCGCATCCTGGGAGCCCGCGCCCGCAATCTCCAAAATCTGGATGTTTTCATTCCCGCGGGATTGTTGACGGTGGTGACCGGGGTATCGGGCGCGGGCAAAAGTACTCTGGTCAACGAAATTCTCTACCCGGCGCTGGCGCGCCGCTATTTTCACGCGCTGGCGACCCCTGCCGAGCACGATCGCCTCGAGGGCATCGAGCAGTTCGACAAGGTGGTGCGCGTGGATCAGGACCCCATCGGACGCACCCCGCGCTCGAATCCGGCCACCTATACCGGCCTGTTCACATTCATCCGCGATCTTTTTGCCCAGCTCCCCGAGGCGCGCGCCCGCGGCTATGCCCCCGGCCGCTTCTCCTTCAATGTGCGCGGCGGACGTTGCGAGGCCTGCCAGGGCGAAGGCTACAAGCGCGTGGCGATGAACTTCTTGCCCGACGTGCACGTGCGCTGCGAAGTCTGCGGCGCACGGCGCTACAACCTGGAAACGCTGGCGGTGAAGTTCAAGGATCGCTCCATCGCCGACGTGTTGGAATCCTCCGTCGAGGAGGCGCGCGCATTGTTTGCCAACGTTCCCGCCCTCGCGCACAAGTTGGCCACGCTGGCGGACGTGGGATTGGGATATATTCATTTGGGCCAAAGCTCGACGACGCTCTCCGGCGGCGAGGCACAAAGGATCAAGCTGGCGCGCGAGCTCAGCCGCCGCCAAACCGGGCGAACCCTCTATCTGCTGGATGAGCCTACCACTGGGCTGCATTTTGAGGATGTCAAGCAGCTTCTGGGTGTCCTGCAGGCGCTGGTCGCACTCGGCAATAGCGTGCTCGTGATTGAGCATAATCTCGATGTGATCTGGGCGGCCGATTGGATCATTGACTTGGGACCCGAAGGCGGTGCCGGCGGCGGCCGTCTGGTCGCAGTAGGCACTCCCGAACATGTCGCGGCCACCCCGGAAAGTCTCACCGGCGCCGCTCTCCGCGATCGCGCCGGGCAACGGACCACCGACAACTCGCATTCCAACCCTGCGTGAAAGCTGCGCTCGTTACCGGCTCGGGTGGCCTCATCGGCTCCGCCTGCGTTCAGCTTCTCTGCGCCCAAGGCTGGGCCGTCACCGGCGTGGACAATGATTTGCGCGCTTGGTTCTTCGGCCCCGCCGCATCCACTGCCGCGCGCGTGCGCGAACTGGCGCAAACCTGGCCGCGCTATACCCATAGCCATCTCGATTTGCGCGATCGGGAGAGCGTGCGCTGCCTGGTCGCCGAGCTGCGGCCTTCCTTCATCATTCACACCGCCGCGCAGCCTTCTCATGACCGCGCTGCCGCCATTCCGGCCGAAGATTTTGATGTCAACGCCGGCGGCACCCTCAATCTGCTGCTGGCGGCGCGCGCGGCGGCGCCGGAAGCACCGTTCTGCTTTACCAGCACCAACAAGGTTTATGGCGACCGCCCCAACCAGTTGCTGCTGCGCCAGTTGCCCACGCGCTTTGATTACGCCGACGGGCGCGACGGCATTGATGAGCAGATGCCCGTGGACCAGTGCCTGCACTCCCTGTTCGGCGCCTCCAAGCTGGCCGCCGACCTGCTCTGCCAGGAGTACGGACGCTACTTTGGCATGCCCATCGGCATCTTCCGCGGTGGCTGCCTCACTGGACCCGATCATGCCGCCGTCGAGCTGCACGGATTTTTGAATTACATGGTCCGCTGCGCCGTGCAGGGCAGACCCTACACCATCTATGGTTACCAGGGCAAACAAGTGCGCGACCAGATTCATGCCGCCGACGTGGCGCAGTTGTTTTTGCACTTCTATGCCGCCCCCCGCGCTGGGGATGTCTACAACCTGGGCGGCGGGCGCGAAAATAGCCTCTCGCTGCTGGAAGCCCTGGCGGCGCTGCGCGATCGCGGCTTCGGGCTGCAAACCCACTACCTCGATCAGCCGCGCGCCGGCGATCATATCTGCTATATCTCCGATCTTTCCAAGCTGCGCCGGCATTTCCCCGCTTGGAGCATTCAGCACCCGCTCAGCCGCATCCTGGACGAAATCGTCCAGGCACTGGCGCCGGCCCGCCAGGCGGCCTAGCCGCCACGGGCATCGGGTAAACTTATCGCTTGGACGCCATCCCGCCCACACTGCCTCCTTGGCCGCTTCCGGATCATCCGCCCGCTCCACTGCCGCCCCCGCCGCGCGAGCCGGCCTGGACAGGCCTGGAACTCACGCTGATCATCATTTTTACGGTGGCCGCAATGGCGGTGGTCTCGCTGATCGCTTTTCTGGTCTGGGCGATTGTCCTGCGCGCCACCGGCGCGGCGCTGCGCGCGCCCAACGAGCAGTTCTTGGTGGGACTGACGCTGGTCGGCCAGACCAGCGGCTTCGTTCTGGGATTTGGCTTTGCCTGGCTGTGGATGGCGCAGGCCAAGGAACGGCGTTTCTGGAAGGCCATCTACTGGCGCAAGTTGAGCTCGCCGGGCGTGGGAGTGGCGCTGCTGGGCGGGGCGGCCCTCATGGTCGTGGTCGAGTTGCTCGGCCATGTCATTCCCATGCCGGACAATGCGCCCATGGAGCGTCTGTTCACGCCCCACACGGCATGGATGTTGGCCATTTACGGGGTGGTGATCGCGCCGTTTTTCGAGGAGTTCTTTTTCCGCGGCCTGCTGTATCCCACCTTCCGGGCCGCTTTTCAGGATGGCATGCAGCTCGACGAGCTGAGGGCTTGGCGCCCGCTGGTGCGGGTGCTGGGCGCCCTGGGCGCGCTCACGGCCGTGGTGCTGGCGGCGCGCAACTATGGCCTCGCGGCGCAAACGCCCGGCGCTGGGGTGGTGATTCTGTTTGCGGCGGGCATTGTGGTGCTGGTCATGCCGCAATGGCCCATCCGGGGCGTGGGCTGGATTGTGAACCAGATCGCGCGGCTGCAGCGGGCCGAGGCGCTGGCTATCCTGCTGACTGGGTTTCTATTCGGGCTAATGCATGCCGCCCAGTTGGGCTGGGCCTGGGGCGCGGTGCTGATTCTGATGTTCGTGGGCGTGATTCTCACTGCGGTGCGCGCCGCCAGTGGTTCCTTGATCCCGAGCTGGCTGATGCACTGCGCCTATAACGGCACGTTGTTCGCCGCACAGTTTGTCGCCACCAAGGGATTCCAGCATTTCCCGCATTAAACTTGAGAGCAGAGAGCGATGGAACCACGATTGCAATTGCTGGATTTGCTGGCGCGGGATTCGTTTCGGTTGGGCGAGTTCCGGCTGTCGAGCGGCGGCGTCAGCGATTACTACATTGACTGCCGCGCCACCACGCTCACGCCGCAGGGCGGGTGGTTGGCGGGGCGCCTGCTTCTGGAGAACTTGCGCGAGTTCCGCCCTCCGCTGGAAGCGGTGGGCGGATTGACCCTGGGCGCCGATCCCATCGTCGTGGCGGTGGCGATCGCCAGTGCGGGAAGCGAGCACCCCATAACCGGTTTTTTGGTGCGCAAGGCGGAAAAAACGCACGGCATGGGGAAACGGATCGAAGGCACGGTCAAGCCCGGCATGCGGGTGGCGATTGTCGATGACGTCTGCACGACGGCGGCTTCCACCATCCAGGCGGTCGAGGCCGCCTGGACCGCCGAACTGGAGGTGGTTGCGGTGCGTTGCCTGATCGAGCGCGAGGAAGCGGGCGGGCGCAACAATTTGAACCAGTTGTGGCGAGCGCATCGCGGCCGCAACTGCCCCTTTGAGCCGCTGTTCGGAGCGCTGGAAGTGCGGGCCGCGCACAAGGAATTGCTGCGCGGCGGAAATTCCATCGCTGAGGCCTCGCAGCCGTGATGCCGACCCTGCAGTGGACCGAAGCTGGCGTGCAGTTGCTGGACCAGCCCGCACTTCCGCAGCAAGTTCGCTATCGGCTCTGCCGCGACTATCACGAAGTGGCGGCCGGCATCCGCGACATGACCGTGCGGGGTGCACCCGCCATCGGGGTGGCTGCGGCCATGGGGGTAGCGCTGGGCGTGAAGCGCTCGCCGGCGGCCACGGTCGCCGAGCTGGAGCAGGAACTCGAGGGGATCTGTGCCGAGCTGGGCGCCACGCGGCCGACGGCGGTCAACTTGTTCTGGGCGCTGGAGCGCATGCGGCGCTGCTTTGCCGCGCATGCGCGCGAACCAGTGACGGCGATCCGAAAGGCGATGGAGGCGGAGGCGCTGCGCTTGGCGGAGGATGATATCGCCCGCAATCGCGCCCTCGGGCGCCACGGCGCGGCGCTGCTGCCCGCCGCCGGGCGCGTGCTCACGCACTGCAACGCAGGCGCGCTGGCCACCGCCGGTTATGGGACCGCGCTGGGCGTGATTCGCGCGGCCGTGGAAGCGGGCAAGCGCATTGAAGTCTTCGCCGATGAGACGCGGCCGTACCTGCAGGGCGCGCGCCTCACCGCCTGGGAGCTGGCGCAGGACCGCATTCCCACCACGGTGATCACCGACAATATGGCCGGATATTTTCTCCATAGCGGCCAAATCGCCGCGGTGATCGTCGGCGCCGACCGCATCGCCGCCAACGGCGACGTGGCGAACAAGATCGGCACCTACAGCGTCGCCGTCCTGGCCAAGGAAAATGACGTGCCGTTTTACGTCGCCGCGCCCCTGTCCACGCTGGACTTGAGCCTGGCCGGTGGCGAGGCGATTCCCATCGAGCACCGCAGCCCGTCGGAAGTTACGCACCTGCGCGGCGTGCCCATTACGCCGGAAGGCGTAGCCGTCGCGCATCCGGCCTTTGACGTCACGCCCCATCGCTACGTCACCGCCATCATTACCGAAGCGGGCGTCGCGCGGCCGCCCTACGAGATATCGCTCGCGCAACTGGCCCATGCCGAGGCTCGGCTGGCAGCTCGCTGAGGGGACGGCGCAACTGCAGCGGGCGGGCGTGGCCGCACCTCGCCTCACCGCGGAGGTCCTGCTGGCGCACCTCCTCGGGCAAGAGCGCAGTTATCTGTATGCTCACCCCGAGGAGGAGCTGGCGCCGAACCTGGCGCCTCGCTGGCATGCGGCGCTGGCGGCACGGTCGGCAGGCGTGCCACTGCAGTATCTGACCGGCCTGCAGGAATTTTATGGCCGGCCATTCCACGTCAGCCCGGCCGTCCTGATCCCGCGGCCGGAAACAGAACTGGTGGTGACAACGGCACTAGAGCTGCTGCGCGAGCGCGGCGAAGCCCGGGTTCTGGACGTGGGCACCGGTTCGGGTTGCATCGCGGTAACCCTGGCGCTGGAACGGCCGCAGGCACGCGTTCTGGCCAGCGACATTTCCGCCGGGGCGCTGGCAGTGGCAGCGGACAATGCGCGGCGGCTGGGAGCTGCAGTGGCGCTGGTGCAGGCGGATTTGACCGCGTCGCTGAGCGGGCCCTTCGACCTGATCGTGTCCAATCCTCCCTATGTGGCCGAACTGGAGCTGCAGGCATTGGCGGTGGAAGTGCGCGAGCACGAGCCGCGCCGGGCCCTCGTAGCGGGAGCGGCGGGTACGGAGATCTATGATCGTCTGATTCCTCAGGCGCAGGCGCTGCTGCGCCCGCGCGGATGGCTGGTGCTGGAGCTGGGCTACGCCACCGCCGGGGCGGTGCGCTGGCTACTGGGTGCGCCGTGGCGCCAGATCGGAACGCGGCGCGATACCCAAGGCTGGGAGCGAGTACTCACCGCCCAGCGGCGGTGAGATCACGGGAGTTGGAGGTTCGCGGCGTACAGGTTGGCGGCGCTGCGGCTCAGTCCTTGGCGCTGCTGCGAAGGCGCCACCATCAGACGCGGGTTAGCTTAACGATTGATTCGATCTGCGCGGTCTGCGGAAAGAGATCAAAGAGATGCAACTCGACGATGGCGTAGCCGGAGGCGAGCAGCGGGCGCAGGTCGCGGCCGAGCGTAGCCGGATCACAGGAGACCAGGTGCAGACGGTCAGGCGCGAGAGCGGCAATGGCGGCGCTGAGAGCCGGACCCAGGCCGGCGCGAGGCGGATCGGCCACGAGCAGATCCACCGTCCCGCCGCCGCGCTGGCGCAGATAATCGAGCGCCGGCAGGGCCGCGATGGTTACCGCGGCGGTGCGGACAGGAGCCAGATTATGGCGCAGGTCGCGAACCGCGATGGGGTGGGACTCGACTGCTTCGAGGCGGGCAAATGCCTCCGCCAGCGGCAGAGCGAACAGGCCCACGCCGCTGAACAGATCCACGGCGGTGCGCCCGGACTCGCCCCCGGTGACCCCTTGCACCAAGGAATCAGCCAAGAAGCGATTGGCCTGGAAGAACGCTCCGGGGCTGACGCGATAGTTACGGCCGGCAACTTCGAAAAACAGGGGCGCGTCGCTTTCGAGACCCCCGTCGTGGTTATCCACCGTCAGCCCGATTTCCATGCGCTCTGGTGGTGGTGTGGCCGCGAGTTTGCCCAAACCGCCGTTCAGTGCGGGCGAGGCAATGGGACAATGCGAGATGGGCAGTACGCGATGGCTGCCAGCCTCATAGTAGCCCACGCCCGCGCCCGGCACTGCTTGCACGCGGATACGATTGCGATAGGCCCAAGGCTCGGCGGCATGCAGTTGTACCTCGCCCTTCCAGACTACGCCGCCGGTGCGCTGCAGCGTCTCGAGCAGGATTTCACGCTTGAGTGCACATTGGTGCTCGGGCGTGGTGTGCTGCACTTGGCAGCCGCCGCAGCGGCCAAAATACTCGCATGCGGGTGCGATACGGTGCGGCGACGCCTCCAGGATTTGCAGCAGCCGCGCGCGGCGACCTTCCAGTGCCACGCGCACCCGCTCACCGGGCAGCGTGAAGGGAACAAAGACTACCTGCCGCCGTCCGGAGCTGCCGGGCGGCAAGCGAGCGAGGCCGTCGCCGCCCTGGATCAGTTTTTCGATGGTTACGTCAGCCGTTTCCGGCATTCAGAAATCCACCGTTACACCTTCGGCGAGGGCCGCGGATCGGAGCTCGCGATCGAGTGTGGCCAGCGGGAGGCGGCGGCGCAATGCCAACTCGAGGTAGCTCGCGTCGTAGGCCGACGGTGCTCATTCATCTGGATTATATATCCAGGTAAAACAGGCTGAGCCGGGGTAGCCGCCAGTACTCGAGCAGCCGGCGCTGCAGGAATTGGCGCTCGATCATGACCGCCTGTTCGGGGCGCAAGCGGCGGCGGTACGGCGCCAGATCGCGCTCCATTTCGCTGCGAATCGCGACCACCACATCCACGGGAGTGGCAGCGGTGAGGACGGCGAAGAGCTTGTCGTCGCATGCGGTGAGCACGCGTTCGAGTTCCTCCAGCGAGGCGGGACCATGCTCGGCGGCGGCTAGGCGGAGCAGGGTGGCGGCGAGTTCGGCGGCGGCGGGATGATCCGGCAGGACGGCGGGGAGGCGGGCGGCGGCGGCTTCGAGGTGAGCGCGAATGCGGCCGGGACTGAAGGCATCATCCTCGGCGCGCGGCGGCGCGGGCGTTGAAGGTGCGCCCACAGCGGCAGCGCGAACGGCGTCAGCGGCAGCGAGCACGGCGGCGGCGCAGTAAAGCAGCGAACGATGGCGCTGGGTATCGCGGCGGCGGCCGGAATCGAACTTGGCAAAGGCCTGGTCGATGCCCGTCAGCACGGCGGCGAGCGGAATGCCGGCTTCGCGCCAGGAGGCGATCAGGGCCCAGTCCACGGGCGAGAGCAGAATCTGGGCGCCGCGCTTGCGCTGAAAGTGCTCTTCGATTTCGGTGAAGTAATTGAAGTAGTTCACGGCGCGGGCACGCCCGGCGGCTCCAGCCGGAACCAGAAATAGCCGTAACCGCTGAGGCTGAGCTGGTAAGGACCGGTGGCGATGGCCGGGAAGGCCGTTTCTCCGAACATCTCCACCGGCGTCCAGCCAGCAAAGCTGGACAAATCGAGTTCGATCGCCTGCGAGTGCCGGGACAGGTTGGCGACCACCAGCACGCAGCGAGCGCCGGGCAGCGACGCGGCACTGGAACTCTGTTTGGCGAGGCGGCGCAGATACACCAGCACGCGCTCGTTGGCAGGGGCAAGGAAGGTGATGGCACCCCAGCCGAAAATGGGGTTCTTGTGGCGCAGCAGCAACAGCGCCCTCATCCAGTTGAGCAGTGAGTTGGGATCCTGAAACTGACGTTCCACGTTCACCGCCTGGAAGCTGTAGACGGGGTTCTGGATGAGCGGAGCGTAGAGGCGTTCGGGCGGAGCTTTGGAGAAGCCGCCGTTGCGATCCACGTTCCATTGCATGGGAGTGCGCACGCCGTTGCGATCGGACAGGTAGATGTTGTCGCCCATGCCGATCTCGTCTCCGTAGTAGACGATGGGCGTGCCCGGCATGGAAAACAGCACGACATTCATGAGCTCGATCTCGCGGCGGCTGTTGTCGACGATGGCGGCGAGACGGCGGCGGATGCCGATATTGAGCTTCATGCGAGGATCGCGCGCGTACTCGTAGTACATGTAATCGCGCTCCTCATCGGTACACATTTCCAGCGTCAGTTCGTCGTGGTTGCGCAGGAACAGGCCCCACTGGCAATTTTCCGGGATGGCCGGAGTCTGCGCCAGGATGTCGACGATCGGGCGGCGGGTCTCCTGGCGCACGGCCATGAACAGTCGCGGCATCAGCGGAAAATGAAAGGCCATGTGGAACTCGGCGGGTTCGGGGGTGCTGGGCGCCGTGGAGGGTCCGGCGCCCAAGCCGAAGTAGCGCACCACATCGCTCGGCCACTGGTTGGCTTCCGCCAGCAGGATGCGGTTTCCGCCGTAGCGCTGGTCCACCTGGCGGCGCAACTCCTGGAGGAAGGCATGCGTCTCCGGCAGGTTTTCGCAGACGGTTTGCTCGCGTTCGAACAGATAGGGGACCGCATCACAGCGGAAGCCGTCGAGACCGAGATCGAGCCAGTAGAAGACGACCTCCAGCATGGCCTGGCGTACGGCGGGCTCATCAAAGTTGAGATCGGGCTGGTGGCTGTAAAAGCGATGCCAGAAATAGGCGTTGGCGGCGGGATCATAGGTCCAGTTGCTGACTTCCGAATCGGTGAAAATGATGCGCGCCCGTGCATAGCGGTGCGGGTCGTCGCTCCACACGTACCAGTTGCGGTAGGGCGAATCGGCCGCGCTGCGCGCCTGCTGAAACCAGGGGTGCTGGTCGGAAGTGTGATTGAGCACCAGATCGGCCAGCACGCGCATGCCGCGGCTATGGGCCTCTTCCAGCAACTCGCGAAAGTCCTCGAGGGTGCCGTAGTCGGCGTCGACGGAGTGAAAGTCAGCAATGTCGTAGCCGTCGTCGCGCTGCGGAGAAGGATAGTAGGGCAGCAGCCAGAGGCAGTCCACGCCCAACCATTGCAGGTAGTCGAGTTTGTCGATCAGGCCACGGAGATCGCCGATGCCATCGCCATTCCAATCGGAAAAGGCGCGCACAGGAAGTTCGTAGATGACGGCGTTTTTGAACCATAAGGTGGCGGGGGCGGAAGTCATAGGTAATCAGCGGGTGGGAGCGGTTGCAGTGGCGTCCAACATAGCCGGTTCGGGAGCGGCTGCCGGATGGCGGAGGAGCAAAACGCGGAAGGTGGTGCCTTTGCCGAGCTCGCTGGAGACCTCGATGCGGCCGTGGTGGAGCTCCACCACCGAGCGGGCGAAGTAAAGGCCCAGGCCGGTGCCGAACTCGCGGCCACTGAGCGGATTTTGAATACGGTTAAACTTCAGGAAAAGGCTGGCGAGTTTGTCGGCAGCAATCCCGACACCGTTGTCGCTGATCTCCACAGCAATCCCGTCCGGACGGGACTGCCAGGTGATGCGGACGGTGCCGCCCTCCGGAGTGTACTTGATGGCATTGTCGATCAAGTTGGCAAACACTTCCCGCAGGTGTACCGGATCGCCCTGAATCCGGGTGCTGGCGCCGGCTTCGGCAGGCTCCAGACGCAGATTCTGGTGATAGCGCGCGGCTCGCGGCTGAAATTCCGAAGCGAGGGCCTGCAGGATAGCCGCCAGATCGACATCCTCGGTGCGCAACTGCAGGCTGCCCTGCTCCAGGCGGCTGACGCTGAGCAGGTCGTTGACCAGGGCGATCAGGCGCTCGTTGGAATCGTAGGCGCGGTGCAGATATTGCTGCTGCTCGGCGTTGAGGGGGCCGAGCACTTCCTCGATCAATAGCGAAAGCACGCCCTTGACCCCGCTCATGGGCGTGCGCAGCTGATGGCTGGCGATGCTGATGAACTCGTTTTTCATGCGGTCCACTTCCCGTTCCTGGCTGGCATCGCTGAAGACGACGATGCAACCCTGGACCCGGCCCTGTTCATCGCGCACCGGAGCGGCGGTGAAGGTCACCGGCAAGCGGGTGCCGTCTTGGCGGACCAGGGTGAGGTCGCGCAGGAAGCGGAAGGTACGGCCCTGGGCCATCGCCTGCCGGACGGGGTCAGGACGGTGGGGAAGCTGGCCGGGATGCTCCTCGCTGAGCTCGATGATGTCGGCATAGGGATGGTGCAGCACGCGGGCGGCAGCTTCGCCGGTGAGCGCGGCGGCGGCGCGGTTGAACTCGATGATGTGCCCGTCGGCGTCCACGGCGAACACGCCATCGCCCATGCTGCCCAACAGCGCTTCGGTTTTGGCGCGGCCGCTTTCGACCTCGCGGTTGTAACGCTGGTAGTAGCGGAACGCGGAACGAAGCAGCAGCCCGGTAGCCACCGCGAGCAGGAAAATAATGACCGCAATCAGCGCCAGCTTGTCGTAGAACACCCGATACAGATAAAAGCCAAAGCGTGTCGGACGCACCACCAGCAGCGCCATGTTTTCCGCGGGCAGCGGCGCGTAGGTGATGGCGTGGGTTTCCAGATGGATGGCGGTGACGTAATCGCCGCTGCCGGTTTGGCCGGCTAGGGCCTTGGCGGCGCCGGGGAGCTGGGCGACCATGGCCGGGGTGAACGGACCCGCGTGCAGACCACTGACCACCTGATGGGCGCGGTCGACGACGTACAGGTAACGATCCGGGCCGGAGGGAATGCTTTTGATCCAGCCATCCACCACGGAGGTGGGCAAAAATCCGACCAATACTCCTGGTCCGGCGGCGCCGGCGGGAGCGTGATGCGGATAGGCGAAGTCGACGGGGGTGGCAAACGCCAGACGCCTGGGTAACAGTCCGTGAGCGGGCAGGACCTGGGAGGTAATCGCCTTTTCCTGCGCCGCCGCGCGGAACCAGGCCGGCAGCCGCGCTGAGGTGAGAATGGGCACGAGCGCCGGCGGGAGCGGCGGACGGCGGCGGGCCGCGGGCGAGTGAGCCGGCGAGGACGGCGCCGGCGACGGAGGCGCTGGCGCTGCGGCCGCCAACACCGGAGGAACCAGCGAGCGCGTGGGCGCGACGGCCAGCAACTGGCCGTCGGCACGGTAGAGGGCGATGGCCACGAACTCGGTGCGGCGGGCGCGCAGGCGCGCCATGTTGGCTTGCGCGCGTGCCGTCATGACCGACAGATTATGCTGCTGGCGGCCGCCGCGCCCGGCAGGAAAGCGGGCCTGCGGCTGGAGGCTTTCCGCCAGCAGTTGCTGCAGCGCGCTTTCGTCTGCCGCGCCTGCCAGGGCCTCGCGTTCCCCGCGAAAATTGGATTTGAGCAGCGAGACGGCAAAGTTGGCTACCTGGAGATCGGCACTGGCCGCGGCGGCCTTGGTGTTGCGGATGCTGGTGGCGACGATGTAATAGGTCAGCAGCAGGATAGGTACAAAGGTCAAGATGACGAAAATAGCGGTGGAGCGGATGGCCGAGGCGGTGAGCCAGCGCAGGAGCGCTTCGATCTGGCGGGAAATCGCCTTGCGCAGCGCCGACCACATCAGCCGCTGACCCGCTGGCCGGGGGCAGGAAATGCGGCCTGCTGTACATGGCAGCCGGGGCAGCGCAGCCGGACGCGGAAGCTGCGCGACCAGGGATCGGAAAAATCGCCGTCGAGTTGCAGCAGCATGCGCCCGCCGCACTGGCGGCAGCGGAAGTCGCGCTCGTAGCCGAGCAGGGAGGCAAGCGCGGCGGCATCGCCCTGTTTCGGATCGACGTTCAGGCGGAAGCTGGCGATGGGGCGGCGGCCGGGGGCCGACTCCAGTAGTTGGCGCACCCGCGCCACGACGTCGGCGGGCGCGACTTCCGACTTGACCAGATAGTCGGTGGCGCCCAGGCGCGCCGCCTGGTGTTTGTCCATGTGCTGGCTCAGGTTGGTGAACAGCACCACCGGAGTGGTCAAAAAGCGGCGGTCGGCGCGCAGCGATTTCAACACCTCCAGGCCGCTGATGTCGGGCAGCATGACATCAAGCAGGATGAGTTGCGGCGTGGCCTGGTGCACGCTTTGCAGCGCATCGCGGCCATTGGCGGCCTGGCGCACCTGGTAGCCTTCGTGCTCCAGACGGCGGGCGTAGGTATCGCGAATGAGATCCTCATCCTCGACGATGAGGATAGGCCTAGCGTCGCTCATGACCCGCTCCGGGCGGCAGCGGCAGGCCGATGCGCATCCACATAGGCGCGCACCAGGTGCTGGAACACGGCAGCGGCGCCGGCGGCCAACGGCCCGCGGGGGATGGCACGGGCGCCGACCTGGCTGACGGGCTGGACCTCGCGAGTGGAGGAGGTAATAAAGATCTCGTCGGCGGCGTAGAGATCGGCCTCCGTGAGCACCGACTCGGACAGCTCCAGCCCGTGCGCGGCGGCGGCGGCGAGCAGTAGCTTACGGCTGATGCCGGGCAACGCTCCCGACGATAGCGGCGGCGTGCGCAATCGCCCCTGGCGGGCGACAAACACGTTGGCGGAAGTGCATTCAGCCACTTCGCCGCGCTCATTGAGCAGCAGCACATCGTCATAGCCGCGGGCGTGCGCCTGCTCGACCAGCACCAGGTTATGCGCCCAGGTGAGCGTCTTCGTTCCCGCCAGCGGGGCCTGGGAATCGCGTCCGTGCGGCTGGACCAACAGACGGGCGTTTTCACCCCAAGTGCGCAGGTCGCGAGTGAACACAAGCACGTCGGTGGGACGGGCGTGAGGCGTATCCAGCAAGCCACCCTGGTTGCGGATGAAGTAGACCCGAGCCACGGCCTCATGGGCCTGGTTGTGCTCGATCACCGCGGCGAGCGCGGACCGCATTTCCGCCTCCAGACCCGCCATGTCCATCAGCAGCCGAGCGCCATCGGCGGCCAGCCGCTGCCAGTGATGTTCCAGCGCAAAGGGCACGCCCTGGTAAATACGCAGGGTAGTGAACAATCCCCAGCCGCTGAGAAGACCGGTTTGCAGAGGAGAAACGCAAAGCTCCGCCGCAGGCGCCAGCTTGCCGTTGCGCCAAGCGATGGTATGGATGGGATTCACGCGCCGGGCACCTCCATACTAGGTTAACGCCGTTGCGTCGGCGGCAGCAGAGCGCGCCGCCTAGGAAGGCGCGGGCAGGGCCCAATCGTCCCGGCGCAGGAAGTCGCGGACCACCGGATCGGCGGCAGCGTCCATGGCGGCGACGGTGCCGAAGAAACGGACTTGGCCTTCGTGCAGCAGGACCAGGCGGCCGGCGAGGCGGCGGGCAAAATGGGTATCGTGGGTGACGATCACGCTGGTGAGGCGGACCTGCTGCTTCACCCGCGCGATCAGACCGGCGATGGTCTGCGCCATGAGCGGATCGACCATGGTGGTCGGCTCGTCGTAGAGGATGGCGTGGGGCTTGGCGGCGAGGGCGCGGGCAATGGCCACGGCGCGCTTCATGCCGGTGGAAAGGCTGGCCGGGAAGGCTTCGCGCTCGGCACGCAGTTCCAGCAGGTCCAGCAGCCCGTCGACCGCCTGGGCGATCTCGCGCTCGTTTTTCATGCCGTGCTCGCGCAGCGGGAAGGCGACGTTTTCGGCGACGGTGAGCGAGTCGAACAGCGCGCCCGACTGAAACACCAGGGTGATTTTCTTGTGCATGGCGGTCAGCTCCGCCTCGGACATGGCCGGCACCGACAAGCCCTCGGCCAGCACATCCCCGCTATCGGGCAGTAGAAAACCCATGAGCAACTTCAGCATCACCGATTTGCCGACGCCGCTGCGACCGAGAATGCAGACGGTTTCGCCGTGGCGCACGTCGAAGCTGACGTCGTGCAGCACCGTGCGCGGGCCGAAGCTTTTGAAAACGTGGCGAAACTCGAAATAGAGATCGCTCATGGCGGGACGCGGAGCTATTCGACTTCGGCCAGCACCTGACCGCTGGCAACGGTATCGCCGGCGCTGACTTGCAGGGTCACCAGCGTGCCGGATTTGGGGCTGCGCACCTCGTTCTGCATTTTCATCGCCTCCAGCACCAGCAGACCCTGGCCGCCTGCCACCGTCGCGCCCGGCTGGGCGAGCACGCGCACGACTTTGCCCGCCATGGGCGCGGTCAGGCGGGCGCGGCCGGATTGCTCGAAGCGGTGCCGCGCCCGCGCCTGGCGAGGATCGCGGACGGCGGCGGCGGCGGCGCGGCCAGCGCCCGAGAGCCAGATGGCGCCATCGCCGGCGCGCGCCCAACCGAAGCTGAAGTTGCGCGGACCGAGCTGCAGGGAGAGGGTATCGGCGTTGGCGCGGGCCACGTTGGCGGCCAGCTCGCGACCGTCGCAGACGATGCGCCAGCCCCCGGCGTGCGGTGTCAGTTCGAGTTTACGGGTGCGGCCGTCGATTTCGACCTCGCAGATCATGCCCGGCCCCCCTCCAGCCCGGCACGGCGCGCCTCCTGCTGCCACCGCGAGGCGGGCGCGGCGGCAGCCGGCGCGGGAGCGGCGGGAAGGCTGAGCGAGGCGGCGAGGGCGGCGGCGACGCTGGCGGCCTCGGCCCAGACATCGTCTTCCGGGAAGGTGGGTTCCGGCCGCGCCTGGAGCCGCGCCACATAGCCGGTGTCGGTGCGGCCAGCGGCAAAATCCGGATCGGCAAAGACGCGCCGGAAAAAGCCGAGATTGTTGCGCAGACCCGCGAGCTGATATTCGTGCAACGCGCGCCGCATGCGCGCCAGCGCCTGCGGCCGGTCTTCGCCCCAGACGACGAGCTTGGACAGCAGCGGATCGTAGTCGAGCGGCACCGTCCAGCCCTCGTAAACGCCGGAATCCTCGCGCACGCCCGGCCCCGAGGGCGGGCGCAGGCGGAGAATGGTGCCGGGGCTGGGCATAAAGTCCTGCTCCGGATCCTCGGCGTAGATGCGGCACTCGATGGCATGGCCGCGGTGCACGATATCCTGCTGGCGGAAGGAAAGCGGCTCCCCGGCGGCGACGCGAATCTGCCAGGTGGCGAGATCGAGGCCGGTGCAGAGTTCCGTGACCGGATGCTCGACCTGGAGGCGGGTGTTGACTTCGAGAAAATAGAATTTCTCCTGCTCATCCACCAGGAACTCGACCGTGCCGGCATTGGTGTAGGCGGCGGCACGGGCGGCCGCACAGGCGGCGGCGCCCATGGCCTGGCGTGTTTCCTCGCTGAGGAGGGGCGAGGGGCTTTCCTCAATGATCTTCTGGTGGCGGCGCTGAATGCTGCATTCGCGCTCGCCCAGCCAGACCAGCTGGCCATGTTCGTCGCCCAGGATTTGGATCTCGACGTGGCGCGGTGCCAACACGGCGCGTTCCAGAAATACCGCGGCATCGCCGAAAGCAGCTCCGGCTTCGGCACCTGCGAGGGCGTAGGCCGAGGCCAGCTCGTCCGGGCGAGCCACCAGGCGCATGCCCTTGCCGCCACCGCCGGCCGCAGCTTTCAGCATTACCGGATAGCCAATCGAGGCGGCCACGCGCCCGGCCTCGGCCAGTGAAGTGACCGCATCCACCGTACCGGGCAGAATCGGGATGCCGTGTTCATGGGCCAGCTTGCGGGCGGCGGTCTTGCTGCCCAGCACCGCCATCGCCTCGGGTGTGGGGCCGATAAAGACGATGCCTGCCGCGCGGCAGGCGGCGGCGAAGCCGGCGTTCTCCGAAAGGAACCCGTAGCCGGGATGAATCGCCTCGGCGCCGGTGCGGCGCGCGGCTTCGAGCACGCGGGCGATGTTGAGGTAGCTTTCGGAGGCGGGTGAGGCGCCCAGAGGCACGGCCTCGTCGGCTTCGAGCACGTGCAGGCCGCAGCGGTCTACATCGGAGTAAACGGCCACGCTGGCGATGCCCAGGTCACGGCAGGCGCGTACCAGGCGGACGGCAATTTCGCCCCGGTTGGCGATAAGGATTTTCCGGAACATCATTTCCCGGCAGTGGCGGGAAGCCATTTCAGGCTGGCTGCCAGTTGCAGGACATCATCCACGCTGATGTCGTTCCAGTGATTGCGCTCGGCGCCCACGCCGCTCTCAATGGCCCGCTTCAGATACAGACCGCCCAGGTCCACCGCCATGCGATCGCTGAGCGCTACGCCCGTCTGGCGCTTGAATTCTATCCAGGCGGGATGCGGCAGGCCCAGCCAGACCCCATCGCCGTTGACCAGGAATTTGAGATCCACGGTATCGGAATGACGGGTGGCGATGCCGACCATCAGGCATTGAAACTCACAGCGCACGGCCTGGTGGGTGAGCGGATCCGTCGCGGTGAAATCCTCGTACATAGAGCAAGACTTCACGATAGCACGGGAGGTGGTCTGCTAGAGTTGGGAGGAATCCGTTCCCGATGATTTCGCGCAACTGGGTGGAAATTTCCCGCGGCGCGCTGCGCCACAATCTGGACTACGTGCGCCGGTTTTTGCCCGTGGAAACGGCGATTTGCGCGGTGGTGAAAGCCGACGCTTATGGCCACGGCGCGGTGGCGTGCGCGCAGGTATTCGCCGCCGCCGGGGTGGAATGGCTGGCTGTGACCTCGGTCAAGGAGGGGTTGAGACTGAGGCACGCGGGCGTGGGCGGGCGCATATTGGTGCTGGGCGGATTTGTCGCAGAAGAAGCCGGGGCGCTGCTGGGGGCAGGGCTGACGGCGGCGGTGTGGGATGCAAGCCAGATCCGCTGGCTGGCGGCGGCGCGCGACGGCCATCGCGCCATCATCCATCTCAAGCTGGAGACCGGCATGGGACGGCTGGGGGTAACGGCGGCGCAGGAGGAAGAGGTGCGGCAGGCGCTACGCGCCGCGCCCGGGCTTGAGGTGGAAGCAGTATTTTCCCACCTCGCCAGCGCCGAAGCCGCCGACCGTTCCGCCAGCGACCACCAGCGCGCGCGCCTGCTCGCCGGCGCCGCCGCGCACCGTGTCCCCTGGCACCTGCTCAACAGCGAAGCCAGTCTGCGCTTCCCGCACTGGGGCGGCAAGTTGGCGCGGGTGGGGCTGGCACTATACGGCTACAGCGCCCAGGCGGAACACGCGCGCCATCTGCGCCCGGCGCTCAGGTGGAAAGCGCTGGTGGTCGCGGTGAAGGATTTGCCCGCCGGACACGGCGTGGGTTACGGCGCGCGCTTCCACACGCCCACGGCGATGCGCCTGGCCACGCTTGCCGCCGGCTACGCCGACGGCTACCGGCGCGAGCTTGCGCCGGGTGCGTACGCCGTCCATGGCGGCCAACATCTGCCGGTTGCGGGAGCGATCAGCATGGACCTGACGACGGTGGATGCCAGCGCGGCGCCTGGCCTGGCACTGGGCGACACGGTGGCGCTGCTGGGCGCGGGTGCGCCGGATGCGGCCGCGCTGGCGGCGCTGGCACACACCATCCCGTACGAGATGCTCTGCGGCATTTCCGCCCGCGTCGAGCGAGTTTACGTGGATTAGGCTTTCCGCAGAGCTTTCCCGATAATCCGCAGCGCCTTGTCCACGTGCTGCTCCTCGATGATGTAGGACGGCAGCATGCGGATGGTGTACTCGTGGGTGACGTTGGCGAGCAGACCCTGCTCGATCATGCTCTGGAAGGCGGGCTTGGCCGGACGATCCAGTTCCATGCCCAGCATCAGGCCCTTGCCGCGCACTTCCTTGACGCATTTGTGCCTGGCCGCCAGAGCCTCGAGACCCTGCTTCAGGCGCGCGCCCATGGCCTGAATGTGGGCGTACATCTCGTCACGATCCAGAATGTCCAGCACTTCCAAAGCGAGGCGGCAGGCGAGCGGACCACCGCCAAAGGTCGTGCCGTGACTGTGGGCGGTCAGCGCTGTCGCCGCCGAACCGCGCGCCATGATCGCGCCCAGCGGATAGCCGCAGGCGATGGGCTTGGCGGTGATGATGACATCGGGGATGATGTCGGTCCACTGATGGGCGAAGAGCTTGCCGGTACGGCCCATGCCGCATTGGATTTCATCGAAGATCAGGCTGGCCTGGTGCTGGCGCGCCAGATCGGCGGCGGCGCGCAGGAAAGCGCCCGAGATTTCGTGAATGCCGCCTTCGCCCTGCACCGGCTCAATGATGATGGCGCAGGTGTTGTGGCCGACCGCGGCGGTGAGGGCGGCCACGTCGTTGGCGGGCACGAAGCGGATGCCGGGCAGCAGCGGGCCAAACGGCGTGCGGTATTCGGTCTGCCCGGTGATCGAGAGCGCGCCTATGGTGCGGCCGTGGAAGGAATGTTCCAGCGCGATGATTTCGATCTTGGCGGGCGAGATTTTCTGCGCCACGCTGCGCACCACTTTGAGCGCGCCTTCGGCCGCTTCGGCGCCGCTGACGGTGAAAAACGCCCGCTCCATATTACAGAGCCTGGTGAGCCGCTCGGCCAACGGACCCTGGTAGGCGTTGAAGTAAATGTTCGAGGTGTGAATGATTTTTTTGCTCTGCTCGCGCATCACCGCCAGCAGCCGCGGATGGGCGTAGCCGAGCGCGTTGACGCCGATGCCCGTAATGAAATCCAGGTAGCGCTTGCCGGCGCTGTCGTAAACGAACACGCCTTTGCCGCGCTCCAGCAGCAGCGGCACGCGGGTATAGGTAGGAAACAAATAGCGGGCTTCGAGCTCCTGAATTTGCTCCAGCGCGGTGGTGGCAGGCGCAGTATCCATGGGTAGTAATCTCAGGCTAACACAGCCACGCGGGTCAGTAGCCGCGCACCTTGTCCACCTGCGGCTCGAGCGGTTCACCCGCGAGAAAGCGGCGCAAATGGCGCGCCACCAGCGCCGTCTGCTGCTCCCAGGTATCGGGCACGGCGGCGGCCACGTGCGGTGTGATGATCACGCTGGGGCAGTGCCAGAGCGGGGAATCGGGCGGCAGCGGCTCGTGCGCAAACACGTCCAGGGCGGCACCGGCAAGACGGCCTGCCACCAGCGCTTCGTGGAGCGCCGTTTCGTCCAGCGCCGAGCCGCGGCCGAGGTTAACGAGAAACGCACGGCGCGGCAGCAGCGCCAGTTGTGCGGGGCCGATGCGTGCTGCCGTGGCGCCGGTGGAGGGCAGCGCCAGAATCAGAGCGTCCGCGCGCGGCAGTAGCGACTCCAACTCGGCATCGGCGTAGACGGCGGCGCAGCCCGCTACGGCCAATTCCGGACGGCGGCGCACGCCCAGCACGGTCACGCCCAGCGCCGCCAGGCGCGGCGCCAGCTCGCGCCCGATGTGACCCAGCCCCGCCAGCACCACCGTCGAGCCCGCCAGCCGGCGCAACTGTCCGAGCCAGGCTTCCGGCGCCCACCGCCTTTCGGCTTGGCTGCGCTGCGCCTGCGGCAGCCCGCGAGCCAGCGCCAGCAACAGCGCCAAGCCATGCTCGGCCACCATGGCCGCATGCACGCTGGCGCCGTTGGTGATCACGATCGGGCCGGCGGCCAGCTCCGGCGTCAAGAGCTGATGCACGGCGGCAGAGGGGCAGTGAATCCAGCGCAGGCGGCGCGCGTTCCGATATAGCCGCGGATCGAGACGCCAGGCGATCACCGCGTCAGCGTCGCTGAATAGCACGGCGTCGGCAGCGGCCGATGCCGGGGTCAGCGGATCCTCGCTGTCGCGCGGATATTCGTGGAAGGCGACCTGCGGGTACTCCGCGCGCAGCCGGTCCGTCGCCGCTGCCGGCCAGTGCCAGATGCCGCGCACGCTGTGCATGGCAATCACCAGCTTGGCGGCCGTGGCCACGTCAGGCTTTGAGGGCGGTTGCGGCGTCTTGTTCCCAGGGTTTGGGCTGACGCCCCTGGTCGCGATACCAGATGCGGTCGTAAAGATAGCGATCGCTGACCGATCCCAGGCTTTCGTTGTACAGCGACGGGATGCCACAGGCCAGCCGCAACTCAGCCTCGAAATGCGCCAGCGCGCTCATGGTTTCCGGCAGGGCAGGTACTTCCGCATCGGCAGTTTTGAAGAACTTCTGATAGCCGCGATCCACCAGCCGCGCCAGCTCGCCCCGCACCACCAGGCCGGGCGCCACCGCAATCTCGACCGCGCGCTCGCTCTCCCCCAGAATGGCGGCACAGCCGTGCTTACGCGCCAAAACCTTGCCCTCGCGCAGCGAACTCAGGGTAAAGCCCATCGCCGCCAGCTTTTCCTGGGCGGCCGCCAAGCTGGGAGGGGCATGCTTCGCGCGGGACATGAAGGGCCATTATAGCAATGGGCCCAGGTCAGTGGCCGCCTGCTGCGGTTGCGCGGTCCAGGATCAATTGCTTCAGAAGACGGCGGAAGCCGGCCAACGCCGCTGCCGAAGGCGGCCCGCCAGCTTCAATGGCCATGATGTAATCAAGCACTGGCGCGATCCGCCCCAAGTGAGGAATGGGTCTGGTATACTGCGGGCCGTTCTTGCCGCCGGTTTGAGCCGGGATGGCGTGTGGCGTCTCGAAGCGCAAACCCGGGTACGGGGGAGACTGGGTTTGAAATGCAATCATCGCCGCCGTGCCCATGGGGTCATGGGACCGCGCCGGGCGCTGGAAGCCCAGGCAGGTGGCTACGGGGCAGGACGGTGCCGGCGCCGGATGCAGTCCAAATTTTTCCACCAATGGCGCCGCAACCTCGGCCAGCGTGTTCCCCGGCGTCGCGGCTTGGACTGCGATGATCATCAAGGTGGCTGGGGCCGCGCCAACAGCCAGCTGTTTCTCCGCGGCCCAGATGATACACGTGTTCCGCTGCAGCGGTCCGATGTGCAATTCCAACCCTGAGCCGGCAGGCAGCGCGAACCCGCAGGCCGTGCTGTACAACACGGTGCCGACGGAGGGCAAATCGGCGCGCTGCCAGTAGGCCTCGGGCGGGTAGGTCCGGGTGGCTTCGGGTGGGATCACTTGCTTTTGGATTGCTTCGGCAACCTCTTTGTCGAGCGCGGTGAGCGCGCGTAGTTGGCGAAGATAACCGGCCGCCCGCAATGCGTGCTCTGGAATGAACGTGAGGGCCGCGCAGTTGAGGTAGTCGCTCCAAAAGCCTGCCGAGAGCTTTTCCGCGGGCTGGTCGCTCTCGATCTTGAGCAGCAACTGCATTGCGGCCACCATGCCGTACCCGGTGCCGCAACGATAGGAGGCCAGCATCCATTCCGGCCGGAGGTCGTCGGGCGCCAGGACGGCGGCCCGGCTCAGGGCGCCGACAAGTTCCGTGGCGGCGCCCTTCACATCCAGGTTGTACGCTTCCGCGCCGACTTCGCCCGCCAGCAATTGTATTTCTTCGTTGTCGGGCGCTTTCTCCGCCGCTGCTGATGCGGTGGCCATGAGGGTTGTCAATTGCGCTTTTACGCCGGCCTTGGGGGTGGCATAAGTCCATGGGACGCTGAAACGCCCGGCCAGCGGCCATAATTGCTCCGCTGCGGCGTATACCTGCCGCACCGCGGTCGTGTCCGGCAGCTTATGGGCCTGAATATCGCTCACCTGCGCGGCCAGCGGAAGCGCTGCTGTTACTACCGCAATGCAGACGATCGCAATCTTCACGCCCGCCACCTCGGCTGCTATTTTACGGGCGCCGGAGGGCGATTGCCAGACGGAACTTCAGGGATGACGTTGGGACGTTCGCTCGCCGATCGCATCGGGAACGCGCCGCTGATCGCGCTGCCGCACGTCGCGGCCGCACGGGGCGGCGGCCGGCGTGCGCGGGGCGTTCGTCGTTCGCTGCACCAATCTGCCGCCTGTGAACGGCCATGATCACGCTCAAAAATATTCTTTCGCCCTGCGCACTGCGCCATAGTAGCATTACACACATGCATAGTAGACGGGAAAAACTGGTGCGGCTTTCGCGCCTGGAACTGCGGATTCTGGAGGTGCTGTGGTCGCGGGGCGCGGTCGCAATCCGCGAAATCCAGGAGAGCATGGCGGGCGCGCCCGCCTACACCACGGTGCAGACCACGGTCTATCGCCTCGAAGCCAAAGGCGCGGTGCGGCGCACGCGCAAAATCGGCAACGCGCACATCTTCGAGGCGGTGGTGACGCGCGCGGCCGCGCAGCGGCGGCTGATTGACGATTTCCTGGGCGTACTCGGCGGACGTACGCAGCCCATCATGGCGCACTTCATCGAGAGCGGGCGCATGACGCTGGCGGACTTACACGAGGCCGAAGCCGAGCTGCGCAAGCATCAACAACGGGGAAACAAGGAGCCCAAGCCGTGATCGAAGCTGCTTTGCTCAACCATCTCTGGCAGTCCACCTTGTTCGCTGCCGCCGCAGCCGTGCTGGCGTCGCTCTTGCGCCATCATCAGGCGCGGGTGCGCTTTTGGATCTGGCTGGCGGCGTCGCTGAAATTCCTGGTGCCGTTTGCCGCCTTCGCTACGCTCGCCGGATGGCTGCAAACCTTCCTGCCCATGCCCGCGGTGCGCGCTGCCGCCGCACCGGCAGCCGCGACCGTGAGCCAGCCGTTTACGCAGCTACTCGAACTTGGCGGCACATTGGCGCCGGCAGCAAGCTCGCATCTGCTGGCGTACACGCTGATTGCAGTGTGGCTCGCAGGCACGGTCGCGCTGTTGGTCCGCTGGCGCCGGCGCTGGCGGCGGCTGGCGCAGGCGGATCGGTCCGTCCTCGAGCCGGGCGTGCACGGCGTGTTCCGCCAGCGGCTGTTGCTGCCGCCCGATCTGGAAGCGCGCCTTTCACCCGCCGAGCTTGCGGCCGTGCTGGCACACGAGCAATGCCACATGCGCCGCCGCGACAATTTATGGTCGGCGCTGCACATGGTCGTCGAGGCGCTGTTCTGGTTCCATCCCTTCGTCTGGATCATCGGCGAACGGCTGGTGGCCGAGCGCGAGCGCGCCTGCGACGAAGACGTACTGGCGGTCTGCCCCGACCGCAGTGCTTACGCCGGCGCCGTGCTGGCGGTTTGCCGCCAATTTGTGGCCGCGCCGCTGCCCTGCGCCTCCGGCATCGCCGGCGGCCGGCTCGCTGCGCGGGTGCGCGCGATCCTGGCCGGCGAGCTGGGACGGCGCTTGTCACGCTCGCAGCGCGTTGCGGTCGCCGCCGCCATGCTCGTGGCCATCGCCGGACCGATCCTGCTGCTCGCCGCCCAGCATCCGGCGCCGCCCACGCGCTTTGAGGCCGCCACCATCAAGCCGGTCGCGACTCCAAATTTTTCCAGCGGCCGTGGGATGATTCGCTTCGGCACCCAGCGCGATCCTCAGCGCCTCACCGCCGAAGGTGTCACCCTCAAGAACCTGATCATGGACGCCTATGGGCTTTCCTCCTATCAGGTCGAGGGGCCATCCTGGATCAGCTCCAGGCGCTTCGACGTGACTGCAGTGACCGCCGTCCCGGTATCCGGCGCTCGCTTGTTCACCTTGCTGCGGCCCTTGTTGGCCCAGCGGTTCAAGCTCCGCACCCACCAAACGAGCCGGCGGATGCGCGCCTACGAACTCGAGATCGCTCCCGGCGGAAGCAAGCTCAGGCTGCCACGTCCGGGCGATTTGGCGCTCCCAGGCGCGCCCCGGGGGCGCGGGCCGGCCAGACTGCAACCGGGCATGTTCATGGTCAGGGCGGGTCCGCAGCAAGGCGGCGCCCTGCAGTTGACCACCTACACCAGCGTGGGCGGGTTGGCGCAGATGCTCAGCCGGCAGCTGGGGACGCCGGTGGCGGACCGCACTGGAATCAAGGGCGACTTTGTCGTAAAGCTGCGCTACGCCCCGCCGCCTGGGATGCGGCGCTCGATGCACATACTAGGCGTTCCACCGCCCCTGGCGCCCTCCGGCGGCGCCGCACCTCGGCATGGCGCCGCAGCCGCTCCCGCGTCCGCTCCCTCCATTTTCGCCGCCCTCCAACAGCAGCTCGGTCTCAAGCTGGTCGCCAACAAAAACGCAGCGGTTACCGTACTGGTCGTGGATCACGCGCTCATGATCCCGCTCGGAAATTAGGACCAGGTCATGGTCCCAGCCACGCTGCTCAATCACCTTTGGCAATCCACCGCGTTCGCCACCGCGGCGGCCGCACTCGCACTGCTCTTGCGCCATCATCAGGCGCGGGTACGATTTTGGATCTGGCTCGCGGCGTCGCTGAAGTTCCTGGTGCCGTTCGCTGCCTTCGCTTCCCTCGCCGAGTGGCTGCGCGCCTTGCTGCCGGCGCCGGCGGCACACGCTGCCGCCGCGCCCCTGGCCGTGAGCCTGAGCCAGCCATTTACGCGCGTGCTGGAAATCGGCGGTGCCGCTGCACCCGCTGCTGTAAACTCGCATGCGCTTTTGTACGTGCTGGCTGTGGTCTGGCTGGCAGGCACAGTCGCGCTGTTGGTCCGCTGGCGGCGGCGCTGGCGGCGGCTGGCGCAGGCGGACCGGTCCGTCCTCGAGCCGGGCGTCTACGGCGTGTTCCGCCAGCGGCTGTTGCTGCCGCCCGATTTAGAAGCGCGCCTTTCACCCGCCGAGTTCGCGGCCGTGCTGGCGCACGAGCACTGCCACATGCGCCGCCGCGACAATTTATGGTCGGCGCTGCACATGCTCGTCGAGGCGTTGTTCTGGTTCCATCCCTTTGTCTGGATCATTGGCGAACGGCTGGTGGCCGAACGTGAGCGCGCCTGCGACGAGGCCGTGCTCGCTGCGCAGCCCGACCGCGCCGCCTATGCCGGCGCCGTGCTGGCGGTCTGCCGCCATTATCTGGCCGTGCCGGTGCCCTGCGCCTCCGGCATCGCCGGCGGCCGGCTCACTGCGCGGGTGCGCGCGATCCTGGCCGGCGAGCTGGGACGACGCTTGTCGCGCTCGCAGCGCGTTGCGGTCGCCGCCGCCGCTCTCGTGGGCATCGCCGGACCGATCCTGCTGCTCGCCGCCCAGCATCCGGCGCCGCCCACGCATTTTGAGGCAGCAACGATCAAGCCAATCGCCACGCTTCCGGTTGGCGATACCAACATCGACGTCGATTCCGACGCGCAACACTACAGCGCCGAGGGCATCACGCTGCAGCGGTTGATCACGAGCGCCTACGACCTGCAGACGTACCAAGTCAAAGGCCCGACGTGGATTAGCCGCAAGCGCTACGACATCACCGCAGTCACAGCGAAACCGGTGACGACGCGCCAAGGCTGGCGCACGCTGCTCCAGCCTTTTCTCGCCGAGCGCTTCCATCTCAAATATCACTGGTCCTCGAAAATCGCCAGCGAGTACTGGCTGGAAGTCGCGCCCGGCGGCAGCAAACTCCAAAAAACGGGCCCCGGGCACGGGGAGTCTGATGCCCACAGCAAGGGCGGAGCGGTGGATGCGAAGCTCGACGGCACCATGGGCCGGTTTGCGCAGTTTTTCAGCCGCCGTCTTGACGAGCCGGTCGTGGACCGCACCGGTCTCACTGGCACCTACGCAGCCAAGCTAACCTTCGAGCCGCTGCGGCGCCTGCACGGAAGCCCACCAGCCGCACCGTCCTTGTTCGTGGCGCTCGAGCAGCAGTTGGGCCTGCGGCTGGTGCGCGGCAAGGGGCCGGTCAAGATTTTCGTGGTGGACCAGGCGAGCCCGACGCCCACGCCCTACTAGCACACGGCGGTGCCCATGCGGTGGTTCCTCGTCATGCTGCTGGTTGCCGTGGCCGCCGCGGCACAGTCGCCGGCATCGCTGAGCGGCGTCGTCCGGGGTGGCGGAATCCCGCTGCCCGGCGCCACTGTGAGCGCGACTCAAGGGAAAACTCGCGTCACCATCCTGAGCGGTAATGGGGGCGACTTCAGTTTTTCCGGCCTGGCGCCGGGCGCTTGCGTTCTGCGTGTCACCATGCCCGGCTTCACGCCGATCGAAGAGCGTATCACCGTGCCTGCCGGCGGGCTGCGCCTCACGCTTGCCGTCGCCCCGTTAGCGCACGCGCTCTCCGCGCCGCAAGCCACGCCGCCGCCGGTTGCTTCCGTGCCCGGCGCGGGCGCCGCGCTGGCCGTCAACGGCAGCGTGCGCAACGATGCCACCTCGCAGTTCGGCCTCTCGCCGGCTTTCGGCAACCATCGCCCGGGCGTCCGTTCCCTGTTCAACGGCGCCGTCGGCCTGATTTTCGACAACTCGCATCTCGATGCCCGCAGCTACTCCTTTGCCGGAAACACCCTCCCCAAGCCCGAATTCAGCAACCTGACCGGCCTGTTTCAGCTCGGCGGGCCGCTGCTCATCCCGCATCTCGACGACCTCGGCTCGGCGCCATTCTTTTTCCTCGGCTACCAGAAGACCGCCGACTCCACCGCGACGGCGTCTTCGGCTCTGGTGCCGACGCCGGCCGAGCGGGCCGTCGTGACGAATCCCCAGGCCGCATCGCTGCTGAGCTTCTATCCGCTTCCCAATCTCGCCGCCTCCGAGCCGTACAACTACCAAGCCTCGCTGCTCTCGCACCAGCACGAGGATCAGCTTCAGACGCGCGTCAACAAGGCCTTTGCCGGGCCCTCGCACACGGGCATCTCGGAAATGCTCTCCTTGGCCTCGACCCGCGCCGATGCGACCAATCTGTTCGGCTTTCTGGACAACCGCTCGACACTCGGCCTCAACAGCAATACCCGGTTCCGGCGCAGTTTCGCCGAAACCGTGTTCATGACCTTCGGCTTCGATTACAGCCGCCTGGCGCAAACTGAAGTCCCCTATTTTGCCGCGAGAGAGAACGTCGAAGCTGCGGCAGAAGTGCAGGGCGCCAGCGCGGTGCCGTCCGATTGGGGTCCGCCGACGCTGAGCTTTGCCAACGGCATCGCGGGGTTGAGCGACGCTCTGCCCATGCACAACCGCAACCAGACGGCGGCGGCTTCCGTCGCGGGATCCTGGGCGCCGGGCAACCACAATTTCGAGTTCGGCGGCGATTTCCGCCGCCTCGAGTTCAACTTGCTCCAGCAGCAGAATCCGCGCGGCAACTTCAGCTTCACGGGCGCGGCAACCGGCTCGGCGTGGGGCGATTTCGCCGCCGGCGAACCCGACACCGCCAGCCTGGATTTCGGTAATGCCGACAAGTATTTTCGCCAGAATCAAGACGACGTCTATTTCACCGACGACTGGTCCGCCCGCGACGGCCTCAGCCTCGATCTGGGCGCGCGTTGGGAATACGCCTCGCCCGCTTCCGAGCTCTATGGCCGCATGGTGAACCTCGTGCTTACGCCCGGGTTCGCCTCCGCCTCGCCGGTGCTGGCGTCGCCGGGCAACCCGCTGCTGCGCCCCGACCGCGGCGGTTTCGAGCCGCGGCTGGGCATCGCGTGGCGGCCGTGGGAGGAGCGTTCGCTGCTGCTGCGCGCCGGTTACGGCATGTACCGCAACTCCTCCGTCTACGAAGACCTCGCCCTGCAAATGGCCGCGCAGCCGCCGTTTGCCACCGTCCTGAATACGCAGAACTCGCCCGCACAGCCGCTTACGTTGGCCACGGCGCTGCTCACACCCGCCAGCGGTGCGCCCGCCTCGTTCGCGGTGAATCCGGACTTCCGTATGGGCTATGTCCAGGCGTGGAACGCTTCTCTGCAAAACAGCATCGGCGCCGGCACCTTCATGACGCTCAGTTATCTGGGCGAAAAGGGCACCCGCGGCGTGCAGGAATTCTATCCCAACACGTATCCGCCCGGCGCCGCCAATCCCTGCCCGGCGCGTCCGCTCGGGTTTCTCTACGAAACCTCGAACGGCGACTCGTCCTACGATGCGGGCACGGCCTCGCTGGAGCGGCGACTTCATTCCGGGCTTGCGTTTCAGCTTTCCTATACCTTTTCCCACGCCCTCGATGACATGAACACGGTGGCGCAGAACTGGCGCGCGCTGGACGCCGAACGCGCGCGCAGCGATTTTGATCAGCCGCAGGTGTTGAAACTCCAGGCACAGTATTCGAGCGGCCTGCGTTGGCGTAGCGCGCTGGTGCGTGGCTGGACCGTGCTCAGCGCGGTTACCGCCGCGAGCGGCGAGCCGCTCACGCCCACGACGCTGATTCCGATTCCCGGCACCGCGTTTGCGGGCGTTCGTCCCGATGTTGCGCCCGGCGGCGCCTTCGTATTGCCCGCGCCGGAGAGCTGGGGCGATGCCGGACGGAACTCGATGACCGCACCCGGCCAACTCACGCTCAACGGCTCGCTGCAGCGCGCCTTTCCGCTGCGGCACGGGCTCACCGCCGCGTTGCGCATTGACGCCACCAACCTGCTCAATCATCCTGTCTTCACCGGCCTTTACACGCTGGTGGGTTCACCCCAGTTCGGGCTGCCGTCGGCGGCCGATGCCATGCGCAGCCTGCAAACCACGTTGCGCATCACCTTCTGACCATGCGTGCCGCCGGTCTCATTTTCGCCCTCGCGCTCATGACCGCATCGCCGCTGTTCGCGCGGCAGAAGGTATTTCACTTTTCAGCGCATTCCTGGCTGGTGGTGGAAGCGGTCACCGCGACTGGTCCGCATGGTGAGCCGATTTCCGGCCTGACCGCCAAAGATTTCATCGTCACCGAAGACGGCGTGCGCCAGACCATCGCTTTCTGCCGCTACCAGCGCCTCGACGCGGCCACCCCGGCGGCGGCAGCTCCGCCGCCGGCCCCGGCGCAAGCGCTCACCAGCGTTCAGATCGCTCCGGTGCAACATCCCGGCCGCCGCCTGGTCGCGCTCTATTTCGACATGACCTCGATGCGAACCGCCGGGCAGTTGCGCGCGCTCGCGGCGGCGCAAGCCTTCGTGGCCGGCCAGCTTAAGCCTGCCGACGAAGTGGCGATCATGGAATACGCCGGCGCGGGCGTGCAGGTCAAGCTCGACTTCACCGCCGACCGCGATGCGTTGCAGCATGCCCTGAGCCAGCTCACGCTGGCCGCGCTTGGCTACCACGAAGAGGCCAGCGACGACGACACCGCCGATACCGGCAGCGCCTTCGGTCAGGACTCCAGCGAGTTCAACATTTTCAACACCAATCGCCAGCTGGCCGCCGTGCGCACCGCGCTGGATATGCTGGCGCCCATCGAGCAGAAAAAGTCGCTGGTCTATTTCGCCAGCGGCATCAATCTCCAGGGCGTGGATAACGAAGCTCAGCTCGAAGCCACCACCAACGCCGCCCTGCGCGCCAACGTAGCCATTTTCCCCGTGGATGCGCGCGGCCTGGTCGCCGCCGCACCGCTGGGCGATGCTACCCAGGGCTCGGCCGGCGGGATTTCCATGTACAACGGTTCCGCGGCGGCCGCT
The DNA here is from genome assembly GCA_050747745.1 of Terriglobales bacterium. Classification (GTDB taxonomy): domain Bacteria; phylum Acidobacteriota; class Terriglobia; order Terriglobales; family SCQP01; genus SCQP01. Next base: position 45,386 of record JBOGKM010000099.1, read on the forward strand.
TTCGGCATGCGCTTGCAATCCTCGCAGGATAGCCTTTACGCCCTCGCCGCCGACACCGGCGGCAAAGCCGAGCTCGACGACAACAATCTCGTTCACGGCATTGCCACCGCGCGCAACGCCATTTCCGACTATTACCTGATCGGCTACTACACCTCCGACGCCGCCCGCAACGGCAAGTATCGGCACGTCCGCATCCTGGTGCCGCGGCAGCCGCATTTGCGCCTTGCCTACCGCCAAGGCTACTTCGCCCAAAAGGTGTTCGCCAAATTCACCGCCGCCGACAAGGAGCGTCAGCTCGAAGACGCGCTCATGCTCGGCAATCCCGTCACCGATCTGACGCTGGCGCTGCGCGTGTTTGCGTTCCAGCTCAACCCGGCCGAATATTTCGTTCCGGTCGCGGTCAAAATTCCCGGCCGCGAGCTGGCGCTGGCCGAACACGGCGGTGCGCGCCAGGCAACGATTGATTTCATTGGCGAGGTCAAGGACAACTACGGCACGACCATCACCAACCTGCGCGACCAGGTCAAGCTCAAGCTGAGCGGCAAGACGGTGGCGCAGTTGGCGCAGGTTCCGATCGAGTACACCGCCGGCTTCACCCTCCTGCCCGGCCGCTATGCCATCAAAGTCCTGGCCCGCGACGATGTGACCGGCCGCATCGGAACTTACATGACCGGGTTCACCGTTCCCAACCTCATGCGGCCCGCGCCCGGGTTGACCGTCAGCTCAGTCGTGCTTTCCAGCGAGCGTCTGCCGGTCTCAGCGGCGCTGTTTAACGCCAACAAAACCCTGGCAGGCGATCCGCTCGTATTCGGCGGCCGCGAGCTGATGCCCAGTGTGACCCGCGTGTTTAGCCGAGCGGCGCCGATCTATGTTTACCTTGAAGCCTACGAGCATCCGCCCGAGACGGCCTCGCCCGTTGCCGCCTACGTAGGCTTCTATCGCTCTGGCAAGCTGGCCTACCGCACAGCGCTCGCAGTCACGGCAGCGGCGCCCAAAGGCGACGCCGGCGCAATTCCCATTTTCCTTGCGGTTCCTGCAGGCGCACTCACACCCGGCCGCTACATCGGCCAAGTGACGGTTCTCGACGCTCGCACGCAACGCGCTGCCGTCCGCCGCACCCTGATTGCGATCCGTTGAGTGGCGCGGGGCGGCAGCAACGACCCGTGCCAGAATAGGCGCATGAAATTCAAGGTATTTGCGCTAGCATCGGTACCGTTGCCGGCGGCTGGTGCGGCGAAGGGGCAGCAACCGCTCTCACCAGGAAGAAAAGCGGCCGCCGCCCGCGTTGCGGTCGCGGGGCTGGAGCGATACTGGCCGGCACACGAGTTCAGCCCGACGCTTACTGATGTTTTCACCCGCCGTGACGGCGTCTGGCAGGTGGTGAATTCGCAGGAAAACGCAGCGGGTGAGCGCTGATGCTTGGGAATTCGCTCACCGACCGCATCGGGAACACGCCGCTGATCGCGCTGCCCCGGATCGGCGCCCAGTTTCCAGACGTGGAACTGGCGGCCAAGGCGGAGTGGGCCAATCCCGGCGGCAGCGTGAAGGACCGCGCCGCCTGGCGCATGCTGCGCGCGGCGGAAGAAGCCGGCGAACTGGTGGCGGGCCGCGTGCTGCTGGACGCCACCAGTGGCAATACCGGCATCGCCTTCGCCATGCTGGGCGCGGCGCGCGGACACCGCGTGCGGCTGTGCCTGCCGGAAAACGTCAGCCCGGAGCGCAAGCGCATTCTGGCCGCCTACGGGGCCGAGCTGACCTTTACCGACCCCGGCGAGGGCTCCGACGGTGCCATTCGCGCCGCAAGAGCGCTGGCCGCGGCCGAGCCGGAGCGCTTCTTCTACTCCGACCAGTACTCCAATCCAAACAACTGGCAAGCGCACTATTACGGCACCGCGGAAGAGATCTGGCGGCAGACGGAGGGCCGCATCACCCATTTTGTGGCCACGCTGGGAACCAGCGGAACGTTTGTGGGCACCGCGCGGCGGCTGAAGGAGTTGAATCCGCGCGTGCGCTGCATCTCGCTGCAGCCGGATTCGCCCTTCCATGGTCTGGAAGGCCTGAAGCACATGACTAGCGCGCTGGTCCCGGCGATTTACGATCCCACCCTGGCCGATGAAGACCGCGCCGTCGGCACCGAAGCCGCCTATGCCGCCGCGCGCCGCCTGGCGCGCGAGGAGGGTCTGCTGGCGGGCATCAGCAGCGGCGCGGCGCTGGTGGGCGCGCTGGCGGTGGCCGCAGCCGCGCCGGCGGGCTCCGTGATCGTCACAATTTTCCCCGACGGCGGCGACAAGTACCTGAGTGAACGTTTCTGGAGCGCGCAAGCGTAAGCTGAAATTATGGCCTTGTCGATTCCACCAGAGCATTTGGAAGCGGTGCTGCAACACGGCGAACAGGCGTATCCCAACGAATGCTGCGGCCTGTTGCTGGGCAGCATGGAATCAGGCGGGCGGCGCTCGATCCGCGCCATTCACCGCATGCGCAACGCCAACACCGCTTCGCCGCGCAACCGCTTCGATTTTGATCCCAAAGAGCATCTCGAGGCGCAACGCGCCGCGCGGGCGCGTGGCCTGGAGATCGTCGGCTTTTACCATTCCCATCCCGACCACCCGGCGCGGCCGTCGCAATACGATCTCGATCACGCCTCCTGGCCCGGCTATTCCTACCTCATCGTCTCCATCCAGCAGAGCAAGCGCGCGGCCACCGATGGAGCGAACTCGTTTGAGTTGGCGGAAGATCGAAGCCAATTCTTGTCCGAAAGCATCGAAACCAAACAGGAGGTGTAATACAACCCATGTCCGTGTCCATTCACATCCCCACTGCCCTGCGGCCCTATGCCGGCCGCCAGGATACGGTGGAAGCCGAAGGCGGGGATGTGGGCGAGCTGCTGCAGTCGCTGGTGCATTCGCACCCGCAGCTTCGTCCGCATCTGTTTACGCCCGAAGGCCAGCTCCGTAGCTTCGTCAACGTCTACCTCAACGACGAAGATATCCGGTATACTGGGAGCGAGCAGACTCCCGTGAAACCCAACGACACGCTCTCAATCGTGCCGTCCATCGCTGGCGGTTGTCTGTGCTCCGCCGGGCGATGTTGTTGATCCCTCCCCCGCCCGTCCGCTCGATTTCCGGCTATTTTTAACCTGATTTCTGCATCCGGCGGTGAGCGCCGGAGGAGGTATTTGTATATGGCCACCCCGACCGTGCCGGCCCTCAACAATGACGAGATACTCCGCTACAGCCGCCACCTGATCATTCCCGAAATCGGCATGGAGGGCCAGCGCAAGCTGAAGGCAGCACGTGTGCTCACCATTGGTGCGGGCGGGCTGGGCGCGCCGGTGGGGCTGTATCTGGCCGCGGCCGGGGTGGGCACCATCGGCATTGTGGATTTTGACGTGGTGGAATTCACCAACCTGCAGCGGCAGGTAATCCACTCCACCGCCGACGTAGGCCGATCCAAGCTGGTTTCCGCCACTGAAAGCTTGCGCGCGATCAATCCCGGCGTGGAGGTTGTCGGCTATGAGACCAAGCTTGACAGCGCCAATGCACTCGACATTTTCCGCGGCTATGATCTGGTGATTGACGGGACCGATAATTTTCCCACACGATATCTGGTCAACGACGCCTGTGTGCTCAGCGGTATTCCCAACATTTACGCCAGCATTTACCGGTTCGAGGGCCAGGCGTCGGTGTTGGCACTGCCGGACGGCCCCTGCTACCGCTGCTGGTATCCGGAGCCGCCGCCGCCGGGGCTGGTGCCCAGTTGCGCCGAAGGCGGCGTGCTGGGCGTGCTGCCCGGCCTGATGGGCCTGATCCAGGCCACCGAAGCCATCAAGCTGATCTGTGGCATCGGCGAGCCGCTGAAAAACCGCGTGCTGCTGTTCGATGCCTTGGCCATGCGCTTCCGCGAGCTGAAGCTGCGGAAAAACCAGGACTGCCCGATCTGCGGATCGCACCCCACCATGCACGCACTGGTGGACTATCAGGAGTTTTGCGGCATCCGCGGCGAGGAAAAGCAGCCGGAAGCCGATGCCGCGGTCCCCGAGCTCACCGCGCGCCAACTGCAGGCGGAAATCGCCGCCGGCCAGGCGCCATTCATTCTCGACGTGCGCGAACCGCACGAGTTCCAGATCGGCCGCATCCCCGGCGCGGTGCTGATTCCGCTGGGCGAGCTACCCAAGCGTTTTGCCGAGCTGGAGCGCGGGCGCGCCATCGTGGCGCAGTGCCGCTCGGGCGCGCGCTCGCTGAAGGCGGCGCACATTTTGCTCGACGCCGGCTTCACCAACGTCCGCAACCTCAAGGGCGGAATTCTTGCCTGGTCGGAGGAAGTGGACCCCAGCGTGCCGAAGTACTGAGCGGGGGCCAGCCCCTACGCACTGGCGAGCTCAGCCTCGTCCATGTCGAAATTGGAGTAGACGTGGGTGATGTCGTCGCTCTCGTCGAGGGCTTCCAGCAGCTTGATCATCTGCTCGGCGTCCTTGCCGCTGAGCTTGATGTAGTTCTGGGGAATCATCGCGACCTCCGCGTTGGCGGGCTCGATTTTGCGCTCCTTGATGGCGTTCAGCACCGGCTCGAACGCCTCCGGGGCGGTCAGCACTTCCCAGCTCTCGCCATCGTCGACCATGTCGTCGGCGCCGGCATCCAGCACCGCCGCCATCAGATCGTCTTCGGCGGCGGCAGCTTTGGGCACCGACAGCGTGCCGCGCTTCTTGAACATCCACGCCACACTGCCAGCCTCGCCCATGTTGCCGTGGTTTCTGCTCATGAGGTGGCGGATCTCACTCACGGTGCGGTTGCGATTGTCGGTGGTGATGTCCATGAGCACGGCCACGCCGCCGGGACCGTAGCCTTCCAGCGAGAATTCCTCATACACAATTCCCGGCAGTTCGCCCGTGCCGCGCTGGATGGCGCGCTTGATGTTGTCGGCGGGCATGTTCTCCGCCTTGGCGGCGAGCACGGCGCTGCGCAGGCGCGGGTTGGAGTCGGCATCGCCGCCGCCTGCGCGCGCGGCTATGGCAATTTCTTTGATCAGGCGGGTGAAGATGCGGCCGCGTTTGGCGTCGGTGGCCGCCTTCTTATGCTTGATCGTGGCCCATTTGGAATGTCCAGACATATCGCGGAGGGTATTATATCAGGCGGGCGCGGTGCTGTGCACCAGCTCCAGTACCTCGTCGAGGCCGGGAACGAGTGGATAGGTAGCCAGATCGGCCCAGCCAACCCAACGGGCTTGCAATGCATCGGTTGCCGCACGCGGCCGCGCGCCGGAATGGCGAGGCCGAGCCTCAAACTCCACCAGCACGTAGTGATACCGGACCGCACCGGCGTCGTCGTGCTGAATGCGATCCACCACGGTAAGCAGTCTGCCAATCTCGACTGCAATGCCGGTTTCTTCCTCTACTTCCCGAGCAGCCGCAGCACGGGTGCTTTCGCCTAGCTCAACTTTCCCACCGGGCACGCTCCACAAGCCCTGCAGCGGCGCATGCCCGCGCTGCACCAATAGGAGCTGGCCGTGCTGAAGCACCACCACGCCGACGCCTACGATCGGCTCCGCCGGGAACTCGCGCCCTTCGTCCATAGTGGTCATGATTATCTAACCACTAGCATTGAAATGGGTTGCCGACAAGCGCCCGTTTTGTGGTAGCGGCGCGGTGTATCTTAGTCGTAGACGGGGGCAGGCAGCCCCCCGTGGGAGGACGCATGGTGAACTGCCCCGCGTGTGATAAAGATTTGGATGTGGATGAAGAACAACTGCAGGAGGGCGGCGTGATCCAATGTGAAGACTGTGGCACGAAATGCGAAGTGGTGAACCTGCATCCGCTGGAGCTGGAGCAAATACACGGCGACGAGGAGGATGACGACGACGTCGATCTTGACGACGAGGACGACGACTTCGACGACGACGACGAGGAGGACGACGACGGCTACGACGACGAAGACGACTTGGACCGCCATGAGGACGAAGACGAGGAATGAGAGCGGCCGGAGTTAAAGCCTGGACGGCGGCGGCGGCGCTGCTGGTCCTGACGGTGGCCGCAACGGCGCAAGCGCCGCAATTGGGGCGCAGCATCCACGGCGTGGTGCTGGATGCGCTGGATCAGCCGCTGGCCTCGGCGATCGTCTACGTGGAAAACATGCAGACCAAGGTCATCCACACCGTCGTCACCGATGATCACGGCGACTATGCCTTTCACCGCCTGCAGCCCAACGTCAACTACGAAGTCTACGCCGCGTGGAAAAGTCACAAAAGCCCGGTGCGCACCGATTCCCAGTACAGCTCACGCCAGGTGATACGGCTGGACTTGCAAATCCCCGTCGGATGATACGCCCCTGCGGGCAAATACCACCCTTCCACCCACGATGGTGAAAACCGCTCGGCCGCGCAGCCGCCAGCCGGCAAAGGGAGTGTTGCGGCTCAGCGAGGCGCCCAGGGCGGGATCATAGACCCATTCTTCGGCGGGATCGAACACGGTGAGATCGGCGATGCCGCCGGGCTGGAGACTGCCCCCGCGCAGATGGAAGGCGCGGGCGGGAGCGCCGCTGAGCGCATCAATCAGGCGCGCTAGGCTGAGCTGGCCGGCTTCCACCAGGCGCAGGCCGAGCGGCAGCGCGGTTTCCAGGCCGATGATGCCGAACGGGGCGTGGTCAAACTCCTGCAGCTTTTCATGCGCCGCATGGGGCGCGTGATCGGTGGCGAAGGCGTCCAGGGTGCCATCGGCAAGGCCGCCAATTACGGCCTCGCGATCGGCGGCGGTGCGCAGCGGCGGATTCATTTTGAAGTTGGTGTCGAAGGGCGCCGCATCCTCGTCGCACAGCGTGCAATGATGGGGCGTGGCTTCGGCGCTCACCTGCACCCCGCGCGCCTTGGCCGCGCGCAGCAGGCGCACCGAGGCGGCGGTGGACACGTGGGCGATATGGATAGCAGCACCGGTCTCCTCGGCCAGCAGCAAGTCGCGCGCCACCATGGCGGCCTCGCTGGCGGTGCTGATGCCGTGCAGTCCCAGGCGCAGCGCCACCGCCCCGGCGTGCATGACCCCGCCCGCGGACAAGTGCAGATCTTCGGCGTGCTCGACCACGGGCACGCCCAGCATGCCGGCGTACTCGAGGGCGCGGCGCAGAATCTGCGCATTCATGACCGGGCATCCATCGTCGGAAAACGCCACCGCGCCGGCGGCCTGCATCGCGCCCAGACCGGCGAGCCGCTCCCCCTGGCTGCCGGCGGTGATGGCGCCGATGGGATACACGCGTGCATGGCCCGACTCCCGCGCCCGCTGCAACAGGTAAACAGTACCCCCGGCGTCATCGTTCACCGGATGGGTGTTGGGCATGGCGCACACCGCGGTAAAGCCTCCCGCGGCTGCCGCGCGCGTGCCGCTGGCGATGGTTTCCTTCCAGGCAAAGCCCGGCTCGCGCAAATGCACGTGCAGGTCGATGAAGCCGGGCGCGATGATCAGGCCGGTGCAATCCAGTACGCCCGGCCCGGCAGCGGCGATGTCGGGACCGCAATCGCGGATGCGGTCTTCTTGCACCACCAGGTCGCCGATCGCATCCAGACCGCGGCCGGGATCGAACAGCCGCCCATTCTTCAGGATCAGGTTCATAGCTGCCCGCCCAGGGATTCGTGCAGCACCGCCATGCGGATGAGCACGCCGTTTTCCACCTGCTCGCGGATCACCGATTGCGGTGAGTCGGCCACTTCGGCGGTGATCTCGACGCCGCGGATGACCGGGCCGGGGTGCATCACCAGCGCATCCGGGCGCGCAGCACGCAGCCGGCTCGCGGTCACCGAATAGCGGGACACGTATTCGGCCTCGCTGGGGAAAAAGCTTTCGTGCATGCGCTCCATTTGAATCCGCAGCACCATCACCACGTCCGCATCCGTCAGCGCCGGCTCCAGTTCGCCAAACAGGCGCACGCCCTGCCCGTAAGCGGCAAACTCGGGCGGCAGCAGCGTGCGCGGCCCGCACAGCCGCACTTCCGCTCCCAGGCGCGAGAGCAGCAGCAGGTTGGAGCGCGCCACGCGGCTGTGCAGGATGTCGCCGATGATGGCCACCTTGAGGCCGGCGATGACCTTGCGGTGGCGCAGGATCGTGAAGCCGTCGAGCAGCGCCTGGGTGGGATGCTCGTGCATGCCATCGCCGGCGTTGATCACCGGCACATCGGCATGATCGGCCACCAGCCAGGGCGCTCCGCTGGAGCCGTGGCGGATCACGATGCCATCGATCGCCATGGCGCGCAGGGTAAACACCGTATCCAGCAGAGATTCGCCTTTCTCCACGCTGCTGGCCTGCGCGGTGACCGACACCGTCTCCGCCCCCAGCCGCCGTGCCGCCACTTCAAATGAGGTGCGGGTGCGCGTCGAAGCCTCGTAGAACAGCAGCAGCAGCCGTTTGCCCGCGAGGCTGCGCGGCGGCGCCTGCTGCTGGAACTGCGCCGCCAGGGCGAGCAGATGCTGGATGCGGGAAAGCGGCAGCCCCTCGATGCCGAGCAGGTGGGCTGGCCGCGCTGGCGTCATGGCTAGACCGGTTCCACCAGCAACACCCGCTCGTTGCCGTCGCTTTCCTTGAGCTTGACCTCGACCATCTCGCGCGCGGTGGTCTGCACGTACTTGCCCACGAAGCTGGCCTCAATGGGCAGCTCGCGGTGGCCGCGGTCAATCAGGGCGCACAACTGCACCCGCCGCGGGCGGCCATGGTCGAACAGCGCATCCAGGCCGGCGCGCACGGTGCGGCCGGTGTAGAGCACGTCATCCACCAGGATGACGCTCAGGCCGTTGATGTCGAAGTCAATCTGCGCGGGCTTGACCACCGGCTTGACGTCCACCGGCGAGAGGTCGTCGCGGTAGAGGGTGATGTCGAGCGTGCCCACGGGCACCGGCTTGTTCTCGATGCGGCTGGCGAGCGCGGCCAGGCGGCGCGCCAGCGGTTCGCCCCGGCGGCGGATGCCGATCAGCGCCAGACCGTCCACGCCGTTGTTCTTTTCGACGATCTCGTGCGCCAGCCGCACCAGCGTGCGCTCGATTTCGGAAGCGGACATGAGCTGGGCTTTCTCGCGCAGCGGCGGCTGGGTCTCGGCCATAGCGAGGTTATTCTAACAGATGGACCTAAGGGAGACTGGGCAATTATGATTCCGCGTTACACACGGCCGGCCATGGGCCGCATCTGGAGCGATGAGAACCGGTTTGCACAATGGCTGGCGGTGGAAAAAGCCACCGCCGCGGTGGAAGCGGAGATGGGCATCATCCCCGCCGAAGCGGCGCGCGAGATCGAGGCCAAGGCGGCGTGCGAGCCCGAGCGCATCGCCGCCATTGAAGCTGAAGTCAAGCACGACCTGATCGCCTTTACCACCAACGTCGCCGAGCATGTTGGCCCCTCCGCCCGCTATTTTCACTATGGCCTGACTTCCAACGACACCATTGACACCGCCCAGGCGCTGCAAATCCAGCAAGCCGCCGCGTTGCTGCGCGAAGATCTCGAAAAGCTGGGCGCGGTGCTGGCGCGGCGGGCGCGCGAGTTCGCGCACACCGTGCAGGCCGGCCGCACCCATGGCATGCATGCCGAGCCCATCACCTTCGGGCTGAAGCTGGCGATCTGGTATCAGGAAAACCGGCGCAACCAGCGCCGCCTCGCGGCCGCGGCGGAGGACTTGCGCGTGGGCAAGCTCAGCGGGGCGGTGGGCACCTTCGCCCATCTCAGCCCCGAGGTCGAGGCGCGCGTCTGCGCCCGTCTGGGACTGGATCCCGCGCCGGTGTCCAACCAGGTGATTCAGCGCGACCGGCACGCCGCCTTCCTATGCGCGGTCGCCGTCGCCGGAGCTTCGCTGGAAAAAATCGGGCTCGAAATCCGCCATCTGCAGCGCACCGAAGTGCGCGAGGCGGAGGAATTTTTCTCGCCAGAACAGAAAGGCTCCTCGGCCATGCCGCACAAGCGCAATCCCGTCACCAGCGAGCAGATTTGCGGCCTGGCGCGCCTGCTGCGCTCGAACGCGCAAGCGGAGCTGGAAAACGTGGCGCTGTGGCACGAGCGCGACATCAGCCACAGCTCGGTCGAACGCGTCGTCCTGCCCGACTCCTGCATCCTGCTCGATTACATGCTGGCCAAAACCACCGACCTCATCGACCGGCTGCTGGTCTACCCCGAGCGCATGCGCCAGAATCTGGAATCTTCGCGGGGCCTGGTTTTCAGCGGTCAGTTATTGCTCGATCTTGTCGAAAGCGACATCAGTCGCGAACAGGCCTACCGCTGGGTGCAGCGGCACGCGATGGAGAGCTGGCGCAGCGGCGCCGATTTCCGCGCTGCCATCGAAGCCGATCCGGAAATCCGCGCGCAGGTCAAACCGGAAACCATCGCCGCCGCCTTCGACCTGCGGCGCCATCTGCGCTACGTGGATACCATCCTGGACCGCGCCCTGACGCCCTGCTGATGCGAGCCCGGCTCAGCGCGCGTCGCCGTGGCCGCCTTCCGCCCGCACCAGCACAAAGTGCGTGCCATCTCGGCCGCGCCGCACGGCTACGTAGCGGACGTTGGTATCCGATAGCTTCACTTCCAGCGCGTGCGCGGCACCATCCCATTTCGTCTCCACGCTTCCGAAGCGTGCCAACTGCTGCTGGTAATAGGCCAGAATTTTTTCCGGCGCGGCCGTGGTGCGGAACTCGGCCTCGTTCACCAGCATCGAGCCGACGGGCGCGCGCAGCATCACCTCCGCGCCGGGCGACGGAAGGTTGAATCCGTGCAGACCGCCGATGCCGTCCGGTGCCATGCCGCTGTTGTGAAAGGGCGAGTCCTCGCTCGAAAGTACCTCGGTTGCACCGGGATAGATGGTCATGTCCAGCTGGCTGAGGTCCGCCCGGGGGAAAACTTTAACACTACCGAAAGGGGACTGTATGCTCAGGCGGGCGTTTTCGCCGTCACCCTGGACGTTCAGATTGCCCAATGGCGAAGAAATATGGGTAACTTGGTGTGTGCCGTAGCCCGCTGTAACAATCCGGGTATCGCGCAGAAAGCGGCTCAGTACGACTACGCCCGCGCCCACGACGATGACCAAAAGCACGAGAACCCCGATAATCACCGCCAGCAAAGTATTGCTGCGTGGCGGAGCGGGTGGCGGCGGCGGTGGTGGTGGATAGGCAGTGCCCATGGCAGCGGCCTCTGGGTTATATTACGCCCGCCGGGTGGCCAAAGTTCCGCGCACAGCCGCCAGAGCCGGCGCCTGAAATATCCGAATGCCCGCAATGCCGGCCGCCCCACGTTCGAGGCAGGCGGCCGCGTTGGCCAGCGTGATGCCGCCTAGCGCCAGCACCGGACGGCGGGAAGCCTGCACAGCTGCCTCCAGAGCGTCCAAGCCTAACGGCGGACCAAAAACCTGCTTGGAGGGGGTGGCAAACACCGGGCCGAAAACACAAAAATCGGCCCCTTCGGCCGCCTCGATCTCGGCTAGGTTGTGGCAGCTTTGGCCAAGCAAAAACCCCGCCCGCACGCGCTCACGCATGCGCAGCAGCGGCAAGCCTCGAGCCGGGCAATGGACGCCGTCCAAGCCCGCCGCCAGCGCAATCTCGAGGCGATCGTTCACCAACAGTCTGGGTCTTCCGGCCGGCAGAGCGGCGCGCAACCGTTGGCAGTAGGCCAGCAATTCTCCGGCGGGAAGCTGCTTTTCCCGCACCTGGACCAGATCAACGCCGGCAAGCGCCGCTAGCCGCAGCCGCTCGAACCCCTCCCAGCCCGAGCCGTCACTAATCGCGTACAGCCACGGCCGATCTAAAGGTGGAAGTGAGTGATTTCGCTTGCCGCAGCCCATAAATTCAGCACTCCCAACCCGCTCAACAGCCCCCGTACCCATGCACTCAGCGCCAGCTGGCGCCAAAGCGGCAAATCACCAGCAGCCCATAGGGTATGACTCCAGACCGCGGACCACGGCAAGGTCAGCAGCAAAAGGCCAACTTCTATGGCCGCTACCACGAACACGGTCCGCCCCAGGCTTACCCTCCAGTCCTGACATGCGAGTGATTGCATACAGCACTATATTCTGCTATAAACCTTCCTCAGGTTCGGCTGGAGGAAACATGAACCGGAGTGATCTGAGCCTGACGATGGCCAGCGCCGCGGGGATTTCCCGCATTGGCGCGGAGCGGGCGCTGAACGCGGCGTTAGCTGCCATGGTGGACGAGCTGGCGAGCGGCGAACGCGTGACTCTGGCCGGGTTCGGCACCTTCCGCCCGGTGGCGCGGCGTGCGCGCACCGGCCGCGATCCCCGCACCGGCCAGCGCATCCGCATCGCACCGCGGGTGTCGGTGCATTTCGTGGTCAGCCCGGATTTGCGCTCCGCCCTGAACCCGCTGGCGGCTGCGGCGGATGCCTAAACCCCCGCCTTCCCGCCCTCCCCTGGGCGGGGCTACCTTGACGGCCATTTCATGGTATATTGACTATGCGTTTGCCTTCTGCTCGATGCCTGTAGACCGCCGGTACGAACCTGTCCGTCCTGCCTATTCGCGTAAGACCAGCCAAGTCAAATAGCTCAGTGTTTGAGGATTCTCCCTTGAAGAATATTTTTGTTGGCAACCTGTCGTTTCAAACGACGGAAGCAGATCTGCGAGCGGCCTTCGAGGCCTATGGTGCGGTGAGCCGGGTCAGTATCATGACCGACCGGGACACCGGGCGCTCGCGCGGTTTTGGTTTTGTGGAAATGGACGACGATCAGCAGGGCGACAGCGCCATCGCGGCGCTCAACGGCAGCGAGATAGACGGCCGCACGCTCAACGTCAACGTCGCCCGGCCGCGGCCGGAGCGCGCCGGCAACGGCGCACGCGGCGGACGCGGTGGCTACGGCGGCCGGCGCGAGCAGCGCTGGTAGCGGCGATCACCAACAGGTGTTTGGCGGGCGGGCACTCAAACCCGCCCGCTTTTTTCATGGCAGGACGTCCAGATATTTGAGCGCGCCGCCGGTGTTGTACAGCACCACGGTTTCCTCCGGACGCAGCCAGCCGGAGCGATACAGTTGGCGCGCGGCAGCCAGGGTGGCCGCACCCTCGGGCGCGGCGAACACGCCCTCGCTGGCGGCCAGCTCATGCACCGCGGCCAGAATGTCGGCATCGCTCACCGCGACCGCGTGGCCGTGGCTGGCGCGCAGAATCTCCAATATGATGGCGTCGGCATAGGGTTTGGGCACGCGCAGCCCGGCAGCGATGGTCGCCGCGTTTTTCCATACCTCGATACCGCTGGCGCCACTGGCGAACGCTCTCACCACGGGTGCGCAACCTTCCGCCTGGACGGCGACCATGCGCGGGCGCTGGCTGCCGATCCAGCCCAGTTGCTCCAGCTCGGCAAAGCCCTTCCACATCCCGATCAGCCCCACCCCGCCGCCGGTGGGATAGAAGATGACGTCCGGCAGCTTCCAACCCAACTGCTCGGCCACTTCGTAGCCCATGGTTTTTTTGCCCTCGACCCGGTAGGGTTCTTTCAGGCTGCTGACGTCGTACCAGCCCTGGCGCTCGCGCCCCTGCTGCACCAGACGGGCGCAGTCGCTGATCAGGCCATCCACCAGCGTCACTTTGGCGCCGTAGTAGTTGTACTCGGCCAAATTGCCGCGCGGCACGTCTTTCGGCGCGAAAATATAGGCCTCCAGGCCGGCTTGCGCCGCGTAGGCGGCCAAAGCGCTGCCGGCATTGCCGGCGGTAGGTATGGCGATTTTGCGGACGCCAAATTGCTTCAGCATGGTGACGGCGCAGCCCAGTCCGCGCGCCTTGAAACTGCCGGTGGGGTTGAGGCCCTCATCTTTGACGTAGAGGTTTTCCGCGCCCAGCATCGCCCCCAGGCGCCGCGCGTGCAGCAGCGGCGTTTGCCCTTCGCCCAGCGTGACGGGAACATCGGAGGGCAACAGCTCCTGGTACTTCCACATGGAGCGCTCGGCCTGGCTGCGGCACTGCAGCCGTTCGGGGTTGAGCACCTTGCCCACCGCGGTCAAGTCATAGCGCACGTACAGCGATCCCTGGCATTTCGGGCAAACGGTTTGGGGGCGATCGCCGGGCAGGAGTTCGCCGCAGCGGGTGCATTCCAGGCCGGTAACGTAGATCACTCCAGCAGAATAGCAGCCGGTGCGAAGTTCGGATAGGATTTGCGTATGCGCCGCCTGACGCTTACCCACTGGATCTTCATCGCGCTTGTGGCCGGTGTGATCATCGGAGCGGCTTGGCCACATCTGGGCATGGCCCTCAGCCCGCTGGAAGTGATCTTTTTGCGGCTGATCAAAATGATCGTCGGCCCGCTGATTTTTGCCACCCTCGTGGTTGGCATCGCCGGACACGGGGATTTGAAGGGCCTGGGGCGCGTGGCGGTGAAGGCGATCGTGTTTTTTGAAGTGGTCACCACCTGTGCGCTGGTGCTGGGGCTGCTGGCGGTGAATTGGATCCGGCCGGGCGCGGGCGCCACGCTCGTCCATGGGGCTGGCGCGGGCGCCACGCTGGGCGCGCACGCGGCGCACCCCGGGCTGTTGTCCAGCCTGATTCTGCATACGTTCCCGCAAAGCTTCGCGCAGGCGCTGGCCAACGGCGAAGTGCTGCAAGTGGTGGTCTTCAGCGTGCTGTTCGCCATCGCGATGGTGATGGCGGGCGCAGGGGAAGGCCAGCCCGCGCGCGCGGTGCTGCGCTTCTGCGAAGGCCTGATGAAGATCATGTTCAAGCTCACCGAAATCGTAATGTGGACGGCGCCGTTCGGGGTGCTGGGCGCGGTGGCGGCCAGCATCGGCAAGCAGGGGCTGGGCGTGCTGCTGCCACTGGCCGAGCTGGTGGGTACTCTCTACGGCGCGCTGGCGGTGTTCCTGGTGCTGATTTTCGGGAGCGTGATTGTGATCTTCCGCGTGCCGCTGGCGCGATTCTGGGACGCGATCAAGGAACCGACCTTGCTCGGCTTTTCCACCTCCAGTTCGGAAGCGGCGCTGCCCAGCGCGCTGGAAAACATGGAGGCCATGGGGATTTCCCGCCGCATCGTGGGCTTCGTGATCCCCACCGGTTACAGCTTCAACCTCACGGGGACGACGCTCTACCTGAGCCTGGCGGCCATCTTCATTGCGCAGGCCGCGCACATGCACATGAGCCTGGGGCAGCAGCTATTCATGCTGCTGACGCTGATGCTCACCAGCAAGGGCGTGGCGGGCGTGTCGCGCGCGGCGATTGTGGTGCTGGCCGCCACCGCGGCTACCTTCGGGCTGCCGCTGGCGGGCGTGGCGCTGCTTCTGGGCGTAGATCAGTTCATGGATATGGGCCGCACCGCCGTCAACGTCATCGGCAATTGCCTCGCCGCCGCCGTCGTCGCCCGCTGGGAAGGCCAGTCCCTCGAGCCCGCGCCGCCGCAGCAGCCGGCGCGATGCAGCGTGGCGCGATAATCCTCCTCGCTCAGCGCAAAGCGCCAGCCACGAAGCCCTGCAGGGTCTGCAGTCGTTCCTTTACGAAGAGTGCTGCACACACTGCAGTTCGCCTTCCTGCCCGGCCGGGACGGCGAGGCAGCAGCGCTCGCGGCAGGCGTCGCAATCGTCCCCCCAGGCGCCGAAGCGCCCGACGGCACGGCGCGGCCGCCGCGGATCACAGCGTTCCAGGACGAGCTCGCGCAACAGCGCGGCGAAATCGGGGTGGTCACCCGGCGTACGCACGCGCACCATCACCAAGCCCAGCGCGTCCGCCTGCCGGCGGGCTTCGCGATCGAGGTCATACACCACTTCCATGTGATCGGAAATAAATCCGAGCGGGGCCAGGATCGCGCCGGGCGCATGCCGCGCAGCACACCGCTCCAACGCCGTCTCCACACTCGGCTCCAGCCACGGCTGGGACAGCGGTCCGCTGCGGCTTTGGTAAGCAAGTTGGAATTCCGCTCGCCCGCAAGCAGCCGCCACCAGCCGCGCCGCATCCTGGAGCTGCTCCTCATAGGGGCTGACGGCAGCCATGGCCAGCGGGATGCTGTGCGCGGTAAAGATCAGCTCGCTGCCGGCGGGGGCTTGCGCCAAGCCGGCGTGCACGCGCTCGGCCCAGATCGCCAGAAATTCCGGGTGGTTGTAAAACAGCCGGATCTTTTCCAGCTCCGGCGCCGCTCCACCCGCTGCGGCACGAGCGCGCGCCATATCCTCCCGATATTGCCGGCAACCAGAGTACGAGCCGAACGCCGAGGTCACGATGGCCAGCGCGTTCCGGACGCCGTCGCCCGCCATCCGCTGCAACGTGTCCTGCAAGAACGGATGCCAGTTGCGGTTGCCGATGTAGACCGGCAGCCGCGGCCCCTGCAGATCCAGCTCGGATTGCAAGGCCGCCGCCAGGGCGCGGGTAGCCGCGGCGATGGGGCTGGCGCCGCCCAGGGCGTAGTAATGCCCGGCCACCTCGAGCTTGCGCTGCTCGGGCACGCTGCGGCCGCGCAGCACGTTTTCCAGAAAAGGCATCACCTCGTCGCGCCGCTCGGGTCCGCCGAACGACACGATGGCGATGGCATCGTAACCCATAGCCCTATCTTACGTGCCCCCCGGACGGCAGCGGCGGCGGCTGCGGAATCGCCTCGCCATCCTTGCGCGGATCGCTGGCGCCATATTTCACGCCGGTCGCCGAGTTGTACATTACGGCTTGTCCGCCGCCGACGCGATCGCTGAAGTCATTGCCGACGATGATGTGGTCGCCCTTGGCGGCCAAGTAATCGCGCACGCCGGCGGGCACGCGGTCCTCGATAAAAAAGCTGCAACCGCCGAAGGTGTGATTGGTGAAGCGCGGCGCTTCCATCGCCGCCTGGATATTCATGCCGTAGTCGGCAATGTCGCTAACGAACTGCGCGTGCGCCTGCGCCTGGTTCAGCCCTCCCATGATCCCAAAGCCGATGTGCAGATCGCCCTTCTGCATGAAGGCGGGGATGAGCGTGTGGAACGGCCGCTTGTGCGGCGCCAGCTCG
Source organism: Terriglobales bacterium (assembly GCA_050747745.1). GTDB lineage: Bacteria > Acidobacteriota > Terriglobia > Terriglobales > SCQP01 > SCQP01. The sequence goes on from JBOGKM010000099.1 coordinate 62,286, forward strand.
TCGGGATGGCCGGGCGTGAGCACGAAAAGCGCCCCGCGGTCCTGCAGCATGATGCCGTAATGGTCGACGACCACTCCGGAGCCGAACTCGTCGTACAGGCTCTGAATCAGCGAGACGATGTTGCCGCTGGAGTCCACCGCAGTGAGGTAGACCGTGTCCGTATTGAAGCGCGCGGCATCGCCGGGCGGATAGCTACAGTTGGCGCGGTTCATGTTGATCAACTTGGCGCGCTGGGCGGCATAGGCTTTCGAGATCAGGCCGGAAACAGGGATTTTGGAAAAGCGCGGATCGCCGTCGTAGCGGCGCAGATCGGAGTAGGCCAGCTTCATGGCTTCGGTCTTGATATAGAAGGTTTTCGGGTTGTCAAAGCCCCATTGCGCCAGCGGATAGAGGGAAAAAATGTTCAACATTTCCAGCGCACCAAAGCCCTGCGTATTGGGCGGCAGCTCGTAGACCTGCCAGCGGTGATAGGTGGTCGAGATGGGCGTGACCCATTGCGGGCGGAAGGTGGAGAGGTCGCCGGCGGTCATGACGCCGCCCAGGCGGTTGGAGGTCGCCAGGATGGCCTGGGCAATCGGGCCATCATAGAACGCATCCGGCCCCTGGTCGGCCACCAGCCGCAGGGCGGCCGCATAGGCTGGATTGCGGAACACCTGTCCCACTTGCGGCGTTTGCCCGTTGATCAAAAATACGTGGCGGCCATTGACGTCGCGGGCGAGCTTGCGTTGCTGCGGTTTCCATTCGCTGGCGATCCAGGCAGTCACCGGGTAGCCGTGTTCTGCATAATAAATCGCCGGCTGGAACAAGGCCTTCCAGGGCAGCTTGCCGTAGCGGGCGTGCAGCGCCTGCCAACCGCGCACCGCTCCCGGCACGGTGACCGAGTAAATCCCCAGGAAGGGCATGCGTTTGTAACCTTTGGCCTCCAGAAATGCGGGGGTGAGGTTCTCCGGCGCCCAGCCGCTGGCGTTGAGGCCCGCCAGCTTGCCCGTCTTGGCATTCCACACCATGGCGAACAGATCGCCCCCCATGCCGTTCATCATCGGTTCGACCACGCCCAAAGTGGCATTGGCGGCAATGGCGGCATCGGCGGCGGAGCCGCCCTCGGCCAGAATTTGCGCCCCTGCCTGCGCGGCCAGCGTCTGGCTGGCGGCGACGATGCCCAGACGCGTAATCACCATCGAGCGGCCTTGTTTGCGGCCCGGCAGTTTGGGGTTATTCGGAATTTGCGCCAGCGCCAGCCCGGCGCAGCACGCTAAGACGGCCAAGATGCGGAACGGAGTACGCATGTGCGCACTATACGCCCTGGGCAGCGCTCAGGCCAAATGCCTGCCCCTAGTGCCGGGTAATCGCACCGGAGGTGATTTGGAAAATGCCGGTTCCGCGCAACAGAACCCAGCCCGTGATCAGGCGGCCGCCGGCAAAGCCCACCAATGAGGCCGGCGTTTTGCCGGTATCAAACGTGAGCGAGAGGGTGCCCTCAATCCCGTCAGCGGCACTGATGCGCCAGTCGGAACCTTTATAGCGCGCCGAGGAAACCAGGCGCTTGAACGCCTCCAGCCCGGGCAACGCGATATCCACGGCAGTGACCTTGCCGTGGGCTACGTCGATCGTGAGGGTCCCGGCGATGTTGGCGCCGCTGTAGGGCGCCGAAGGAAATCCACGGCCGGAGAAATAAAAGGTGGCGGGTGCAGGTGCGGCGGGCGCCAGCAGCGCGAGCAGCAGCACCGTTGCGAAAACTGGCCAGAGTTTCACGGCAATGCCCTGTAGGTGGCGTAGGAATATGGGGCGTTCATGATCATGGAGTGCCCGATCGCCAGCAGGGAGACTTTATTGTAGCGGACCTTCGGGCCGAGCGAACGGAAGTGGGAGTTGCGCAGCGGGTTGGCGCCGACCGTAGCGGAAGCTGCATCCTTTATGCGAACAAAGGCTCATAGTAAGCCTATGGTTCTGCGCCGCGCAGTCATCACCGGCATGGGCGTAGTCAGCCCCAACGGCCTGGGCCGGGAAGCGTTCTGGCAGGCAACCCGCGCTGGGGTGAGCGGCGTCCGCAAGATCGCCGCCTTTGTCGAAGCCCGTCTGCCGGTGCAGATTGGCGGTCAGGCGGATGGATTTGAGCCGCGCGATTACATGGATGAGCGGGAGCTGCGGCACGTCAGCCGCGTGGTGCCGCTGCTGCTGGCCGCGAGCGGGGAGGCGATGGCCGATGCCGCGATTGACGCCAGCCGCCTCAGTCTGGAGCAACGCCGCGAGATCGGCGTCCTGATCGGCAGCGGCGGCGGGGCGCTGGAGTTCGTCGAACGCCAGTTCTCGCTTTACTTTTCCGGACGGGACAAACGCTGCAGCGTTTACACCATTCCCTCGGCGACGCACGGCACGCTGTCCAGCGAGATCTCGATGCGCTTCGGCCTGCGCGGCTTCAGCCACCTGGTTTCGACCGGCTGCACCTCCTCCACGGATGCACTTGCCTACGCCCGCCAGCAAATTCAGATGGGCCACATCGACGCCGTGCTGTGCGGTGGCGGCGATGCGCCGCTGTCGCCACTGATCGTGAAAGCGTTTGATTTGATGAAAATTCTTAGCACGCGCTGGAACGACGCTCCCGCACGCGCCTCGCGCCCGTTCTCGCGCGATCGCGACGGTTTTGTGTTGGGCGAAGGGGCCTGGATGTTCGTGCTGGAAGAGCGGGAGCGCGCGCGGGAGCGCGGCGCCCGCATCTACGCTGAGATCAGCGGATACGGCTCGACCTGCGAGGCCTTTCACCGTGTGCGCCTGGACGAATCCGGCGAAGAGCCGGCGCGGGCGATGAGCCTGGCGCTGGCGGATGCCGGGCTGGCGCCGGAAGCCGTGCAATACGTGAACCTGCACGGCACCGCGACCGTGCTCAACGACCGCATCGAAACGCGTGCGCTGAAGCGGGCGCTGGGCGCGACGGCCGGGCGCACGCCCATGTCGTCGCTGAAGTCGCTGATTGGCCATCCCCAGGGCGCCTGCGGAGCGGCGGGAGTGGCGGCTACGCTGCTGGCCATGCAAACCGGCGAGTTGCCGCCCACCGCCAATCTGGAAATCCCGGATCCGGACTGCGATCTCGACTACGTACCGCAGGTGGGGCGCCGGGCGGCAATTGCCCACGCATTGTGCAACTGCATCGCCTTCGGATCGAAAAATTCGGCGCTGGTGCTCAGTGCCGAAGAGGCCTGAGGCATGCGCCAGCGCCTGGCCCAGGAACTGCTGGATGACGATGCAGGCACGGCGGAAGAGATCGCGCGCAGCCTGGACGATCTGGGCTGGATACACCAGCACTTGGGGGGCGTTGCGAGTTGGCGGCAACTGTTCAATGCCTGGGCGCGAGCGGCGGCGCCGCTGCCGGCCCGCTTGCGCCTGCTCGACGTGGGCGCGGGAACTGGAGTAGTCACCGCCTCGCTGCGGGAACTGCTCGCGGCGCGCGGCTGCCCGGCGCAGGCCTGGGCGTTGGACCGGCGTCGCAGTCATTTGCAACCGCAGACGTGCCCCAGCCTGGCCGCGGACGCCTACCGTCTTCCCTTTGCCGACCGGAGTTGGGATCTGGTCACCTGCAATCTGTTTCTGCATCACTTCCACAACCGGCCGGGCCTGCCCCAAGCCCAGCTGCTGCTGACCGAACTGACGCGGGTGGCACGCTGCGCCGTGCTCATCAACGATCTCGAACGCCACTGGCTCGCCTACCTCACGATCCGCCTGATGGCGCCGCGCTTCAGCCGGCTCACGCGCTACGACGGCCCCCGCAGCGTGCGGCAGGCGTATACGGCGCCCGAGCTGGAAGCGCTGGCGGCAGGGCGGAGCCATCAGCTGCTGAAGCTGTCGCATTATCGGCTGGGACTGATCCTGTGGTGCGGTCATGGACTATGATCTGGCGGTGATCGGCGCCGGGCCGGCGGGCAGCAGCGCCGCCCTGACGGCCGCGCGCCTGGGGCTGCGGGTGGTGCTGTGCGAGCGCAGCGCCGATCCGGACGGTCATCCGCGCAACAAGGTTTGCGGCGAGTTCATTTCCGCCGAGGCGGCGCCGCTACTGGCGGAGTGGATACCGGAAACCTGGGCACGGGCGCGCGTCGTCGACACCCTCATGATCAACATGGCAGGCGGGCAGAGCGCGCGCTTCCGGCTGCCCAATGCGGGCTGGGGCCTTTCGCGGCCGGCTCTGGATGCCGCTCTCTGGCGGGCAGCTGGGCGAGCCGGTGCCTGCCTGCGGCCGCACACCGCCATCGCCGGCCTGCGGCCCGGCGGCGGCGGCATCGCGGTGCGCGTCGCCGGCGGCGGCAGCTTCACCGCCGCGCAGGCGATCGT
>JBOGKM010000100.1:0-1588 GCA_050747745.1 Terriglobales bacterium
GGTGCTGTCATCCGGGCTTGGGCTTTCCGGCAACCTGCAAGGGGATGACTGGAATGGTTCAGGCCAAGCCGTTTCGTATTGCCAAGCGGGAGGTGTGGCAAGCGTACCAGGCAGTGAAGGCGAATCGAGGTGCGGCGGGCGTCGACGGTCAATCGTTGGCCGAGTTCGAGCAGGATCGGAGCAAGAACCTGTATCGGATTTGGAATCGGATGGCCTCCGGCAGCTACTTCCCGCCACCAGTGCGACGTGTGGAGATTCCGAAGGGCGATTCTGGTGCCACGCGACCGTTGGGGATTCCCACGGTCGCGGACCGGATTGCCCAGACGGTCGTCAAGCGTTATCTGGAGCCGATTCTGGAGCCGGTGTTCGATCGTGATTCGTATGGATATCGGCCCGGCAAGTCGGCGCTGGATGCAGTCAGCGTGGCCCGGCGTCGCTGCTGGGACCACGACTGGGTACTCGATCTCGATGTCAAAAGTTTCTTCGACGAAGTCGACTGGGAGCTTTTGATGAAGGCGGTGCGTCACCATACCAACTGCGGGTGGGTGTTGCTGTACCTGCAGCGCTGGCTGGCGGCGCCCGTCCAGCTTGCGGATGGGACCTTGGTGCAGCGCACCCGGGGCACGCCGCAGGGCAGTGTTGTCAGCCCCGTGCTGGCGAATCTGTTCCTTCACTACGCGTTCGATCGCTGGATGCGCCGGCAGTTTCCGGACGTCCCGTTCGAGCGTTATGCCGACGACGCCATTTGTCACTGTGCCAGTGAGGCGCAGGCGCTCGCATTGCAGCGAGCGTTGGCGGCGAGGTTTGCGGAGTGCCGGCTGCGCCTGCATCCGCAGAAGACCAAGGTCGTGTACTGCAAGGATGCCAACCGGGCTGGGCACTATCCGCAGGAGTCGTTCGACTTCCTCGGGTATGCCTTCCGTCCACGGCTGGCCTGTAACCATCACGGCGTGCACTTCGTGGCGTTCCTGCCGGCGGTCAGCAAGACGGCGGCGGTCCGGCTGCGGTTGCGGGTGCGCCGGTGGGGGTTGCAGCGGCGCAGTGATCTTGCGTTGGTGGACATTGCCGCATGGGTGCGTCCAGTCCTGACGGGCTGGGTGCACTACTACGGCTGTTTCTACCCCTCGCGGTTGGGGCGTGAGCTCCGCTCGCTGGATGCGTGCCTCGTCTGCTGGGCGATGCGCAAATACAAGCGGTACCAGAGGCGCCCGTGGGCGGCATGGGCTTGGCTGAACGCGCTGCGACGCCGCCGGCCGACCCTGTTCGCGCATTGGCGGCTCGGGACTGTGGCGGGATGATGGGAGCCGTATGACGCGAGAGTGTCACGTACGGTTCTGCGAGAGCGCGCGGCTGCGATGCCGCGCGCCACTCACCCAGACGATGGTGGAACGCGATGGCGAGCGGACCTTGCACGGAATCGTGCAGATGGATGATGCGTATTGGGGCGGTGAGCGCCATGGTAGTGCGTCGGCCGGGCGCGGTACGCCGGGCAAGGCCCCGTTTGTGGCGGCGATCGAATGCACGCCCACGGGTGAACCGGTCCGCATGCGCATGGATGTGCTGTCGGGTTTTCGCAAGGTGGCGCTGG
>JBOGKM010000101.1:0-51035 GCA_050747745.1 Terriglobales bacterium
GTCACTTCGTGCTTGCTGGTCACGCCGATCTCCCTGCTCGCCCTGTTCGTTAATTATCGCCAGGCTAACGGTCTCAGCATTATTGGCACAGAGGGGAACGCATGAAAACCCGAGGCACGAGACAGCCGCGGAATTCCCAGCCGGTCCAGTGCAGGGTAAAGAATGTCCCGGCGAACCATGTCGGGGTGCATTGGCGAGCCGTCGGTCTTCGCGAAAACAAAACTGTCGGGGAGCGCTCCCTGGGATTGCCGTTCGTGTTCTCCCAATACGTTTGCCAAATAGCCGCCGAACCAGATGGTCCTATAGCTTCAACCGTTCGATCCGGATCGATTTTCGGGGCTCACGCGTCACTTCGGATGGCGGCCTGGTACTGGTGCGCGAGTTGGACGAGCGGCTGGGCCTCGGCGAGCTTGCCGCCGATTGCCTGACGGACACACGGGCGAAGAACACGCAGCTACCGATCATCGATTTGCTGCGCCAGTCGGTGTACACCCGCCTGCTGCACCGGCCAATTCACCTGCTAATCAATGCGGCCAAATCACATGCTACTGACACGCGCCAGGAATTATGTTGACGGTTGCCGATCACGGCGTTACGGTTGCGCGCATGAGGTTACGACGCGAAATCATGACAAAACAGTCTTCCCGGAAGTTCTTGTATCGGCTGACGTTGGGCTGCTGTGGCCTGGGGCTTGGGCTTGCGCTCGCCGCGAGCGCCCAATCGGTGTCTCCAGCACGGCTTACGAGCGCGCTGCGCTGGCGCAGTGTGGGGCCGTTCGTGGGCGGGCGCGTGACGTCCGTATCCGGGATCGCCAGCGAGCCGAATGTCTATTTCATGGCCACCGCAGGGGGCGGGGTGTGGGAAACCGAGAACGCTGGGCGCAGCTGGAGGAATATTTCCGACCGGTATTTCAAGACCGGCAATACCGGCGCAATTGCGGTCGCACCCTCCAACTCGAACATTATCTACGTGGGAGCGGGAGACTCCTCTGATCGCAACACCATTTTGACCGCTGGACCGGGACGGGGTGGGGTGTACAAGTCCACCGACGGCGGAAAAACCTGGAAGCAGATGGGGTTGGCCGACACCGGCGTAATCAGCTGGATCGTGGTGGATCCGCAGAACCCGGATGTGGTGTATGCAGCCGCTTTCGGACACGTGTTTGCGCCCGACACGGAGCGCGGCGTGTACAAGACGACCGATGGCGGCGCGACATGGAAGAAGGTCCTCTATGTCAACGATCAAACCGCGGCCGTCGCGTTGTCCATGGATCCGCAGAACCCGCAGGTCGTGTACGCCTCGATGTGGCAGGTATGGCGGCAAGCCTGGGGACTGTCGAGCGGAGGACCGGGCAGCGGTATTTACAAGACCACTGACGGCGGGACGACCTGGAGCAACATCACGCATCGCCCGGGACTGCCCAAGGGCATCTTCGGCAACATCGACGTTGCGGTAGCCCCCAGTGAGCCGAACGTTCTGTATGCCGTGATTCAGGCCAACTACAAACCTGGCCTTCCCGGCGGCCTGTTCCGGTCCACCAATGCCGGCGCGAGCTGGACGCTGATGAACGACAGCCTCGATATTTCCCAGCGCGCCTACTATTACGGCCGCGTCTACGTCGACCCGAAGGATGCCAATACGGTTTATCTGCCGAATGTTGGCGTGTATGAGTCTCACAACGGCGGCCGGACGCTGATCCCGCTGCGGCCTCCGCATGGCGACAATCACGCCTTCTGGATCAACCCCGACAACCCGCAGGATCTGATCGAAGGCAACGATGGCGGAGCAACGGTCTCGCTCGATGGCGGCAAGCGGTGGAGTTCCGAGAGCAACCAGCCCACCGGACAGGTCTATCACGCCAACCTGGACGATCAATTTCCGTTTCATATCTATGGCGCGCAGCAGGATGAGGGCTCCTCCGAGGCACCGAGCGCGGTCACTGCGGGGCGCATTCCCGCGGTGTGGACGCGCGTGTCGGGCGGCGAGGAATGCTGGGTCGTGCCCGTGCCCACCAAGCCCTGGATCACCTACTCGTGTGGCTATTTCAGCATCAATTTGAAAGATAACCGCCGGACAGGCGAAACTCGGGAAGTGAGCCCCTGGCCGGACGACAAGAACGGTTCGGCCGGATCGCAAATCAAGTACCGCTGGGGCTGGAACCACCACGCGGCGGCGACTTCACCGACCAACCCGAACCTGTTCGTATTGGCCGCGAACGTTCTGTTCGAGACGCAGGATGGCGGCACGGACTGGAAGCAGATCAGCCCCGATCTCACGCGCAACGACAAGAGTAAGCAGATCCGCTCCGGCGGGCCGATCAGCAAGGACCAGACCGGCGAGGAAATGTACGACACGATTTCCGCGGTGGCGTTTTCACCCCTGAGCGACCAGATCATCTGGGCAGGTTCCGACGATGGCCTGGTGCATGTCACCACGGATGGCGGATCGCATTGGAGCGGGGTGCGCCCGCCGAGTCTACCGGCATGGGCCGTCATTACCTGTATCGAACCGTCGCACACGCAGAAGGGTGCGGCATACCTTTCCGCCAGCCGCTACATGTGGAATGACTGGAAGCCGTACGTTTACCACACCGCCGACTACGGCAAGCACTGGACGGCAATCACCGCCGGGCTGCCCGAAAACCAGTACGTCAACAGCATCCGCCAGGATCCCAACGACCCGAATCTGCTGCTCGCCGGTACCGCGTTAACGGTGTACATGAGCCTGGACGGCGGCGGGCACTGGATGCCGCTCGGTCTCAACTTGCCGCCGGTGCGCGTCAATGACATCGAGATTCAACCGGAGCAGCATGCTGTGGTGCTCGCCACGTTCGGCCGCGCGTACTGGGTCCTCGACAACCTGCAGTTCCTGGAACAATTGAGCCAGGCCAACGTCGACTCGAATGCGTTGTACGTGTTCAAACCGCAGCAAACCTGGCTGATGAAACGCAGCAGCTTCAGTTACCGAGGCGGTGCAGGCGGTCAAAATGCTCCCGCGGGCGCGACGGTGTTTTTTCATTTGCCGGAAAACTATAGCCGTCAGAGCCCGGTGAAAATAACCTTTACCGACGCGTCGGGTCAGGTAATCAACAGTTTTACCGTGCCGGAGAAACTCCAGCGCACCCGCAACAGCCGCCGCATGCGCCGGTCGGTCACACTGCATCCAGGGATGAACCGCTTTCAGTGGAATCTCCGCTACCCGGACGCTGCGGATGTGAACGGCGTGCTCTGGTCTGTCAACGGCGCCTCTGAGCCGATTGGCCCGGAGATAGTCCCGGGGACATATTGCGTCCAGCTATCCTATGGCGGCACCACGACACCGGGGCAGCCATTCATCGTGAAGCTGGACCCGCGCCTGCACGCCTCGCAAGCTGCGCTGGAGCAGCGCTTCGCGCTGATGATGCGCATTTACAACGCCGAGAACCAGTTGGATTCGGCGTTAAATGACGCATTGGCAGCGCGCAGCAAGCTGGCGGCCGGGACGGCCGACTACGCGAGCCTGAGCAACGGGATCGACAGTTTGGTGAATCTCCGCATCCAATCCAGCGAGGGCGGACTGATGTTCCGCGCCCGCCTGCACGCATGGCTGACCAACATCGGCAAGCAGGTGGACCAGCAATTTGAGGCGCCCACCCCCGGCATGGTGCAGGTGGCCGACATGTATATCCGCGAGGCCACCGAGGGCGTCGCCCGCCTGCACGCTGCGCTGGCGAAAGCCGGTCAGCCGTAACCCACTGGGCTGTGGGAAGCGCCGAGGGCTCGCCACTTTTTGCATGGGTCGGGTCGATTGACTTGCGCGGGTGGGGACCGGGAGCCCGGGGTCCAGCCCGGCTGGGGCCGCGCCTCCTCATTTGCCGTGTTTTGCCCACGGTGCGAACGGCGCGTGCCCCGCGAAGCGATGCTGATTTTGCTCTACGCGGCCCTCAGACCGCGCGCAGCCGCCCCGCCGCGTACTTGTGGATGACGCCCGCGATCAGCGTCTGGTAGGGCCCCTCCTTGAACGCGCGCTTCTGAATCGCCTTCAGATCCGCGCGCGAAATGCGGATGTTCAGCCGGCAATCGTTCCGCAGCGTATCCCGCGCGGCATCGGCGTACCGCTCCCGCGCCGCCGCGCCCAGCTTCATTGCCTTCCACTCACCATTGCCTTTAACACCTGATTTCGGCGCGGCTTTGGGGGCATTCAGCATCAGCCAATTCCGGCTAGATTTCCTTGCTCCGTGCCGCCTGGATTTTGGCGCGGGATTCCCGTGTGCTCGATCCGCCGTGTACTACGCTTGGCCACCTCTCGGTCAGCCAGCCGCCGCCCTCCCCCGCCAAGTCCGCGCTAGAGGGTTCCCACCACGGCTGACAAAGTGCGGAGAGGCGCGCAGCGCCTCGGAGTCAACTTTGCAGACCGTGGAAGGGAGCGCGGCGAGCGGCGGCGGCATCCGGCCAGGTCAATCGGAGAGATTCCATTATATATATAGGCAATTTCGAGATTCGTGCGGGGAGTGCTATTTGCATCTCGAATCGTAACGATTCGAGTGCCGGAATGGCTTGTTGGGGCCATCGCTAGCGCCTTCCGGTGCAGTTTTCGCCAATCCGTCGCCAGTTGGCGGAGACTGTACGGACCTGTTATTTGTGCGGGTCACCTTGGGCAACCTGGCAGCGGCGTGCTCGCGGACGCGATAGCATCATCGTGCGGGGATTCCTGGCTATGATGGGGTCTGAGCGGGTCGATAAATTGCGGAAGCGGCACGAGAACAGGCTGGCTAGGCGGAAATCGAGAACGCTGAACCCGTCCGGGGCACGCCGAGACTAGCCGCGCGGAGGCCGTGTTCCAGCTACGTTCCCGTTGGCCGCGTATTCCGTGTCTGTGGAGTCTGCCCCAGCGAGTACGACAGCGTGCAGTTTTAGCTGGACCGCAGGGGAATCGAGACCGGCCGGATCGTAATTAACCCTAAAACCCGATGTGGTGGAGGTAGATAACGGCAGCGGCGGCGGCGAGGCAGTAGACGCCGAACAGATGCCAGCGGCCGGATTCGAGCCACCGGCTGAGCCATTGCAACCCGAGGAGTCCGGCCAGGAACGCGAAGACCATGCCGACGATGCCGGACGTGGCGGCGGGAAGCACCGCGGCGAGCTGATGATGCTGGGCCTGGTAGAGGCGCCATATTTCTCGAGCATCGGCCGGCGGGGTGAGCACCACAGCGAGCGCAAAGCTGAAATCTTCGGCGGTGCGCCGCGTGACGCGGAGGAGCAGACCCGTCGAGATGGTGGCGCCAGAGCGCGAAAAGCCGCGAAACGGGACACAGAGACCCTGGATGGCGCCGATCCAGGAATATTGCGCCGGCGTCATTGCCGACGCGGACTCGGTTTGCGCCGCGCCGCGCTTGGGGAGCACGCCGGCGGCAACCGCAGCGCGCGCGGCAGAAGGGCCGGTCGGCGGCAGCGGCGTTTCTGGCGGTGCGGCGCCGCTCCTTTCCGATTGGACGCGGCGATTTTCGACCAAGCCTGCGATCAAAATCACAATGCCCGCGACGAAGAGCGCAGCGGAGATCAGATCGAGGCGGCTGAAGAGTTGCTCGACCCAGGCGTGCGGCTGGCGGCGCATCAGCACTTTTTCGATGAACTCGATGATTCCGCCGCCGACGATGCCGGTGAGCAGCGTGGCCACGACCAGCGCGACGGCGAACTTCTTGAATTCGGCCATGGAGCTGAAGAAACTGCTGCGCCATCGCCGCCAGAAATAAACGATGACGGCGATCATCGTGCCGGTGTGGAGCATGACGAGCAGGAGGGTCGTCGCCGGCGCGGAAGGATTCATGCCCAGCAGCTCTTCCGCCACGATCACGTGCGCGGAGCTGGAAATGGGCAGGAGTTCCGCCAAACCTTGCACGATGGCAAGGATGATTACGTGGACGATCGGTATCATTGGCGTGTCCGTGCCTCTCGGAGTTCTCGCGGATAGGAGTACTTGCGGATACAGACCATTTTGCCCTGCGGACTCAACCGAGGAGCATCCGGCCCGAATGCGGCTGCCTGTCGCCCCCACTCTTCCCCGGTCGCTGCCGACCGGGTGTATGCTGGCGGCGTATGGGGTGGCCCAAAAGGGCATTCCGGCCCAGGCCGTGGCATGGCGGTAGCGGGCAACGATCCAAGGCTAGCCAAGCGGGTTTGGTTGGGGGCGGAATGTTCTCGACGAAGTATTTGTGGTGTTGATGGATGGGTAGTCGTGCAGGCGGAAGAGCCGACACGTCGCGACTCCATTGGGACCGTTGCGGGCTTACCCTACGCTCCACCCGCTGCCGGGGTTCCAGACCGCGGTATCTGGAATGCCAGGATCGAGGAGTACCGGCCCGACAAAGATGCGGATCGCGGCGCCAACATCTTCCAGTGCCGTCGAGGGCGCATTTTCACCCAGCCTGCGCCGAAATGCACGCCATTGCGCCTGTTTGTCCGGCGAAGCTAGAAAGGCAGCGGTCAGGGCTAGCGGGAGTTCTTGTGGCAACGGCGTTTGTCGGCGCGCAAACGTCGCGATGACAGCAGCCCGCATAGCGCCGAGGTTGAAGGACCAATGCTGCGACATGTAACAGATGTCATGGAAATCCTTCATGCGGCTATTGGCCATGTCGAGAACGACCATGGCATGAAGCTTTTCAGCGACGACGCTCTCCTTCGGGTAGGCGCGTATCAGCGGCGCCGCCATCGGCAGCAGAACCGGAAATTGAACGAAGTCGCCGCCGCCGTGTTCAACCGCGTCGCCGAAGCCGATATCGATCTGCATGGGAATCCGCGCCCCGGCAAGGTCAGCCTGTAGCTGCAAGCGGACGCCCTCGTATTCGGCGTCTTCCCGGATGCGCATGCCATGGACGGACAGGACGTCGAAGATGATGCCATCCTCAGCCGGAACACCACAAATCGCCTTGCACACAGCCACCACGTCCTCGATTTTCGAGGAGCCCGCGCCAAGGAGATCCAGGTCCCTGGTCGGCCGGTGCAATCCCCCGGCGCATCAGCTCCTGCTGCACCTTCATCGGTGCGACCCCGTCGCCGATGCCGGCCGCGGATGCAGCTCGTTTAAGGTGGCTCTGGATCCTGTCCTGGTGATACGGGCGGCCGGCAAGGGACTGGTGAAGACCTAATCCTCGGGGCCTTTGGCCGGGGCGATTTTCTGCCAAGCCAATACGAGCGCCGTCAGCATGTGATTTCGATCAGCAATCCGATACCATCGAGGGCCGCAAGTTGCTCGGCGGCATCGGGCCCCTGCCGGCACTTGTGCAAGTGATCATAGACCGCGCCTACGCGGAACGAAATCGAGCGGCTGTTCCGCCAGCTCAAAGGCTTCCGGCGCATCTTCTCACGCTTCAACAAGCTGGATTCGATCTTCCTCGCCTTCCTCTACTTCGCACCGATCGTCGAAGCCTTGCGGCTCCTGTTTAGGGTTAACAGACTCTAGGGCCGTTGGGGAATGGCGAGCGCCGTCACTTTCGGCCAGGCCCGGCCGGAGGGGATTGCTGCGTACACGGCAGACATGTCGTGGGCCAGAAAGGCATTGACGCCGCGGACCGCGGAAGCCGCATCAGTCCAAGCTTGCGACAGCGCCTGTGATTGCGCCGCCGTGGGCAGGCCTTCGTAGCTATCCATGCCGCGCTCCGCCCGTGAGACGGAAGCAAAGGAGCGGTTCAATGCGGCCTGCAATGGCTTGAAGGCGGACTCGGCACGTTGCACGCGCGCCAAAGCGGGCGCGCCGGCGGCTCCCATCGCGGCAGCATAAGCGTGCATGGCGGCCAGTTGCCGGGCGACTGTTTGTGTGGTTGCTGCCGCGCTCGCCAGTTGTAGCTGGAGATGATAGGCGCTCATGACCGTCAGCGTGCGGCGGCCGCGCTGCCGGGACGAAAGCGGGGAGGCAGGATCGGGCGTAAGCGTGAATTGTCCATCGAGCTTGGGCCCATTGGCAAAAGCAACCTCGACGGTGTACGCGCCTGGCTGCGCCCAAGGACCGCTGGGTTGGAAGTAGCGGCTGCGGCGAGCGCCCGGCGCCGCGGCAGCCGTCCAATGCAGATCCCAGGCCACCTGATTGAGACCGGCCTGAGCCGGAGCGTGGAACTTACGCACCAACGCGCCGCGGGCGTCTAGAATGCTCACCGTCGCTCCCGCCTCCACCGCCGAGGGCAACCAATAGCTGATCACCGCGCCCGCGGCAGGATTGGGGGCGAAATACTCGCCCCAACCGAACCACGCCTGCGGGCTATAAACGGTCTTGCGGTGGGCGGATGGAATCGGGAATAAATGCGCGGCTTGGGCGGCCACGGCCGCACCGGTGCCCACCAGTGCCGCGGTGTGGTCGAGAATCCAGATGCCGCGGCCGTGCGTACCGAGAACCAGGTTTTTGCCGTGATTCGCGTAGACGAGATCGTAGACCGGAACCGGCGGGAGATTGGTGTCGAGTGAAGTCCAGTGCGCACCTCGGTCCCAGGACGCGTACGCGCCGGCTTCGGTGCCGACCACCAGGAAGTTGGGATCGGTGGGGTTTTCGCGCAACCGATGGACCGATGTTGGCAGGCCCGTATCTATGGCGCGCCAGAATTGGCCGTAATCGTCACTGACGTACACGTAGGGCTTGTAGTCATCGTTGAAGTGGCCGTCAAAGGTGGCGTAGACACGGCCCTTGGCATAGCGTGAGGGAACAATGCCGCTGACCTGCGTCAGGGGCGGTAAATCCGGTACGTGCGCGGTGAGATTGGTCCAGTGAGCACCACCATCGCGCGTAACCTCGAGGGTGCCGTCGTCGGCGCCGGTGTAGAGGAGCTGGGCATCGAGCGGAGACTCGGCGATGACGGTCAGGGTGCTGAAGTCGCTCTGACCATCGTTGCGCGACATGGCATCGGCCGGAATCGGGCCGCCTTCCATGGTCAGCTTGCTGCGGTCAATGTGAGCGGTGAGATCGGGGCTGATGACCTTCCACGTACGGCCCTGGTCGCTGGAGCGGAACAGACGATCGGCGCCGGTGTAGATGACCTGCGGGTTGAAGTGGGAAACGATGAGCGGCGTAGTCCAGTTGTAGCGGTAGGGCGCGGTGCGACCGTGGGCGTTGGGCAGCGGACGGATTGGGCCGATGTTCTGGCGCTGCAGGGTGCGCAGATCCAACCGGTTGGTTGCACCATATTGCGAGCTGACGAGCAAAGTGTAATTGTTGCCGTCAAACTCGGCCTGCATGCCGTCACCGCCGCCGATATTGAAGGCGTCACGGTTGGAAAGGCCATAGCTAAGATTCGTGGCCGAAGGCGTGCACCAGTTGCCGTTGTCCTGCAGGCCGCCGCAGATGAGGTACGGCGTCGCGTGGTTCACGGAAATGTTGTAGAACTGCCCGATCGGGAGATTGTCGCGGAACAGCCAGGTACGGCCGCGCGTATAGGAAATCGAGACGCCACCATCGCCACCGATGACGAAATGATTGGGATCGCGCGGGTCAATCCACATGACGTGATCCTCGCCATGCACGCGGCTGAAAATGTTCTGGAAGTGGCGGCCACCATCGCCGGAGCGATAGAAGCCGCGCTCGGAACCCATGATGTAGACGCGGTTGAAATCGTGCGGGTCCACGTAGATGCGGCTGAAGTACATGGGGCGGGGATCGGTGCCGGACATGTGCTCCCAGCTTTCCCCCTGATTCATGCTGCGGAAGATGCCGCCCTGGCGCGGCGCCGGTTTGCCGTTGGGGAGGGTACGGGGTGCGTTGGTAGGATCGGCTTCGATGATGGCGTAGACGATGCGCGGGTCAGCGGGAAAAATCGCTAACCCGATGCGGCCCTTCACCCCCGGCGGGAGGTCTTGGGTGAGTTTGGTCCAAGTCGCGCCGCCGTCGCCCGAGCGGTAGATGGCGCTGCCCGGGCCGCCTCCGTTGAAGCCCCAGCCCCTGCGCTGGCGCTGGTACATGGCGGCAAACAGCACGTTTGGATCCTGGGGACTCATTGCCAGATCCGTGGCGCCGGTGTTGTCGTTGACGTAGAGGACCTTTTTCCAGGTTTTGCCGCCGTCGGTGGTCTTGTAGACACCGCGTTCGGAGTTCGATCCCCAGAGATGGCCAAGCGCGGCCACGTAAACCGTGCCGGCGTCGTGGGGATCAATGACGATTTTGGCGATGTGGCGGGTCTGGCGCAGGCCCATAAACTGCCAGGTCTTGCCGCCATCCTGGGACTTATAAATGCCGTTGCCCCACGACGAACTTTGGCGGTTGTCCACTTCGCCGGTTCCGACCCAGACGATCGAGGGGTTGGACGGGGCCACCGCGACCGCGCCGATGGACATCATGCCGCCGGAATGGTCGAAGATGGGCTCCCAGGAGACGCCGGCGTTGGTGCTTTTGAACACACCTCCCGCAGCGGTGCCGACGTAGATCACTTCCGGATCGCCAGGGACTTCCGCGACGGCAATATCGGCAATGCGTCCGCCGGTGGTGGCGGGACCAATCGAGCGCCAATCGAGGCCGTGCAACGCCGAAGTGGGCACTTGCTGCGCGGCAGCGGTGAGGGTGAGCAGCAACAGCGTGGCAAAGAAAGCGATCGGTCGTTTCATGGAGTTCCTCAACTATTGGGACAAATCGTGATTCAAGACCGCGGCCAGGCGCCAGGCGGCACGGTCGAGCTGGACGGCAATGGCTGCCTGTGCACTGCTGGATAATAGAGCACAAATGCCAATGCTGCTCAAGGATTTGCCGATACCGTGTCTGCTACTCTAACGTCCGCGGCTGCGACGCAGCCTCGAGCGGTTGCGCACGCGGCCACGGTCCCGACCCTGCGGGAAGCGGAAACCTCTGCCGCGCACGGCTTGCGCGACCTGACCGACGCGGTCGGAATTCCCCCGCGGAAGCTGGCGCGCGGAGCGTGCATCTCCTCGATCACCAGCGCCACCTCGGCCGAGCTCGTGAAGTCGGGAAGGGGCGGATGCCCGGGCGTCACCTCGCCCGCCTCGGGCTCGTACAGGAAGACGTAACCGGAGGAGAGCAGGAGCGATGCGGCAATCAGCGGCGTGGCTCTTGGATCGCGGCTCCTGGTTCGCTGCGGCCAAATCAGTCGCAGCAGGGGTTGCCGCGCAACGCCGACCAGGCTTCGCGGGCCAGCATCGGAACCAACCCCAGCGCCGCTAACGGATCGGCCCAAGTCCATCCCAAAAGCGAGTGTAGGGCCAGGCCCGCCAGGCCAATCCAGGCCATGTAGCCGCAGAGGGAAGATTCGGCGGCATCCGCCCGCAACGCCGCGCTGGCGCACTGCGCGGCCAACTCCCGCTGGCGTCGCACCAGCCTCGGCATGCCGAGCGCCGCAGCGATCAGAACCGCCATGCCCAGGCGGCTGGGTTGGGGCTTGTCCCTGCCAGACCCGGATTCCCATTTTGAGTGGCCCTCTCCGAATCGGTTTCCAAGGTTCGACGGAGATTCCGCTGTGGCGGCGGCTGGCGCTGCCCGCTAAGATCGACAACCGGGGCATGGGGTGGCCAATGCGGGTTGTCCGGTTAAAGAGTATTTGGGTTAGAGTGTTCGTATGCCTGTGGCGGAACACAGGAGCAGCGCCAGCATAGCCATTCCAGCGCAAAACCAGCGTTGGTGTATCACGCTGCGAATAGGTGCGTGCGGTTTTTCCTGGTGGAAAAGCCGCATGCGGTATGCTCCGGCGTGCTACCGCGGGGCTGGTTTTGCTATAGCCGTGGCGGCCCTTGCGGTTACCGCCATCATGACGGCCGGCTGCTCGCGGGCGCCCGCAGCGGCGAGCGTCGCGCCGCCGCCACTCGTCCCGATGCACTGGGGCTCGCTGCGGCGTTCGGTGCGCGTGACCGGCACCATCGTCCCGGCACACTCAGCCACCCTGCTGGTCCCGCAACTCAACCAGAGTCAGCAATACTCGCAACTGACGTTGGCATATCTTGCCCCGAGTGGCATGCGGGTGAAAAAGGGGCAGATGGTCGCGTCGTTCGACCGCACGCAGTTGCTGGATAGCGCGGTTGAGGCGCAGGCCCAGTTTCGCAGCCTGAGCTCTCAGGTCAAACAACAGCAGGCCAAAAACGCCGCCGATGCGGCCGAGCGCGCGGTGGCCCTGACCAGCGCCCTGGCGGATGAGCGTCACGCCCGTTTGGAGATGCAGAAAGGTCCGGTGCTGACCGCCATGCAGTTGGACAGTGCCCAAGTGAACCTTGCCGACGCGATCGCGCATGTCCACAGCCTGCGGGCATCCAATCTCTGGTTGACCAAGCAGGCGGCCGCCACGCTGCGCGCGCTCGAGCTGAAGCGGGATGAACAAAAACAGGTGTGGCAGCGGGCGCAGGCCGATAGCCAGCGCATGGTGCTGCGTGCGCCCATGGCCGGCATGATGGCCTTGGCGCTGCCGGCATTTTATGGCAAGCCGGTGCCGGGCATGAAGCTGTATAACGGCGTGCCGCTGGTGCAGATCTTCGATCCCGGCCGCATGCTGGTGCAAGCGCGGATCAGCGAAGTGGATTTGGCGTGGGTACCTCCACACGCCGCCGCGCAAGTGCGCATTGACGCCTATCCCGGCCTGGTGTTGCCGGCGCATTTGCTGCGCCTGAACCCGGTGGCCGTCACGCTGCTGGCGACGCCGGTTCATATTTTTGATGCCACCTTCGAGCTGGACAGGGGTGACCCGCGCGCACTGCCCGACCTGAACGCTTCCCTGCAGATTGCCTCGCGCTCACGGGCGGGCTGGCTCGTGCCGAGAAGCGGCGTGCGCTACCGGAACGGACGCGCTTACATCTGGCGGCACGGCGCCGATGGCCGCTCTCAGCGGGGCTTCGTGCAGGTAGAGGTGTTCGCCGGGCCCTGGATTGAGATTGCCGCGCCCTGGCTCCCGCCCGACGCAAAATCGGCGGCGACTGTCGCAGAGCGGTAGCCATGAGGATGACGCCTTGGCGGCTGACGGTAATCGTGCTGGTGATCGTGGCTGGAGGCGTCTGGCTGGCATGGCGCGCCGCCCAGGGCAGCCAAATGCTTCCCGGCGCGGAGGTGCAGCTTGGTGATCTGAGCGAATACGTAAACTGCCGCGGCACGCTGGCCGCGCGCCAGGCAGCCGTGCTCGTCGCACCCAACCGGGTCGAGAATCTGCGCATCGTCTATCAGGTCCCGGAAGGCGCTCCGGTGAAAAAGGGCCAGGTAGTGATCCGGCTCGATGTGTCCGGCCTGCAGCAGACCGCCAATCAGTTGGCGCTCGCTCTGAAGACTGCGCAGGCCACGCTGAACCAGGCACGGGCGCAGGCGCAGGTGACCGCGCAACAGGACCGCCGCACCCTGGTGGCCGACCAGGCCGCCGCCGGCCGCGCCCGGAATACCGCGAAGCTGGCTGCCGTCAACAGCCGCATCGAGGGCGAGGAAAGCGAGCTGACGCTGGCCACCGCCCAAGCTCAGGTAAGTGCGGCCCAAGCCAGCAACCACTTCCACGCCACCGCTTCCGCAGCGCAACTGCGGTCGTTGCGCCAAACGCGCGACCAGGCCGCCGCGCAGCTGCAGCGCGAACAGGCCGCCATCGCCCAGGCCAGCCTCCGCGCTCCCATGCCGGGCATGGTCACCTACAGCATGAATTACAACAACTTCAGCGACCCCCATCCCTATCGCGTGGGCGATGTCGTTTCTGCCGGCGATGAAATTGCACAGATTCCCAATCTCGCCACCCTCGAAGTTCGCGCGGATCTGCAGCAAACCGACCGCGGCCGAGTGCGTGCCGGCGCTGCCGTCACCGTGCGCACGCCGGCGCTGCCGGAGCTCGAGCTTTCCGGCCAGGTGCTGCGCATTTCCGCCTTGACCAGCCTCGATTTCAGTGGCAGCTTCCCACCGCCCCGCATCTTCCGCCTGACCGCGTCGCTGCTGCATCCCGATCCCCGGCTGCGTCCGCAAATGGCGGTCACCATGCACGTGATCACCCGCCAGATCCATCACGTCGCCCTGGTTCCGGCGCAGGCCGTGTTCACCCGCAACGGCCACGCCATCGTCTACGTGCAGCAGGGCCGGCGCTATCAGCCACAGCGGGTCACCGTGCTGGGGCGCAATCCAACCGAGGATGCGATCGCCGGCGTCAAGGCCGGGGTCCGCGTCGCCCTGGCCCAACCCGGAGCCAAAGCTCCCCGCCACACGGCGAATCCTGCCGGTGCGGCTGGCCTTGCGGGTACACAGCCATAATGGCCGGCACGCAAACCGCCGGGCCTCTCCCCCCCGCGCCCAAGCCCGCCCGTCAGCAACGACACTGGCTGCGCGCGTTGATCATCGCCCTCCTCATCGCCGGTTGCGTCGTGGCGGTCCGCGCGGGCTGGCGTGCCTGGCAGCAATCCGCCGCGCCCGCTGCCACCATCCCCACCTTCCGGGTCGAGCCGGGCACGGTGCAGGTGATCGCTTATGCCAAAGGTACGCTGCAGGGCGGACAGGCAGACCGCCTCACTGCCCCCAGTATCGGCGGCGACCAGCCCCGCATCAGCTATCTGCTGCCCGCCGGCGCTGAAGTCAAGCCTGGCGATATCGTGGTTCGCTTCGATACCGGGCAGGAAGAGTTCAAGCTGGCCCAGGCGGAAAACGCCGCCGCCCAGGCCGCCGTCAATGTCGCTGGCGCCGAGGACCAGGCGCACGCGCAAAGCATCGAGGACGCCTATTCCTTGCTGCATGCGCGCGATCAAGTGCAATTGGCCAAAATTACGGTGCGGGAAAACCCCATGCTGCCTGCCCTGGACGCAAAAAATAATCTCCTGGCGCTGCAGTCGGCCGAAGCCGAACTACAACAATGGCAGCAGGATATCGCCCAGCAGCGCGCCAGTGGCCAGGGTCTGATCGCCATCCAGCAAACCGCCGCGGAAAAGGCCAACGCCGATGCGGCCGATGCCCGGCGGTATATTGCCTCCATGACGCTGCGGGCCGCCCGAGCCGGCTATGTGGCGCTCGAGGCGAACTCGGACGGCGCGCAGGAGCTCTACCAGGGGGCGTTGATCGAGCCCTTTCACGTCGGCGACCCGGTCTCGCCGGGCACCGTCGTAGCGGAAATTCCCGACTTGACGCAGTTGCGGATGCAGGCGCGTTTGAGCCAGGCGGGCAGTGCCTATGTTACTCAAGGTCAGCCCGCGCACGTACAGATCACCGGCCTGCCCGGGGGGGTTTTTTCCTCCCACGTCCTGCGCGTCTCAGGTCTCCAGACCGCTGTGTTCAGCAACGCGCAATCGCAAACCTGTGTGCTGACCATCGAGGGCAGCGACGCCCGACTGCGCCCGGGTATGGAGGCCACGGCGCAGATCGTGCTCGGCAGCATGCAGCACGTGTTGTGGGTGCCGGTTGAGGCGCTGTTCCAGCAGAACGGAGAGCCCATGGTGTACGTCCGGCGCGGCGGGTCCTTTTCGCCTCAGCTGGTCAAGGTTTTGCGCCAGGGCGCCATCCGCATTGCCATCTCCGGTATTCCCGCCGGCACCATCGTGGCCCTCAGTAATCCCGCCGGCGCTCCGGCGGCAGAGGCGCTGCCATGAGCCTGACCAGCGGCCGCTATACCGGCGATTTGCACCTCGCCGCGCAGAACCTGGTGCAGCAGAAAATCCGCACCGCGCTCACCGCCCTGGGAATGATCTTTGGGGTGGGAGCGGTGATCGGCATGCTGGCCATTGGCGCCGGCGCCCGCCAGCAGTCGCTGCAGGCGATTGCGCGCATGGGCCTGAACAATCTCCTGGTCAACTCCATCCCCGCCACCAGCCAGGCGCAACTGCAGCAGCGCCGGCAGTTGTCACACGGCCTGGACGAGAGCGACGTGCGTGTGCTGCAGGCGGATGTACCCGGCGTCGAATGGGTTTCCGCGCGCCGCGAAATGCGCCCCGGCGATCTCCTGCCTGCTCCCAGCGGCCCGCTCCCCGATGTGCTCGGTGTCGCACCCAACTACGAACAGATTCACGGCTTGCGTCTTGCTTCCGGACGCTTCTTTGACGCCACCGATCAGCAGGCCGCCGCTGCCGTGTGCGTGCTCGGCGGCGCGGCCAAAGTCTCCCTGTTCGGTTACGAACCCGCTGCCGGCAAGTACCTCAAATTCAACAACATCTGGTGGCGCGTCATCGGCGTGCTGGCGCAGCAGCCGCAGTTGCCCGGCAGCGGCGGTGGCGATCTCAACAATGCCATTTATACACCGCTCGCCGCTTTTCAAACCCGCGTGTGGAACGCCAATTTCACCTTCAAGGATCCGCTCGATGGCATTGACCTCGCCCTGCGACCTGGATCTGGAGTCGCCGCTGCGGCCACCGTCACCCGCGCCATCCTGACCGCGACCCATCACGGCGTGGCTGATTTCCGTGTGGTCGTGCCCGCAGCGCTGATGGCGGCGTCGGCGCGTCAGCAGCACATCTTTACCCTGGTCATGGTCGCCATCGCTGCCATATCGCTGCTGGTCGGTGGCATTGGCATCATGAACATCGTTCTGGCCACGGTGCTCGAGCGCACCCGCGAAATCGGCGTGCGCCGCGCCACCGGCGCCACGCGCGGTGACATTCTGCGGCAATTCCTGATCGAATCCGTGCTCATCTCCTTTAGTGGTGGCGCCATTGGCGTCGCCTTTGGCGTCGGCCTGTCGCGCGCCATCTCCTGGGCGGCCGGCTGGCCAACCATGGTCAGCGCCGTCTCCATCGTCGTGGCGTTTGGCGTTTCCGTTGCGGTCGGCATCATTTTCGGCCTCTATCCGGCGCGCAAAGCCTCCCTCATCTCGCCCATCGACGCCCTGCGCTATGAGTAGCGCGGGGGGGCGGTTTGTCGCGGCGGAACCGACTTCGCGCACGGAGCGACCGGCGCCGCGCGCACAGCGCCACCCTCGGCTCGGTGGCCATGGCGTTTCCGTTTGACACTCCGCGCGATGGTTGTGACGGCAATTCCTGACCTGAGCGGACTGAAAGCCCTTAAGCCCCGGGTGGTGATTCGCGGCGGAAGCCTGTTAACCCGTGAGCTTTTCGTTGCGCGAATCGCCTATACTGGTCGGTTGAAGCTAGCCCGCAGCATCTTCGTGCAACTGACCGTCCTGGCAATGCTGGCACCTGTGCTATCGCTGACGCTCGCGTGCAGGGCGCCCCAGGCGGGTTCGATGGCATCCATGGCCTGCTGCCGCACCTTGCATAGCACGTGCATGCAGGGCGAGCGAGCGGGCAGCCTTGCCTGCTGCCACCGGGTGCAGCCGCAGGCGCCTGCAGCTCTTACCGTTGCGGCAAACGAAGCCGTGGCGCCAGTCGCGGCCGCCTGCGCTGACTCGTTCGCCGTTTTGACGCCTGCCACGCGTCTTGCCGCGAGTCGTCCCGCTCAATTCCCGCCCGGTCCTCTGCTCGCGCTCCCTCTAAACCTGCGCATTTAGCACTCGCTTCACGCGGCCTTCCTATTCACCGCTTGTGAGGAGGTGTATCCATGCGTATTGCCCACTTGGTGTGCAGTGCATGCTGCCTTGCCTTGGGCGCGGTTGCCCTGGGCCAGGCGCCAACGCCGCTCGTCCAATTGCAGGCTGAGGCGTTGACAAATAATCCGGGTTTACAAGCCGCCCGGCAAAGCTGGCGCGCGGCCCAAGCCGCGATCGCACCCGCCGGCGCGTTGCCCGATCCCCAAATCCAAGTGCAGCAGATGAGCGTCCATATTCCCGCGCCCTTCACCGGCTTTAACGACAACATGATGTCTTATGCCGGCATAGGAGCGACGCAGGCACTGCCCTATCCCGGCAAGCTCAAGCTGCGCGCGGCCGTTGCCGCCGGCGGCGCGCAAGCGCAGGAGCAGAGATGGAAGGCAGCGTGCCAGCAGGTGCTGGCGCAGGTCGCTGATGCCTATACCTCCCTGGCCGAGGCGCGTGCCGTGCACGCCGTTCTCCGGCAGCAGCAGCAAGCGCTGGCACAGGCGGAAAAACTGGCCGAGCTCCACTACCGCACCGCTCAGGGCACCCAGGCCGATGTGCTGGCGGCGCAGCTTGAACAGACAAGGCTCCTGCGTGACCTTGATGACAACCAGGAAATGCAGGCAGCCGCGCAGGCCGAACTGCGTGCGCTGCTCAATGCACCAGCCGGCGCCGCGGCGATTACTCCCGAACCGCTGCGGGAGACGCATTTGATGGACAGCGATCCCGAGGTGCAGAGCGCGCTGCTGCAATTCGATCCGGTGCTGGCGGCGCAGCGGGCGCGCCTGCAGGGTACGGCCAAGGCGGTGTCGCTGGCGCGGAAGAACTTCAAGCCCGATTTCAGCGCCAGCTATTTGTACGAGCACACCGCGAGCGGCTTTCCCGACCGGTATATGTGGACGCTTCGCATGTCGCTGCCTTTTTTCCACCGTGCCAGCCGCCAGGAGCCGGAACTGGAGCAGGCGATTGCCACGCATGCGGCCACGGACGATCAATACAGCGGCCTGCAGCAACGGCAACGCCTCCGCCTGACCCTGGCCCTGCTCGAAGCTCACAACGACGAGCAAATTCTTGCCGTTGACCAGCAGGGCGAACTGCCCCAGGCACGCGCATCGGCGGCCAGTGCGCTCACCGCCTATGCCAACGGTAGCGCGGATCTGAACACGTATTTGACGGCATGGCGCGAGGAACTGGCCATCGAACAGCAGTACTGGCACACGCTGGGCGCCCATGAAACCGCCCTGGCAACGGTAACCGAGCTGACGGGAGTGAAACATGATTAGGCGCATCTCGCTCTTGCTGGTGCTGGCGCTGCCGCTCGTCGCGCAGCAACGCATTCAGGCCATCGGCACGCCCACCGCAACGGTACGCTACCAGAACCTGAACGACACCGTGACGACGGTAGCCTCGGTTGCCATCGATACGGCCACCATCACGGTGGTAAGCGCACGCTTCGACGGCTGGGTCGAGCAGGTGCAAGCCGCAACGCCTTTTCAGCGTGTGCGCCGCGGCGAGGTGCTGTGCACGATTTACAGCCCCGACATCTACGCCGCCGAACAGGATTACCTGTTTGCCGTACGCAATCAAACCACGCTCGCGCCCAGCCCGATACCCGGCGTAGCGAGCGGTGCAGCCTCGCTCGTCGGCGACGCTCGCCAGCGACTGGAGCAACTCCTCGTCCCACAGCCGGAGATTGCCCGTCTCGAGCGCACCCATAGAGCGAAAAAGTTCTTTGCCATCACGGCGCCGGAAACCGGCGTGATCAGCAATCGGAAAGCCTTTCCCGGCGTCAGGGTGAACGCCGGTGTCCCGTTGTACAGGCTCGAAGCCCTGCACCCCATCTGGGTCAACGCGCTTGTGGAAGAGTCGGATCTTGGCCGCGTCCGCGCCGGGCAAACAGCCACCGTGCGCCTGGACGCCTACCCCGGTCAGTCGTTCCGTGCGCAGGTCGCCCTGGTCGAGCCGCAGGTCGAGCCGGCAAGCCGTACCGCGCGCGTGCGGCTCATACTGCCCAACGCTGATCTTGCCCTCTCGCCCGGCATGTTCGGCCAGGCGACGATCGACGTGCCGCTCGGGCGCCGTCTGGTCGTACCCGCCAGCGCCGTACTCGAATCCGGCACGGGAGCGATGGCGTTTGTGTCGCTGGGCGGGGGGCAATTCAACCCCCGCCCGGTACAGCCTGGGCCGCAGATCGGCGACCAAATGGTCATCCTTAAAGGCCTGCATGCGGGTGAGCGCGTCGCCACCGGCGCCAACTTCCTCATCGCCTCGGAAGCGCAGCTGTCCGCTGCCGCGGGCAGCTATGCGCCGCCTCCGCCCGGCGTCAGCGCGCATGCCACCCCGCTCAGTTCCGCGCCCAACGGACACGCGGCCCTCACCACATCCCCGTCGCCCGCTCGCAAAGGAAAGAACACTTTCCGCGTTTACCTCACCACCGCCTCCGGCGCGCCCATCACCGGCGCCACCGTCAGCGTCACGCTGGCCATGCCCGCCATGCCCGCCATGGGGATGGCCGGTATGAACGTGACCGTCCCGCTACAACCGCAGGGCGGCGGCCACTACAGCGGCACCGGAGCCCTCGGCAGCGGCGGCAATTGGCAGGTCACCGTCCTCGCCCGCAAGCACGGCAACGTAGTCGTCCGCGTCCGCACCTCGCTGCGGGTGCAGGGGGGCATGTGATTGAGCGCCTGATTGCCACCTGTGCCCGCAACCGCTTCCTGGTGTTTGCGATCGTCGTTCTGCTCGTATTAGCAGGCATCTACTCGCTGGGCCGCATCCCGCTCGATGCCCTGCCCGATATCAGCGACGTGCAGGTGGTCGTTCATACCCAGTGGATGGGCGAACCGCCCAACATCATCGAAGATCAAGTGACCTATCCTCTAGTCACTGCGCTGCTGGGCACGGCCCGCGTCACTAACGTGCGTGCCCAAACCATGGAAAACGACTCCTACATTACGGTCGTATTCCAGGATGGCACGAATCTCTACTGGGCACGGGATCGCGTCCTCGAAGCGCTCGACCGCGAGCAAGCCTTGCTGCCCCCAGGCGTGCATCCGGACCTCGGCCCGGATGCCACCGGCGCCGGCTGGGTGTACGAGTACGCATTAGTCGATACCACCCACACGCACAGTCTGCCGGACTTGCGCGCGCTGCAGGACTGGTTCCTGCGCTATCAGCTCGAAAGCGTACCGGGAGTCGCCGAGGTGGCCACCATCGGGGGATTCGAACGCCAGTACCAGGTCAATCTTGTGCCGCAGAAGCTGCGTCAATACGGCGTTAGCCTCGCGCAAGTGATTGCGGCCGTCCGCTCCAGCACCAACGAGGTGGGGGGAAGCACACTTGAGCTCAGCGGCGCGAACTACTTGGTCAGCGGCCTGGGTTACGTGGAATCGCTGGCCGATCTACGCCGCGTCTCGGTTGGGTTGCGCGGCGGCGTGCCGGTCACGCTGGGCGAGCTGGGCACGGTCACCTTCGGCCCCGACCAGCGCACCGGCATCGCCGACTGGAATGGCGAGGGCGAAACCGTCGGTGGCATCGTCATCGCCCGCTCGGGCAGCAACGCGCTCGATGTCATCCACGGCGTCAAGGCCAAGCTCGCCGCGCTTGCGCCCTCCCTGCCGCACGGAGTCGAACTCAAAGCCGGCTACGATCGCTCCGGCCTGATTAACGCTTCCGTCCGGACTCTCGACCATGCGCTGATCGAAGAAGTCATCATCGTCAGCCTCGTTATCGTCTTTTTCCTTTGGCACTTCCGGTCCGCGCTGGTTGCCATCTTTACCCTGCCTATCGCCCTGATTGTGACGTTTTTGCCGATGGCGTACCTGCACATCAGCGCCAACATCATGAGTCTGGGCGGGCTGGCGCTGGCCATCGGCATCTTGGTCGATGCCGCCATCGTGATGGTGGAAAACGGCTATCGCCACCTGGCCGAGCGCCCAGACCAACCCCGTGGCCAGGAACGCGCAGTCATCCTGCTCCACGCCGCCCAGCAGGTGGGACCGGCCTTGTTTTTCTCGCTGCTGATCATCGTGGCCTCGTTTCTGCCGGTGTTTTTATTGGGCGCGCAGGCAGGCCGAATGTTCGGCCCCCTCGCCTGGACGAAGACCCTGGCGATCGCCATTGCCTCCATTCTCGCGGTGACCCTGGTGCCTGCGCTGATGCCACTTCTGATCCGCGGCAAATTGCGTCCCGAACGCCGCAACCCAGTCTCGCGTGTGACCCAAGCTGTCTACAAGCCGATTTTGCGCTGGTGTCTGCGGCATCCCGTATGGACCATTGCGTTCAACCTCGTTTTCTTTGGCGCTACGTTGCCGCTGGCGTTCGGCTTGGGCAGCGAGTTCATGCCGCCCCTGTTTGAAGGCTCCACCGTCTACATGCCCACCGCATTGCCCGGGTTGGGTGTAACCCCCGCGGCAACGCTGCTCCAGGAGCAGGACAAAATCCTGCGCGGCTTTCCCGAAGTTGAAAGTGTGTTCGGAACCGTCGGCCGGTCCAACAGCGCCACGGACAATACCCCGATGACGATGTTCAACACGACCATCATGCTCCAGCCCCGCAAGCAGTGGCCGGCCGGCGTGACCTACGCCAAGTTGATCGCTGCCATGGACGCCCAACTGCAATTTCCCGGGCTCACCAATAACTGGACCATGCCGGTGGAAAACCGCATGGACATGGAACTCACCGGGATGAAAACGCCGATTGGCCTGAAAATTCGGGGCCCCAATCTTGCCGGCATCCAAGCGCTCGGCTTGGAAATCCAGCATATCCTGGCCCGTGCACCCGGCGTCACATCGAGCTTTGCCGAACACGTGGACGATGGGCTTTATATCAACATCAAACCTCGGCGTCAGCAGATTGCCCGCTTCGGTTTGAGCGTGGCGCAGGTGCAGCAAGCGGTGACGAGCGCCATCGGCGGCGCCGACGTGGCGGAAACCCTCGATGGCCGCCAGCGCATTCCCATCAACGTCCGCTATGTGCGCGAGTACCGTAACGATCTCCCCGCCTTCGGCCAGATTCAGATCATGACGCCCTCTGGTGCCCAGATCCCGCTGTCGCAGCTCGCCACGCTGTCGTTCTCGAAGGGACCGACGATGATCCGCGATGAGGATGGCGAGCTCACCGGCTACGTTTTTCTTGAGGTCAACGGTAGCGATTACGGAAGCCTGGTGGCAAGCTTCCAGCGGGCTTTGCGGAAGCAGCTCACCTTGCCCGCCGGCTACAGCTATCACTGGTCCGGCCAGTACGTCCTGCAGCAGCGCGCTGACCGGCGGTTGGAACTGGTCGTCCCGGTCGTGTTCTTCATCATCTTTTTGCTGCTCTATGTGATCTTCCATTCCGCGATCGAGTCCGCGCTGCTCATGCTTCCCGTTCTGTTTGCGCTCAGCGGAGGCCTGCTCCTGCAATGGTTTCTCGGCTACCCGTTTAGCGTTGCGGTTTGGGTGGGTTACATCGACCTGTTTGGAATTGCAGTCGAAACCGCGGTCGTGATGCTGGTATATTTGCGCGAAGCGTATGACGAGCGCCAAAAATCCGGCCAAGGCAGTCTCGAAGACGCGGTGATGGCCGGTGCGGTCCTGCGCCTGCGTCCCAAGCTCATGACCGTCGCCGCCGTCTGGGCCAGCCTGATTCCGATTCTGGTCGAATCCGGCATCGGCTCCGACGTTATGAAACCCATTGCCGCTCCCATTGTCGGCGGCATGGTCACTTCCATGATCAATGTCCTCTTGCTGGTGCCGCTGCTCTATTTCATGCTCCGCCGGCGCTACGAGCGGAAGCTTGCGGGTTGAAGGTACCTGAACGACACCGCGAGTAGGGTAGCCTCGGTTGCCATCGATACCGGCACGATCGCGGTGGTAAGCGCACGTTTCGACGGCTGGGTCTTGCAGGTGCGCCGTGGAGGGGGGCTGTGCACGATCTACCGCTTTCACGTTTAGCGTCAATGAATATTCCGACATGTTACGCTGCGTCCAGCACCTATCCTTGTGGTCGTGCTAGCACATTTACCGCTTCGACCCTCCATCTCTGTTGTATGCTCGCCTGTTCACCTTTTTCAGGAGCGCAAATGATGATTCGCCGCCTTTTTTGGATTCTGGCCGCCGCCACGTTGGCCTTGGCAGCGCAAACGATTAACCCGGCGCTCTATTCCGGCATGACCTGGCGGATGGCGGGGACCTTCCGTGCCGGACGCACGGACGCCGTTGCCGGCAACGCCCATCAACTCGACACCTATTACATGGGCGCGGTCGACGGGGGCGTGTGGAAGACGATCAACGACGGCACCACGTGGCAGCCCATCTTCGATCACGAACCGGTAGCCTCGATTGGGGCCATTGCGGTGGCGCCGTCGGATCCCAACATCATCTATGTCGGCACGGGTGAGGACGATCCGCGCTCAGAGTTTACCGAAGGCGACGGGATGTTCAAGTCCACCGATGCCGGCCAGACCTGGACGCGCATCGGCCTGGAAAAAACCAAGCAAATCGGGCGCATTATCGTGGATCCCAACGACCCCAACCGGGTGTTTGTGGCCGCACTCGGCAACATCTACGCCGCCACGCCCCAGCGAGGCGTGTATCGCTCGACCGACGGCGGGCAAACCTGGCAGAAGGTGTTGTTCACCAACGACAACACGGGCGCAATTGATCTTTCCTTCGATCCCAACAACTCGCAGGTGATTTACGCGGCCCTGTGGGCGACGCGCCGCCCGCCCTGGACGGTCTATCCCTCCTCGCACGAGCCGGACAGTGGGTTATACAAATCGACCGATGGCGGCAGCACCTGGACGCATCTGACCAATGGTCTGCCGGCCAATCCGGGACGCATTGGCGTAGCCGTGGCGCCGAGCGATCCGAACCGCGTGTACGCCATGGTGGATGCCGGCGCCAAAGAAGGTGGGTTGTACCGCTCCGATGATGCCGGCGCGACCTGGAAACTGATGGACAACGACAATCGCATTTGGAATCGCGGCTGGTACTTCGAGTCGGTCACAATCGACCCGAAAGATGAAAATACGCTGTACGCGATTAATACGACCGTCTACCGATCCACCGACGGCGGTTCGCATTTCATTGCCTGGCGCGGCGCGCCGGGCGGGGACGACTACCATCAACTGTGGATCAATTCGCTTGATCACAACCATATGGTTCTGGCCAGCGACCAAGGTACGATCGTGACCGTCAATGGCGGCAAGAGCTGGAGTTCGTGGAACAACCAGCCGACGGCGCAGCTCTACGACGTCACCACCGATAATCGCACGCCCTACTGGATCTACGGCGCCCAGCAGGATAGCAACAACAATGGCGGCGCCGCGGCGAGCTCAGGGCCGAACGGCTCACGCGCGACCTTTGGGACCGGATGGTCGGGCACTTGCGTGGGTGGAGAAAGCGGCGGCATAGCCGAGAATCCGCTGGCCAAGGATCAACTCTATGGCGGCACGGTCGGCAAGTGCATTCCGTCCACGGGGCAGCGGGCCAATATCTCGCCGCTGCTGGCTTATCCGGGCCAATACTTCCGCAAGACCTGGACCCTGCCGGTGGCCTTCTCGATGGCGGACAAGCACGAGTTCTTCTTCGCCAACCAGTTCCTGTTCGAAACCGATAACGGCGGCAATTCGTGGCGGAAAATCAGCCCCGATCTTACGCGTCAGGACCCAGGCATTCCGCCCAACCTCGATCCGGCGACCGCCAACGACACCACCTACGGTGAGCGCGCCAACGGACCACGCTGGGGCGTCATCTACTCCATCGGCCCTTCACCCATTCTGCCGCATGAAATTTGGGTGGGTACCGATGACGGCTACATTCAGGTCACCCGCAACGACGGCCAGACGTGGCGCAACGTCACCCCGCCGGAGCTGACGCCCTGGAGCAAAGTCATCAAAATCAAGGCCTCCCACTATAATCCGCAGGAAGCCTTTGCCGCCGTCGACCGGCATCGCCTGAACGACAATCAGCCTTACATTTACCGCACCATCGACGGAGGACAGAGCTGGACGAAAATCGTCAACGGGATTCCCTCGGATGAGTACGTCGAAGCGCTCACCGAAGACCCCGTGCGTAAGGGCCTGCTGTTCTGCGGCACCAACCTCGGCGTTTACGTCTCCTTTGACAACGGCGATACCTGGCAGTCGCTGCGGCTGAACATGCCGCCGGTCGAGATCCGCGGCTTTGCCTATCACGGCAAGTCCATGGTGATCGCCACCTTCGGGCGTTCGTTCTGGGTTATGGACGATATCAGCCCGTTGCGCCAGGTGAATGCGTCCATGGATGACGCCGCCGCGGTGCTGTACAAGCCGGTACCGGCGCAGTTGAAAGTCGGCAGCAGCCGCAATTACCAGGGCAACGATCCCGCCAAGGAGGCGGCCCAGTTGGACCCGATGCTGGTCATTTCCGCCGCTGCGCCGCCTTCGGGCGCGGTCATTCACTACTACCTGCAAGCCGACAACGGCCCGGTTTCGCTCGATATTTTAAATAGCGCCGGACAGGTCGTACGCCACTACAGCAGCAGTCAGCGGGTGTTCCACCAGAACCCGAACACCATGACGGTGGCGGCCGTATTTGCACGCACGCCGGCGATTTTGAGTGCGGCCGCGGGCTCGCATGAATGGAGCTGGGATCTGCGCGAGGTCAAGCCCGGCGCGAGCAGCGGCGGTGGTCGCGGCGGCTTTTTCGGCTTCTTCCGCGGTGGCGCAGGCCAGTCCGCTGCTCCCGGGGTCTACACCGTCCGCCTCACGGCGGATGGGCAGCAGTACACGCAACCGCTCACCGTCACGCTCGGGCCTGGTGCGACTTATTCGGTGACCGCGGTGCAACAACAGCAGCACCTCGCCGGGCAAATCCAGGCGCTGCAGGCCCAGGTCTCGCGGGCCCGCCGCGAGGCCGCTCAGTTGCGGACCAAGCTTACCCGGCTCGAGTCCCAGGCGAGCGGCAGCGTTGCGGCTTCGATTACCACTCTGGACGAGCAAGCGCATGCAATCGAAGGCTTTGCCGCCGAGCCACCCAATCCGGATGCATCCGGCGAGGGTGATGCCGCTCCGGCGCCCACCAGCTTGACCGGTCTGGTGCGCATACTCGGCGAACTTGCGGGTTCGGCCAGCAACGGCTCGAACCCGCCGGATGCAACCGTGCGCACCGGTTTTGCCAAAGCCAAAGTGATGGCCGAGGCGGAACTGGCGAAGTGGAACCAACT
This sequence comes from Terriglobales bacterium, assembly GCA_050747745.1. Classification (GTDB taxonomy): domain Bacteria; phylum Acidobacteriota; class Terriglobia; order Terriglobales; family SCQP01; genus SCQP01. Next base: position 26,540 of record JBOGKM010000101.1, read on the forward strand.
CCGGACCACGCAAGTGGCGGCGCTGAACCGTCAGTTGCGGCAAGCCAATCTCGCGCCGGTCACCTCCGGTAGCCGCCGCAGACCCTGAGCGCCCGCGCGCGTGCGTTGCCGGGCGCGGCGGGAACCACAGTTACCGTTCGCGGCACATGGCTTTATGGCGTTACCGTCGTGGCCCGGCCGCGGGTTTCCCCGCGCAGCCAGATGTAGAGCGGCGCGTGCGGCGAGGGAGGCGGCCAGGGCATCACGATGGCCAGCGTCTGCGTGGGCGAAGTGGCGCTCACGCGCATGGGAACGCTGGTGACGGGCACGCCGGTGCTGGCGTTCCAGCCGGTTTGAGCGATCAACTGCAGGTTGTCGCCGCTCAGCGTGCCGGAAAACTCGCCCGGCGCAGGGCTCTGGTTCGACAGCGTCAGGGAGTGAATCTGCGGCAGCAGCACCACGCGCCCGAGCGAAAACGGCGTGGAATCGCCGTTGCGGGCATCGGGAACGACCATCTGCAGGTTGCATCCCGGCGTGCCGATTTTTCCCGGTACCGCGGCCAGGTAAAACTGCCCGCTGCCGCCCGTATCCAGCTCCGCCGCATCGGCCGTCTCCCCAGGCCGCAGGGTCAGCACCTCGATCTCGTCGTCCGGAGACTGGCAGCGCAGCCGGATTTCGGCCAGCGGCGGCGCGTGCCGTATGGTGAAGGCAAAATTGACCGTCGCATGCGCGGGCAGCTCGCGCGGCCGCAGCGCCACGGTTTCGCCGGCATCCACGCTGCGGTTGAGGCCGCCGATCTCGGGCCGCGGCCCCAACACCTGGATCCGGTCCGGCAGCGTGAGTGGATCGGCCGAGCCTGTCAGGTACACGCTTACCGGCAGGCTTTCGCCCGCCTGCGCATCCGCATTCAGCGCCACCGTCGCCGCGCGCCGGTCCAGGCCGCTCGCCGGCACCGGCGCGGGCAGCGGCGAGAGCACAATCGTCGCCCCCGGGCTGGTCATGCGGGTCACACGCTCCAGGTTGTGGCCGCGCAGCATCACCCGCTGTCTTCCTCCATCCACATTGGCGCGCACGACCTCCAGCTGCGGAGCGGGAGGCAGGATCGTCAGCGCGATGGCGCGCGCCGCACCCGACGACTGCTGCAGTTCGAGCGTCGTTTTGCCCGGCGTCAGCTTGGTGGTGTTCACGCGCACCACGAGGGCCGCGCCTCCGCTCGCCAGCGTGAACGGCTCCTTCGTTCCCGCCAGCTCGACCTCGTCGACCAGCAAGAAATTACCGCCGCTCACGCGCACCGTGACCACCCCGGCGCCCGCCACCAGCCGCGCCGCGTCGCCCGGCGACAGTTTCGCATGCTGCAGTCCGGTTGGCATCTCGACGGCAATCCTGCCCGCGACCTGGATGGGCGTCCAATCCCACATGGCCGCGAGCTGGTAGCTGCCGCTCAGATGCGTCTGGTGGCTCAAATCCAGCGCCAGCGTGTCGGTCAGCGCCCCGGTGGTTACCTGCACCGGCACCGGCACGGCCTTCCCCTTGGCCGGGACCAGCTCCCACTGCCGCGCGCGCACCAGATCGCGCAGCTGCGCCACGCTGGCGCAGGTGACCATGAGGTGCGCCACGGTGCCCGCCGCCAGCGTTGCATCCCTGATGTTTGCCAACCGAACCGAGGGCGCATCGCCTGTGGGCAGGTTGGCCATCCAGATATAGACGGTGTGCTGGTTCGGCGGCGGCGCCGTGTCGGCGCTGCACAGAAGCGCGCCCTGCGCGTCCGGCTGCGCGAAGGCGCCCTCGAACTGGGTTCCCGGGAACAGGCTCTTATGCATGGCGCGGAAGAGCGGGAGGGTGTCGCTCGCCACTCCCATAACCGGCCCGTAGTACAGCGTGGCCAGCGCCGTCGCCGTGCTGGTCGAACCCGCCGTCAGCGCGGCATGGCTGGAGGGCCCCGGCTGCGCCGTCGGCGGCGCTACCGCAGCCAGCAGAATCGCCGCCTCCTGGTCCGGCGGCAGTGCCGGATTGGCCTTGGGCATGCTCACGCCGTATTCGTGCGAATACTGCTGCAGCAGTGTGTTCAGCTTAAGCGTGCCGGGCGCCGAGTTCTCGTAACGCGCCAGCAGCGCCACCAGTGCCTCCACTCGGGACGCCTGTTCGGCGTAGGCGATGAAATGGGCGATCAGCTCCGGGTGCTGGTCCAGCAGGCGGCGCGTGTTTTTCGCGTTCAGACCCCTGGGGCCGAACAAAAACGCCACCGCGCCGGTCTGCGCCGGCACCGTCCAAACCGCGGGCTTATCGGCGTGCTGGTGGAATACCGCCAGTTGCGCGCTGGCGCTGTAGACCGCCGGAACCAGCAGCACCGCCACCTGCGCCGATTCCCTCCACACGCGCGGCAGCGCCTGCGGCGCGTAGTGCAACACGTCGCCTCGATTCAGGTTGTTGACCGCGGTGAACGGAACCCGCGCGCTTTGTCCCGGTGCGGACACCTGGAGCTGAAAGCCGGTCACAAAACGCCCGCCCGGACAGGGATTTTCCTGCCCCGCGGCCCGGGGCACGAGCGCCGCCCAGATCAATCCCAGGCTGAGAATCAGGCCCAGATGCCAAACGCCGCGCCAGCCGGATGCGATGGAAACGCGCATGCTGCTCTCTTCAGAACTCAATGGCTCCATTGTAAGCGAGCCGAGGGCGCGATCGGCTGCTCCAAAATGCGAGCGCTTGCGATGGAGATCGAAATGGCCAGGCCGAAGGAGATCCTGGAACGCTAGTGCCCAAGCCAGCTCCGCAAAATCTCCGACTGCAAGGCGGTGGGATGCGGCAGCCGCCGCAGGCGGTAGTTCACGCGGGAGCGGGGCGCAAGCTCCAGTTACACGCCGCGCCGGCCGCCGTTGCCGTCCACCGCGAGCGTGACCGCACTGGCGGGCGGGTGAGCGGCGAGAAATTGGCTGAGCTCCGTCGAGGTTGCCGGCGTGTCGGCAATGGATACGATGCGTTCTCCCGGACGCAAGCCCGCGCGCGCGGCAGGCGAATCCGGTGCTACGCCGCTGATCCGCAGGCCTCCGGCCGCGATGGCATCGGTATCCAGTCCCAGGGTGCTGCCCGCCTCCGGTGCGGAGCTGGTCGACACGGCGAGTCCGGCATAGCCAAAGTATTTGCCATAATCCATGGGCGCCGTGGTCGAGGCGTAGGAGAAAACCTGAGCGAGCGAGCGGCCCGCGGCCGCCTCGCACGCGGCGCGGAATTCGCCGTCGGTAAAGCCCCGCTTCTCCTGTTGGTAGTAGGTGCGGTAGAGGGCGCGCTGGCTGTGGCCGAAATCCGAAGAAACTCGGCATGGGCGCCGTCGCGGGTGAAGCCGATGACGCCGCCCGATCCCCAGATGGGCCGGCCGGTCAGCGCGCGCGGCCCTTCGCTCACGGTTCCGGCAAAGTCGCGGCCGAGCGTGCGCGGCTGCTTGGCTTGCGGGAACCTGCCCTGGGCGTTGACCGCGTCGCTGGGGTTCACGGCTGAAGTTTCGACGCGTACGCGGATCTCTCCGGACGCCAGTGGGGGCTCGGCAATTTCGGCCAACCGCAGCACTGCGGCAGGATCGCCAGAAGACTCGATGCGCAGCGCCTGCATGGATACATTATCGGCCGCCGCGAAACTGCTGGATCCGCCGCCGGTCGCGCTTGCTGGGCCGGCCGGCCGGCGCGGGCGCGCCGGCATAAAGCGCGCGCTGCTCGGCAGCGGCGCGCTGGCGCGCTTCGCGGCTGGCATCGGATTCGGAATACAGCGCTTGCGCCGCGCTGGCCGGACCGCGGACTTCGCTCAGTTGCAGCACTTCGACTTCGAACTCCCCGCCATCAGTGGTGATGCGCAGCCGTTCGCCGCCGCGCAGCTCGCGCGCAGGCTTGGCGGGCTGGCCGGCGAGCACCACCCGGCCCAGCTCGCAGGCGTGCGCCGCCAAGGCTCGGGTTTTGAAGAATCGCGCCGCCCAGAGCCACTTGTCCAAACGCATTGCGTTACCTGCCTCCGAACCAATCCGGAAACGGGAACCCGGTAGCCGCAATCGCCGCAGCCGCCGCGGCGATGTCGTACACCGTCCGCCGCGGGCGCGGGCCGGCCGCACCCAGCTCCAACCAGTATGCCCCCGGCGCCTCGAAGGGCATGCCCACGCTGCCCGCGTTGATGATCCTCGCGCCGGCAGTGGTGCGGTCGAATTGCCGGTGCGTGTGGCCGCAGACCACCAGTGCCGCACCTGATCCCGAAAACGCTTCCGCCAGCCGCTCCCTGCTGGCATCGGCGGCAACCGTTTCGCTGTGGCTGCGCGGCGTGGCATGGCAGAACAGAACCGGGCCGATGCCTTCGACAGTCAAACGCACCGAGTCCGGCCAAGCGGCAACTTGGTCGCGGCCGGGCTGGCCGAGCCGCACCGCGGTCCAGCGCAAGACCGCTTTTGCGGCTTCGGGCAAGGAGGCAAGCTCGGCACCATCCGCCGCAGCCATCGTTTCGCGCTCGCCGTTGCCACAAAGGTAATGAGTGGGCAGGGCGAGCGCTTGCAGGCGCTGCAGACAGACCAGCGGCATCGGGCCGGGCAGCACATCGCCGCCCACCACCACGATGTCAAAGTCCGCCTCGCAGATCTCGTGCAACACCGCGTCCAGCGCCGGCAAATTTCCGTGGATATCGTACAGGACAGCCACGCGCGCGGGCATAGCCTTAGCATACGCCAAAATTGGTTCCCCGCCTGCGCCCGCCCCAGCTTGGGAATTTCGCGCCGGCGCGGCGAGGCCGCGGGGCAGTGAGGCTCGGGAGCAGGAGCATCCCGTGCCGGTATCCTTGATTTCCTCTTTATCCCACCGGGCGGATGTGGAGCGCTCTGCCTCCGCCCTCCCCTCCGAAAATCGGCTTATTTCACCGCCAGGACTTCACGCAGGTTATCGCGGGCGAGAAAGAACTTGATGGAGCGATAGCCGCGGAACAGGTTTTCGACATGGCGATTGTTGAAGATGCGCAGCAGGCGGTGGGGGGCGCCGGGGCGCAGCTCGAGCGTTTCGCCGTCATGAATGTGATAGCGGAAATAGGGCGATTCCGGGCCGGCATCGCGCGTATGGAAATAGGCGAGGATAGTCCCGCCGGGGCGCAGAATACTGGTCAGCCGTTCGAGGAGCGGTTTCACCAGAGGCTCGGGCATGTAGTCCACCAGGTCCCAAAGCAGCACGGCGTCGAAGCGCTCCGGGCTGAAGAGGAGATTGCCGCCCAGCCAGCGGGCAGCGTCCAAGACGGGGCCGGCATCAGTGGCCATTTGAAAGCGCGATTGCTCGCATTCTTGCAACAGATCGTTGCTGTAGACGCTGTGATGGCGGTCGGTGAAGTAGCAGAGATTGAAGCTGGAGGTACAGCCCAGATCCAGCACGCGGCGGCCTTCGACCTTGTCCCAACCAGAGAGAAACTCGCGCAGACCGTTGCTGTGGCGGAGCACGCCCGCAACCGGCGGCGCCGCCGACGCCGCCGCCACGCGTGCCGGACTCAGTGCCATCGAGCCGGACTGAAAGATGCTACGAACCTTTTCCAGCATAACGCTCAGCGGTGGACATCAGATGTGGCGGTCGAGCAGTTTACCTTGCAACGGGGCGGTACCGGTGGCGGGTACCGGAACCGGTACCGGAGTCGGCGGCGCGGCGGCGGCGGCAGCGGCGGCGGCGGCCTCGGCGCGCTGAGGCTGCCCCGGCGCAGCCGCACCGGCCACCCGAATGTCGACGCGGCCTTGGATAAAGGCCCCGTCCTGAATCGAGATGCGCGCCATGGCCATGTCGCCGAGCACGGAGCCGCTGCGGCCAACCTCGATCCGGTCCTGGGCCTTGGCATTGCCCTTCACCTTGCCATGCACAATCAGCTCGCGCGCCTGAATATCGGCACTGACGGCGCCGTTGGGGCCTATGGTGACGATTTGGTTAGGCAACTGGATGGTCCCTTCTACTTCTCCATCTATATAGATGTCTTCCGTTCCACTGATGTCGCCCTTGAAATGGAATGACTTGCCGAGGTGGGAACTTTCCGGACGTGCGGGATTGATGGTGGCCACTGTGGTCTCCTGATTTGGGAAATAACGGCTTCGCCGCCCCCTATTCTACTCGCACCATCGGCAGGGAGCCAGCCAAGCCACAGGGTGGAAGCGCATCTCATGCATATTTTCCGGCACGAGCGGGAACTTAGCAACCCCCAGGCGCTTTGGCGCGCCTGCGCCGAGGCCACGCGATCAGGCTCCCCCCTGGAGTTGCTGCTGGCGGCGGCGCGGCTGGAGTGCGCCTGCTCGGACGCGGAAAGCGGAGGCGAAGTGGACAGTTGCGGCCGTATGGCCCTGCTCAGGCTTTCCACCCAGGCTGCGGCCTTTTATCTGGGAACCGGGCCACGGCCCGGGCGTCCCACCCTGGCAGCGGCGGCCGCGGCGCTGCCGCCGCCGCGCACGCGGCTGGAGCTGGCTGCGCTCGAGGGGATTCGCTTCTATGCGCTGGCGCCGGAAACCTATGCCCGAGCCGCGGCACAGTGGATGCGCGGCGAGAAGAGCGAGCGAAGTCCTGTCTGGGTGCTGGGCTTGCGCTCGATGGGCAGCGTACTGGCGCCGGTGGTGGCGGCCGCGCTGCGGGCCCGTGGCTGGAGCGCACGGTTGCTGACCCTGCGCCCGGCTGGCGCGCCGCAGGCGCGGGAGCTGCGCCTAGGCACCAGCTTGCAGGCGGCCTGGGCGCAATGGCGGGGAAAATTCCTGCTGGTGGATGAGGGGCCGGGGTTGAGCGGATCGAGTTTTGGCGGGGCGGTGGGCGCGCTGGCTACACTGGGCGTGGGCGAGGAACGCATCGCGCTGCTGGCGGCCTGGAAGCCCAGCCCAAGCCAGAGCGCGCGCTTCGCCAATGCCCACGCCGCCGGGCACTGGCGGAGCTGGCGCGTCTATGCGGCGCCGGCACTGGAGCCGCCCGCGATCGGGCCGGCCCGGGAAATCAGCGCAGGGAGCTGGCGCCAGGCATTCGGAGTCCATGGGCGCACGCCGGTGTGGCCGCAGCATGAGCGGCGCAAATTCCTCCGCCGGGATGGCCGCGTGATCGCCAAGTTTGCCGGGTTGGGAGCCTGGGGCCGCGCTGGCTGGCAGCGGGCGCAGGTGCTGGCCAAGGCAGGCTGGGGGCCCGCGCTGGCCGGCCGCGGCGACGAGCAACTGGAGCAAGGTTGGGTCCTGTACCGGCGGGTGCCGGCGGCGCCGCTGCGGCGTCCCGGACGGAGCTGGTGCGAGCACGCGGGCAAGTATTTGGCGTTCGTGGGCGCGGCGTTCCGGGCGGGCGAGGACCAGTCGCCCGCCGAGACGCTGCAGGAAATGCTGCGCATCAACCTGGAGCGGTTGGCCGGAGCCGCGGCGCCGGCGGCGGCGCCGGTGGGCCCGCGCGTGCTCTGCGACGGCCACATGCTGCCGTGGGAGTGGGGTGAAACCCGGACTGGATTTGTAAAATTCGACGGCACCGACCATGGTGATGATCCGTTTTTCCCAGGACCAGCCGACATCGCCTGGGATCTGGCGGCGGTAGAAGTCGAGTTCGGGGGCGCGCACGGCGCCGCCACGCTGGCGGCGTATTGCCACGCCAGCGGCGAGAAGCCGCAGCGGCTCGCGCCCCGGCTGGCCTGGCATCGGCTCGCCTATAGCGCGTTTCGCGCCGCCTATTGCCGCTTTGCCTGCGAACAGACCCAAGCGCCCGACCAGGCACGCTTCGACCGGCTGGCACGGCGCTATCAGCAGCGGCTGGTCCGCTACTTGCGATCGCCGACGGTGATGACGGCGGCGCCGGGGGGAGCCGAGAGCTGGAAGGTGTTGGGCGCGGTGAAGGGCTGATTGAGAGTGATGCCGGTGGGCACCAAATGCAGCCGCAGCGAATAGCCTTCCACCGGGCGCACGATGGTGATGTCGGTGGGAATGGGAAGATTGTCGCGGATGGTGAAGTTGTTGTAGTTCGCCTCGGTCAGGTGAATGCCGTCGCCGTCGTAGATGTCCTGGCGGTGGGGGAGCAAGTCGTAACGGCTGAAGGTGATGCGACGGAGGAGGCGCTGGCGGTGATCGCCGGCGCGGGACAGCACCAGCACCTGATAGGTGGCCGCAGGTGCGCCGGGATCCAGCGCCACGCTGTCGCCGGCCGGAATGGCGTTGGTGAGCAGGGCGTTGAGGATCACCTGGGGACGCAGCTTTTCCAGGGGATTGCTGGCTTTTTCCGGGATGACGTTATTGCGTCCGATGATGAACTGGTTGCGGGTGGGAAGGCTCAGCTCGAATTGCTGGCCGTTGGAAGCCATATCAAACAGCTTGCCGAGAAAGGTGAACGTGCCCCAGAGGCGGATGTCACTGGGCTTGCGAATCAGCAGATAGGCGGTAATTTTGGGGTACTTGTACTTGCCCGCCTGGGCGGAGAGGTCGAGCTTGAGCGACATGCTGTGGATGGCATCCGCGTCTTGATTGAAGCTCGACACCAGTTGCGCCAGCGTAGCCGAACGCAGCGGCGCTGCGGGCGCGAGCGGACGCGGGCGGCGGCCGCAGGCGGCGGCCAACAGCGCGAGCAGAAGCAGCGGCGCGAGCCGCTTCATAGAGCTGGAGCGGACGAAGTGCAATCTTTTTTATTCTAGCGACAGCAGAGGGAAGCCGTCGAGATTACTCCTGGCCTTCTTCCGGTTTACGGCCGAGCTCTTCCGTAGCTTTCTTCTGGGCCGCGGCTTTGCGTTCCAGTCGTTCGGAGCGGCGCTTGCGCTTGGCGGCCTGTATGCCCTCACTGCCCAGATACTCGATATAGGCTAGAGGAGCATTATCGCCTTTGCGGAATCCGGTTTTCACGATGCGGGTGTAGCCGCCGTTGCGATCGCCGAAACGCGAAGCGAGATGATCGAACAGCTTGGCGACGGCCTGGGCATCGAGCAGAAAGGCGGCAGCCTGGCGGCGGGCGTGCAGCGAGCCGCGCTTGCCGAGGGTGACCATACGTTCGGCCCAGGGGCGGACGGCCTTGGCCTTGGGCACGGTGGTTTGCAGCCGCTCCTCCAGCACCAGCGACGTGACGAGGTTGCGCAGCAGGGCGCGGCGATGGGCGGTGTTGCGGCCCAGTTTTTTTCCGGCATTCAAATGTCGCATGGTCAGGTCCCGACTACTCGGCGCTGCCGCCGGCCACGGCGTTGCCCTGGTCGTCGATGCGCATGCCCAGCGACAGGCCCATCTGCGCCAGGATTTCCTTGATTTCGTTGAGCGATTTGCGGCCGAAGTTTTTCGTCTTCAGCATTTCGCTCTCGCTTTTCTGGATGAGCTCGCCGATGGTCTGGATATTGGCGTTCTTGAGGCAGTTGTAGCTGCGGACGCTGAGCTCGAGTTCCTCCACCGAGCGGTTCAGATTCTCGTTGCGCAACTGCGCCTGGCGGCCTTCCAGGAACTCACCGCCTTCGGGGACTTCCTCGAAGTTGACGAAGATGCTCATGTGATCCTTGAGCAGCTTGGCGGCGAGGCCTACGGCATCGGTGGGGTTGACGGCAGCGTTGGTCCAGATTTCCATGACCAGGCGATCGTAGTCGGTGGTCTGGCCGAGGCGCGCCGCATCCACGCTGTAGTTGACCTTGCGCACGGGGGAGTGAACGCTGTCGATGGGGATGAAGCCGACGGCGAGATCATCGTCGAAGTTGCGATCGGCGGAGACGTAGCCACGTCCCACCTTGAGGCGCAAGTCCATGTCCAGAGTTCCGCCCTCGCTCACGGTGGCGATGTGGATGTTTTTATCCAGCACCTCGACATCGCCGTCGGTTTCGAGCATGCCGCTGATGACCACGCCGGGTTTATCGGCCTTGAGATAGATGTGTTTGGGCCCGTCGACGTTCAGCCGGAAGGGGATTTGTTTGAGGTTGAGAATGATATCGGTCGCGTCCTCGACCACGCCGGGGATGGATTGGAACTCGTGCAGCACGCCTTCGATGCGGACGGCGGTGATCGCGCCGCCCTCGATGGAGGACAGCAGCACGCGGCGCAGGGCGTTGCCGATGGTGTTGCCGAAGCCGCGCTCGAAGGGCTGCGCCGTGAACTTGCCGTAGCGATCGGTGAGGGTTTCCGGATCCACGGCGAGGCGTTTCGGTTTTTGAAAGCCTTTCCAGAGCATGCTGTGTTTCTCCTCTGCGGTCCAAGCAACGGGCATGGGATTCACCTTTATTTGCTGTAGAGTTCGACAATCATTTGTTCCTGCAGGGGCAGGCTCAAATCGGCGCGCTGCGGCAAGCTGAGCAGGCGGCCGGACATTTGCTCGCGATTGAGTTCGAGCCAGGGCATGAGGGTGCCGTGGCCCTGAAAATCGAGAGCGCTGAGAATGGCGGCAGACGGGCGGCTTTTCTCGCGCACGGTGACAGTATCACCGGGCTTGAGCTGGAAGCTGGGGATGTTGACTTTTTTGCCGTTCACCAGGATGTGGCCATGACGGACGAGCTGGCGCGCCTGGGCGCGGGAGGTGGCAAAGCCGAGGCGATGGGTGACCGCATCCAGACGCAGCTCGAGCTGGCGCAACAGCAGCTCGCCGGTGACGCCGGTCTGGCGGCTGGCGCGCTCGAAGTAGCCGCGGAACTGGCGTTCCAGCACGCCGTAGATGCGGCGGGCTTTTTGCTTTTCACGCAACTGCAGGCCGTAGCCGACAATTTTGGGGCGGCGGGCGGCGCCATGCTGGCCGGGCGGGGTATTGCGCTTCTCCACGGCGCACTTGCTGGAGAAGCAGCGTTCTCCCTTCAGGAACAGCTTCATGCCTTCGCGGCGGCAGAGGCGGCAGACAGGACCGGTATAGCGAGCCATAGATCTCCTGCTCCCCTACACCCGGCGCCGCTTGGCGGGGCGGCAACCGTTGTGGGGAATGGGGGTAACATCCCTGATAGAGCGCACATCTAGGCCCGCGGTGGCCAGCGAGCGGATGGCGGTTTCGCGGCCCGAGCCGGGGCCGACGACGCGCACCTCAACGCTGCGCATGCCGTGTTCGCGGGCGCCGCTGGCGGCCCGCATGGCGGCCTGGCCGGCGGCAAAAGGCGTGCCCTTGCGCGAGCCGCGGAAACCGAGCGAGCCGGCGCTGGACCAGCACACCACCTTGCCGTCCGGGGCGGCGATGGTGACCAAGGTATTGTTGAACGTGGCCTGAATGTGGGCGATGCCGGAGGGAATATTCTTCTTCTCCCGCTTTTTGAAGGATTTCTTTTTGCCGGCGGGTTTGGCAGGCTTGCCGGCGGCGGCTTTGGTGGCTTTGGCCATAGTCGGGTGTCCTAAGTCTTGGCGCTGGTCTTTTTGCGTGCGGCGACGGTACCGCGGCGCGGGCCCTTGCGGGTGCGGGCGTTGGTATGGGTGCGCTGGCCGCGGGTGGGCAGGCTACGGCGGTGGCGCAGGCCGCGGTAGGAGCCGATTTCGATCAAGCGCTTGACATTCATGGAGATGGTCTTGCGCAGATCGCCTTCGACGTTACCTTCGGCCTCGATCACCTGGCGAACGTGATTGACTTCATCCTCGCTCAGGGATTCCATCTGGCGACCCGGGTCCACGCCGGCTTGGGCGAGGATTCTGTTGGCGCGGGCGCGGCCGATGCCGTAGATGCGGGTGAGGGCGATCTCGGCCCGTTTGTGGGGTGGCAGGTCGACTCCGGAAATACGTGCCATGGGGATCTCGATTCCTCAGCCTTGGCGCTGCTTGTGTTTGGGGTTGACGCACAGCACGCGCACTACGCCTTTGCGGTGCACGATGGTGCATTTGGAACAGATTTTTTTGACGGAGGCTCGGACTTTCATATAGGCATTCCTGAAGGGTTATTTGTAGCGATACACGATGCGTCCGCGCTTGAGGTCATAGGGCGAAAGTTCGATGGCGACTTTATCGCCGGGCAGGATTTTGATGTAATTCTTGCGAATCTTGCCGCTTATGTGGGCCAGCACCTGGAGCTGGTTTTCCAGCTCGACCTTGAACATGCCATTGGGCAGTGGTTCGACCACCGTACCCATCATCTCAATCGCGTCTTCTTTGCTCATTCTCCTCGCAGTGCGGCTCAGGCCGCGGTCAAAATCCAGGGGCCGTTGGCGGTGACGGCGACGGTGTGTTCGAAGTGGGCGGAGGCCAAGCCGTCGGTGGTGACGGCGGTCCAGCCATCCGGCTGAACCTGCACGCCCGGAGCGCCGAGGTTGAACATGGGTTCGATGGCGAGCACCATGCCTTCGCGCAGCTTGGGGCCGGAGCCGGCCGCGCCGAAGTTGGGCACCTGCGGATCCTCGTGCAGCTGGGTGCCGATGCCGTGACCGACAAACTCGCGCACGATGCCGAAACCAGCGGCTTCGGCGTGGCTCTGCACGGCCTGGGAGATATCGCCGAGATGTCGGCCGGCACGTGCCTGCTCAATGCCGGCGGCGAGGGCGGCACGGGTGACCTCGAGCAGTTTGCGGGCGGGAGAAGGCGCTTCGCCGTCTCCGTCCACCAGCACGCTGACGGCGTGGTCGGCGTAATAGCCGTCCACCACCACGCCGCAATCGAGCGAGACGATCTCGCCCGCGCGCAGGATGCGCTTGCGGCTGGGGATGCCATGGATGACCTGCTCGTTGACGGAAACGCAGAGCACGCAGGGGTAACCGTGATAGCCGCGAAAGGCGGAGGTGGCGCCCAGCTCGCGCAGGCTGGCGTCGGCGGCTTCCTCCAGCGCCCAGGTGCTCACGCCGGGGCGCACCACCGCCTGCACCCGCTCCAGCACCTGGTGCAGCACCAGACCGGAGCGGCGCATTTTTTCCAACTCAGCCGGGGTACGGCGCGCGATCAATTCGTTCCCATTCCTTCCGAACCGCCGCCGGCGGCCATTTGGTCGAGGGCGAAAAAAATTTTCTCACTCACGCGATCCACCGCCTCGGCGCCGCTGATTTCCAGCAGACATCCGCGGCGGCGGAAAAAATTCACCAGCGGCAGCGTTTGCTGCTCGTAAGCGCTGAGGCGCTCGCGGATGACGGCAGGATCGTCGTCATTGCGCTGCACCAGCGGCGTTTGATCGAGGTCGCACACGCCTGGCCGACGGGGAGGCTGGGTGAAATCGTTGTAGATGCGCCCACACGTCGGGCAACTCCTCCGTCCCAGCAACCGGCGGTACAAATCATTATAGCCGACGGTCAGGTAAATCACAATGACGCGGCCGGGGCGGCCTTCGGAAGCCAAAAACTCCATGTACCATTGCGCCTGCGCCAAGGTGCGGGGAAAGCCATCGAGGATGTAGCCGCGGGCGCAATCGGGGCGCTGGAGGCGTTCTTCGACGACTTCGCACGCCAGATCATCGGCGACCAGATTGCCACTACCCATGGTCTGCCGCAAGCGCCGGCCGGCTTCCGAGTCCGATTGGGCGATTTCACGAAACATATCGCCCGTAGAAAGTTGGGGGATACGATAGCGGGCGACCAGGCGTTTGGCCTGAGTACCCTTGCCCGCGCCTGGCACTCCAAGGAGCACGATGGGCGGCGGCCCGGCGATCTGGCGCACCGTGGTGGCGGACGGTGGCGTCATGCCCAGTAGGAACGGCGACCTCGAATCCGCGATGAACGCGCTGTAAAGCCCTCATAGTGGCGCATGATGAGTTGAGCTTCGACCTGCTGCACCGTGTCCATGGCGACGCCGACGACGATCAGCAGGGAGGTACCGCCAAAGTAGAAATTCACCCCCAGACCGTTGAGGAACCAGGTGGGCGCGTTAGCGAACCAGGTGCCCATGATGCCGGGCAAGTGGTTGAGCATGGTACCGGAGAGCAAGAACTGCGGCACCAGCGAGACCACCACCAGGTAGATGGCGCCGACCAGGGTGATGCGGGTAAGAATGTTGTTGATGTATTCGGAAGTGTGGCGTCCCGGACGGATGCCGGGAATGAAGCCGCCGTACTTACGCATGTTATCGGCTACTTCGACGGGATTGAAGATGATGGAAACGTAGAAGTAGGCGAAAAAGACGATGCCGATGACGTAGATGAGGCTGTAGAGCGGGGTGCCGAACTGCATCGACGCGAACATGGGGCCGAAGACCTTGCTGTTTTTGATCGCAGGCAGCATGGAGGCGGTGGCCGGGAAGGTCATGATGGAGGCGGCGAAAATGACGGGCATGACGCCGCCGCTGTTGACGCGGATGGGCAAGTGGGTGGACTGTCCGCCCATCAGCTTGCGGCCGACGACGCGTTTGGCGTACTGGACGGGGATGCGGCGCTCGCTACGCTCGACCCAGACGATGAACGCCACGACGGCGAGCATGAACCCCAGCAGCAGGAGCATGCCGGGGACGGTGAGGGCGCCCCAGGCGCTGGTCTGGACCTTGGTCCACAAATCGCCAATGGCGCTGGGCAGTCCGACGACGATACCGGCGAAGATGAGCAGCGACATGCCGTTGCCGACTCCGCGATCGGTGATCTGCTCACCCAGCCACATGACGAAAATCGAGCCGGTGGTGAGGGTGAGCACGGTCATGGTGATGAAGCCGATGCCGGGGCTGAGGACGAAGCCGGCGCCGTTGTAGGTATTTTTCTGGAGGGTGATGGCGATGCCGAGGCTCTGGAAGATGGAAAGGATGAGGGTGAGCCAGCGGGTGTACTGGGTGATTTTGCGGCGGCCGAGTTCGCCTTCCTTCTGGAGCTTTTCCAGATAGGGCCAGACCACGGTCATCAGTTCGAGAATGATGGCCGCGGTGATATAGGGCATGATGCCGAGGGCGAACACGGTCATCTGACTGAAGTTGCCGCCGCTGAACATGTTGATGTAGCCCAGCAGCGTGCCGGCACTGGAGTTGAAGAACTGCTGCAGCAGGGCGGTATTGATGCCCGGGGTGGGGATGTGGGAGCCAATGCGGAAGACGAACAGGATGAAGAACGTGAACAACACGCGCTTCCGCAGGTCCTGGATCTTGAAGATATTGGTGATGGATTCGAAGGCCATAAAACGCCAGCGATCAGTTAGGAATCAGATCCGACTGCCTCACTCCTGGATGTGGGCCTGGCCTCCGGCTGCCTCGATTTTGGATTTGGCCGAAGCGGTGAAGGCATGAGCGATTACGTGCAGCGGGGAGGTGATCTCACCCCGACCTAAAATTTTAACCCCATCGAAGACATGGTGGATGAGGCCACGGCGCAGCAGCAGCTCGGGGGAAATTTCGGGCACGCCCAGGCGGGCGAGCTGATCGAGGTTGACTACGGCCCAGTGCTTGCGGAACAGGTTATGAAAGCCGCGCTTGGGGAGGCGGCGATGGATGGGCATCTGGCCGCCTTCGAAGCCGCGCAGCAGGCGATGGCCGGAGCGGGAGCGCTGGCCTTTGTGGCCGCGGGTGGAAGTCTTACCGTGACCCGATCCCATGCCGCGGCCGACGCGCTTGCGGGGGTGGGTGGCGCCTTTAGGTTTGCGAATCTGGCTGAGGTTCATGCCTGAGTTCCCTTCTCCGCCGGCAGAATGCGGAGCAGATGCGGCACCTTGGCGACCATGCCGCGGAAGCCTGGAGTATCGGGGCGTTCGACGACCTGCTGGAGTTTGGTGATGCCGAGGCGGCGCACGATCTGTTTTTGCCGCCAGGAGCGGCCGATGGCGCTGCGGTAGTACTGGATGCGGATGGTGGCGGGCATGGCGGGACTCACAGTTCCTCGACCGACTTGCCGCGCAGGCGGGCGACGTGCTGCCGATCGCGCAACTGGATGAGGGCGGCGAAGGTGGCCTTGATGACGTTATGGGGATTGGTGGTACCGATGCTTTTGGTCAGCACGTTGGGAATGCCGGCCGACTCCATGACGGCGCGGACGGCGGCGCCGGCGATGACACCGGTGCCGGCGGGGGCGGGCTTGAGCAGCACGCGGCCGCTGCCGTAGCGGCCGAGGACGGCGTGGGGGATGGTGGTCTCGAGGCGGTGAATCTGGACCAGGTTCTTCTTGGCGGCTTCGATGCCCTTGCGGATGGCGCTGGGCACTTCCTTGCTCTTGCCGCTGCCGTAGCCGACGACGCCGGCGCCGGGATCACCCACCACGACCAGGGCAGCGAAGGAAAGATTTTTGCCGCCCTTGACGACCTTGGTGACGCGGTTGATGTTGACCACCCGATCCTTGAGCTGGTACTGATCGGGGTTAAGACGGGTTTTGAGAACCGGCATAGAGCAAGAGCCTCGCTAGAATTTCAATCCGGCGGCGCGGGCGGCATCGGCCAGAGCCTGCACGCGTCCGTGATAGAGATAGCCGCCGCGGTCGAAGACCACGGTAGAGATGCCGCGCTCCAGCGCACGGGCGGCGAGGGCGCGGCCCACGGCCTCGGCGGCGGCACGGTTGCCGCCGTGGGCGAGAGCGAGCGCTTTTTCGCGGCTGGAGACCGCGGCGAGGGTGGCGCCGCGCTGGTCATCAATGACCTGGGCATAGATATGATGCAGGGAGCGGAACACGCTCAGGCGCGGGCGCTGGGAGGAACCGGCGAGATGGCGGCGGGCGCGCTGGTGGCGCAGGCGACGGCGCTGATTTTTCTGGCGGGGTGCGATCATAACAGGCTCCTACTTGGCTCCGGTCTTGCCTTCCTTCTTCTTGAGGCGTTCGCCGGTGTAACGCACGCCCTTGTTCTTGTAGGGATCGGGGGGGCGCAGACGGCGCAGCTCGGCAGCCACCTGGCCGACCTGCTGGCGGTCGGCGCCGGAGACGATGAGATGGGTTTGCTTGGCGTCGACGGCGATGGCGATGGTGGGCGGGATGGGGTATTCAATCTGGTGGCTGAAGCCGAGGCTGAGCACCAGCGCCTGCTTGCCTTTGAGTTCGGCGCGGTAGCCGACGCCGACAATGTCCAGCTCCTTCTGAAAGCCCAGGCTGACGCCGCGCACGGCGTTGGCGACCAGGCTGCGGGCGAGGCCATGAAGGGCGGCGAGATGATCTCCGTCACGAGCGGCGGTGAGGGTGGTTTTTTCCTGCTGGAAGCGGATGCCGCCGGGCAGAGCGACGGCGAGGCTGCCCTTGGGGCCGGTGGCTTCGACGCGGCCGGGAGGGAGGGCGATCTGCACGCCGGCGGGAATGGGGATGGGTTTGTAGCCTACACGTGACATGGAATTACCAAACCTCGCACAACAGTTCGCCGCCGACGCGCTGTCTGCGCGCGTCGCGGCCGGTCATCACCCCGCGCGGGGTGGAGAGAATGCTGATGCCCATGCCGCCGAGCACGGGCCGAATCTGGTGGGTGCCGACGTAGACGCGGCAGCCGGGCTGGGAGATGCGGCGCAAGTTGCTGATGACGGGCTGGTCGTTGGGACCGTACTTGAGCTGGACCCGCAGCGTGGGGCGGCCCGGTTCCTGGTTGAGCTTGAACTCGCCCACGTAGCCTTCACTTTGCAGGATGCGCACAATCTCGAGCTTGAGTTTGGAGCTGGGCACATCCACCTTGGCATGGTGCGCATGCACGGCGTTGCGAATGCGGGTGAGCAAATCGGCGACGGGATCGGTCAGACTCATGCGAAATTCCTCACAATTACCAACTGGCCTTGGTGACTCCGGCAATTTCGCCGCGCAGGGCGCGGGCGCGGAAGCAGAGGCGGCAGAGACCGAACTTGCGCAAATAGCCGCGGGGACGGCCGCAGAGCTGGCAGCGATGGCGGGCGCGGATGGCGAATTTGGGCGTCTTGCGGGTTTTGGCGATACGGGCAGTGGTGGCCATGAAGCTCCCTAGGCGGCGCGGAAAGGCATGCCCAGATGCCGCAACAGGGCGCGCGCCTGTTCGTCGTTGCGGGCGGTGGTCACCAAGGTGACATTCATGCCCTTGGGCAGATCCACCTTGGCGTAATCAATTTCGGGAAAGATGATCTGATCCAGCAGGCCGAGGGTGTAATTGCCGCGGCCATCGAAACTTTTGGGGGACACGCCGCGGAAGTCGCGCACGCGCGGCAACACGATGTTGACCAGCCGGTCGACGAACTCATACATGCGGGTGCCGCGCAGGGTGACGGCGCAGCCGATGGACATCCCTTCGCGCAGTTTGAACGCCGCGATGCTCTTTTTGGCCTTGGTGACGATCGGCTTCTGGCCGCAGATGGCGCTCAGTTCGGCGACGGCGGTGTCCATGAGCTTGGCATTCTGGGTGGCCTGGCCGACGCCCATATTGACCACGACTTTGTGGAGCTTGGGCACGGCCATGCGGTTACTGAGGCCGAACTCGCGCATGAGGGCGGGAGCGATTTCCTGTTGGTAGCGTTGTTGGAGGCGCGCAATCATTGACGTTCTCCTACTTGTCGAGTACGCGTCCGCATTTTTTGCAGGCGCGCGGGCGGCCGGCGCGGCCTCCGACGGCGGCGGGCAAGCGCTTGACCTTGACCGGGCCGCACTCAGGGCAGATGAGCATGACGTTGGCGATGGCGATGGGGGATTCGTGTTCGGCGATGCCGCCCTTGATCTGATGATCGGGATTGGGGCGGGTGTGGCGTTTGACCATCATGACGCGCTCGACCAACACGCGGGCTTCATCGGGGAAGGCGCGCAGCACTTTGCCCTGCTTGCCCTTGTCGCGTCCGGAGAGGATTTTGACCAGATCATCTTTGCGAATGTTCATGAGCGAGAGCACCTCCGGGCCTTTCTATAGCACCTCCGGTGCCAGGGAGACGATTTTGAGGAATTTTCTTTCGCGCAGCTCGCGGGCGACGGGACCGAACACGCGCGTGCCCACCGGCTCGCCGGTTTCATTGATAAGCACGCCGGCGTTCTGGTCGAAGCGAATATAGGTACCATCGCGGCGGCGGGTTTCCTTGCGGGTGCGCACGATGACGACGCGCACCACGGTGCCCTTTTTGGCCTGACCGTCGGGGGCAGCTTCTTTGACGGCGGCGGTGACGACGTCGCCGAGGCCGGCGGTCAGGCCGGTGGCACCGCCGACGGGGAGGATGACCTGAAGCTTGCGCGCGCCGCTGTTGTCGGCGACGGCCAGAATTGTGCGCATCTGGACCATGGCTACTGTTCCGCGCCGGGGCGAGCGCCCTGGGGTGCGGCCTCCTCACTGGGTTGGGGTGGGCGGGGGGAGCGGCGGCGGGTATCACGCTCGATTTCGCCGGTGCCGACGGCGCGAGTCACTTCCTCGGCGCTGGGGCCGAGGGAAGCGCGCCGCAGCACCTCGACCAGGCGCCAGCGTTTGAGTTTGCTCAAGGGGCGGGTTTCCTGGATGCGCACCACGTCGCCGATATGGCAATCGCCGTTCTCGTCATGGGCATAGAAGCGATGGTGGCGAGTGATGCCACGGCGATAGAGGCCGTGGGCGCTGTGCAGGACCACCTCGACCACGGCGGTTTTGGCCATGCGGGTGGAGATGACCTCGCCGATTTTTTCATTGCGTCGAGTGGGGCGAAGATGTTCGGGTGCGGTCATTGGCTTGCACTTTCTGGAGGGGCAGCGGCGCGGTCGCGCTCGGTCATGAGGGTTTTGACGCGGGCAATATCGCGGCGGGTCTGGCGCAACTTTTTGATCGATTCCGCCTGGCCGGTGGACATTTGAAAACGCATACGGAAGAGTTGATCGCGCAGGTCGGCCTCGCGCGCCTCGAGTTCGGCCGGACCCATCTGGCGCAGCCGCTCCATGGGATTGTTCTTCATAGCTCTTCTCCGCGGTGAACGAAGCGGGTGGCGAGGGCCAGTTTGTGGGCGGCCAGGCGCATGGCTTCCTGGGCCTGGGCGAGCGGCACGCCTTCCATTTCAAACAGGATACGGCCGGGTTTGACCACGGCGACCCAGTGATCGGGCGCGCCCTTGCCCTTGCCCATGCGGGTTTCGGCGGGCTTTTTGGTGACGGGCTTATCGGGAAACACGCGGATCCAGACTTTGCCGCCGCGCTTGACGAAGCGGGTCATGGCGATGCGGCTGGCCTCAATCTGGCGATCAGTGATCCAACCCGGTTCCATTGCCTTGAGGCCGAAATCGCCAAACGCGAGGGCACCGCCGCTCCAGGCCTTGCCGGTCATGCGTCCGCGATGTTGCTTGCGGAACTTCACTTTTTTGGGCATCAACATAAGGCAGTTACCAGTTGGGGGTTACCAGTTAGAAGGCCCCCGAGGTGGCGCGGCGTTTCTGAGGGAGAATTTCTCCTTTGTAGGTCCAGGCTTTGACACCGATAACGCCGTAGGTGGTGTGGGCCTCGGCGATGCCGTAATCAATGTCGGCGCGCATGGTGTGCAGCGGCAGGCGGCCCTGCAGATACCATTCCGAACGGGCGATTTCGGCGCCGTTGAGGCGTCCGGAGACGCGCACTTTAATGCCCTTGCAGCCGAAGCGCACGGCGCTGTCCACGGCCTTACGCATGGCGCGGCGGAAGGCGACGCGCTTTTCCAGTTGCAGGGCGATGGATTCGGCCACGAGCTGGGCGTCGAGTTCGGGTTTATGAACCTCCTGGATGTCGATGAAGACTTCGCGGTTAGTCTCCTTTTGCAGCTCGGCTTTCAGCTTTTCAATTTCGCTGCCCTTGCGGCCGATGATGATGCCGGGGCGGGAGGTGTGAATGATGATGCGCAGCTTGTTGCCAGGGCGCGTAATTTCCAGCGAGCTGACGCCGGCGGCACGCAGGCGCTGCTTAAGGCGGTCGCGCAGGCGCAAGTCCTCAAGCAGCAACTTGGCATAGTCGCGGGTGGCGAACCACTGGCTTTTCCAGGGCTTGACGAAGCCGAGGCGGAATCCGTAGGGATGAACTTTCTGACCCATATTTAATCTCCGCCCTTCGGTTTGCGGGCAGCGGTGGATTTTTTTGCCGTGGACTTGCGGGCGGCAGGTTTCTTAGCGGTGGCGGGCTTTTTAGCCGCGGGTTTGCGTGGCGCCGGCTTGCGCTTGGCGGGAGCGCGGCGGACTGGGGGCTTGGCCAAGGCGGAAGCTGCGGGCGCCGCGGCCGGGGCAGGCGCGGACGACGCCGCGGGCGCGCTGACGCGACGGGTAAGACTGGCCGCGCCCGGGCGCTCACCGAGGTGAATTTCGATGTGGGAGCTGCGGCGCTGATAGTGAAAGGCGCGGCCCATGGGGGCGGGGCGAATGCGTTTCTGGCGCGGCCCTTCGTTGACGAAGGCGCGGAGGACATAGAGGGAGTCCACATCCATATCGCGCTGATCGGTGGCGTTGGCGATGGCAGATTGCAGCAGTTTGGCGACATCCAGGGCGACGCGCTTGCGGGTGAAGCGGAGGCGATGAAGGGCGGCTTCGGCGGGCAACCCGCGGATGAGGTCCACCACGAGGCGCGCCTTCTGGGGCGAGATGTGGATGAAACGGGCAATGGCTTTGGCTTCAGGCATGGCAGCTTAGCGGGCGGGGGCGGAGGATTTTTCCGTGGTCGCCACCTTGATGGAATGGCCCTTGAAGGTTCGGGTGGGGGAGAATTCACCCAGCTTGTGACCCACCATATTTTCGGAGAGATAGACGGGAATGAATTTTTTGCCGTTGTGGACGGCCACGGTGTGGCCGACAAACTCGGGCAGGACGGTGGAGCGGCGCGACCAAGTTTTATAGACCTTTTTTTCGTTGCGGCGGTTAAGTTCGGCAATGCGCTGCTCCAGACGCGCATCCACGAACGGACCTTTCTTGACGGAACGGGCCATAGGCGCTACTTCCTCTTCTGCCGCCGGTGGACGATCCAGCGGTCGGTACGCTTGTTGTTGCGGGTTTTGAAGCCGCGGGTGGGCTGGCCCCAGGGGGTGACGGGATGGCGTCCGCCGCTGGTTTTGCCCTCGCCTCCACCGTGAGGATGGTCGACGGGATTCATGGAAACACCGCGATTGACGGGGCGGCGGCCGAGCCAGCGGCTGCGGCCGGCCTTGCCCAGGGTGCGGCCTTCATGCTCGACATTGCCGAGGGTGCCGATGGTGGCCATGCAGTCGGCGAGCACGCGGCGGGTCTCGCCGCTGGGGAGCTTGAGCAGGGCGTAGGCGCCTTCCTTGGAAATCAACTGGGCGCTGCCGCCGGCGGCGCGGACCATCTGGCCGCCCTTACCAGGGCGGAGTTCGATGTTATGGATGGGGGTGCCGGGAGGGATGTTGCGCAGCGGGAGGGCGTTGCCGAGCAGGATATCGGCTTGCGGGCCGCTGGAGACGTGCATGCCAGCACGCAGGCCAGCGGGCTGGAGGATGTAGCGGCGTTCGCCGTCGCGGTATTTGAGCAGGGCGATGTGGGCGCTGCGGTTGGGATCGTACTCGACCGATTCGACCTCGGCGGGGACGCCGGGTTTGTCGCGCTTGAAATCGATGACGCGGTACATGCGCTTGTGGCCGCCGCCGCGATGCCAGATGGTGGTGTCGCCAGAGCTGCGGCGGCCGCCGGTGCGGCGGCGGGGCTGGAGCAGGGGCTTGTGAGGCGTGTCGCGGGAGATCTCCTCGCTCACCACCACGGACTGATAGCGGCGGGTGGGGGTGGTGGGGCGGAAGGTTTTAATGGGCATGGCTAGACATTCTCCACGTACTCCGGCATTTTTTCGCCGGCACGCAAGGTGACGTAGGCCTTTTTCCAATCCGGCCGGCGGCCGACGATGCGGCCGCGGCGGCGCTCCTTACCGTGCTGGCGGGCGGTGCGCACGGAAGCGACGCGGACCTTGAACACCGCCTGCACCGCCTCCCGGATCTCGACTTTGCTGGCGTGGGGATTGACCTCGAACACCAGGGTATGGAGCTTCTCCTTCACACCCAGGCCTTTCTCGGTGATGATGGGCCGTTTGATGACTTCGTATCGGGTGCGCATAAAAAGTTGCCGGTGGTCAGATGCCGGCTGCCAGTGGCGGCGTCCGGCGGGGGCGGGCGGCCTGCTGAAGCTTCTCGAGGG
Organism: Terriglobales bacterium; assembly: GCA_050747745.1. Lineage (GTDB taxonomy): Bacteria > Acidobacteriota > Terriglobia > Terriglobales > SCQP01 > SCQP01. The sequence goes on from JBOGKM010000101.1 coordinate 49,278, forward strand.
CGGCCGGGGTAAGGAGCACCTGCTGATAGCGGAGCAAGTGGAAGGGATGCACGTCGCGGGCGGAGCGGAGCTCGGCGGCGGCGAGGTTGCGCGCGCTGCGTTCGAGCGCGGCGGGGGGCTGCACATCCACCAGCAGGGTGGAGCGGCCGGCGGCGAGGCGGTCGAGGGCGGCGCGCAGGTGTTTGGTTTTGGCTTCCGGCAGGGTCCAGTTTTCGACCACGGTGAGCTCGGTATCGCGCAGTTTGGCGGCGAGAGCGGAACGCAGCGCCCCGGCGAGCTTCTTGCGGGGCATGACCCAACTGTAGTCACGCGGCTGGGGTCCATGGACGGTGCCGCCGTGGCGCCAGAGAGGAGTGCGGATGGAGCCGACGCGAGCGCGGCCGGTGCCCTTTTGTTTCCAGAGCTTTTTACCGCTGCCGCTGACCTCGGCGCGGCCCTTGGTTTTGTGGGTGCCGCGGCGCTGGGAGGCACCGTAGTGTCGCACGGCTTCCCAGAGCAGCTCCTCATTGATGGGAGCGGCGAAGACCTCATCGGCCAACGGGAGCGAGCCCACGGTCTCGTTGTTCAGGTTCTTGATGTCGATGGAAGCCATGGCCTATTTCCTTTTGGAGGCCTTGAGGGGATTGGTATTGACTACGCCGGCAAAGCCACGGTGCCGAGGCGGAGGCTGGACGGCGCGGCGCAGCAGCAGATAGCCACCATTGGGGCCGGGCACGGCGCCGCGCAGGGCGAGGAGGTTGTCGTCGGCGTCCAGGGCGACCACCTGGAGATTGCGGACGGTGACGCGGGCGTGGCCCATGTGGCCGGCGGCGCGCATGCCCTTGAGGACGCGGGAGGGGAAGGCGCTGGCGCCGATGGAGCCAGGGGCACGGTGGAACATGGAACCGTGGGAGGCGGCGCCGCCGGCGAAGTGATGGCGTTTGACGACACCGGCAAAGCCGCGGCCCTTGCTGACACCCACCACATCGAGGTAGTCGCGCTCTTTAAACATTTCCGCCAGCACCTGATCGCCGACGTTGGCGCCATCGCCTCCGTCGTCCACGCCGACTTCGCGCAAGAACTTGCAGGGGGGAAGGTTATGGGCTTCGAAGCGCTGCAGCTGGGGCTTGGGGAGGCGCGAGGCGCGGGTAAACTCGATGAGGCCCAACTGGGCGGCATCGTAGCCATCGTGCTCGCGGGTTTTGCGCTGCACCACGACGCAGGGGCCGGCCTGGACGAGGGTCACGGGGATGCGCTCGCCGGCGGCGGTGTAGGTTTCGGTCATGCCGATTTTTTTTCCGAGGATTCCGTTCACCATGGCGGGGTCCTATCCGAAAGCCTTGATTTCCACATCCACGCCGGCGGGCAGGTCGAGCTTCATAAGCGCGTCCATGGTCTGCTGGGTGGGTTCGAGCAGATCGAGCAGGCGCTTGTGGGTGCGCATTTCAAACTGTTCGCGGCTTTTCTTGTCGACGTGGGGGGAGCGCAGCACGGTATAGCGATTGATGACGGTGGGCAGGGGAATGGGGCCGGCGATTTCCGCGCCGGTGCGCCGGGCGGTATCGACGATCTCATGGGTGGAGGCGTCCAGGATGCGGTAATCGTACGCCTTGAGCCGGATGCGGATTCTTTCTTTCGCCATGGTTGCCTCGCCTACTGAACGATCTCGGTAATGGTGCCGGCGCCGACGGTGCGGCCGCCCTCGCGGATGGCGAAGCGGAGACCCTTTTCCATGGCGACGGGGGTAATCAGCTCGACGGTGAGGTTGACGTTGTCGCC
>JBOGKM010000102.1:0-4229 GCA_050747745.1 Terriglobales bacterium
CGGGATTGGGGACCAAATGGTTGACGACCTCGGCGTTGAAAACAGTCGAAGGTACGCTCACCGGCAGCCACCCTTGGGTGGAATACCCCGGCTGGGAAATGCTGGCGGGCGCGGCGGTGACCTTGGCCGACGACTGCACCACCCAGCCGGCATGGAGGGTGAGCGGGGCCTGGGCGGCGAGCGGGAGCGCGGCGAGCGCGAGGAATGCGAGGGTGAGCTTGCGGGCGAGGGGCATGGGGTGGACAGTTTACAGTTTACAGTTTATGGTTTACGGTTTGCGGACCGGGCCGGTACCGCTTACCCGTGCGCCCGGACTAAGTGCCGGCGTGCAGTTGGCTCGCAATTTCGGACAGCCGATGGGTGACCACCTCGAATGAGGTGGGAGCACCGGTATCGGTGGCGCCGGGGGCGTTTTTGAGCATCAGGAAGCGGCCGTCGCGGGCGACATCGAGCTGGCGGGTGTAGCCGAGATAAAAGCTGGAGGCGCTCGGGAGCGGCCTGGGCTTGCTGAACGAAAAGGGCGCCGGCCTTTACCGAGGCGGGCATCATGCGGATTGATGCCGCCCTGGCTGGAAATCTGCCATCGGCTTCGGGGCCGCCGGCTTCACGTCGCTGCCGTGGGGCGCCAGGCAGGGCCTAATGCCGCAGCGCTTCACCCGGGCTGGCGTAGACGGCGTGCCGTGCCAGCCGGAAGTGCGCCCCGGCCGTCAGCGCGGCCAACAGTATAGCGGCAATTGCGAACGCGACCCAGGGCCCGGCGGCGCTGCTGCCGTGGAGCGCGTGCGCCAGCCCGTGCGCGAGCAGCCACGAGCCCAGCGCCGCAGCCGGCAGCGCGAGAACGAGAATGCGTGCGCCGCGGCGCGCTGCCAGGCCGTACAGGCTTGCGGGCCGGGCGCCCAGCGCCGCGCGTAGCGCAAATTCCTGCGTGCGCGCCATCATTGCTTCCTGAGTGCTCCCGTAAATGCCCAGCGCAGCGGCCGCCAGCCCGAGAATGGCGAACGCCACGAAAAGGCATAGCAACAACCGCGATGCGCGCGACCCTCGGGCTACCTGATCGGCCAGCCGGCTCACCCGCGGCGGCGCCATGGCCGGGTTCAGCTGCTGCACGGCGCGCACGCCTTCAGCGGCCAACACCGGCAAACGGGCGCCGGGCCTCGCCTTCACCAGGAAACTGAATGTCCCTGGCAGCAAAAGCTGGAACACCATCGGTGCGTCGGGGGTCTGGTCGGCGCTCTCGCGCATGTCTGCCACCACGCCGATCACGAGGCCCGGCGCTGGCGTCCAGATTCGCTTGCCCACCGCATTGCCCTGCGGCCAAAGCCGGCGCGCCAGCGCCGCGTTGATGATCACAGGAGCAGGGGGCAATGGTGCGCTGCCCGCGCCGGGGACCGGCATCGCCATTTGCCCGATGGCCTCGGTCAGCTCCAGATCGCGCTGGTTGAAAGTCCGTCCGGCAAGCAGCGGTACGCCGAGCATGGCGAGTGCGTCTCCGCGCACGCCCTGCTGCAATGCCGAAACGGTATTCCGGTAGGTTGCTGCCCGGGCAGGAACGGCGCTTGTGCTCTGCGGAATCAATGGGGCGGCGCCGAACGGCATTGGATAGATAATCGCCACGCCGGCCACGCCGGGCAATGTCGCCAGGGCCCGGCCCGCAGCCTTGGCAAGCGGCACATCGCGCGCGATCACCGCGCCGTCGGCCGCCTGCAGTTGTGCAGCCAGGGCCGGGGTGAATCGCCCGGTCGCGCGCAGTGCGTGCTGAAACGCTGCCATTTCGGGGACTTCGGGCATCTGCGACTGGACGGCGATAAGATGGGCCGGCTTGAAGCCGAGCGGCTGTCGCGCGCGCGCCAGCGCCGGCCAAGCCAGCAGAACCGCACCGGCCACGAGAATGAGCGCCAAGCAGATCTGTGCCGCGGTGAGCCACTCCTGGCCGCCCATGCGCCCCAGACGTGACACTTGTCCTCCCGCCCGCAGCCAGCAGCTGGGGGTATCCGTCCCAATTTGCCAGACCGGCGCTGCGGCGCCTGCCGCAGTCGCCGCCAGAACCAGCAGAATGGCGCCGCCGGCGACCGCCAATGTCTGCGGCAGCGGCTGCGCGCGGACCGCGCCGGCGCCCGCCAGTACCGTCGCGTGCAGCCATCGGCTCGCGGCATACGCCAACAGCAGGCCGATGCCACACGCGCCCAAGGCCGGCGCCAGTGCCGCGCGAATTTCTACGCGCGCCAGGCGCGCGGGCGTTGTTCCCAGCACCAGCCGTACGGCATATTCGCGCCGTCGCCGGATGCCCCGCATCATTATCAGGCTCGCGGTGCCCCCGGAAGCGAGCAGGAGCAGACCGAGCGCGGCGGCCCACACGCTCCAGAGCAGGTTGCGCCGGTCGCCCCGCATAAATTCGTATAGCGGCACGAGTGTGGCTGCGCCCTGGCCGGCTGGCTGGGCGTCACGAAAGCCTCGCGTGAGGGCGCGCAGGCGCGCTCCGGCGGCGGCAAGCGACACCCCGGCTCGCAGCCGTCCGAATACCACCCAGTCGCCGGCGGACGCATCGGGCACGGCCCGGTCCCGTCCGCCCAGCTCCCAAATCTCGCTGCCGCCGGGAAACGAGAATCCTCGCGGCGCGACACCGGCAATGTGGTAGTAGCGCCCGTCAATCTGGACCGTGCCGGCGGCGTGCGCCCGCCGCGTTTCCCGCCAGAGCCGATAGCCGATGATCGCCTGCGGCAAGTCCCCCGCGCCGTTCGCCGCAAAGCCGCCGCCCCGGCGCAGGCGAACGCCAAGTGTGGGAAAGAACTCACGAGTGACAACAACGGACCGGGCCTCAGTCCCCCCACCCAGCCAGCTCGCCGTCGCGCCCCAATACGCGGCCACGCCGCGGAAAACAGCGGCCAGCGCCCGGCGGTGGGCGATGGTTCCGTCGTTCGCATCGAAGATCCGCACGCGGTTGATCTGGACAAGTTCCTGCGGTTGCGGGAACGGCAGCGGCTGCAACACCAGCGCGTCCAGCGGCCCGAATAGCGCCACCGCCGCGCCGACTGCCAGGCTCAGCACCGTTATCGGGATCAGCCATCGGGAACTAAAGGAGGTTGCGCCGTGGCCCATGCAGTCAGCTTATCCCGTGGTTGCCCCAAGCGCCCGGTCCAGATATCGAGCCATGGTAACGCGCTGCCCGGAGTATTCGTGTGAAGCCCATCGACGATGTCCTTAGCTGCTTCGGCAGGCGCAGTTCGCGCCTCGCGCCATCTGACCGATGTGACGGCCCGAAAGGGCGGAGGCGCCATCGTGCGCGCGGACCGACCGCAGGAAAGCCCATCGCAGTACGCAATGAAGCCAATCCCCTTGCGGTCGTTGCAACGAAACCGCTCCTCCGGGCGGACGGCCCCGGGAAATAAAGAGTTCCAGTCTACCCCTCATCGGGCGTCACCGCCACTTCTTAACGAGCGACCGACGGAGGATACTCCGCGCAATTGGCCTCATCACCGTCCACGTTCGGGCAATAGCAGTCCGGGTAGCCCGACTCGCCGTTACAATAGGTGCTCCGGCCTGGCCCGAAGCATATGCAGCACTGGCTGGTGCATTCGTTCAGCGGCTGGACGGCCAGGTTGGATGCCAAGGCTGGTGCGCAGGAGAGGACGAGTAAGACGATAATGCTCGCGAGAAGCGGAAGGAGCGGTAAGCTTTCAATCTTCTTCATTATGCCTCCGGCTAACCCACACACGCGATGCTACGTATCCCCCCAGCAGGTCAAGGCCCAAACGGGCCGATTGTGGCCCGAGCTGGCCAGAAATGAGGGCGCGCCGCAGCTCTGTTGGATTATTGCCGGTTGCACGGCGGACATAGCGCGCGAAGGAGGAGGCGCTGGAAAATCCGGCGCGGGTCCAGATATCCTTGATGGGCGTGTTCGCGGCGGCGCCGCGACGCAGTAAGCGCAGGATTACCGTGCGCTGTAGGTTTTCGAAGCTCGTTCCAGCCGCAGCGAGCGCTTGACGCAGCGTATGGCGATGCACAAGCAGCCGCTGACCTCACGCAGCGTGCGCCGCGGTCGCCCCTCAATCAGGGTAGCCGCAGCGGCGGCGAGGCTGTCGCGGTTGTAGCCTATCCCTGCCTCCCGTAGTCGGGATTGGGGACCAAATGGTTGACGACCTCGGCGTTGAAAACAGTCGAAGGTACGCTCACCGGCAGCCACCCTTGGGTGGAATACCCCGGCTGGGAAATGCTGGCGGGCGCGGCGGTGA
>JBOGKM010000103.1:0-127907 GCA_050747745.1 Terriglobales bacterium
GGCTGATAGATCGGACGGCCGGGGGCGGGAGCGATGGGCCGGCCCGGAACTGGGTGCAGTGGCCGCTCGGGGGCTGAATACGTGGGTCGCTGCGGAGCTACGGGCACGATCAGTCGCCGCGTGCCGCTGGCCGCCGGGGCGGAAGGGGAAAGGGCGGCACCGGTGGTGGAGATGTTGAGCTGCGGGCGCCGCACCACCGGTGTATGCAGCGGGGGCGGCGGTGTGGAGGCGGGCGGAGCAGCGGGCTTGACTTCAGGCGCGCGCCGCAGCCCCGGCGGTGCTGTCGGCCCGGCAGCGGCGGGTGCGGCCGCCGGGCGCAACGGCTGCCGCAGCGGGGCGCGCGGCGCCGGAGGCGCGGCGGAAGCAGGTACATGATAAATCGGCCGCTCGGGTGCAACCGGGAGCTTGGGTGTAGCCGGGGGGGCCGCGGCTGCGGCCGGGGCGCGGCGCAAGCTGGGCATATGTAGCGCGGGCCGCGCTGGCGGCGGGGGCGGCGCCGCAGGCTCGGATTTCAGCCCAGAAGGGGCGCTGGCGACCGCGGGCTCGGGTTCGGGCGGGGTGGCGGCCGCAGGCTCGGGTTCGGGTGCGGCGGACGGGCTTGGTTTCGGCTGCGCCTCCGCGCCGTGCAGATAAGCGCGCACGCGCTCGGCCACGTCGTCTTCGATGGCGCTGGAGTGGGTCTTCTTTTCCGTGAACGCGATTGCCGCCAGCGCGTCCAGAATCACGCGCGATTTTACTTCCATCTCACGGGCAAGTATGTTTATGCGGATCATTCCTGGGTTCGTTGTTCTCCTATAAATTCTTCTCCGGCGTTTCCTGCGGGCGCGGCTCGCTGGACTCCGGCTCGCTGTCCGGCTCCAGCCCCTGCTCCTCGGCGGTGGCGTCGTCGCTTTGCGCCGGCGCCGAATCAGCCGCCGGTTCCAGACCGTCGCGTGCGGGCAGCGAGGCCTGGTCGGCCAGCGGCGCCTCCAGCACCCCGCGCCGCTGCTCAGCTTCGAGCTCCTGCCCGGTGACGTCCAACTCGCCTTCCGGCGTTGCCGTCAGATCCGGGCCTTGTTCAGCCCCCAGTTCGCCCTCGGCGGGGCCGGCTGTGTCCAGCACGCCGAAGAACTGGTTGACGGCAACGAAAATCTTGTCCACCGCCTTGGGGCCTATGCCGGGGATTTGTTGCAACTGTTCCGGTGTCTGCCTGCCCAACTGCTCCACCGTGGCGATGCCGCTCTCTTGCAAGCGCTCGCGGATGCGCTCGCTTAGCCCGCTCAACTCGGAAAGTGGAGTTTCTGAAACCACGCCTTCGCCCACCAGCGCCGACATTTGCTCTTCCACCTCGCGGCGCTTCTCCTCTTCGCTTTTGATGTCAATTTTCCAACCCAGGAGCTTGGCGGCAAGGCGCACGTTCTGTCCCTTTTTGCCGATGGCGAGGGAAAGCTGGCTATCGTCCACCACGACTTCGAGGTGGTGGCCATCGGCATCGAGAATGGACACGCGGCTGATCTTGGCGGGGCTGAGCGCGTTGGCGGCAAACTGCACCGGGTCGTCGCTGAACTCGATGATGTCGATTTTTTCTCCGCGCAGTTCGCGGATGATGCTCTGTACGCGCATGCCCTTCATGCCCACGCAGGCACCGACGCAGTCCACGTCCTTGTCCTTGGAAAATACCGCGATCTTGGTGCGCTCACCGGCCTCGCGCGCCACGCCTTTGATCACCACCGTGCCATCGTAGATTTCCGGAACTTCCGCCTCGAACAGCTTCTGCACCAAGGCCGGGTCGGCGCGCGACACCAGCACCTGCGGTCCCTTGACGGCTTTTTCGACCCCCTTGATGACCACGCGGATGCGCTCGTTGTTGGCGAACGATTCCAGGCGCGACTGCTCGCGCCGGCCCAGCCGGGCCTCGGTGTGTCCCAGCTCGACGACCACATCGGGGCCCTCGATGCGCTTGACCGTGACATTGACCACCTCGCCCACGCGATCGATGTATTCGTTGTAGACTGTGTCGCGCTCGGCTTCGCGAACCTTTTGAAAAATGATCTGCTTGGCCATCTGGGCAGCGATGCGACCCAGCCCCACGGTGTCCTTTTTGATCCGAACCTCGCCGCCGACTGCCGCAGCTGGATCCAGCGACTGAGCCTGGGCCAAGGTCATCTCCAACACCGGATCGCTAACCTGCTCAACCACTTTTTTAACGGCGAAGACCGTGATTTCGCCGGTGTCCTTGTTGAGCACAGATCGCAGCTCTTCCTGGGTCTTAAGGTGCTTGCGCGTGGCCGCGACGTAGGCATCCTCGACCGCGCTCACCACCACGGCGGGATCGATGCCCTTGTCATGGCTCAGTTGCTCGACTTGTTGATACAGTAGGCTTGCCATAAAAATCCTGCCTGCGCGCTAGTGGCGCCGCGGCCGCGCCGGCGCGGCCCAGCTCGGCGCCAAGCGCGCTTGCGCGAGATTGGTCCAGGCGATGGTCAGCACCGCCGCCGCGCCCTCCGGCCGCAGCCGCACGCCGCCCTCGCCCTGGCCTTCCAAAATACCGGTCCAGCAGCGGCTTCCCTCCACCGGAACCTGGGCGCGCACTTGCGCACGCTGTCCGGCGAAGCGCTCAAAGTCATCCGGCTTCAACAACGGCCGATCCAGCCCCGGCGAGGATACCTCCAGCGTGAACGGCCCCGCCAACAGCTCATCTTCGGCATCCAGCTCGGCGCCGAGCGCGCGGCTGAACCGTTCGCACTCCTCCAGGCCGACGCCCGAGGGCTGATCCACATACACGCGCAGCAGCCGACCAGCGCCCTGGCCCTTCAATTCCAACCACACCAGCTCGACCCCCTGGGCGGCGGCGATGCTGCCGGCCAACTTCTGCAGCGCTTCGAGTTGGGTCTGTTGTTCCATCCGTAACCAACCGCGGGCTTGCGCCAACAAAAAAGTGGGCTCGCGCCCACCGTGGGTCTCCGCCGTACTCTCTCCTCATCATGATAACGCAATTGGGCTGACAGGCCAAGTCGGGTTGCATCCGCGCTTGGCTGCGGCCGTGCCACAATGAGCGGTGGTGGAACAGTCCGCGCCAGCATTGGCGCCGTGCGCGCTGCAACGATCCCGTGGGCGGCGAGTGGCCGAGGCGGCACACCCATATCGGACGGAGTTGCAGCGGGACCGTGACCGCGTCATCCACTCCCGCGCCTTCCGGCGCCTCGAAAACAAAACGCAGGTGTTTTCGCGCCGCTATTCCGACCACTTCCGTACCCGCCTGACGCATACGCTGGAAGTGGCTCAGATTTCGCGTACGGTGGCCCGCGCGGTGGGGCTCAACCGCGACCTGGTAGAGACGCTGGCGCTGGCGCACGACCTGGGCCATCCACCCTTCGGCCATGCCGGCGAGCACGCCCTGGATCAGCTCATGCGCCCGTTCGGCGCCGGCTTCGATCACAATCTGCAAGCCCTGCGCATCGTCGAGCAGTTCGAGATCCGCTACGCCGCGTTCAGCGGCCTCAATCTCACCTACGAGGTGCGCGAGGGGCTGGTGAAGCATTCGCATGACTATACCGCCGCGACTCATCCCGAACTGGCCGAATATGAGCTCGAGCTGCGGCCGCCGCTCGAAGCCCAGCTCATCGATCTGACGGACGAAATCGCTTATGGCGCCGCCGATCTGGACGACGGCTTCGAGGCGCACTTGCTCGACCTGGAGCAAATGCAGTCGGTGCCACTGCTGCAGCGTCTTTTTGCCGCCGTCGACGCCGGGCTGGGGCATCTGGCTCCCAAGCTGCGCTTCAACGAAATGCTGCGCCGCCTGGTGGATTACTTCGCCAGCGATCTGATTGAAAATTTGCTGCGCATCCTCCCTGCGCTGGACTCGGTTGAAGCGGTAAGGCAGCATCCGGTGCGGCTGGCCGCCTTTTCGCCCCAGGCGGAACAGGAGCGGCAGGCATTGAAGACCTTTTTGTACAAGAACCTGTACCATCATCCGCAATTACGGAAGGAAAATGAGCGGGCCGCCGCCATCGTGCGCACTGTGTTCGGGCGCTTCCTAGCCGACCCCGGGCTGCTGCCGGAGGCCTATCGGGAACGCACGCGCCAGAGCCAGCCGGCGCGCGTGGTTTGCGACTACTTGGCGGGGATGACCGATAGTTTCATCATCGCGCGCTACCAGCAACGGAGCGGCCGCCGTCCTGCCCCGTGAGGCTATACTGGTAACCAGCATGTCCGAGCTCGAACACGAAGAAGAACCGGCGCTGAAGGTGAGCGACCGGCGGCATTTTACCGTGAGCGGAGAGAGGCGTCCGAACGTGGATACGCGCGCCTTTGAAGCCGCGCCGCCGCTCCCGCAGGTAGCCAACCCCAAAGCAGAAAAGCCCAAGGAAAAAATGGCGCCCAAGCCGGCGCCGCCGCCGCCGCCCGAGCGTATCGCCAAGCGCGAAATCACCTTCAGCGGCCTGCTGCAGGATTTGTACGCCACCGGCATGCTGCAGTTGGGCGCCGAACTGGCGCCCGGCCGCCCCGGCCAGCTCGACCTGGAGGGAGCGCGGGAAACCATTGATCTGATGGGCATGCTGCAGCAGAAAACCCAAGGCAACCTCGACGCCCAGGAACAGCGCCTGATGGAGGCCGCGCTCGGGGACCTGCGCCTGGCGTATGTCGAAACGGTGCAGGCGGGCAACCGCGTCCAGCCCGCCGTGGCCGTGCCGCCGCCGCCGACTGCGCGCCGGCGCTGATGCTCGGCACCCTCACGGTTCTCGGTTCCGGCACCTCGACGGGCGTACCCACGCTGGGCTGCCGCTGCCCGGTATGCAACTCCTCTGATCCGCGCGATCAGCGCCTGCGGCCCAGCATTTGGCTGAGCTACGGCGGCCATCAGGTCGTCATTGACACCACGCCCGATTTTCGCCAGCAGGCGCTGCGTGCCGCGCTGCCCGCTCTGGACGCGCTGCTGTTCACCCACAGCCACGCCGATCACATCATGGGCATGGACGACATCCGCCCCTTCAACTTCGGCCGCCCCGATCCGCTGCCCATCTTTGCCAGCCCCGCCACGCTGGCCGACCTGCGGCGAGTCTACCGGTACGTTTTCGAGGCCAATTACACCGCCAGCGCCATCCCGCGCGTGGCCGAACACGAGATCACCGCGCCGGTGGAACTGTTTGGTGCGCGTTTCGAACCCGTCCCGGTGCTGCACGGCCGGCTTCCTGTGCTGGGATTCCGCTTCGGCGACAACGCGTATATTACCGACGTGAGTGAAATCCCACCCGCCAGCATGGAGCGGCTGGGCGATCTCGACTTGCTCATTTTGGACGCCTTGCGCCTGCGTCCGCATCCTACCCACAGCCACCTGGATCATTCCCTGCAGTGGGTCGAACAGTTGCGGCCGCGCCGCACCTACTTCACCCACATCGCCCACGAGCTGCCGCACGCGGTCACCGAAGCTCGCCTGCCTGAAGGCGTACACCTGGCCTACGATGGTCTGCAATTGGAGATTGAACTCTAGATGCAAGTGCTGGGGGAACTGGATCAGGCGCCGTCCCCGTGCGTGGCGGCGGTGGGCAACTTCGATGGCCTTCACCTCGGCCATCAGAAATTGCTGGACGACATGCGCGCCGAGGCGCGCCGGCGCGGCCTGCCGGCGCTGGTGCTGAGTTTCGAGCCCCATCCGGCCCGCATCCTGCAGCCGCAGTCGGCGCCGCCGCTGCTGACGCCGCGGGAGGAAAAGCTGCGCCTGTTGCAGGCGTTAGGTCTGGACGCGGTGCTGTTGCTGGCTTTCACCCGCGACCTGTCGCTGTTGTCGCCCCTGGAGTTCGTCGAGCGGGTCCTGGTGCGCGGCCTGCGGGTGGCGGCAGTGTTCGAGGGGGAAAATTTCCGCTTCGGCCACGGCGGGCAGGGCGATGGCGCGCTGCTGAGCCGCCTGGGGCAGGAATTCGGATTTGCAGTGAGCATTGCGCCGCGCCTGGAACGCGAGGGCGCCGCGGTGTCCAGCTCGCGCATCCGCAAGCTGGTGGCCGGAGGGGAAGTGGCTGCGGCCGCACGCCTGCTCGGCCGCCCCTTCGCCCTCGCCGGCCTGATCGCACCCGGCCGCGGCGTGGGTCGCCAGCGCACCGTGCCCACGCTCAACCTGCAGCACTATGACGAACTGTTGCCCGCCCGCGGGGTCTATCTCACCCGGGCGGAGCTGGCCGCCGAGCCTTGGCCGGCGCTGACCAATGTAGGCGTGCGGCCCACCTTTGGCGCGGGCGGGCCGCTCACCGTGGAAACCCATCTGCTCCATCCGCCCCCAACCGGATTGCCCGCCGGGCTCGGGGACCAGTTGCGCATCGCCTTTCTCGAACGCCTGCGTGAGGAGCGCCGCTTCGCATCGCCAGAAGCCCTACGCCAGCAGATTCAGGCCGATATCGCCGCCGCCGAGGGTTATTTCCTCAACGATTCCACCTGAAAAACCTGCCAGACATGCTTAGAATTGGGAGTGACGGTCCATCCCAATCTCAGGAGCCATCTTATGCATTTGCCTGTCCGCTCCCTCGCTGTTGCCGCCGCCCTGGGCGCCTGTAGCTTACTCGCCGGCGCCCAGGTTACCAATCCAGTCGCCGATGCCGTGCGCAGCAGCATGCAGCGCTCGGCCAAGATCATGGTCGCCGCCGCCAAGGAGATGCCCGCCAGCAAGTATAACTACCGGCCCACGGCGGGCTCGATGACCTTCGGCCGCCTGGTGCTGCACATTGGCCAATCCAACGCTTTCACCTGCCACGACATCATGGGCGGCACGCCCATGGCCAAGACCACCCTCACTCCCACGTCGCCCAAGGACATGCTGGTGACCTATTTGCAGAAAGCGTTCAACTACTGCAATCAGGTACTGGCCAATCTGACCGACGCCAACTTAGGCGCGGAAAAGCCCTTCTTCGGCGGTCGTAAAGTCACGCAGGCACAATTGCTATTCAGCCTCACGGGCGATATGGCCGACCATTACAGCCAGCAGGCAGCCTATTTGCGCAAAAACGGCCTGCTGCCGCCCACGGCGCACCGCGGCAAACCGTAGCCGCTGCTACTCCGGCTTCAGGGCGCGGTTCATCAGTTCGGCAAGCGCTTGGCGCGGCGTCACGTGCTGGAACAGCACGCGGTGCATTTGTGCCAGAATGGGCATCTCGACGCCCCAACGCGCCGCCAGTACCACCCCGGCGGAGGTGGTGCGCACGCCTTCGGCCACCATGGGCGTGGCCGCTTGCGCCTCGGCCAGGGTTTTCCCCTCGCCCAGCGCGATGCCCAAGGCTCGGTTGCGGCTGAGCGCGCCGGTACAGGTGAGCACCAGATCGCCCAGCCCCGCCAGTCCGGCCAGCGTTTCCGCCTGTCCGCCCATGGCGATCGCCAGCCGGCTCATTTCCGCCAGACCGCGCGCGATCAGCGCTGCCTGCGTGTTCGATCCCAGGCCCAGGCCCCGGCAAATGCCCGCCGCGATGGCGATCACATTCTTCAGCGAAGCCGCCAGCTCGACGCCGGCGACATCGGAGCTGGTGTAAAGCCGCAGCACCGGCGAGGACAGCCGCTGTTGCAGCGAGGCGGCCAGCGCCGGCGCGCGCGCGGCGATCACCACCGCGGCTGGGTCCCCGGCGGCGATCTCGCGTGCAAACGTCGGACCGCTCAGGGTTGCCAGGCGTTTGTACACTTCCGCGCTCAGCACCTCGGCCGCGACCTCGCTCACCCGCATGCAGGTCTTCTCTTCCAGTCCCTTCGTGGCCAGCACCAGTTCCGCTGCCGGCGGCAACTGCGGGCGCATCTGTTCCAGCGTGGTCCGCAGCGCGTGCGAAGGCACGGCAATCACCAGCAGCGGCGCCGCCGCCTCGCTCAGCGCAGTGACCGGCGCGATGGCTTCGGGCAGCTCAAAGCCGGGCAGATACGCGCTATTAAGGCGCTCGTGGCGCATGCGTTCAGCCAGCTCGGCTTCGAACACCCATAGCTTCACCTCGTAGCCCTGGCGGGCAAACACCAGTGCCAGCGCCGTGCCCCAGCTCCCCGCGCCCACGATGCCCACGCGCTTGCCCCAGCGGTAGCTGCGCTCGCCGTTCATGCCGTCCTCCCCGCGTGCGCCCCCAGCTTAGCTTCGGTGCCGCGCCGCAGCCGTCCCAGGTTGCCGCCATGGCGGCTGATGATCAGCACCGCCGCCAGCGCCGCCGCGATCACCACCACCCCTCCCACCCGTCCCTGCCGCAGCGGCAGCAGGAGCAGCAGCGGCAGCGCCACGCAGGCGCAAATCGAAGCCAGCGAAACATAGCGCCAGGCCGCCAGCACGACGAGGAAAACCACCGCCGCTTCGGCCAGAGTCAGCGGCGCCAGCGCCAAAAATGCTCCCAGCGCGGTGGCCACCCCCTTGCCTCCTTTCCAGCCCAGCCATGGGCTGAACACGTGCCCGGCGATCACCAACACCAGCGCTGCCGCCAGCAGCACCGCCTCTCCCCCGCCCCAGCGCAGCGCCAGCCACACCGCTAACCAACCCTTGGCCGCATCGAGTACCAGGGTGAGCACGCCCAGGCGCGCTCCGGAGGCGCGCAGCACGTTGGTGGCGCCGATGTTGCCGCTGCCCTGGCGCCGGATGTCGCCGCCGGTGCGCCAGCGGTAGAGCAAATAGCCAAACGGAATCGTGCCCAGCGCGAACGCTAGGGCAAGCAGCAGCCAGTGCATGATTTGTAATTGTAAAGCGGGGCGCGGGGCTACGGACCCGCATGCGTGGATTCGCCGGGATGACGCTCGTGGCGCCGGTGGCCGCTCATCTGCCCGGTCCAGAGCAGAAACCGCCCCAGCTCTCGCCGCTCGTGCCAGCAAAAGCGCCAGAAAACAGCGAAGTTCACCTGCTCTGCGGGCACGCCGCTGTAGGTTTCCACCCGCCACGCCAGCAGGGGACTCCGCCAGGGCCGCATGCGGTAGCCGCGCGTCGCCGTCCATAGGAATCGCAGGATCGCCATGATCGCTATTTCCCCGGCGGGGTGAGATTGTAGTAGAAGGAAAACTGGAGCGTGATGTAGGGGCCGTGAAACGCTGACGGCAGCGGCGGAAACGGATTGGAGGCATTGATGGCCGCCTCGGCCGCATGGTCGAGCGGGGCGTGCCCGGAAAAACTCACGGGATGAATCCCGGGTACGCTGCCGTTGGCGTTGATATTGAAAATGATCACGACCCGCCCCTGCGTGCCCAGATACACTGTCACCGGCATGACCGCGTACCAGTTGCGCCGCACGATCTCGACCACTTCGCGCAGATAAGAGGAAAAGTCCACCCCCTCGGTATCGCTGAGGATCTCCACCCCCGCGCCCGTCTGCCCGGGTGCGTGGCTGCCGCTGCCCGCAGGCGGCTGCGGCAGTGGCGCCACTTCGGTTACCCCCTGCTGCCCCCGCGCACCGTCACGCACCGCCCCCTGGATCGCCTGCTCCAGCATGGTGGTTGGCCCCACGTCCAGTTTCAGGCGAGGCTGAACCTTCGGTTGTGGAATGTTCTCCAGCTCCAACTGCCCCGTCTCCGGCGCCGGCTTGCCTCCTGCCGTGCCCGCGCTCGTGGGCGCGGGCTTCGGTGCAGGCGGTGCCGCCGCCACCGCCGCGGACCGCGGCGGCGCCGGGCGTGCATTACTGCGCGGGCCCGGCGGCGGCTGGGCCGCTCGCGGGCGTGGCGCGGGCCGGTTCACTGGCGCGCTGATCGAACTCAGGATCTTGTCCTGATGTTGGAAATGCCGGTTACGGTCGCTCAGCGCCTTGGGGTGAGTGGGTTTGGCCTTGGTGATTAAATCCGGCGGCAGGGCCAGATAGGTCAGTTGTAGCGGCTGCTGCTGTTCAGCGTTTTCCGGAATCGTGACCGGCTGGAAAATCTTCGGGAGCAACACCAGAATGAACACGCACAACAGCAGGTGCGCAATGATGGACAGATAAATGGCTTCCCGCCGTTTGGTCCGCTTGTGCTCCTCGCGCAAGTCAAGCAGAAGATCGGCTGTTGCAAACTCTCCGCCCGGCAACTTCGGCGGGGGCGGTGGGATGGTTTCATCCTCGGGATCCGCAAGGATTCGGATGAACGGCATTGCAGCGTGCCTTTATCATAGCCTGAACGGCACGCCTCAAACCGGCCGCAAAATAGAAACGGCGCTGCTGATACCCTGAAGTTCAATGTCAGAATTTTCAGATCAACTCAAAGCGCGCGCCGACCTCGGCCAACTTGTCGGCGAGGTGGTGGCCCTCAAGCCGGGCGGCAACGGCTTTGTCGGCTTGTGCCCGTTTCACGCGGAAAAAACGCCGTCGTTTCACATCCACACGGGCAAGCGCTTCTACTACTGCTTCGGCTGCCACGCCCACGGCGATGTGTACCAGTTCTACATGCAACTCCGCAGCATCAGCTTCCCGGAAGCGGTGGCGCTGGTGGCGGAGCGCATGGGCGTGCCACTGCCACAGGACGCCGCCGCCGCCGATCCCCGGCGCCGCGAACTGCTGCGCATTCATGCCACCGCCGCCGATTGCTTCGCGCGCTGGCTGGACGGGCGCGCCGGCGCCGCTGCCCGCGCCTATCTGCAGTCGCGGGATTTCAACCCCGGCCAGCTGGAAAGCTTTCATCTCGGCTACGCGCCCGAAGACGGTCGCAGCCTCACGCGCGCGCTGGAGGCGCAGGGCTTTCCCACCGCACTGGCTCTGGAGTCCGGCTTGTGCCAGCTCCGGCGCGAGAGCGCTTCCGCCTCGGCCGGCGCCAGCCCCGCGTGGCCCGATCTCTACGACCGTTTCCGCCACCGCCTCATGTTTCCTATCGCCGATGAGCGCGGCAAGGTGATTGCCTTTGGCGGACGCGCCCTGGAACCTTCCGACCGCGTACCCAAATATCTCAACTCGCCCGAGCATCCGCTTTACAGCAAGGGCCGCGTGGTGTACAACCTCGATCGCGCGCGCACACCCATTCGCGAACTGGGATATGCGATTTTAGTCGAAGGTTATTTCGACTGTCTGCGGGTCTTTCTGGAGGGGTTCCATAATGTAGTGTCGAGTTGTGGCACTGCATTGACACAATCCCAAGTATCCGCTCTCGGCCACGTCAACAAGAAGATGGTAGTAAATTTCGATCCCGACACCGCTGGCGGCGCGGCCGCCGAGCGCTCCGTGACGCTATTGCTGGAAGAAGGTTTCCACATGCGCGTGGCTGTCCTCGAACCCGGCCTCGATCCAGACTTGTTCGTGCGCCAGCGGGGCCGGGAAGCCTACGCTCAGGCACTCACCTCCAGCCGCTCGTTTTTCGACTATCTGCTGGATCGCGCGCGGGCTCAATTCGAGCTCTCACGCCCTGAAGGCAAGCTTCAGGCAGTCAACTATTTACTTCCATTTATCAATCATGTACATGAACCAATCTTGCGGCAGGGACTGGCCGAAAATCTGGCGGCGCAACTGGGCCTGGAGCAATCCCTGCTTAGCCGCCAGCTCGTGCAAGCCGCAAGCCAGCGCCGCCCGCAACTGTCACAGCCCGCCGCGGCTCAGCCAAGCCTTTATGCCGAGCGCGTGTTGGTGCGCGCCTGGGTGGAGCAGGAAGGCCGCCGTGAGGAGATCGCGGCGTTGGTTCGAAACGAAAGCCTGCTGCAAGGGCTGGGCTCGGAGGCATTATTCGAGAACCTGTGCCAGGCACCGCTCGGCAGCGATTGGCAGGAGCTGAGTGCCAATCTTCCGCAGGCGCAACAGTTCTGGCTTGCGCAAATCACGTTGGGCAGCGGTGGCGACGGCACGGCGGCACTGG
This sequence comes from Terriglobales bacterium, assembly GCA_050747745.1. Lineage (GTDB taxonomy): Bacteria > Acidobacteriota > Terriglobia > Terriglobales > SCQP01 > SCQP01. The sequence continues at coordinate 11,719 of JBOGKM010000103.1, forward strand.
ACCCTCCCTTAGGCGAGCAAAGCCTGGCCGACGCCGTTGCCAGTCTGCGCCGCCGCCAGGCAGCGTGCACCCGCCACCACCTGCAGGAGCAAATCGCCCAGGCCGCTGCCCGTGGCGACCGCCCCCAACTGGAGACTCTATTGCGGGCAAAGGCCGCCGCCGACGCTGCCGCGCGCGCAGCAAGCTGAAACTTCCGCGCCGCCAAACTCATCTAGCTAAAGGATAGCGGGTCAGGAAATGTGGGTGGGAACCGCTCCATTCACGGTAAAATTGGAAGACTGCGGCTTCGGGCTGGGCTCCAGGCGGAAAAGGGAACACTTTGGCTATTGACGACAAATTTGAAGAGATCAGCAAGCTGGTTCATACCAGCAAAAAGCGGACCTATCGCAACGAAGAAGAAACGAGCGAGGTGAACGAGGAGGTCCACTCCAGCGACGATCTGGATGAGTTGATGACCCGTTTCGGGCGCCGACCCGGGGTGGAAGCCATAGACGAGAGCGGGGAAAGCGAAGCGGGCGCGTCCGAAGAAGAAGATCTCGACCTGGACCTGACCCCAGGTGCACTGGAAAAGACCAACGATCCGGTGCGCATGTACCTGCGAGAGATGGGTACGGTACCGCTGCTCACGCGCGAGGGGGAAGTGGAAATCGCCAAGCGCATCGAGCGCGGGCAACTGCGCGTGCTCAAGGCGCTGTCGCGTTCCCCCATCGTGATCCGCGAGCTGCTGGCCGAGGGCGAGCAGTTGCGCCAGGGCGAGCGTGGGGTGAAGGAATTCGTCCAGGTGGATGTCGAAGAGGACGAAATCTCCGAAGAAGTCCTGCTGAAGCGCCGCCGCGAAGTGCTGGAGCACATGGATGAGATGGCCGTGCTGCGCAAGCGCTGCGAGCAGGCGGGGGTACGTTTGGCGCAGGCGCCGCGTAAGGGCGCCGAGCACCATCGCGCCACTTATCACCTTTCCCGTGCCCAGGTCGAGCTCTCGCGCCTGATCCGCGGCATGGGCTTTACCGCCCTGGCGCGTAAGCGCCTGATCGACCGCCTCTTTCAGGTGGTGGATCAGTTGCGCCCGTTGGAGATGCAACTGCTGCGCCTAGAGCGCAAGTTGGAATCGGCGCGCGGCGCCGATACCATCAAGGACTTGCGCCGCGAGCAGCGCCAGGCGCGTGAACAGATTGCCGAGCTGGAAGCCGCCGCCGGCGCCACCGTCGGCGAACTCAAGCACAGCCGTGCCACCATCGTGGTTGGCGATCACGAAGCGGAGCAGGCCAAGCGCGAGCTGATTGAAGCCAACCTGCGTCTGGTCGTCTCCATCGCCAAAAAGTACACCAACCGTGGCCTGCAGTTCCTGGATCTCATTCAGGAAGGCAACATCGGCCTGATGAAGGCCGTGGACAAATTTGAATACCGCCGCGGCTACAAATTTTCCACCTACGCGACCTGGTGGATTCGCCAGGCGATTACCCGCGCGATCGCCGATCAGGCCCGCACCATCCGCATTCCGGTGCACATGATTGAGACCATCAACAAGCTCATTCGCACCTCGCGCCAACTGGTGCAGGAGCTGGGCCGCGAACCCACCAGCGAGGAAATTGCCAAGCGCATGGAGATCCCTGTCGCCAAGGTCCGCAAGGTCCTCAAAATTGCCCAGGAACCCATTTCGCTGGAAACTCCCATCGGCGAGGAGGAAGACTCGCACCTGGGGGACTTCATCGAGGATCGCGGCGTGATCTCGCCCTCCGATGCGGTCATCAATGTCAACCTCAAGGAGCAGACCTCGCAGGTGCTCAAAACGCTGACGCCGCGCGAGGAAAAGGTGATCAAGATGCGCTTCGGCCTGGACGACGGCAGCGAGCATACGCTGGAGGAAGTGGGTCAGTCGTTCGCGGTCACCCGCGAACGCATCCGCCAGATCGAGGCCAAGGCGCTGCGCAAACTGCGCCATCCCTCGCGCAGCCGCAAGCTGCGCGCCTTTGTGGAAAGCCTGGTCGAGTAGCGCATGTTCGATGCGCCGCTGCCCCCGCCCCGCGCGGCAACGCCAGGGCGCGTGCTCTGGGCCGCGGTGGCGCTGGCGCTGATTGCGGATTTGGCAGCCGGCTGGATGCTGGCGCAGCGGTACAACCGCCGCCCGGCGCCCGCGCACCCTCCCCTTGCAGCCCTGATCGTCGCCGCCGAGCGCCGCGTCGCTCCCGCCGTCGTGACCATTGATGTCGAAAGCCGCCCCAGTCTCCGCCGTCGCCATTGGGCCCCGCAGCGGCTCGGCGGCCAGCCGCTGCCGCTGGAACACAGCCAGGGATCGGGCCTCATTATTGATCCCCGGGGCTATATCGTTACCAATCGTCACGTGATCCGTCGTGCTTCCCGCATTGCCGTCGAGCTGCGCGGTGGCGGGCGCGTATACTACGCCCACCTGGTGGGCGCGGATCCGGAAACCGATTTGGCCGTGATTCAAATTCACGCCCATCGCGCTTTGCCCACCGCGGCACTGGCCGATTCCACCCGCCTGCAGGTCGGCGATTGGGTGGTGGCCATTGGCAGTCCCTTCGGTCTGCACAATACCGTCACCGCCGGTATCATCAGCGCTCTGCACCGCGTGATGGATCCCAGCCAGCAGTACGAAACATTCATCCAGACCGATGCTCCCATCAACCCAGGCAACAGTGGTGGCCCGCTGGTGAATCTTAAGGGGCAGGTGGTAGGTATAAACACCGCGATTTACACTGAAACCGATGGCTACCAGGGCATCGGGTTCGCGCTGCCCAGCAATCTGGTAGGCCGCATTTATCCCGAGCTGCTGCGCTATGGGCGGGTCACGCGCGGCTCCATCGGCGTCTATTTTGAAAGCTCGCTATCGCCCGCGGTGCGCCGCGTCTACCACATTGAGCGCGGCGTTCCGCTCACCGAAGTTGCCGCCCACGGACCCGCCGCGCGCGCCGGGCTGGAGGCCGGCGACGTCATTACCACCATCAACGGCCACGGCATTTCCGACGGTAGCGCCCTGATGAATGCGGTCGAATTCGATCCCATCGGAGCGTCCATTCAAGTCGGATTTCTGCGCGCTGGCAAGCTGCACGACGCACGCCTGCGGGTCGCTAATCGCGCCCGGCTCTATCCCGGCGCAACCACGTCCAGCGCCGCCGGCTCCATCCCTGCTACGGCGCCCTACAATTCCTCCAATTTCGGCATGGTGCTGGCGAACCTGGCGGGTGGGCGCGGCGTACGTGTCGAGGCCGTCATTCCCGATTCTTTTGCTGATCAAATTGGCGTGGATGCCGATGATGTCATTATGCAGGTGAATCGGGTCAGCATCCACTCCCGCCTCCAGTTCCAGAAGCTGGTTGCCACCCTTCGCCCCGGTCAGGATCTGGCGCTGCTGCTCAGCCGCCGCGGCGAGGACGCCCCGCGTAGTCGCTGGCTGGTGGGAGGCACGCTGCCGCCCCCGCTGGAGAATCGCCCGTGACGCCGCTGCTGGCATTTCTACTGCTGTTTACTCCGCCGCACCACGCGCCCCGCGCGGCCCACCACTCCGCGTATCACCGCCGTGTTCAGCGCCGTGATCCCGTCCATCGCGGCATCAGTGATGGGCGCGCCGCCCAGATTCAAAAAGCTCTGCAGCAGGCCGGCTATTTGCAAACCGTCAGCGGCCGCTGGGACGACTCCACCATTGCCGCGCTAAAAAAATACCAGTCTGACCACCACTGGCAGATCCACTACATCCCCGATGCCCGCGCGCTGCTGGCGCTCGGCCTGGTCAAGCCCATCGCCTCCGATCCTGCTGCGGTCGCCAGCGAGCAAGCCCAGACCGCCTCCGACGCCGGCGGCGGCCACTGACAACTGCCACAGACCACCGGTTCTCGCGCTGGCTGGAATCCGGTCTTGTGAGGGAGGGCCTCCTCCCGGAGTTCGGCGACTTCATCCCTATCTCGAAATTTTGGAGCTGGGAGAAGGGGCCTGAAAACTGAACCTGCTGTTCGCCACTTTCTTGGACCGTCTGGAGCGGATGGATCGCATCCAGATTCTTCGATACTTCCGTTCCCATCCCACTCAAGACTAGAAGCTGGTGGAGATCCACAAGGTCCTCTTTGCCGAGGCCAGCAGCGACCGCTTGGAGTTCAGCCGGGTAACGACCCAGAATCCCAGCCCGGGGACATACACGGTTCTCGACGGCCCAGGCGATGTCAAATTCCAGCTTTTCTTCGATGCTTTAGATTCGGCATATTCGGAAGGATCTTTGTGTCGGGCACGCATCGTGGTCATTTCCGAAGGACGCGACCATTAACTCGCCGGGCCAGATTACGCCGCAGGCTGACGCGCGCTGCCGGCTTGTGCTGCGCGCATGCCTGCGCCGTGCTGGTACACCAGGCTGCCGCCCAGTCGCGCCGCGGTGAGGGCGAGCGCGAAGCCGGCCAGCGCCGAGTGGCGGCCGTGGCCGAGCCGGCGGCGGCGGAAGAAGGAAATCGTGAACGCCGCCAGCCCGAGCGTATTAATCAGGCCGTGAACCAGGCCGATGCGCCGGGTTTCGGGCGAGTCCAGGCGATGCCAGTCCGCAAGACCCGCCACTGCCGCCAATGCGGCTCCGGCGATGCCCACTCCGACTGCCCCTCTCGCCGCCCCGGCCCATGGCTCGCGGTCCTTCCGGCCGGCCAGCCGGTCCATGACCATGGCTGTCGTCCAGGCACCCAAGGGCACATCCGTCAGCATCACGTGCAGGGGATGACCCAAAGGGTCGCCGTGCAGCCAGGCCGCGACCTCGCCGCGGCGGGGACCGAGCGCGTCCAGGCTGCGAGCGATGGCGCCGTTCAAGGCGTGATCCACCGGCTCCAGCCAGCGCTGGCGCGAGGCAAATTGAGCAAGCGAGAGGGGCATGCGCCAATGCGATGCTTCGAGCCGCAGCCGGGATGTCTGTTCAGGCGGCGTTGCGCTCCGGGGTTGTCCGGCTCCGTCTGGCTCGCAAGCGGATTTCGGTTCCCGCCAGCGCCTTCGATACCGGACAACCCAGCCGCGCGCGTTCGGCCGCCTGCTCGAATTCCTCCTCGTCCACGCCCTCCACCTCCGCCTCGCAGTCGAGCTCGATGCCGGAGATGGCGTAGGTCTCGCCGCTCTTGTCGAAATGGACGGCAGCGCGGGTATGAATCCGCCGCGGCTGGGCGCGCAGGCGCCCCAACTCCAGCGCCAGCGCCATGGAAAAACAGGCGGCGTGCGCCGCGCCCAACAGTTGTTCCGGATTCGTTCCCGCTCCGCTTTGCATGCGCGAAGCAGCCGAGTACGCGCCGCGAAAACCATCGAAGCGGATTTCTCCATGACCGCTCGAAAGCTTGCCTTCCCACTCCGCTTCTGCTTGCCGGATCGGCATCGCACACCTCCTCGCAAGCTGCGATGAGCACGGCGGCTGCTTCGTTGTCCCGTCCCCTAACGGTCCGGTGTCGTAAACTGGAAGTCGCCATGAGTGAAGCCGTTCATTTACAAAACTGGATCGCTGGTGCCTGGACCGCCCCGCGCTCCGGCGCCTGGATGGAGCGCCATAACCCGGCCGATACGCGCGAGCTGGTGGCCCGCGTTCCTGCCTCCAATGCCGCTGATGCGGATGCCGCACTGGCCGCCGCCACTGCCGCCTATCCCGCCTGGCGCGCCACCCCCGCGCCGCGCCGGGGCGAAATCCTGTTCCGCGCCGCCCAGCTTCTGGTCGAGCGCAAGCAGGACTATGCCGCCGCCATGACGCGCGAAATGGGCAAAGTGCTGGAGGAAACGCGCGGCGACGTACAGGAAGCCATTGACATGCTCTACTTCATGGCGGGCGAAGGCCGGCGGCTGTACGGACAAACAACGCCGTCCGAGCTCGCCAACAAGATGTGCATGACCACGCGCGTGCCGCTGGGCGTGGCCGCCCTGATTACGCCATGGAACTTTCCCATGGCGATTCCGAGTTGGAAGCTGGCGCCTTGTCTGCTGTGCGGCAACACCGCTGTGCTCAAGCCCGCCGAGGACACTCCCCTGTCGGCCATGAACCTGGTGCAGGCGCTCACCGACGCCGGTCTGCCCCCGGGGGTCGTGAACGTCGTGTTTGGCCGCGGCCCCGAGGTAGGCGCAGCGCTGGTCAACGACGAGCGCCCGCGCATTGTATCCTTCACCGGATCCACCAAGGTGGGGAGGGAAGTGGGCCAGCGCGCTGCCGCCGGCCTCAAGCACTGCAATCTGGAAATGGGCGGCAAGAACGCGGTCATCGTGCTCGACGACGCCGACCTCGAACTCGCGGTGGATGGCTGTCTCTGGGGCGCCTTCGGCACCAGCGGGCAGCGCTGCACCGCCGCCAGCCGCATCATCCTCCAGCGCGGCATTTATCCCCGATTCCTCGAGCGCTTGCAGAAGCGTACCGCCGCGCTCCAGGTTGGATCCGGCCTCGATCCCGCCAGCCAGATCGGCCCCATCGTTAACGAGAAGCAGTTGCAACGCATCCAGGAATACATCGAAATCGGCAAGCGCGAAGGTGCGCGGCTGGTTCTGGGCGGCGCACGGATCAACTCAGGAGCCTGCCGTCATGGCTACTTCCTTGAGCCCACCATTTTTGCCGACGTGCAGTCTGGCATGCGCATCGCCCAGGAGGAGATCTTCGGGCCGGTCGTGTCACTGCTGGCGTGCAAGGATTGCGACGACGCCATCGCCCTCGCCAACGGCGTCGCCTACGGTCTGTCCGCTTCGCTCTATACCGCTCAAGTCAACGCCGCCTTCCGTGCGCTGCGCGACCTGGATAGTGGCATCGTTTACATCAACGCGCCTACCATCGGCGCCGAAGTCCACTTGCCTTTCGGCGGCGTGCGGGCCACCGGCAACGGCCATCGCGAAAGCGGCCTGGCGACGCTCGAGGTCTACAGCGAGTGGAAAACGCTGTACGTGGACTACAGCGGCCGCCTGCAGCGCGCGCAGATAGACACGGGAGAATAAATGATCATCGGAGTCCCGCGCGAGGTCAAGGATCACGAAACCCGCGTCGGGCTGGTGCCTGCGGGGGTGCATGAGTTGACCGCCCTCGGCCACCAGGTGCTGGTGGAAAATGGCGCCGGCCAGTCGTCTTTCTTTGAGGATGAGGAATACCGCCGCGCCAGCGCCGAGATGGTGGCTTCGCCCAAGGAACTCTGGGCGCGCGCCGAGATGATCTGCAAGGTCAAGGAACCCAGCGATCCCGAGTACAAGTTCTTCCGTCCCGGCCTGCTGCTGTTCACCTATCTGCACCTGGCGCCGCTGCCGGACTTGACCGAGCAGTTGTTGCAGCAGCAGGTCACCGCCATCGCTTATGAAACCGTGGCCAGCGGTGAGGGCCGCCTGCCGCTGCTGGAACCCATGAGCGAAGTGGCCGGGCGGCTGGCGGTGCAGGTGGGCGCCCAGTATCTGGAGCGCCGCTACGGCGGGCGCGGCCTGCTGCTGGGCGGAGTGCCGGGCGTGCCCGCCGCGCGCGTGCTCATTCTCGGCGCCGGCATGGTCGGCACCAACGCCGCCCGCATGGCCTCCGGCTTGGGAGCGGTGGTGACGGTGGCGGATCGCAGCGCCGCTCGGCTGCGCCAGCTGGACGATCTGCTGGCCGGCCGCGTACAGACCCTCGCCGCCAATCCCTCTACCATCGCGCACGCCGTGGCCGAAGCCGATCTGGTCATCGGCAGCGTCCTCATCGCCGGCGCCAGCGCTCCCAAGGTCGTCACGCGCGCAATGGTCGGCCGGATGAAGCGGGGTGCGGTAATCGTGGACGTATCCATTGATCAGGGCGGCTGCATTGAAACCGCCCACCCCACCACTCATACCCACCCCTCCTACATCGAGATGGATGTGGTTCACTACTGCGTCACCAACATGCCCGCCGCCGTGCCGCGCACCTCCACCCTGGCGCTTACCAACGCCACCTTTTCCTACGTGCGCAAGCTCGCCGATCTGGGTTTCGCTCAAGCCATCGCGGCCGATTCCGGACTGCTGCGCGGCGTCAATACCTACCAGGGCGCTCTTACCTACGAAGCCGTCGCCAGCGCCCAGAGCCGCCCCTTCACGCCGCTGCAACAGTTGCTCGCTCGCTGAGCGCCCTCCGGCTCCGCCCTTGGCGCCACTGATACACTGGAAGCGTGCGTGATATGTCTCATGATGCCGGGGGCGTGCCCGGCGCCGGGCGCGAAGCGGCGGTGCTGGCGGGCGTGGTGGAAGAGTATCTGGCCAGCGGTATCCCGGTCGGCTCCCGCCTGCTGGCCGAAACCCGCCTTCCCGACACCAGCTCGGCGACCATCCGTCATGTGCTTTCCGATCTGGAGCGTGCAGGTTTTCTGATCCAGCCGCACACCTCCGCCGGCCGCATCCCCACCGCGCAGGCTATCCGCTGGTGGCTGCAGCGCCTGCAAGCCCCCGAGCCGCTGCTCGAGGCCGGCCCGCGGCAGCACCTCGAGCACGCCCTCCGCGCCGCCAGCGACGAGGCCACGTTGTGGCTGCGCACCTGTGAATTTCTTTCCGAGATCAGCCAGCAGGTGGGTATGGTGGCCATATTGCCCTGGCACGATTCCGGATTGAAGCAACTGCGCTTCTTCCGCCTCACCGATCGCCGCGTGCTCGCCATTCTGGTCACCAGCGACGGACAGATACGCGAGCGCGTGGGCCGCATCCCCGAGGTCTATACCCAGACGGAACTGGACACCGCCTCCCGCTACCTCACCCAAAACTTCACTGGCTTGACGCTGGCGCGCATCCGCCAGGAACTGGTGCGGCGCGTGGAGGAGGAACGGGCCGCCTACGACGAACTGCTCAAACGCGTACTGGTGCTTTCGCACTGCGGCGTATTGGAAATGCAAAACGGAGGCGAGGTCTACGTGCTGGGTGCACGCCACCTGGCTGAAAGCCTGGATGCCTCGCGCCTGGGCGACTTGCTCGCTCAATTGCAGGAAAAGGAGCGCTGGCTGAGGCTGCTGTCCGGACTGGAAACGCAGGATTGTGTCCACTGGGATGGGCCGGACGCGCACGGGCACGCCTGCTGGGTGCGGGTGCACGTCGGCATGGCCGAGGAGGCGATGCCGGAAATGTCGCTCATCGCCGCCAACTACGGCGCCGGCGCGATCGGCATTCTTGGCCCCACGCGTATGCCCTACGCGCGCGCCTTGGGCGCGGTGGCGCTGGCACGCGCCGTCTGCCAACAAATTCTGGGAGAACGACCCGTATGAGTTTGGATGAAAGCGCCAGCATGCCGCCGCTGGAGCCCGAGCACGAACTGGCTGAGGCCGAACCGCCTCAGGAGCTAGCGGCGGAAGTGCAGAAATTGACCGAGGAACGCGACGCGCTCCAGGATCGCCTGCTGCGGGCGCTCGCCGATGCGGACAACGCGCGCAAGCGCTTCGGCCGCGATCTGCAAGAGGCCCGCCAGCACGCCGTCACCGAAGCGGTGCGGCCCTTTCTGGCGGTCCTCGACAGCTTCGATCGTGCCCTCGGGCATGCGGCTTCCAGCCCCGAGCAGGAACTGCGCACCGGCATCGAACTGCTGCATCGGCAACTGCTCGAGGCGGTACGCAAGGTGGGTCTGGAACCGGTGGCTGCGCGCGGCAAGAACTTCGATCCGCACCTGCACGAAGCGCTGGAGATGGTGGAAACCGAAGAGGTTCCGGAAGGGGCCGTGGTGGACGAGCTGCAGCGCGGCTACACCCTCCGCGACCGCCTGGTGCGACCCGCGCTGGTGCGCGTGGCGCGCCGCAAGGCCTGAATTTCGATGCCCGAAAAACGCGACTACTACGAGATCCTGGGTGTTGCCCGCGACGCCGGCGAGACGGAGCTTAAAAGCGCGTACCGCCGCCTGGCGATGCGCTACCACCCCGACCGCAACCAGGGCGATCCACAGGCTGAAGAAGCCTTCAAGCAGGCTTCCGAGGCCTATAGCGTTTTGGCCGATCCGCAGAAACGCGCCCAGTACGATCACTTTGGCCACGCCGGCGTCGGCAATAACGGCGGCGGTTTCGATCCGAGCGCCTTCACCGATTTCGCCGACATCTTCGGCGATTTTTTCGGCTTCGGCGACCTGTTCGGCGCCGGGCGGCGGCGCCGCGGCGGCCAGCGCGGCCAGGATCTGCGCTACGACCTGGAAGTCTCGTTCGAGCAAAGCCTGCAGGGCGCCGAAATGGAGATTCATTTTCAGCGTCTGGGACCCTGCGAGGCTTGCCATGGCAAGCGCACCCGGGGCGGCGCGGCGCCCGCCACCTGTCCCACCTGCCGCGGCGCCGGACAGGTGCGGCTGCAGCAGGGCTTTTTCAGCGTGGCGCGCACCTGCACCCAGTGCGGCGGCATGGGCGTGATCATCCGCGATCCCTGCCCGGCCTGCCGCGGTCAGGGGCGCGTGCAAACCGACATCCGCCGTACCGTCGCCGTGCCCGCCGGCATCGAGGAAGGCATGCAGCTGCGCCTCAGCGGCGAAGGCGAAGCGGGGCTGGGCGGCGGCGGCGCGGGCGATTTGTACGTGCTCATCCACGTGCGTCCGCATGCGTTTTTCCAGCGCAAGGGCACCGAGCTGTACTGCTCCATACCGGTCTCGTTTCCGCAGGCGGTGCTGGGCTGCGACGTGCGCGTGCCCACTCCCTGGGGCGACGAGTTCGTGACCGTGCCCGTGGGCACTGCCAGCGGCGCCGAGCTACCGCTGTTGAAGGGCAAGGGCGCGCCCCGCGTCAACGGCCGCGGCCGCGGCGACCTGCACGTGTACGTGAGCATTGAGGTACCCAAAAAGCTCAGCAAGGAACAGCGGCAATTGCTGCTCGACCTGGACCGCCTCATGCCCAACCAGAACATCCCGCACGATGCCGGCCTGCTGGAAAAAGTCCGCGACCTGTTCGGGTAGGGCGAACCCCGCCGCCGCACCTATGGCCCGCCGCCGTTTCTTCGCCAGCGCCTGCGATGGCGCCCGCGCCCGCATCGATGGCGAATCCGCTCACCATCTGACGCGCGTGCTGCGGGTGCAGCCTGGCCAGGAATACGAACTGGCGTGGAAGGGTGCGCTGTATCTGGGCCGCATCGAGAGCGCGCGCACCGGCGCGGTCGAGCTCACGGTGACGGCGCAGTTGGCAGCGCCGCAACCCGAATCTGCGCTCGAGCTCGCCGCCGCGATCTTCAAGTTTGACCGCTTCGAGTGGATGCTGGAAAAAGCCACCGAGCTGGGCATGACCCGGCTGTGGCCGGTCGTGAGCCGCCGCAGCGATCCCCGCCTGGCTGCTGCTGCCGCCGCGCGCGCGCGCCGCTGGCGCCAGATCGCGCTCTCGGCCGCGGAACAGTCGCGCCGCGCTACCTGTCCCGATATCGCCGCTGCGCTGTCCCTGGCCGCGCTGCTGGCGCACCCGTTCGCCGGCCAGCGGCTGCTGCTCTCCGAGGCCAAGGACGCGCCTGCGATGGCGGGCGCCGCTCCCCCGCTGCGCCTTCTGCTGGGACCGGAAGGCGGTTGGAGCGAGGAGGAAGCCAGCGCCGCTGCCGCGGCCGGCTATCGCCCGGTGAGCCTCGGAGGGCGCATCCTGCGCGCCGAAACCGCGGCCCTCGCCGCCCTTGCCCTGTCCGGTTCGGCGCTCGTCGCTGGCTGAATCACTCCCGCTCCCCGCCTTTGCGGCTTCTGCCCGCCATCAAGCAGTTGCGAGTTCTCGGGCCGAACTGGAGCGGAGTCACCGTGGGTACTGTGATACGACCCTAGAAGTTGTATTGCGCTCGCACCGAATAGAGCAGGGTGTTGGGAGTGGTCATGCCGCCGGGGTGTTGCCAGTATTCCACGTCGGGCTGGATGGTCAGATAACTCGAAGCGTAAATTTGGTAGTACGCCTCGAACTCGTTTTCAAATCCATGCAAGAACCGGTTCCGGTTCGACAGGAAGCCATCGCTGAACGCGAAGCCGATCTCATCGTGTGGCCGCGCCGTGAGCGCTCCATCCCACACCACGCCTGCGCCGACATGTCGGTTGATCGGCGCAACGGAGGGAGGAGCGGTACCGAGTTGCAGGAAAGCGCCCAAGCCGCGGTCGGGTGAGGTGGCCGGATGCCAAAGCTTCTGTGCCGCGACCAGGTATTTGCCCGCGGCACCGTGGACAATGCTTCCTGGCGATCCATTGAAAGAGCGGAATCGCCCAGTATCGCGCCACGCGCCCACTTCCAGGCTGAAGGGCAGTCCCTCCCATTTGTGCTGCCAACCCTCCTCCGTCACCCACAGGTCGCCGCCCGGATCGTAAGGCAGCTCCGTGCTGTGGTCGTTAAAGACGCCACCGGAGAAGTAAACGCCCTTTTCCGGGTATACAAATACGTCGCCGCCAAACGATCCCTTGGGGTACGTGGGCAGTACGAAGGTGCTGATAGAAGCGTCGGAAGAGAAATTCAGGGAGATAAAGTTTTGGCCGTAAGGCACGGTGAAGTACTGGTCGTCCACGTACATCAGGCCGACCTGCAGTTGCAGCGTGTGCCGCAGGAGCATCTGGCGGTACCATCCGCGATCGATCTCCGTGAACGAGTACGCGTCCATGTTGTCGGGGTCCTGCAAGGAGGTCGTGTATTGGTTCACGATGTTCGGTCCACTGTGGGTCTGCATGTCCACCATCAACGTCCCGCCCGGCCAGCCAACTAGTTTCCTGGTGTCGAAAGTGGCTGATAGATCAAGCAAATACTGTCCGTCGAAACCGCGCGCGGGACTCACACCACCCTTGGCCAACGTCGCGCCGTCAAGCTGGAGCCAACCTTCGAAATCAATGCCGCGCTCGGCAAATTGCGTGTGGGGGCCGAACACCTTCCGCACGACGGCGGGGCACAGGAAATCGTCCGGGGGCGCGGCCTGATCCTGGCCGGTCGCGCCGCTTGCCCCGCCGCCGCTATCCGCCTGTGCATTCCAGGGACAGCACAGCAATATTGATAACGCAAAGGGCAGAAGCCGCCTCGCGGCGGGCAGGAGTTTACGATCCACGAAATTGGCTTTCGGAGGAGCGCCCGATTATGGGGGATTTCCGTTCTTCGGTAACTATCGTCGCGCCCAGCATACACCTGACGACGGCGCTGCGGCAGTCCAGCGATGGCGCAGCCTCGGGCGGTGACCCAGGCGTCCAGGACTTAAAGTACGGGTTGAGCTGCCTGCGGGGCGCGGGGGCCATGCGAGGTTTGCATGCCCGCCTGGCTCAAACCCCACAGCAGCGGCAGCAGCACCACGAACGGCGCGTACAGCCACCAGCAGCGGGTGGCGACGGTGTAGTCGCGCAGCGGATCCAGCATGTTGCCCCAGGTGGGCCAGGGTTGCGGCAGGCCCAGGCCGACCAGCTCCAAGCTCACCTCGGCGCCGATAGCGGCCGCCATCAGCAAGGCGAAATAGGTGGCGGCCAGCGCGCGCAGGTTGGGCCAGAGATGCCGCACCAGCACCTGCCGCCGCGTCGCGCCCAGCGCCAGCGCCGCCTGCACGAACTCGCGCTCCATCAGCTCGCGTGCGGCGCCGTAAAATGCCCACGAGGAGACCGGCCAGGCGGCGGCGGCAAACAGCGCCACCAACGCCAGGGCCACGGTAAACGCCGAGGCATCCAGCGGCAGCGCCGCGCGCACTGCGACCAGGACGAAAATCCAGGGTAGAGAGCGGCAGATCTCGCCCAGTTGGCGCGATACGGCGGCCCAGGGCGGCGACAGCGCCGCCGCCAGGCCCACGCCTGCCGCCAGCAGCAGCGCGGGCAGAGCCATAGCCAGACCCAAAGCCGTGGACAAGCCGCAGGCGACCAGCAGACGCGAGGCCACGTCGCGTCCGAACTCATCCGTGCCCAGCCAGTGCGCCCGCGTCGGCGCGGCCAGTACCGACTCCCGGTCCTGGTGCCGGAACGGCTGTGGCGCCAGCCAGGGCCCGCTCAGCGCCAGCGCCAGCCATGCCACCATTCCCCAGCGCCGCCATCCTGTCCCGCCGCGCGTTGGCGCCCGTCCCTTCATTGTTCCGCCCCCGCGGCCGGCGCCGCCGCCGCCAACCGCGGCTGAAAGCGTCGGCGCGCGCGCAATTGGGGATTCAGCAGCCATTGCCCGATTTCCGACACCCAGTTGGCGGCGATCACCACCACGCTGGTCAGCAGCACCAGCGCCGCCAGCACCGGCATGTCCTTCGACTGCGCTGCCGTAATCGAAAGCTGTCCCAGGCCCGGCCAGCCCAGCAGCGGTTCCAGAATCACCAGTTCCACTAGCGCCTGCGAAATCGTCAGCGAGGCCACCGGTACCAGCACGTCGCTGCAGTTGGGCAGGGCGTGCACCAGCACCAGGCGCGCGGGCGCCAGGCCGTTGGCCCGCCCCTGGGCGATAAAGCCGCTCTCGGCCACCTGCGCCAGTGCGTGCGCGGCCTGAAAATACACCGTGGGCAGAAACGCCAGCGCCAGCACCAACGCCGGCAGCCAGGGCGCGGGCGCGGCCGCCACGCCTGGCAGCCATGCCGCCGGCGCCCACACCAGCGCCACGATCGCCATCACGCCAAGCGGCAGCGCCGTCAACAGCGCGTTGACCGCATGGAAAATGGATTCCAACCGGTGCTGCCAGCGCCAGCGCCCGCGCTCGCCCAGCCATAGCGGGCCCAGCGCCAGAGCCAATCCCAGCACCCATGCGCCGCCCAGGCCCAGCAGCAGCAATTCTGCGCTGGCCGCCGCGCGCGGGCATAGTATGCTGAGCACGGGACGATGCGATACCAGCGAAATTCCCAGCTTGCCATGCACCGCCCCGGCCAGCCAGGCACCGAACCGATGCCACAGCGACTCCTGCGGCAAATATATGGCCCGCAAGTGCGCCAGCTCCCGCGCCGAAATCGATGGATCCAGCTCGAGCGCGCTGAAGGCATCGCCTGGCGTCAACTGCCCCAGCGCGAAACACAACAGCAGTGCTGCCAACACCGTGATGAGGCCGGCCAGCGCGCGGCGGCACAAGTGCAGCAGCATGTGTCCGCCAGATTAACAGTTGTCAGTTGTCAGTTGCCAGTTGCCAGTAAGGCTCGCTGCGGGGCGGTGGTGGCGATCGTGTTGCTGATTTTGGGTTTCGCGGCGCCGGCGCGGGGGCAAATGGAACGGATGGCAGTGAACGGGCGCCCAGGCGGGCAGTTGGTAATTCCGCTGGCGGCCAGCCCGCAAACCTTCAATCCGGTGCTTGCCACCGACAACGCCTCGCAACTGCTCGCCAGCCTGACCATGGCCGACCTGATGCACATCAATCCGCGCACGCTGCAGGTCGAGCCGGCGCTGGCCACCTCGGTGGTGCACCGCAGTCCCACGGTCTGGATCATTCACCTGCGCCAGGGGGTCAAGTTCAGCGATGGCGTGCCCTTCACGGCGCGGGACGTGGCCTTTAGCTTCCAGGTCTATACCGATCCCAAGCTTGACGCGCCGGGACGCCAACTGCTCATGGCGCATGGTCAGCCGGTGCGCTGCCGCGTACTCAACCCTTCCACCGTCGAGCTGGATCTGCCCGCGCCGATGGCGGTCGGCAACCGTCTGCTGGATAGCGTCTGGATGTTGCCACGTCATCTGCTGCTGGGCGCTTACCGCGCGGGGCGGCTGAGCCAAGCCTGGGCGCTGGGGACGCCGGCGGCAGCCATGGCCGGACTGGGGGCGTTTCGCCTGGCGCACTTTCAACCCGGCCGGGAAATCGTGCTGGCGCCCAACCCGCACTTCTGGCGCGAGGATCAACAGCACCGCCGCCTGCCCTATTTGCACCAGCTTCAGCTCCGCATCCTGACCAGCGCCAGCCTGCGCATGACGCTGTTCGTGCGCGGCGACCTGGACGGGCTGCCACAGCTCCAGAGCAGCGATTATGCGCGCCTGCAGGGCAATCGTTGTTGTCGCCTGCTCGACGGCGGCGCCGGACTGAATCCGGAAGTGCTGGTGTTGAATCAAACCCCGGGGCCGGAGGCGGCGCGCACCTGGTTCCGCAAGCGCGATTTCCGTCAGGCGGTGTCGCTGGCCATCGCGCGCGTCAACCTGGTGCGCAACGTTTACGCCGGCAAAGCCAGCGCGCTGGCTTCCCTTACCAGCCCCAGCGAGGGCCGCTGGGCCGATCCCACGCCCGCCCCGCATCAGAACCTGGCGCAGGCCCGCGCCTTGCTGCGGCAGTCCGGATTTGTGCTGCAGCGGGGACAGCTTCGCGATGCCCAGGGCCGTGCCGTCGCGTTTTCGCTTATTTATCCTGCTGAAAATGCCACGCGCGGCAAAATTGCGGTGTTTTTGCAGGCGGACCTGCGCCACCTTGGAATGCGGGTGGCGGTCACGCCGCTGCCGTTCGCCTCCTATCTCGATCGCCTAGCCCATCGCCGCGACTTTGACGCCGCTTTGCTGGGCCTTTCCATTCCCGACGCCGATCCCAACGTGGAAAGCCCGGAATGGACGCTGGACGGCGGCGCGCATTTCTGGAACCTGCGTCCCGCCCATCCCGCGCCTTGGGCGAGCGCGCTGGACGCCTGGTTTCACCGCCAACTCACCTCCACCAACCCGCGCCAGCGCCTGGCCGACTATCGCCGCATCCAGCAAATTGAACGCCGCGAGCTGCCCATGATTCCGCTGGTCGCACCCGACGTGCTCGCTGCGGTGCGTCCCGGTCTCGAAGGTGCAGCCGCAGCCATTCTGCCGCCCCACCTGCTCTGGAACGCCGCCCAACTCTGGTGGGCCGGCGGTGCAACCCATTTCTGAGTCCGGGCGCTAGTCGAGGGCGCCGCGCAATTGGAACCCCGCCCAGTAGTAGGGGTGAGCATAGCGGCGCCGCATTTCAAGTTGCGCCGCATGCACCGCTTCGCCCAGCGGCCGGGCGTTGCCCGCGTGCAGGCGTTCCAGAAATTCGGCGTTGACGTGGTCGCCCGCGTCCCAGAGCGTGGCCACCACCGCGCGGGCACCGGCGGAAAGGAAGGCGCGAGGCAGGCGGATGCTTTCATCGCCGCGCGAGAGATCGCCGAGCGCGACGCCCTGGCCGGTAAGCACCACCAGATCGGCGGCCAGCCGCAGGTTGTGGATGTCGACCACGTTGAGCCAGCCGTCGCTCAACTTGAGCGCGTTCAGGTTGGGATTGGACTGCGCGCGGGCGCCGGCGGCAATGAAGATGCGGGCGCTGGTGGCGGCCTGCTGGCGCACGGCTTCCGCCGTCACCCCGGCGCCGGCGAGCAGGCTGGCCCCGGAGGCGGCCAGGCATCGTGTCTGTTCCGGCGCCAGTCCGGCTTCGGCAACGATCGCCAGATGCGTGCGATGTGGGCTGGGCGGCTGGCGGCGGGCGTGCACCCAGGCGGCGGTGCTGGGCGCGCAGGCGATGCGCACGCGGGACAGCAGCGGACCGTGCTCATCCTGCAGCGCCGAAAACGGCACCGCGTGCAGCATGCCGTGGGGCACGATCACCAGCTGCGGCGCTTCCAGCCAGGCCGCCAGCGGCGCCAGCAAGAGCTGATAGAGCAGGCGCAACTGGCTCTCGACGGCGCGCAGCAAGGCCGCGCCCTGGCCATGGAAACTGCCTCCGGCGGCGACCCCGGGGCTGACTTGCAGCCGGAACAGGCGCAGCGCGCCTTCCACCGCGGAGCGCGGAGCGGGTAAAGACACCAGCCGCAGCTCCCGCGCGTTGCCGGCGATGGCCACGTAACCTGCTCCGCAGGGGAAATACTCCACCAGCGCCGCAGGGCCCAACACGGCGGCAGCTTCTTCCCAGCGCACCTGGGCTTCCGGTTCCAGCACTCCCAGATGCTCGTCGCCCAGAGCGCGCGTGGCCCGCAGCAGTTGCTGCTCGCGGTTCTGGATGGTTTGCAGCACCTGCTCCACGCCTCGCGGCGCGGGGACGGCGGCCTGATCGCTGTTCAGTTGCCGGTAGTACCAGTTCAGTTCCTCGCGCAGCCGGTTGATCTCGTAGACCACGCGGCTGCCCTCGCCCCGCGCGGTGATGGCGCCGAAACCGCCGGCGGTCACCTGCGCCAGCGCCCGCGATTTGGCGCGCTCGATCAGGCGCCAGACCGCTTCCGGCGACGGCGCAGACGCGCGGCTGCGCAGCGCCACCGCGCGCTGGTAGATCTGGCTCTTGTCGCGCAGCAGGGAGATGCGCAGTTCGTCAAAATTGATCTGGCCGCGCATGCTCTCGAGCGCGTTCATGGCGTCCTCATACGCGGCCAGGGCGGCCGCGGGCTCGCCCTGCGCTTCCGCCAGCTCTCCCGCCAGCATCTGCGCCTGGGCCACCAGCCAGGGAGCGTAGAGCGGCGCCAGCGTTTGCTGTGCCTGCCGCAGCGCCGCTTCCGCGCCTTCGCGGTCGCGCGCCTGCAGGCACGCCTGGCCCAGCAGAATGCCCGCATAGATGGCCTTGGTGGAGGCGCCGCGCTGCTCGAACACCGTGCCGGCCCGGCGCGCCAGCGCCATGGCCTCAAAATACCGTCCCAGGCGCAACAGCACCACGGCGCGATAGAGGTGCGTCATCTGCACCCAGAAATCGTTGCTGGCGGCGGCGAAGGCTTCTTCGGAGCGCTCCAGCAACTCCAGCGCGGCGCCATCATGACCCAGAAATTGCTCTGCCACCGCCATGTTCGCCAGTGCTTTGCCTTGCTCGTAGGGTTGCCCCTGCGCTTGAAACTGCTCCCAGGCATCATGGGCGAGCTGCAGTGCGTCCTCGTACAGATTGAGTTCGATGCACACGTCAGCCTCGTCCAGGTCGCACAGGGCGCGGTGCAGCTTATCCTGGCTGGCGTTGGCGGTGGCGCGCGCCTGGTCCAGGGCGCGTATCGCCTTGACATTTTGCCCGCGCAGAAAGTACAGGTAGCCGATGTTGTAGTCGGCCTGTGCGGCCAGGCCTGGCATGGCCTGGGCCAGAGCATAGTCGCGGGCTTCGCGGTAGGCCTGCTCGGCCTCATCGAAGCGGGCGAGGTTGATGAGAATGACCGCGCGCGTGACCCGGATGGCGGCCCAGGCCTCCTGATCCTCCACGCCGGAGAGCGCATCCAGGCCGGCTTGCGCGCGCTCGATCGCCTCCAGCGCCTTGGCGAACTGATCCTGCCGGAACCAGACGCTGGCCAGGTTGATGTCCAACCGCGCCAGGCGATGGTGGTCGCCGGCACGCTCGAAGCAAGCGCGGGCTTGCTCCGCTGCCGCCAGGCTGCCGGCGTGATCGCCTAGCATGGCCAGCGGATGCAGCAGCGAACTCCAGGTGCGGCCGCACTCGACGTCGCCGGCAAAACCGGCCAGGGCGGCGCGGTATTGCGCCACCGCCTGGGCATAATCGCCGCCCAGAAAGGCGAGATTGCCCCGCGCGCGCTCGGCCAGCGCAACTGCCTCCGCGCCGTCGCTGGCGCGCGCCCAGCGCAGGAGTTGCTCCGCGGCCGGGATCCACGACGCCGGTTCCTGCCGTCCTGCCTGGACCAGCAATTCGGCCAGTTGGGCAAACACATCCAGCCCCGGCGGCCCGTTTTGTTCGCAATAGGACGCCCACGCGCCCGCTTCGGTCAGCAGGCGCAAGTCAAGTGTGGGAGCGGAGGAAGCCATGGCTGGCCACGCGGCGGTCAGGGCTAGGATACTATAGCGGCCTGTACGCCTAACGTCCCAGCGCCAGACGTTGCGCCAATCGCTGCGGCAGACCGGCGTCGAGAATGCGCCTTTGCGTCTGCGCCACGTCGTAGGGCACGCGCCGGAACTCCACCGTCGCTGCCGCCGTGTCGTAGATCGCAAATGCCGCACGCCAATCGCCGTCGCGCGGCTGGCCCACCGAGCCGGGATTGAGCAGATAACGCGCATCGGCGCGCAGGTTCAGAAGTACGCTCTGAGGATTGCGGGGTGCGGGCGCGCCGGGCATGGCGGCGGCGGCGGCGCCGGCCAGCGGAGTAATCTGCTCATCAGCGAGGATAAAACCGCCCTGGATGTGGGAGTGCCCGTACCAGTGCATCAGCGAACTGGTGGCAGCAAAGGTGGCTGCCGCCTGCACCGGTTGCAGCAGGTATTCATCCTCGTCAAGCGGCGAGCCATGCACCAGGCTGCAACCATCCCATTCCAACGGCCCGGCGGGCAGTGCCTGCAGCCACTGCAAGTGCTCGGGACTGAGTTGTTGATGCGTCCACAGCGCCGCCGCCGCCGCCACCGCGTTGAAGCCCTGCACGCCGTCCAGCGAGGCACAGGCGCGGTCGTGGTTGCCGCGGATCACCAGTGGCGTGTGCGCCTTCACCCAGGCGCTGGTATCGTTGGGGCTCGCGCCGTAGCCTACAATGTCGCCCAGGCAGATGCTGGTATCGCAGGCGCCTGCTGCGGCTTCCACCGCCTCCAGCGCCTCCCCGTTGGCATGCACGTCACTGTAGATGAGAACCCGCATCGCGAAGGCTCTATATCATCACACTCCATCGCAGGGCACAACCACTCAGTCGTGCCGGCGGCCTTGCAGCCGCCCCACCGCGGCGCGCAACTCGCGCAACTCTCGCTTCATGTCCGCCAGCCGCGGCAGCGCCGCCGTACTGCGTAACCAGCGCGCATGCTCGAAGGCGGGTGAGCCGCTGTACATCCTGCCGCCTTCCAGATCGCCGTGCGTGCCGCTCTGGGCGGTGATGATGGCGCCGCGGCCGATGGTGCAATGGCCCGCTACGCCTACCTGGCCGGCCAGCACCGCGCCGGCTTCAATGCGGGTGCTGCCTGCCAGCCCGACCTGAGCGCACAGCAGGACGTTCTCTCCAATCTGGCAGTTGTGCGCGATCTGGGTTAAATTGTCCACCTTGACGCCGCGCTCCAAGCGCGTGGTCTCTAGACTGGCTCGATCCACGCAACTGTTCGCCTGGATTTCCACGCCATCGCCGATCACCACTGTTCCCACCTGGGGAATCTTGATGTGGCTGCCATCCGCCGCGGCGGCAAAACCAAAACCATCCCCGCCCAGCACCACCCCCGGCTGCAGGATCACATCCTCCCCGAGAACGGTGCCTTCGCGTATGACCACATGCGCATGCGCCAGCAAGCGTGCTCCTACAATCACGCGCGGATAGAGCACCGCGTGGGCGTGGATGACCGCATCCGTGCCAATGCGGCAGCCTTCGCCAATCACCGCAAAGGGACCCACATACGCCCCCTCGCCGAGCTCGGCGCTGGGATGTATGCTGGCGCGCGGGTCAATACCGGGTTGCGGCCTCCAGGGCGGGCGCAACAACCCGACTGCGAGCGCCACCGCCTGCGCCGGCTGAGGCGAGCGCAGCAGCGATGGACCGTCGGCAGAGCTCGGATAGTGTTCCGCCACCAGCAGTGCCCCGGCACGGGTGGCCAGCGCCGCGGGGCGGCGTTGAGCATCCAGGACAAAGCTCAGATCGTGCGCTTCGGCAGCCTCCAGACTGGCAATGCCGCGGATATCGCGCCCGGCCTCCCCCTCCCAGCTGCAGTCCAGTTGCCGCGCCAGCTCATCGAGGCGCATTGGCCGGCCCTCCGGGCAGGTTGAGGCT
The DNA here is from genome assembly GCA_050747745.1 of Terriglobales bacterium. Classification (GTDB taxonomy): domain Bacteria; phylum Acidobacteriota; class Terriglobia; order Terriglobales; family SCQP01; genus SCQP01. Next base: position 33,088 of record JBOGKM010000103.1, read on the forward strand.
GGAAGCGGGATCGAACAATCCAAACTGAAGCTCGGGCGCGGGCATCGAACGGCGGCGGTGCGCGGGCCGCAACACCTCGACCACGCTCAAATGCAACAACGCCGGGCGCGGTACGTGTACCCGCTGCCAGGGGCAGCCGGAAAAGAGTGGAGTTAATTCCACTCCCACCTCCAGCCGCAGCAGGTCCGAGGCCAGGATGCCGTCCAGCACCTGCCGGTCGCGCGTGCGGCAGCGCACCTGTACGCCGGGCAGGCGCACGGCGCCGCGGGCAGGCGGCAAGGCAAGCGCAGCGGCGGCATCGAGGTTGGAAACGAAATAGACCGCCTGCACCTGGGCGGGATCGAGCCGCACCAACTGTCCCTGGGGGAGCAGAATCTCCCAAGCTTGCGTGTCCGCCAGCACCGCCGGGTCGACAACGCCGGCCAGCCAGCGTTCGGCGCTGGCCAAAGCGCCGTGGGCAAGCAGCCGGAGGACAACTTTCTTGCGGGCGGCCGGGTTCATGAGCGCTGCACCGGGAGAAGCAATTACGGCTGGCACCATGCTGCCAACTCTAGTATGATTCCATCTGAATCGGGCTGGTTTTAATCTTAAGTCATTCTGGTTCAGTGGTTTGGAGGAGGCGTGGAAAACAACACCGGCTGGCAGTCGGCCGTGAACGATTTTTTGGATTGGGCGCGGGTGGAAAAGGGATTGGCGGTCAATAGCTTAGCCTCCTATGGACGCGATCTGGGTCATTTTTCTGCCTGGTGCCGGCAGCACCAACTGGAACCAGCTCGGTGCAGCCGCGGCGATTTGCAGGCTTACTTGCTGGCGCTCCACCGCCTGGGATTGGGGGCGCGCAGCAGCGCCCGGCGACTGGTGGCGATCCGGAACCTCTTCGGTTACCTGGTGCGGGAAGGCCGCCTGGCCGGCGATCCGAGCGAGGATCTGCGCGGTCCGGCCTGGGGTCGGCCCATTCCCGAAGTCCTGGGGCGGGAGCAGATGCAGGCGCTGCTGACCGCAGCGGACCCCAGCCAGGCGCGCACCGCCCAGGAACGCGCGCTGCGGTTAAGAGATTGCGCTTGCCTGCACCTACTGTATGGCTGCGGGTTGCGCGCCAGCGAGCTAGTGCGGCTGCGGCGTGGCGATGTGGACCAGAGCGCGGGCATCCTGCGCTGCCAGGGCAAAGGGGACAAGCAACGCTTGGTTCCCGTGAACCGGCGAGCGCTGGCGGCGCTGGCGGCGTACGGGGCGGCGCCGGCGCGGACGGCGGGCGAGTGGTTGTTTCCCGGCAGGCGCGGAGGCGCACTGACCCGGCAAGCACTCTGGCAGCGGCTGCGCTGCTGGGGCGTCGCCGCCGGCCTGCATGTGTACCCGCATCGCTTGCGGCACAGTTTTGCCACCCATCTGCTGGAGGGCGGAGCCGATCTGCGCAGCTTGCAGGCGTTGCTCGGCCACGCCGACATCCAGACCACGCAGATCTACACCCACGTCGCGACGGCGCGTTTGCAGGAAATCTACCGCGCGCATCATCCCCGCGCCTGACTCCGCCATGGCCGACTACACGTTCCTTCTCTCCGCCCGCTTGAGTCAGGATCAGCAATTGGCGCTGGAGATCCTGCAAAGCGCTTGCCGCCGCCAGACGCTAAATCTGTATCTGTGCGGGGGCAGCATGCGCGATCTGCTCACTGGACAAACGGTGCGGCTGCTGAGCTGCACCACCGAGGGCGACCCGCTGGCGCTGCAGTCCAGTCTGGCCGCGGCTGGCGCCGAGCGCATCAGCTGGCGTCAGGAGGCCGCTGCGCTCTCGTTCAGCCTGCGCGCCTGCCGGCTGAGGGTGCAGGCGGCGCACGGCAGCCACGGCGCCGCCGGCGCCAGCATTCACGAGGATTTGCGCCGGCGCGGCCTGACGTTGAATTCGGTGGGGCTATCGCTCAACTCCGGATCTTTCGGGCTGCCGCTCGATCCGGCCAACGGCGCCGCCGATATCGAGCAGCGACTGATCCGCATGAACCATCCCTATGTGTTCCTCGACGATCCGGTGACCGCGCTACGCGCGGTGCGGCTGCGCGCGCGCCTGGGATTCAGCGTCGAGGAGCGTACGCTGGCGCGCATGGAGGCGGCGCGGGAAGGCGACTACCTGGAGCACGCCACCCCCGCCGCGCGTGGCCAGGAATGGGAGGCGATCGCTTATGAACCAGATCCGGCCGCGGTGCTGGCGGCGCTGGAAAAGGAACAGTGGCTGGCGGCAGGGTTTGGCGCCGGGGTCCGTACCAGCAAAATGGATATGGCCAACCTGACCCGGCTCACCGCCGCGGTGGAATCGTGGGAACAGTTGGGCATGAGCATTGACGTCGGCCTGCTCGCCATGCCGATGCTGCTGGCGCACCTGCCCGCCGGCGATCAGGCGCGTTTGGCGCAGTGGCTTCCCAGCCGTCATCTCGCCACCGGATGGAAGAAGGTGATCAGCGAGGCCGAGGCGCTGAGCAAGCGGCTGCTGGCACTCGACGGCGGCGGTGCCGGTTGGTTGCGTGCGGCCAAGGAAATCATTGAAAAAAGCTCGTGTGAAGCAGTGGTCTACGCCAGCCTGGCGGCGCCGCTCAGGGCAGCCAAAAAGCTGCGCGATTTTCATGCTCTGGCCCTGGAGCAGCGGCAAAAGTTACCCCTCGGGGTATTGCGCGGACTGGGCATGGCGCCGCGTTCGCTGCAGGCAGAAACGTTGTTGCGGCCCTGGTACCGGCGCTTGCTGGCGGGCGAGGCGCTGAGCGAGGCGGAGCTAAGCGAAGGCGTGCGCCAAGCGGCGCTGGCGCTGCGGCCGGTTGTAGCAACGGCTCCCCCGGAACCGGAGCCACGCCGGCCAGCGCGAGCGCCCAAATCGGTTGCGGCCAAAACCGGCGGACCAGCCTCCGCCCGCAACACCAAATCGGCCGCACGCTCCAAAGCCAAAGCCCGCGGCAAACGCAAGTAAGGCACGGCTGGCATCCAGCAGCGGCGGATTCTATAATGCAAGTGGCCGCATGGAACCATTCGTTCACCTCCACGTCCACTCGGATTATTCACTGCTGGATGGCGCTTGCGACATCGCGAAACTGGTGACGCGGGTGCGCGAACTGGGCATGCCGGCGGTGGCGCTCACCGACCACGGCAACTTGTTCGGCGCCTGGAGCTTCCATGCTGCCGCGCGCGCGGCGGGCATCAAACCCATCCTGGGTTGCGAGCTGTACATCTGCAAGAACTCTGATCACGCTGCGCCGCCGGAGGGCGACAGCTACAACCACCTGATCGTGCTATGCGAAAACGAACAGGGATATCGCAACCTGGTCAAGATCGTCTCCGAAGCCAGCCTGCACGGCTTCTACTATAAGCCGCGGATCAGCAAGGCCTTCCTGGCGGAACACCACGAAGGATTGATCGGACTCTCCGCCTGCCTGAAAGGCGAAGTGCAGGAACTGCTGAGCGCTGGCGCAAGCGAGCGCGCGGGCGCGGTGGCTGGTGGGTATGCGGAACTGTTCGGGCGGGAACGGTTTTATCTTGAGATTCAGGATCAGGGGTTGGAACAGGAGCACCTCATCCAGCGTGAACTGGTGGATTTAAGCCGCAAGTTGGATATACCCCTGGTCGCCACCAACGATTGCCACTACCTGGGATACGGCGATGCCCGCATGCACGATGTGCTGCTGTGCATCCAGACGGGCAAGCGCGTACACGAGGCCAACCGGATGCGGTTTGGCAGCGACCAGTTCTATCTGAAATCGGGGGAGGAGATGCTGCGGGTGTTTTCCGGTCTGGAAGATGCGGTGCGGCGCACGGTCAGCATCGCTGAGCGTTGCGATTTTCATCTGCACAAAATCGAGAACCCGTTCCCGGAATTCTCCGTGCCCGCAGGCGTGAGCCTGGATGATTACTTCGAGCAGATAACGCGGGAAGGGTTCGCGGCGCGCGAGCCCTGGATCGCCGAACGGCGCGGGCTGGGCAAAACCCGCTATCCACCCGCGGATTATCGCGAGCGCCTGGAGCGCGAAATCGCCGTGATTCGCGGCATGCGCTATAGCGGTTACTTCCTCATCGTGTGGGATTTCATCCGTTTTGCTCGCGAACAAGGGATTCCGGTGGGCCCCGGGCGCGGTTCGGCAGCGGGCAGCCTGGTTTCCTATGCCCTGTCGATTACCGATCTGGATCCGCTGGAAAATGAGCTGCTCTTCGAGCGTTTTCTGAATCCGGAGCGGGTCTCCATGCCCGACATTGACGTCGACTTCTGCATGAACCGCCGGGGTGAAGTGATTGACTATGTGACCCGCAAGTACGGAAGGGAAAACGTATCCCAGATCATCACCTTCGGGACCATGGCGGCCAAGGCGGCGATCAAGGACGTGGGGCGGGCGCTCGATCTGCCTTATGGGGAAGTCGATCGCATCGCCAAGCTCGTTCCCAATCAATTGAACATCACCCTCGCCGGTGCTCTGGAGCAATCGCCGCCGCTGCGGGCGCTGGTGGATTCGGATCCCAAAGTAGCCGAGCTGCTGGAACTGGCACAAAAGGTTGAAGGGCTGTGTCGGCACGCGGGCATGCACGCCGCGGGGGTGGTGATCGCGCCACGGCCGCTAACCGAGCTGGTGCCGCTGTACAAGACCAGCCGCGATGAAATCGTCACCCAGTTCGATATGACGGGACTGGAAAAGCTGGGCCTGCTGAAGATGGATTTCCTGGGCCTGACCACGCTCACCATTCTGGACGAGGCGGTGAAGCTGGCGGCCGAGCAGACGGGGAGGAAGGTGGATTTGGCGCATCTGCCGGAAGATGACGTGGCTACGTTCGAGTTGTTTTGCCAGGGCCAGACCGGAGGGGTATTTCAATTTGAATCGGCGGGCATGCGCGATATCCTGCGCCGTTACCGGCCCAGCCGCCTGAGCGACCTTACGGCGCTGAACGCGATCTACCGGCCGGGACCGATCCAAGGCGGGATGATTGATGACTTCATCGAGCGCAAGCACGGGCGCAAGCCCATCGGCTACGCGCTGCCGGAGCTGCAGCCGGTGCTGGAAGAAACCTTCGGGGTGTTCGTCTACCAGGAACAGGTGATGCAGGCGGCGAACGTACTGGCGGGCTACAGCCTGGGGCAGGCGGACATCCTGCGCAAGGCGATGGGGAAAAAAAACCAGCAGGAAATGGACCAGCAACGGGAAAAGTTCGTGGCCGGAGCGGTGGCGCGCGGGCTGCCGGCCGCCGAGGTCAGGAACATATTTGAGCTGATGGCGCAATTCGCTGGTTACGGCTTCAACAAGAGCCACGCCGCCGCCTACGGCTGGGTTGCCTACCAGACTGCCTACATGAAGGCGCATTTTCCGGTGCCGTTCATGGCGGCGATCCTGAATGCCAGCATGGCTTCCAGCGACAGCGTGGTGAAGTACATCAAGGAATGCCGGGCAATGGGAATCGCCATTGCCGCGCCCGACATCAACCGCAGCGGTTCCGGCTTCACGCCTCAGGACGAGGGCATACGCTTCGGGCTGACGGCGATCAAGAACGTCGGGGAGCCCTCGGTGCGGGCGGTGCTGGCGGCGCGCGCCTCGGGGCCTTTTTCCAGCTTGCATGATTTTTGCGGCCGCGTGAGCGGCAAAGCGCTCAACAAGCGTGTGTTGGAGAGCTTGATCAAAGCCGGGGCATTGGACGTCCTCGGGCCGCGCGCCGCCGTGCAGGCCGAAGCCGAGCGGGCGCTGGAAGCGGCGCAAAAAGCGGAGCAGGCGCTGCAAAGCGGCCAGCACGGATTGTTTCTGACGTTCGAACCGGCTGCGCCCGCACCGGCGCGACTGCCCGCGGTGACCGAGTGGGACGAAGATAGACGCCTGGCGGGGGAAAAGGAGGTGCTCGGCTACTACGTCAGCGGGCATCCGCTGCAGCGGTGGCAGGACCATTGCGATGACTTGCAAGCGGTGCCTCTGGACGAGGTGGAACAACGCGCGCGCGGGCGGCAGGACGAGATTTTCGTGGCGGGCATACTCTCGCAAGTGCAGACGCGGCGCAGTAAGAAGGGTGAGACCTGGGCTACGGCCACGCTAGAGGATCTGAGTGGGCGCCGCGAGCTGCTCTGCTTTGCCGAGGCTTATCGCCGCTTGGAGACGCAATTGCGCTTGACTCAGCCGGTGTTGGCGCGGGTGCGGGTGATGTGGGAGGAAAGCGGCGCCGCCGAAGCCGCAAAGTTGCAACTGCTCGAGGTGCAGGATTTGGCAGGCGCTCAGGCCGCACCTCCGGCAGGACTGCGGCTGCGGCTGCCGCTGGACACGATGCCGGGCGCGGCCATCGAACGCCTCGGTGCCGCGTTGGCGCAACCTTCTGGATCCGCTAAGCTACATGTGCTGGCCTACTCGGAAGCCGGGCAATTCGAGCAGATTCTGGAATTGGCGAATGGCGTGGCCGGTGACGCCGCCTTCCGGAGGGCTTTGGAAGCCATTTGCGGTCCCGGCAGTGTGCGCATTGTGGAGACAGGATGAGCGAGACGGAAGACCCGGCGACTATTCCAGAGACTGCGGCGGCGGCGCCCAGCATTCCCGATGCGGATTCGGAAACTTGGCAGCGGGTGCTGCTGGCGCGTCACCCGCTGCGGCCCAATTTTATGGATTGGGTACCGCTGCTGACCACGGATTTCCTCGAATGGCACGGCGACAGGCGTTTCGGCGATGACGCGGCGATCGTCGGCGGTCCAGCGCGGTTCCGTGGAAGGGAAGTCCTGCTGATCGGGCAACAAAAAGGGCGTGAGATAAAGGAAAAGATTAAGTGCAACTTTGGCATGCCGCAGCCGGAAGGCTATCGCAAGGCGATGCGGCTGATGCGGCTGGCGGAAAAGTTCCACCGCCCGATCCTGACGTTTGTGGATACCAACGGTGCATATCCAGGCGTGGACGCAGAGGAACGCGGTCAGGCCGAGGCGATAGCCTATAATCTGCGCGAAATGTCTAAACTGGGCGTGCCAGTGATTACCACTATCACCGGCGAGGGCGGCAGTGGCGGAGCGCTGGCCATTGCCATGGGCAATCGTGTCCTGATGCTGGAAAACGCGGTGTATTCGGTGATCACGCCGGAGGGTTGCGCCTCCATCACCTGGCGGGACGCCAACCTGAAAGCGCGCGCAGCCACGGCCTTGAAGCCCACGGCCAAGGATCTGCTGGAGCTGGGGCTGATTGATGAAATCGTGCCCGAGCCGGAAGGCGGAGCCCACACGGACCCAGCCGCAGCGGCACAGAAGCTCGGCGATGCGCTGGAGCGGCAACTGGAAGGTTTTCGCAAACGGAGCGCCGAGGAAGTGCGCCAGGACCGGTATCGGCAATTTAGAAAAATGGGCGTGGGGTACGCGGTCTAAACGAACGAAGGTGCGGGAAACGGCGTCCAAGCAAGCATGAGAGGAGAAAGGGTCAGCCTGTATGTTCCGGCAGCGCCGCCGTTGCCGCCACTGCCACCGACGGTGAGGGCGGAAATCGAACAGGTGCTCCGGAGTTGGGAGGACCGCTGCCGGCGCGGGAACTGCTACGCGGCGGCCACGCTACGCTGCTGGCGCCTGCGCTCGAGCTGGGAGTGGGTAATCAGCTCCAATTTCGGGTGGATGCAGCGCTGGCACGTGCCGGTTGCGGAGCTTCAGCGGCCTTTACGGCGCCCTCGCGTCCGACCGGCGCAGCCTGCGCGGCCAGGCGGACCGTACCGGCGCTTCGTGGAACGAGAAGGGGTTCGGACTTTGCTTGCAGTCCGAACCCCTTCTCAGGTTGCGCCACTTCGTCTGCCCTTAATACTGCAAGCGCCATACCAAAACGGTGGCTACTGAAAACATGGAGGTTAAAAGTATTGGCCGGAATCGGCTACGGAATTTTCGCCCACTTGCGGGTAGAAATTGCGGGTTAGTGGAGAATCGAGCGCAACAGATCGCTATCCATCAAGCTGGCGACGGAGGACTGCGGAGCTGAGACTTGCAGGAAGGCGTCATTGCCAGCTGAATCCACCTGAATCTGGTTCAGCAGGCTCTTGGCGGCAGGGTCGGATTCGCTGCGCTGGCGCATTGCAATTTCCGCATTGAGGGCGGTGCTGACGGCAGCGGCGCTGAGCGCATCGGTGGTCATCAACTCGAGGTTGACCTGCACCTGGTCCTGAAGGCTGATGGTATATCGGGCGCCTGCGAAGTGTTTGGCGATCAGGTCGCCGGCCAGACCTTTGCCGGCAGCGCCGATCATGCCGCTCACCATGGTCTGGGCGCCGCGGGCGTCAATAACGCTCCAGATGTCGCTGGATTGCGTGCCGGCGATGAGATTGCCCATTTGTTCGTTTTGGGTAATTTCAGGTGCTCCCTGCTGCGCCGCGATGGCCTGGGTGATTGCCCGGCGGGAGCCAAACACCAAGGTGGCTTGATCGGGCAGATAAAACATCATGCCGCCCGAGCTGTAGACGCTGACGCCATCAATTTGCAGCGGCTGAGGGTTCTTTTTGGTTTTGTGGAAGAACTTGGCCGTCTGGAAGCTGCCAAGGTTGCCCTCGGCGATGCCCAACAGGCCGATGCCGTTGGGCATCGGAAAGGTGGCAAAAGTGAGGCGATTGAGGTCGCTGGTGGGATTGATGCCGCCCTGAACGAGCAGGGCGTTCAAGTCTTGCATACCGGGGGGCAAGACACGCTTTTCCAACTCCTGTGCCACCGGATCGGCGGCCAGGGCGCGGTAGTTGATGGAAATAACCTGGCGAGTGGACTCCGGCAGGACGGAAGCGGCCGCAGAGCTGAGTTGCGCCCCCAGCGCCGGCAAGGAGCACGCCAGCGTCGCCGCTACAGCGAAGATGCCAATTCGATTCCGCATGGTACTGCTTCCATGCTAGCAGGCGTTGGCGATCAGTTCACCGCCAGTTTCACCGTGACGGTCTGGGTGGTCGAGCCGGCCGTGCCGGTAAAGGTCAGGGGATAGTTGCCTGCGGGTGTGCCTGGATTGGTAGTACTCCCACCGCAACCGGCGGCGACCAGCGACAAGCCGATCAGCAACGCAGTGCCGACCCAGCCCAAGCGGCGGCGGGTGCCGCGCAAACGCAAACCGTACAAGGTTCCCGCCAGCGCCAGCAGAATTCCGGTGATCGCCAGCCAGCGCCAGGGACCGGGCGGAGGCTCAGGCAACCACGGCAGTATGGAGGGGCGAACCGTGGTGGTAACGGTCACGGTGGCGATCTGAGCCGAGACACCATTCATGGTGAGGGAAGCGGGAGAAGCCGCACAGGTCGCATTTTGAGCCGAACCGATACCAGCGCAGCTCAACGTGACTACCTGGGTGTATCCGGTCGCGGGCGCAACATCCAACGAAAACGAAGCGGTAGAGCCCGCGGAAATGGTGAACGAAGTGGGCGCCACGGTGAGGGAAAAACTGCCGCCGCTGCCGGTCAGCGGCAGCACTTCGCTGCCGCTGGGCGAGTTGTCTTTGATGATGAGTTGGCCGGCTTGCGTGCCGCTGGCTGTGGGGGTGAAGACTACGTTGAGCGTACAGCTCTGCGTCGGCTGCAAGGTGGAGCTGTTGGCCGAACAGTCGTCGGTTTCCGTGTAGGGCCCCGTGGTGGAAATGGAGGTGATGACCAGTGGCAGCTCACCGCCGTTGCTAAAGGTCACCGAGGTCGCAGTGCTGGCCACGGTAGGCGCCTGAGCTGCAAAGCCCAATTCCGGCGGACTGAACACGCCCTGCGCTGCCGGAATGAACTCGGCCACGAAGGCATCGGTGGCGCTGTTGGACGTGGTTTGGTAGGCGCCGGTGGTGACGGGAAAATTGGAGGAGCTGGTAAAACCGACCACGGCCAGATCGCCATTGGACTGCATGGCCAGGCCCTGGATGGCATCGTTGCTGCTGCCACCGAGATAGCTGTAGAACAGGTAAGGCGAACCACTGGTAGTGGGCCCGCTGGGATCGAGCTTGACCAGAAAGCCATCCTGGTCGCCGCCCGAACTCTGTTGCAAGGCGTTGCTGGTGGCGGGCAGCGTGTTTGAGCCGGTATAGCCGGCTACGTACACATCATCGCTGGCGTCCACGCCGATGGAGGTGGCGACACCGCCCGGCGAGGCGCTAAGATACATGCCCCAAGTCATCGACGAACCTTGGTTGTTGAGCTTGGCGGCAAATGCGTCTCCGTTGCCGCCGTAGCTGGTACCGCACGCCCCGGCTGGGCAAAACAGATTGCTGGAAGTGGTATCGCCGGCGATGTAAAGGTTGCGGGCGGTATCCACGGTGACGGCGTTGACCTCATCCGCGCCGGTGCCGCCAAAGTAGCTGGCATAGCCTAACGTGCCCGAACGCAAAAACTGAGCCACGAACCCGTCGCTGCCCCTGCCGGCCGACGCTTGATAAGCGCCGCTGGTCACCGGAAAGTTCGCTGAAGTCGTTGAACCGCCGATGTAGGCATTGCCGGTCTGATCCACAGCGATGGCAAGGCCGCGATCGGTGCCCGAGCCGCCGAGATAGGTAGAGTACAGCTCGGTGCCGCCGCTGGGGTTGAGCGCGACGACGAAAGCGTTGGTCTTGCCCGCAAGCGCGGCTTGCGGCGCGCCGCTGGAGGTGGGGAAATCAGTGGAGTCGGTGGTGCCGACGATAAAAGCGTCGCCGGAGCCGTCAAGAGCGATGCCGTTGGCGCGGTCATCCTCACTGCCGCCGATATAGGTGGAATATGCGAGGGTGGCGCCGCCAGGGTTGAGGGCGGTCACAAAGGCGTCATAGCCACCGGCGTTGGCGGATTGCAGCGGAGAATGAGTGGGAAAATTGGTCGAGCTGGTAAAGCCGGTGACGTAGGCAGCGCCGGTGGAGGGGTTGACGGCGATGCCCGTCGCTTCGTCATCGCCGTTGCCTCCGAGATAAGTGGAGTAGACGAGCGTGGCGCCGCCAGCCGCCATCTCGGTCACAAAGGCGTCGAAGTCGGGGCCGAAGGTGCCAGGCGCCAGATTTGCCTGGTAAGAAGAAGCGACCGGGAAATCGGGGGAGAGGGTGTAGCCGGTGACGTAGATGTTGCCGCTGCTATCCAGGGCGACCGCGTTGGCCTGATTGAAAGCGGTGCCACCGAGCAAGCTGGCGAAGAGGAGCACCGGGTCGATTACCAGCGGGCGGCTGGTGTCGTAAGAGCCGAGCTGAAGCGTGACGCGATGATCGGGGTGAAGCTGATAACGGACGGGGACGGAGCGGCGCTGACCGTTGGTGGTCTGCCAGGCGCGCGGGGCGAGCAGCGAGATGCCGCCGCCCAAGGACAGACTGCCATCAGCTTGCAGCCGCGGAACCGCGCCGGAGAAAAGCAGCGCCACGTGGCTGGTAGCGGCGTGCGGAGCGAGGTCGAGGTCGAATTCGACCTGACCCTGATGGCCGTAATAGAGCACGTCCACGCCCGAATACATTCCGGCATAGCGCACCGAGCCGTAAGTGGGTACGGTCAGATCTGTCCGGCCCACCAGATAATGCACCCGGCTGGACTGCGGCTGCTGGCCGCGCGCGCGGGCGGCGGAGGAGCCGGCAAAGTCCATGGAGACGGCGCCGTGGAGGGTTTTGACGACCATGCCGTGGGCGGTTAAAAACACGACAGATCCGCGGCTGCGAGTGAGAAACTGCGCCTGCGCACTGGTTTGCCCGCGATTGGCCTCAAACTGCATCGGCAATTGGGCGGAGGTGGCCTGTAAACGAGTCGAGTGATGCGGCACCTGAGAGCAGGCGGCGACGGCTGCAAGGGCCACGACGGTAGCCAGACGAGGCAACGAGGTGGAAGGAGCGGAACAAGACAGTTTCCAGCGCGACATATGCATGGTTGACGTAAACTCTCGCGATCGGGATCGGAAGGCTGCGATCATCGGTCCGGCAGAGCCGGGCCATTTAGAAGAATCATCCCCAAAGAGCTGCCCAATAGTCAAGTGAAAACAGCAGGATTAGCTTGGCATTTCAGACGTGGGCCGGGGCCTGCAGGAGGACGATGGCGGATTCGAGGCGGAGCCGGTCGACATCGGCGGGGGCGAGTTCCTCGCAATTGATGCGGACATTGTCGCGCGCGCCGTGGAAACCGGCCGCGGCCAAGGCCAGCGCCGTCGTCAAATCGCTCGCCATGGCGGCCGGGGCTTGCGACTGCAGCTCGGTCAATAGTTCGTGAACCCGCCGACAGCGAGCGGCCACCCCCAGCGGGACATCGGCAGCGAGCACGGTGGCGACGCGGATGGCGGCGGTGCGCCCGGCCTGTTCGGCGGCAGTGGTCTTGGGCAAGCGGCGGGCGGCGCGGATGGCGAGGAAAGCTTCGCTGTCCTCATCGGTAGCGCGGGCAAGCTGCTGGCGCAAGGCAGCGAACTCGGCCGCCGCAACGGTCCAGGGCGTATCTCCAGCAGCGGCGGGCGGCGTCGCGGCTTTTTGCGCTTTGGCGAGCGTCAGGCGGGCCACCATCTGGCCCAGCGCGGCGGCCATGGCGCCACAGGCGGCGGCGGCGGTGCCGCCGCCCGGGGCGGGCTGATCGGAGGCGAGCGCATCGAGGAACGGCTGCAGGATAGCGGCGAAGCGCTGCGGCAGGGCGGCAATGACGTTGGCAACGCGGGTTTCGATCACCATGTCGGCGTCGAAGGCGGCGAATTTCAGCATCTGGGCGGCAGCCTGTTCCAACGCCTGACGGGGCACCAGGCCGATGAGCTCACTTTCTACGGGAGTGGCACCATGCCTGGCGGCTTCAGCGCTGACCGCGTTCCAGGCGGTGGCAAGCGAGGTGAGCTCAAAATCGGTAAGGTTCATCGAGACCTGAGCGCGGCGCGGATCGCTTAGTTGCACGCCCATACCCTTCAGCGCCGGCAAGCCGCCGCCGGAGGTGCGCACGGCCTTGGCGATGGCCTTGGCGACGGCCAAGTCAGGCGTGTCGAGGTTGATGTTGTAGGCGATGAGGAACTTGCGCGCGCCCACTACCGTCGCCCCTGCCGAGGGATGAAGGCGGCAGTCGGGGAAGGGAAGACCGAAATCGGGGGTGCGCGAGGGATCAGTTTTGACCAGCTCGGAGACGCCCTCGAACTGTCCCTTGCGAATATTCTCCAGGCCGCGCCGGGCTTCGCTGCGCGCGGCCGCTTCGTAAAGATAGACCGGGATCTGAAAGCGCTTCCAGATCTCCGCCCCGGCCCACTCGGCCAGGCGCACGCACTCCTCGAGCGTCGCGCCCTGGAGCGGGACGAAGGGGATGACGTCGGTGGCGCCCAGGCGGGGGTGCGCGCCCTGATGATGGCGCAAGTCAATGCGTTCGGCGGCGGCGCCGGCGCCACGAACGGCGGCTTCGGCCACCACTTCCGGAGCGCCGGCCAGGGTGATGACACTGCGGTTGTGATCCGCATCCATCTCGCGCGCCAGCAGGGAAACACCGGGCACTGCGAGCATGACTTGCACGATGGCATCCACGACGGCCGGGTTGCGGCCCTCGCTGAAATTAGGAACACATTCAATCAAGGCCATGGCTTTCGATCCATTCTCCCTTCTGTACCACCGCACGGCAAAGATTTTGGCCGGCAAAATAAGGTACGGCGCGGAAGTCGTCCACGGCGAAGACGGCGACATCGGCGCGCTTGCCGGGCGTCAGGGATCCGCACACGGCAGCGCGAGCGACAGCGGCGGCGCCGTTGATGGTGGCCGCGGTCCAGGCCTCGGGGGCCGTGAGGCGCATCTGGTTGCAGGCGATGGCCATGACCAGCGGCAAGCTGAGGATGGGGCAGGTGCCCGGGTTGAAATCGGTGGCCAAGGCGACGGCCGCGCCAGCGGCAAGCAGCGCGCGCGCCGGTGGAAAGGGCTGGCCCAAAAACCAGTTTGCGCCGGGGATGAGGGTCGCCACGGTGGCTGAGCGCGCCAGCAGGCGGGCATCTTCTTCGTTGGCGGCATCGCAATGATCCACCGAGACCGCGCCCAGTTCGATGCCGAGTGCAATGCCACCCAGGCGGGCGAACTGCTCCGCGTGGAGCTTGAGGGCGAGGTGGCGTGAGCGCGCCGCCATGAGCACCGCCCGGGTTTCGGCCAGATCGAAACCGGCAGGATCGCAAAAGGCATCGGCAAATTCCGGCGCGGCCGGACCGAGGGCGATCACCGCGGGCAGGATGGTTTCGATCAGCAGGTGGAGGTAAGCGGCGCGATCGCGGGCGAACTCGGGCGGAACGATGTGGGCGCCGAGGAAGGTGCGGGGCGCATCCAGGCCGCAGGCGGCGGCGGCGGCGGCGGCGGCTCGCAGGGAATTGGCTTCGGCCTCGAGCGTAAGGCCATAGCCGGATTTGACCTCGATGGTGGTCGAACCGTGGGCGCGGGCGCGGCGCATCCAGTGCCCGGCCTGGGCGGTGAGATCGGCAACGCCGGCGGCGCGCACGGCGGCCAGGCTGGAGCGGATGCCGCCGCCGGCGGCGGCGATTTCGGCGTAGCTGGCGCCGGCGAGGCGGCGTTCGTAATCGTCCAGGCGAGGAGCAGCGAACAGCAGGTGAGTATGGGAGTCGCACAGTCCGGGGGTGAGCAGCAGGCCGCGGCAGTCGTGCTCTTCGATCAGGTCCAGACCAGCGGGCAAATGACGCGCCACTTCTTCGGTGGGACCGGCGCGCAGCACGCGGCCTTGCGATAGCAGCAGGGCGCCGTCGCGGACCAGGCCGAGTTCAAGCATTTCCGTACCGCGGCGGGCGCGATCCGGGCCGGCCAGGGTGAGCAGTTGAGCGGCGTGGGTGAGCAGCAGCGCAGCCACGGCTAGGAGTGCGCCATGGGGATGGCGATGCCATGTTCGCGCGCAAAGGACTGAGCTTCGGCGTAGCCGGCGTCAGCGTGACGCGCCACGCCGACACCGGGATCGTTGTTGAGCACGCGCTCGATGCGCGCAGCCATGGCGGATGTGCCATCGGCGACGGTGACCTGGCCGGCGTGCTGGGCGTAGCCGATACCGACGCCGCCGCCATTGTGGATCGAGACCCAACTGGCGCCGGAGGCGGTATTGAGCAGGGCATTGAGCAGCGGCCAATCGGCCACGGCATCGGAACCGTCGGCCATAGCTTCGGTTTCGCGGAAGGGCGAGGCGACCGATCCGCAATCCAGATGATCGCGGCCCATCACGATGGGCGCCTTGAGCTCGCCCTTGCGCACCATTTCGTTCAGCGCCAGGCCGAAGCGGGCGCGTTCGCCGTAGCCAAGCCAACAGACGCGGGCGGGCAGGCCCTGGAAGCGGACGTGCTTGCGGGCCAACTGAATCCAGCGGCTCAGGCCTTCATCGTGGGGGAACAACTTCAGCACCAGTTCGTCGGTGGCGTGGATATCGCCGGCTTCACCGCTCAGCGCCACCCAACGGAACGGTCCGCGGCCTTGGCAGAACAACGGGCGAATGTAAGCGGGCACGAAGCCGGGAAAATCGTAGGCGTTTTTCACGCCGCGTTCAAAGGCCATGGTGCGAATGTTATTGCCGTAGTCGAAGGTGACCGCGCCGGCCTTTTGCAGATCCAGCATGGCCTGCACGTGGGTGGCGATGGAGTCGAGCGCACGGCCCCGGTAGTCCTCCGGATCGGTCTGCCGCAAGGCGGCGGCTGCGGCCACACTGAGGCCGGCCGGAACGTAGCCGTACAGAGGGTCGTGGGCGCTGGTTTGGTCGGTGAGTAGATCGGGCACGACGCCACGGCGCGCCAGCTCAGGCAGGATCTCGGCACAGTTGCCGGCCAGACCGACCGAAAGCGGCTGTTTCTGGCGGATGGCGTTTTTAAGGATGCGCAAGGCTTCGTCGAGATCGTTGACCTGAATATCACAGTAGCCGCTCTTGACACGGCGGTGGATGCGTTCGGGGTCGACTTCGACGCCGAGGAAGGCGGCGCCATTCAAAGTAGCGGCGAGCGGCTGGGCGCCGCCCATGCCGCCCAGGCCGCCGCTGACGACCAGCTTGCCCTGGAGCGAGCCGTCGAAGTGCTGGCGGGCCGCAGCGGCGAAGGTTTCAAAGGTGCCTTGCAGAATGCCCTGCGAGCCGATGTAGATCCAGCTTCCGGCGGTCATCTGGCCATACATCATGAGCCCGCGGCGCTCGAGTTCGTGGAATTTTTCCCAGTTGGACCAGTGACCGACCAGATTGGCGTTGCAGATCAGCACGCGCGGCGCGTAGGCGTGGGTGGGGAATACACCCACCGGCTTGCCCGATTGCACCAGCAGCGTTTCCTCATCGCCCAGCTTTTCCAGCGCCGCCACGATGGCGTGATAACAGGCCCAGTTGCGGGCGGCGCGGCCGGTGCCGCCATAGACGACCAGCTCCTGCGGGTGCTCGCCAACTTCCGGATCGAGGTTGTTCATGAGCATGCGCAGCGCGGCTTCCTGGGCCCAGCCGCGGCAGCGGAGGGTGGTGCCGCGCGGAGCATGGATGGGCGCGGCGGGCGCCTCGCCCAGAAATAAAGGGGGCGTGGAGGAAGGCGGCGAAGTCGTGGGCATCGCCTCCATTGTATTCCGTCGCGCGTGCGCTAACCTTGCAAGACCGTGGATCTGTATCTGGCATGGGCGCTGGCGGCGGCAGTGACGTGGGGATCGGCGGATTTTTGCGCCAAGAAGGCGGCCGAGCGGCTGGGATTCTGGCCCACGGTGTGGGGGATGAATGCCGTGGGGGCTCTGGCGCTGGCGCTGATCTGGGCTGGCGGCGGGGTGAGGATACCGCAAGCGCAGGTGCCGCTGCTGATCTGGCTGGGCATCGGCAACACGGTGGGCGGGGTGTTTTTTTATTACGCACTGGAGTACGGACCGCTGGTGCTGGTTTCGCCCATCACGGCCGCCTATCCGGTGGTTTCGGCGGTGCTGGCGTACGCGATCAGCGGCGAGCGGCTGGCGGCGGTGATGGAACTGACGGTGGGGGGGGTGATCGCGGGTACGCTGCTGGCCAGCCTGGGTGCATCCGGCGAGAGCGCGGCGGCGCACCCGCGCCGCCGCGCGGCCCTGCTGGCGGCGGTGGCGGGAGCGCTAGTGTTTGGAACGGTGTTTTATGAGCTGGCGGCGCATGCGCGCGCCACCGGACTGACCGCGCCGGTGCTGGTGTTCCGCTTTGCGGGCGCGGGGCTGCTGGCACTGCCGCTGCTGGGCGGTCTGCGTCCGCCGCCCGGCTGGTTCCGCAACCGGTGGTTGTGGGCGACGGGGCTGTTGGACAGCTCCGCCTATTTGTTTTATGCCGCGGCAGCGCGGCATCTGCCGGTTTCGGTAGTTTCGGCGCTGAGCGGGTTGTTCACCGTGTGGACGCTGGCATTGGCGGTGGTGTTTTTACGCGAGCGCCTGGCGTGGCGGCAATGGCTCGGGGTGGCGCTCATCGTGGCCGCCATAGCGCTGCTGGCTATAAAATAGTGCGCATGCCGGAATGTCCGATTTGTGGCTTGGGCGAACGCTGCCGGAATCACTGGGTTGCGGTACAGGAACCGAATGGCGAGGTGGAGTTCCAGGTCAGCGCCATGACCGCCAGCGAAGACAATCTCATCCTGCTGCGCAACAAACTAAAGAATCCGCCGCTGCGCACGCTGTTTGAAGAGATTCAACTCACGCCGGAGTGGGTGGAAGAGCAGGGAAGAGTGCTGGCCTATCTGCACTGGCCGCTGGATCTGCGCGGCGCGGTGCATCGGACGCTATTCCCAGCCGGCAGCGGCAGCCTGGCGCCGCTGCCGCCGACGCCGATCTTCAACCAACACCTGGAAGACATACAACTGAGCGGCGTGGAACTGGATGCGGTCAACTGCCTGCCGGACGAGTTGGTCTACCGGGCTGAGTTTTCGCTGGGCTTGCGGGAGCTGGGCGCAGCGCCGTTTGCCTACGTGCAAACGCTGTGGGCGGCGGGAGTGGAGTGGGCGCCGCGATTGTCCACGCGCGCCAGCCGCCAACAGGCCGAAGGGGTAGTGCGTCTACTGATCGCCGGCTTGCTGGATCCGCTGCGCGAGATGTTCGCGGGGCGCGACGTGCTGGTGTTGAGCGAGGAACAGCCCAACGGACTGAAACCGGGCGTGGCGGTGGATGAGATCGCACTGCCGGGCACGCCGGAGCGCCACCTGGGCGAGGAAATCGAAAACCTGATCAACGAGCGACGGCTGCAGCCGATGCTGCGCAACAACCTGCTGCTATTGCTGCCGGCGGCGGTGCAATAGGCGAGGCCACCTTTCGGAGCGCAACGACATCGGAAGGCCGAAGGAGGTAAGACACCATGCCATCCCGTTCCCTCAGCCGCCGCGACCCCTACGATGTATTCGACATGCGGCGTCCACTGCTCGATGATTTTTTCACCCGCATGTTCACCAGTCCCTTCTGGGAGCGCTGGTCGTCCACGGGCGCGCCGGTAGCGTGGGTGCCCCCGCTGGAGTGCTACATAGACCAGAACCGCTACCATATTCGGCTGGCGCTGCCGGGCGTGAAGCCCAACGAAGTCAACCTGCAGGTGCACGGCAACGAACTCAGCATCAGCGGCGAGCGCAAGCAAGAGGTCACGCCCGCCGAGGACCGGTCTTTCCAACGAGAGATCACCTATGGATCGTTCGAGCGCGTGGTCGCACTGCCGGAAGGCGTACAGAGCGACAAGCTTGAGGCCAACTTCGACTGCGGCGTGCTGGTGATCACGGCGCCATTAAACGAGTAAGCGCTGCCGCGGAAGATCGAGATCAAGGGCGAGAACGGCAAGAAACTGGCGGCGTAGGCTGGGCCATAGGGTCTGATAATGGATCTTATGTAAGCTCATGCACTGTGTGCCAAGTCAGGCGTGGCGAGGAGCAGACGATCGGTTACAGGCGAGGCTGGCTCTATACAGTTTTTGTCTGTAACTTGTTGAGCCTGCTCGGAAATGCTCTGGACTGAGGGGGTGTCTGCGGCAGCCGCGGCTGCGGTGATCTGCGCCAGGTGCTCGGCAATGCGGGCGGGAGGGGGAGTGGGCATTGCAGGAGCCGCGGCATCCTGCCAGGAGCGGAGAGCTGCTTGCCCCTCAGGGGAAAACATCAGGCGAACAAGGATGGCGGCGTAGCCGGGCGAGTAGGTACAGTAACGGGTGAGTTCGTTGAGCATTTGCCAGGCGTTGGCAAAGAAGGCCTGCGTCCAAATGCGGGTGAGGAGTGCGCGGAATTCAGGCTGCTGGCACCAGGCGTAGTAACTGCTGGTACTGACGCCAGCGCGCTCGCAAATGGAAGCGGCACTGCCGCGGGGATCTTCGGTGAGAGATTGCAGAAAACGGCGTTGAGCGGAAGTAAGGTCAGGTTTTGACATAGACCCTCCTGAAAACAGTAGATGAGAGTTGCTGGCGCTGGGTTGGCCCAAAGCCCAATGTTCGTCGCATCATGGCGTGATCAAGACAGGAAATAAGGCTTGCTCCGGGCGAGAGCTGCTGTCACAATGCCATGTTCGGCCGAATTTACCCACCTTTGGAGGGAGGACTTTTGTGCAGATGACACAGCGCTTACTTCGTTGGACGGGCATGGCAGTGGTATTGGGGATGATGGCCTGCCTGCCGGCTGCGGCACAGTTTCGGATGGGGCCGCAAGCGTTTGGATATGAACCGCAGGCAACGGATCCGCCGCCGGTGAAGACCCAGCACAGCATCACGGTGAACGGGCAGACGCTGAGCTACACGGCCGAGGTAGGCAAGATTCCTGTACCGGACTCGACCGGGAAAACGATGGGGCACATGTTCTATGTGGCCTACATTCTCAACAACGCCGGCGGAGCGCCGCGGCCAGTGACGTTCAGCTACAACGGCGGACCGGGATCGGATTCGGTATACGTGCATATGGGGGGCTTCGGGCCGCGGCGGGCGGTGCTGAAGGACAACGGGAACAATCCGCCGCCGCCGTACACGCTGGTGGACAATGCGGATACATGGCTGAACTCGACCGATCTGGTGTTCATTGATGCGATCGGGACGGGCTACAGCCGGGCGACCAACCACAAGAATCTGGTTTATGCCGCCAGCGCGCAGGGCGACCTGGAGTGCTTCGCGCAGTTCGTGCGGCTGTGGCTGTATCAGAACAACCGGCTGAACTCACCCGTCATTCTGGCGGGAGAAAGCTACGGGACGTTTCGCTCAGCGGGGCTGGCGGACGTACTTTGGCAGCACCATATTCCGGTGAGCGGGATCGTGCTGCTGTCGAGCGTGCTGAACATGGCGACGCTGGACCCTTCCTACAGCAACGACCGGCCGTACTGGCTGATGCTGCCGACGCAGACGGCGATCGCGTGGCATTTCCACAAATTGCCGGCGAAGTACGAAAGCGAACCACTGCCGCAGGTGGTGCAGCAGGCGGAGCAGTGGGCGCAAACGAAGTACGAACATTACCTGGATCTGGGCGATTCCTTGCAGGGCGCGCAGCGGCAGCAGGCGCTGCAGGAAATGTCCAGTTTCACCGGCCTGTCACCGCAATTCCTCGATAGCTGGAACCTGCGGGTCAGCACGGCGTTGTTCGACTCTTCCCTGCTACGCGGCCAGCGGGAAACGATTGGGCGCTATGACGGCACGCAGGTAGGTTTCAGCCAAACGCCGGGGAATACGCGCCCGGACTACGATGCCAGCGACCTGCTGTCGACGCCCTATTTACACGAGTTCGTCAATTACCTGAAGAATGAGCTGGACTACAAGACTACGGTGGAATATGGCGACCGTGGAACGAACGGCGGGGCCGGGATTCCGCGGTGGAACTACAACATTTCGAGCGGCGGATTCGGGGGCTTTTTTGGCGGGCCGGGCGACGACGTGAGCCAGGATCTGGAGCGGGTGATGGTGCAGGATCCAGCGCTGCGGGTGATGCTGTGCGAAGGCTACTTCGACCAGGCGACGCCGATGCTGGAGGCGACTTACAGCATGCGGCACCTGTTCATTCCGGTGGCGATGCAGAACCACGTCGAGATCGAGCATTACATGTCGGGCCACATGATCTATGCGCATAAAGACTCAAGGGAGAAGCTGCACCGGGACTTTGATGCGTTCGTGAAGACACTGTCCGGCGTGAGCCAGTAGAACGGCGGCGAGTGGCTGGTTGCCGATCGTCAGGAGCGAAGATGAGGAAAGTGCTGATTGCTGCAGTGGCAGTGGCTTTGGGGGCGTGTGTGCCGGCGGCGGCGCAGTTCCGGCGCCCGCAAAACTTCGGGTATGAGCCGCAGGCGACGGATCCGCCGCCGGTAAAGACGCAGCACAGCATCACCGTCAATGGTCACACGCTGAGCTATACCGCCGAAGTGGGCAAGATACCGATTCCCGATACAACCGGGAAGACGATGGGGCACATGTTCTACGTGGCCTATCTTCTGAACAATCCGGGCGGGGAGCCGCGGCCGGTGACCTTCAGCTACAACGGCGGGCCAGGATCGGATTCGGTGTACGTACACATGGGCGGGTTCGGGCCGCGGCGGGTGGTGTTGAACGACAACGGCAGCAATCCCGGTCCGCCCTACCGGGTCGTCGACAACGCCGACACCTGGCTGAATGCCACCGACCTGGTGTTTGTGGATGCGATCGGGACCGGCTTCAGCCGGGCGACCTCGCACAAGACGCTGATGCAGGCTGCGACCGCGCAAGGCGACCTGGAGTGCTTTGCGCAGTTCGTGCGCTTGTGGCTGTACCAGAACAACCGGCTGAACTCGCCCATCATACTGGCGGGAGAAAGCTACGGGACGTTCCGGACGGCTGGGCTGGCGCACGTGCTGTGGCAGCACCATATTCCGCTGAGCGGGATCGTGCTGCTGTCGGCAGCGCTGAACATGAACACCATCACCGCCTCCTATAGCGATGATTTGCCCTATTGGCTGGCGCTGCCGACCCAGACGGCAATTGCTTGGCATTTCCACAAACTCTCGCCGAATCTGCAAGGCGAGCCGCTGCCGCGAGTGGTGCAGCAGGCGGAGCAGTGGGCGCAGACCAAGTACCAGCAATATCTGGATTTGGGCGGGGCGCTGACGGGGGCGGAACGGCAGAAAGCACTGCAGGAGATGTCGGAGTACACGAGCCTTTCGCCGCAGTTTCTGGACAGCTGGAACCTGCGGCTGAGCACCGGGCTATTCGACTCTTCCCTGCTGCGTAGCCAGCGGGAGACGATCGGCCGTTATGACGGCACACAGATCGGCTTCAGCCGCACACCGGGGCAGACGCGTCCCGACTACGACGCCAGCGATCTGCTGTCCACGCCGTATTTGCACGAGTTCGTCAACTACCTGCGGAACGAGCTCGACTACAAAACCACGACCGAATACGGCGACGGCGGCATGGGCGGAGCGGGCATACCGCAATGGACCTACAACATCAACGGCGCCAGCGGCAAGGCGGGCGGATGGGGCACCAACGGCGGCGGCAATGACGTCAGCCAGGACCTGGAGCGGGTGTTTGCGCAAGATCCATCGCTGCGGCTGATGCTATGCGAAGGGTACTTTGACCAGGCGACGCCGGTGTTCGAGGCGATTTACGGCATCCGGCACCTGTTCATTACGCCGCAGGAAATGACACACGTGAGCATCGAGCATTACATGTCGGGGCACATGATCTACGCACATAAAGACTCGAGGGAGAAACTGCACCGGGACTTCGACAACTTCGTGACGACACTGGCGGGGGAGGGACAATGAGGCGTTCATCGGTGATTCGGACCATCGGTCTGGCAGCGGCGCTGGCGCTGGCCGCTTCCCTGCCGGCGGCGGCGCAATTCGGGCGGCGGCAGCAGAACTTCGGCTATGAGCCGCAAGCGACGGATCCACCACCGGTGAAGACGCAGCACAGCATCACGGTAGACGGCGAGACGCTGCACTATACCGCTGAAGTCGGCAAAATCCCGGTTCCCGATGCTACGGGCAAGACCATGGGGCACATGTTCTATGTGGCCTACATCGTCGATAATCCGGATCCGGCGCATCCGCGGCCGGTGACGTTCAGCTACAACGGCGGGCCGGGCTACGCTTCGGTGTGGGTGCATGTCGGCGGGTTTGGGCCGCGGCGGGTGCCGCTGGCGGCGAACGGCAACGTGCCGGCGCCGCCGTACAAGCTGGTGGACAACGCGCAAACCTGGCTGGATGCGACCGACATGGTGTTTGTGGATGCTATCGGGACCGGCTACAGCCGCGCGACCAACCACAAGAACCTGGCCTATGCGGCCAGCGCGCAGGGTGATCTGGAGTGCTTCGCGCAGTTCGCGCGGATGTGGCTGTACCAGAACAACCGGCTGAACTCGCCCATTATACTGGCGGGAGAAAGTTACGGGACGTTCCGGTCGGCGGGGCTGGCGCATGTGCTTTGGCAACACCACATTGCGGTGAACGGGATCGTGCTGCTATCGAGCGTGCTGAATTTTGACACCCTGCGGCCCTCGTACAGCAACGACCGTCCCTACTGGCTGATGCTGCCGACGCAGACCGCGATCGCGTGGCATTACCACAAGCTTCCCGCCAAGTACGAGAACGAGCCGTTGCCGAGAGTGGTGCAGCAGGCGGAGCAGTGGGCGCAGACCAAGTACGAGCATTACCTGGATTTGGGGGATGCACTGCAAGGCGCGGAGCGGCAGCAGGCGCTGCAGGAGATGTCGAGCTTTACCGGACTGTCGCCGCAATTTCTGGATAGCTGGAATTTGCGACTGACGACAGCGCTGTTCGACTCTTCCCTGCTCCGCAGCCAGCGCGAGATTATCGGCCGCTACGATGGCACGCA
This sequence comes from Terriglobales bacterium, assembly GCA_050747745.1. GTDB lineage: Bacteria > Acidobacteriota > Terriglobia > Terriglobales > SCQP01 > SCQP01. Next base: position 56,674 of record JBOGKM010000103.1, read on the forward strand.
GGTGGGCTGGAACCGCACGCCGGGCCAGACCTCGCCCGACTACGACGCGAGCTCGAATCTGGACACCGCCTATCAGCACGAGTTCGTGCAGTACCTGCGCGACGAGCTGAACTACAAGTCCACGCTGGAGTATGGGCAATACGGATTGGGCGGATCGGGAATTCCGAACTGGAATTACAACATCACGAGCGGCGGGCGCTCTGGCCGGGGCGGAGCGGGCGACGATGTGAGCCAGGATCTGCAGCAGGCCATGGTGCAGGACCCTTCGCTGCGGGTCATGCTGTGCGAGGGCTATTTCGACCAGGCGACGCCGATGCTGGAGGCGACCTACAGCATGCGCCACCTGTTCATTCCGGTGGCGGAGCAGAGCCACATCACCATCGAGCATTACATGTCGGGGCACATGATTTACGCCGAGCAGCAATCGCGCGAGAAGCTGCACCAGGACGTCGACAACTTCGTGAAGACCATCACCGGCGCGGCGCAGCAATAATCCCTGCCAGCGGCCGGATGGGCCAAGCGCTTCCAGGAACAGCCCGTGCCGTGTACTGAGGCGCTTTACTCGCGCCAGGGCTCGGGTGGCGGATAGGGCGGATGGATAGGCGGGTTGACCGGCGGCGGGATCGTGGGCGTGGGGTCGCCTTCAGGCGGCTCGACGCCGGGGATGGGGCGTTGTGGCGGCCGGGGCGGATTGGGGGGTAGACCCATAGCGACTCGGATGCATCTCAGCGGACCATGGTGCTCGCGCTGGCAATCCTGCTGCTGATCTGCTGGTGGCTCCTGTGGGGGATTTTCCACTTAGCCGGAAGCGGGATCCACGTGGCCTTGGCGGCGGGGCTCGGCTTTCTGGTCTTTCGGCTAGTGAAGCAGAGCGATCTGCGCCATCCGCGGGGTCAGGAAGTGGAAGACTACAAAGGTTTCACCATGCGCGAGCCTTCGCCGCGGCGGCCGCGGTGAGAGCGATTGTGTTCGGACGCGCGCGCCCTTTCAAGCTAAAATTTTGTGACTTCAGTGAAGTTGAAGTCGTGGACTTTGAGGGCGGGGACGACCATGTCGAAGGATTCTTCGCCGCTGGCGCGGACCGAGGGACTCATGGCTTCGATCTGGGTGAGCAGCTCGATCATGCTCTGATTAAAGCGGAAGTTGCGCACGCCGTGAGCGAGGCGGCCATTTTCGATGAGAAATGTGCCGTCGCGGGTCATGCCGGTGAGTATTTTGCGGTAGGGGTCCACTTCTCGGATGTACCAGAGGCGGGTTACGAGAATACCGCGCCCGGTTTCTGAGATCATGCGCTCGACCGGCACCTCGCCTCCAGAGAAGACGACGTTGAGCGGGGCTTCGCCATAAGGATTGGGCAGCGGGAAGGCGTGGCCGGTGGGCACGGGCGCGGGGGAAACGGGATTGCGCTTTTTCCAATCGGCGGCGGACTGGCGGGAGAAGACGACGTTGCGGACCCAGCCATTCTCGACCAGCGGAACGCGCCGGCGCGGCACCCCTTCGCCATCGAAAGGAGGGCCGGATTGGAGGGCATGAAAACAGTCGTCGGCGATGGTGACGTTGTCGCCGAATAGCTTTTGACCCAGGCGGCCGCTGAGGAAGCTGCGCTGATCGAGAATGGCCTGGGCGCCGAAATCCCACATCACGAAGATGAGCAGATCGAGCACGGCGGCGGGTTCGAGGATAACGGTGTAGCGGCCGGCGGGAGCATCGGAAGGATGGGCGCTGGCACGGGCCTTGGCGGCAGCAATGCGGGCACCTGAGGCCGCATCGAGTTGGGACCAGTGGACGGAGCCGGCTTTGGCCCAGCCGCTGCTGTCGCCATTGAGCATGGTGACGGAATACTCGGCGCCGGTGGAGCGGTAAAAGGCTTCGAGGCCGTTGGAGTTGGTGACGGCGGAAGCGCTGTGCTGGCTGGAGCAGATGCCGGCGGCGGTCATGCTCTCGCGGCGGGCGATGTCGACCATGGCGGCGACCGACGCGGCGCGATCGGCGGGGGTGAGAGCGGCGGTGGTGTCGTCCCAGCGATCGACCGGCTGGAGGGCCGCGGCGGCGGCCATGGAGAGCAGATCGGGATCGGGCGCCTGGGAGCGGGTGAGGCTGAGGGTGCGGGCGACGAGATCGGCGATGCCTTGCGGATCGAGGCGATGCGAGGTGGCGCGGGCGGTGCGGCCCTCGAGCTGGGAACGGAGGGAGAGCGTGAGGGAAGATTCGGCTACGTTCTGATGAATAGTGTTGTTGGCGAAGCGGGTGAGCTCGGAGTTGGTTTCTTCGAGCGTGACTTCGAGCTCAGGGCCCGAGCCGGCGGCTTTTTGAGCCTGATGAAGGACGTCCTGAGCGAGAGCCGACGTGAGGCGCAGGTTCATGAATGGCCTCCGCTATAGGCGGTGCCGATCTTGACGTTGCGGAAGCGGGCGGGCGCGGCGCCGTGGCCGGTGCCCATGGTCTGTTGCGGCTGGCCCTTGCCGCAGTTAGGCGTGCCCCAGAGCGTCCAATGGTCGCGCGAGCAGATGGCGTCCGTGGAATTCCAGAACTCGGTGGTGATGCCGGAGTAGCTGGGATTTTTGAGCATGCGGGCTTTTTTGCCGTGCTGAATTTCCCAGCCGATTTCGGTACCAAACTGGAAGTTGTAGCGCTTGTCGTCAATGGACCAACTGCGGTTGGTTTCCATGTAGAAGCCGGAATCGGTGTCGGCGATGAGCTGATCGGGGCTGAGCGGCTGGGCGCCAGGTTCGAGGCTGATGTTGGTCATGCGGATGAGGGGCAGGCGGTTCCAGCCCTCGGCGCGCATGCAGCCGTTGGAGCGCGGCTGGCCAATCTGGGCGGCGGTCTCGCGGCTGGTGATGTAGCCCACGAACTCGCCGTTGCGGATAATGTCGGTGCGCTGGGCGGCAACGCCCTCATCATCGAAGGCGAAGGTGCCGAGGCCAGGGCCGTGCTCGAGGCGGGCATCGGCGACGACGTTGACCACGGGCGAGCCGTAGCGAAGCTTACCGAGTTGATCGAGGGTGAGGAAGCTCATGCCGGCGAAATTGGCCTCGGTGCCGAGCACGCGGTCAAGCTCGATAGGATGGCCGATGGACTCGTGGACCTGGAGACCCAACTGGGAGCTGTCGAGAATGAGCGTGCCTACCGTTTGCGGGCATTGCGATGCCTGATGCAGGGCAACGGCTTCCTCGCCAACGCGGCGGGCGTGGTCGAGCAGGTGCAGTTCGTCGATCAGCTCGTAGCCTTTGAGCTGATACTGGCCGCCGAAAGAATTGGGATAGGAGCGCTTCTGGATATCGCCGTTGGCGAAAGCGAGGGCGGTATAGCCGGCGCCGCTGAGGACGCGGGTCTGCTCGATACGGGCACCTTCAGTGGAAAGGAACAACTGGCGCTGGCGCATGAAATTCATTTGCGCTTCGGCGAGGGTGACGCCTTTGACCGCGCGGAGCTCTTGATCGACGGCGAGAAGCAGGGCGAGGCTGGTGTCCACGCTGACGGCGAACGGATCTTTGGCGCAGGGGGAAACCCAGACGGCCTGATGCGACGGCTCAGGGGCGAGGCGAACATCTTGTTGCTTGACCCGGGCGGAGGCACGGGCAATGGCGAGAGCGCGCTGGGCGGTGGCCAGGACGGCTTCGCGGCGGCAGTCGTCGCACGCGGCAAAGCCCCAAGCGCCGTTCAGCAGGACGCGGATGCCGATGCCCTGGGATTCAGAGTCGGCGGCGTGGCCGAGCTTGCCGTTTTTGGTAACCAGGCTGCGATGGCGTTGCTCGGCGACGCGGATATCGGCGTAGCTGGCGCCGCCTGAAGTCGCCGCCTCCAGCCCCCAGTTGCCGATTTCGTTCATCAGGTCGATCAGTCTTTCGATCGGTCAGAGTAGCTATGAGCCGGTCAGCGGGTGGAGGCGAGTTCGCGGGCACCGACAGCGGATTGCAACAGCTCGGCCTTGTCCTCGCGCTCCCAGGTGTAGTCCGGGTCCTGGAGGCCGAAATGGCCCTGCGCCGCCGTCTTCTGATAGATGGGACGCCGCAACTGGAGCGAGTCAATGATGCCTTTAGGCGTAAGCTGAAACACCTTGCGGATGGCCTGGCTGATTCTATCTTCCGGCGCGGTGCTCGTGCCAAAAGTCTCGACGCGCACGGAGACCGGCTCGGCTACCCCAATGGCGTAGGCCAACTGGATCTCGCAGTTGGAAGCCAGACCGGCGGCGACGACGTTGCGGGCGATGTAGCGGGCCATGTAGGCAGCGGAGCGGTCCACTTTAGTCGGATCCTTGCCGCTGAAAGCGCCGCCGCCGTGGCGGCCGTAGCCACCGTAGGTGTCGACGATGATCTTGCGGCCAGTGACGCCGGTGTCGCCCATGGGACCGCCGATAACGAAACGGCCGGTGGGGTTGATGTGGTACTGGGTGTCCTTGTCCGCCATGGAGGGCGGGATGACGGCATCAATGACGTACTGACGGATGGCGGAGCGAAGATCCTCGGTGGAAACAGAGTCGCTGTGCTGGGTGGAAACGACGACGGCATCGACGTGGAGGGCGCGGCCGTTCTCGTAGGCGACGGTGACCTGGCTTTTGCCGTCGGGACGGAGGAAGTCGAGCTGACCCTCGCGGCGGACCTTGGAAAGCTGGCGGGTAAGACGGCGGGCGAGCGCGATGGGCAGGGGCATTTTTTCCGGCGTCTGGTCGCAGGCGTAGCCGAACATCATGCCCTGATCGCCGGCGCCTTCGCGATCCACGCCCAAGGCGATATCGCAGGATTGCTGGTGGACGCTGACCAACACGCCACAGGTGTCGCAGTCGAAGCCGAAGCGGGCGTCGGTGTAGCCGACCGAGCGAACGGCCTCGCGCGCGACGTGCTGATAGTCAATGACGGCGCGGGTGGTGACTTCCCCGGCGACGACGATGAGGCCGGTGGTGAGCAGCGCCTCGCAGGCGACTCGGCTGTAAGGATCCTGGGCGAGAGCCGCGTCCAGAACACCATCAGAGACTTGATCAGCAATTTTGTCGGGGTGACCTTCCGTGACCGACTCGGAAGTGAACAGGGTGCGGTTGGGCACTGGGAGTCCTCGTTTCAGGAAATCGTCAAAGACCAAGGATAACTTGAATCACGGCAGCGGGGCCAGCAATTGTTCCTTGCGATAGACCATCGTGCCGGCGTCGTAGCTGGCCAGCTCGAAGCCGTGGCCGTGGGTGATGGCATCGGTGGGGCAGGCCTCAACGCAGTAACCACAAAAGATGCAGCGGTTGTAGTCGATGTTGTAGACGCGGGCGTAGCGCTCGCCGGCGCTGATGCGCTGGGCGGCGGTGTTGTCGGCGGCTTCGATGTAGATGCAGTTCGAGGGGCAGGCGGCGGCACAAAGGAAGCAGGCGACGCATTTTTCCAGGCCATTTTCATCGCGCTGCTGGACGTGGACGCCGCGGAAGCGGGCTTCGAAGCGGACCGGCTCGTCGGGATAGAACTCGGTCACGGGAGGTAGGAACATGTTTTTGAGCGTGACTCCCAGACCTTGGGCGATGGCGCTCAGATCCTTGGCGGGCTGAAGCAGATCGGGCATAGAAAAGATTATAGAATAGGCGGGTGCGATTCGATGCGCGACAAGCCTCGCAGATGCGGGCGCTGCAGTTCGAGCCTGACTTTTTGCCGACGGCGGAAGGCTCCGTACTGGTATCGGTGGGCAATACGCGGGTGGTGTGCACGGCCACGCTGGAGGAAAGCGTACCTGGATTTTTGCGGGGGCAGGGGCTGGGGTGGGTGACGGCCGAGTACGCGATGCTGCCGCGGGCGACGTTGAGGCGCGAGCCACGGGAGGTGAACAAAGGGCGGGCTTCGGGACGGACGCTGGAGATCCAGCGGCTGATTGGACGGGCACTGCGCGCGGTGGTGGAACGGGAGGCGCTGGGCGAGCGGACGCTGGTGCTGGATTGTGATGTGCTGCAGGCCGACGGGGGAACGCGGACGGCGTCGGTGAGCGGGGCCTTTGTGGCGATGGCGATGGCGATGCAGAGGCTGCTGGAGGCGGGGAGGGTGAAGCGGCTGCCGCTGCGTCAGTACCTGGCGGCGATCAGCGTAGGGATGGTGCAGGGCGAGGCGGTGCTGGACTTGAACTATCAGGAAGACTCGCACGCGGAAGTCGACATGAACGTGGTGATGACCGGCGACGGGCGCTACGCCGAGATTCAGGCGACGGCGGAAAGCCAGCCGTTCAGCGACGAGCAGGCACGCAAGCTGCTGGAGCTGGCGCGGGCGGGTATCGGGCAGATCATGGAGGCGCAGCACGCGATTTTGAAGCTGCCGCTGGCGCGGATGGCATGAGAATTTATCTGGCGACCGGCAATGCCGGCAAGGTAAGGGATTTTCGGGCGCTCGGATTGGCGATCGAGATGCTGCCGGGCTTCAGTTCCCTGCCCACGGCGGAGGAAACCGGCGGCTCGTTTGCCGAGAATGCACGGATCAAGGCGCTGTACTACGGGCGGCTCACCCAGGAAGCGGTGCTGGCAGACGATTCCGGGCTGGAAGTGGAGGCACTGGGCGGGGCACCGGGGGTGTACTCAGCGCGCTACGCAGGGCCGCACGGGGACGAGGCGGCCAACAGCCGATTGTTGCTGGAACGCTTGCAGGGTTTGGGGGAGGGGCAACGCAGGGCGCGGTTTGTATGCGCGCTGGCGCTGACGCGGCAGGGGGTGGTGCTGGGAGAGTTTGGGGGAACGGCGGAGGGACGAATCTTGGAGATGGCACGCGGCGGGGAGGGGTTTGGCTATGATCCGCTGTTTTATTCGGCGGAAGCGGGAGCGGGATTCGGCGAGCTGAGCGCGGAACAGAAAGGGCGGTACAGCCATCGCGGAGCGGCGGTGCGGGCTCTGATAGAGTGGATCGGTAGTGACGAAGCGCAAATTGCCTGACCGGGTGCGCGCCATTCTGGATGGACTGGCGGAGGAATATCCGGACGCGCACTGCGCGCTGGTACACCATAGCGCGTGGGAGCTGCTGGTGGCCACCATTCTGTCGGCGCAATGCACGGACGTGCGGGTGAATATGGTCACGCCGGGGCTATTCCGGAAGTACCCGATGGTCGCCGACATGGCGCGGCTGACGCCAGAAAAGCTGGAGACGGAAATTCGCAGCACCGGGTTTTACCACAACAAGGCGAAGTCCGTTGTGGGCGCGGCGCGGCGGATCGTGGACGAGTACGGCGGCGAGGTGCCGGATGCGATGGAGGAGCTGCTGACGCTGCCGGGGGTGGCGCGCAAGACGGCCAACGTGGTGCTGGGGGTGTGGTTTCAACAGGCGAGCGGCATTGTGGTCGACACGCACGTGCAGCGCGTAAGCCAGCGGCTGGAGCTGACGCGCAATGAAGCGCCTGGGAAGATCGAAACAGACCTGATGCAGATCGTGCCCCAGGCGCAATGGATCGCCTTCAGCCACCGCGTGATCGCGCACGGGCGCTCGCTATGCGTGGCGCGCAAGCCCAAATGCGCTGCTTGCCCGATCGAGCCGCTATGCCACGCGCCGGACAAGACGGTGTAGGGGAATTGCGAGCATCCTGACGGCATGGGACGGTGGCGTCATGATGCGCGTATGGGAAACGGCGCTAGTGGACCAGCGGCGGGAGGGTGCCCTGGGAGTTGTAGGCGCGCTGGAGGCGGGTGAAGCGGCGGGCCTGCTGTTGCCAGTACATGCGCTCGCTGTCGTAGCGTACCAGGATGTTGCCGAGGAAATAGGGTGTGTTGCCCTCCAGCCAGAGCGCGCGATAGCCGCGACGCAGGGTGGTGACGCCGTCGCGCATGTCCTCGAGCAGGCCGTTGATGGAGTTGATGCGGTCGAAAATGAGGTTGACCTGGCGGCGGGAGAGGCCGGGCGTGGAAGCCTGGCGATAGAGCTGCGCGATCAAGACGGCGTATTCGGCCTTTTCGCCGAGGAAATCGAAACGGCGGGCGGCGAATTCAACCGGCATTAACAGCTTGCGATTGCGCCGGGCGCCGTCGCGGTGGGCGGCCATGGAGGCGATGACATCCTCGGCGAGCAGGCGGAGCTGTGGGATGGCGGGCTGCATTTCGGTGTAAATTTTCTGGCCCTCGGGGCTGAAGGCGCGATGCCACACAAGCAGATCGCTGCCGTCGGCGTGGATGGTCTTTTCCAGAAGCACGTGGATCTGCGTGAGGGTGTCGATCTGGCGCAGGAAATGGTGGCCGTCGGCGCGGTAGAGAGCCCAGTCGTAGGCGTTCTGGAAACGCGGGAGGGAGGGATGGTTTTCCCAGCCTTCAGCGGCGCCCAGGGCGATGCCGTACCAGCAGTAGTCGAACATGCTCTCGCCGTCGTCATCCCAGGTGGTGTTGAGCAGACCGGTGGAACCGAGGGCGCGTCCGTCGCGGACGAAGTTGACGATGTTGGGCGTGGCTTCGGCGTAGTCCGGGAAGATGCGGCTCCAGTTGCTGACGCCGGGCGCGACCCAGGTGTCGAGCCCCGCATCGGTGAAGGGCTGGATGAGCTTGACGAAACTTTGGCGTGGGGCGTAGTTCCAGGGCACCGCAATCATGTCTTTGGGCAGGCTGGAAAGGAGTTCAGGGTGGTTTTGGGCAATGTCGCCCCAGAACAGGATTTTGCGGTGATAGGGAGCCAGGCGGGCGGCGATGGCTTTGAGGTAGTTGAGATAGAGCGGGCCGGAGCCTTCGCTTACTTCCATGTCATGGGAGCGGCCGGTGCCGAGCTCGAAGGTTTCGTCGGCACCAATGTGAAAGAAGGGGCTGGGGAAATACTGTGCCAGCTCGGCATACATTTTGCCAATCAGGTCGAGCGATTGCGGGACCGCGGGTGAGAGCAGGCTGCCGTAGGGCTTTTCGACCAGATCCTGGAAGCGCTGTTCGCGCAGGCCGAGATGGAGGTGTCCGAAGGCTTCCTGTTCGGGAATGATGGTGATGTTGTAGCGGGCGGCGAGAGAGACGAGTTGCGTGGCTTCCGCGGGGGTAATGGCACCGCCGGGAACGGCCCAAATGGGGAGATTGGGATAGGCGAAGGTGTTTTCGAAATAGAGGACGAGGGCGTTGATTTTGAACTCGGCGAGCAGCGGAATGTCGCGCTGGAAGGCGGCGAGCGAGGGGATGGCGCCACGGCTGAGATCCATCTGCACGGCGCGCCAGCGCAGCGCGGGCCAGTCGAGGATGCGGAGGATGGGAACGGCGGCGGCTGGGGCGGCGCCGGGGAGGGGGTGAATGAGCTGGCGGAGGGTTTCGGCGCCGTAGAGCAGGCCGGCGGGCGAGGCGGCGATCACCACGGTCTGGCGGGGCGTCACCCAGAGCGCGTAGCCTTCGGCGCGGGCGGCGGCGGGGAGGGTCAGACCGGCGCGGGCGAGGAGATGGCGGCCGAGCTTGGTGTTGGCGCGGGCGAGGAGGATGGCGCCGTGACTGGAGTGGCGGATGCGGACGGGAAGGTGATCGATGGAGGACAGCTCGCGTGCGAGCACGGCGGCGGCAAAGCGATCGCGTGGGGAGTTGCCAGCGACGGCGATGGTGAGGCGGCCGTGAAGGCGCAAGAGTCCGGGCCCTGGCGTGAGCTGGCGCGGGTAGGGAAGAAGTTCGAGTGGAGCGGATTGAGCCTGCAGGCCGAGGGCGAGGGCCAGAGCCAGCGGCAGGAGGAGAACCAGAGCACGGATGCGAGGCATTAGCTGGCGGTTTGGGCGTTGCCCAGGCGCAGAAAGGCGGGCACGTCGAGGTCATCTTCGTCGGCGGAGGCGGCAGCGGTGGGAGAAGGGGAAGGCGAGGGGACGGGGCTTTCCTTCGCGCTCCGAGTTGCGGAGGGCGCGGCTGCAGCAGCCACGGGCGCGGGATTCGGCGCCGGGGTGGCAGCCGCCGCGAGCGCGCGGTTCTGGATGTATTCGGCACGGAAGCCGGTAGCGATGACGGTGATCTTAATCTCGTCTTGCATGTCCTCGTTCAAGGTGGCGCCGAAGATGATGTTGGCGTCCTCGTGGGCGGCGGCCTGGATGACGCTGGAGGCTTCGTTGACCTCGGAGAGCATGAGATTGCTGGAGCCGCTGATGTTGATGAGAATGCCGCGGGCACCGTCAATCGAGGTGTTTTCCAGCAGCGGGCTGGAGATGGCGGCGCGGGCGGCCTCGACGGCGCGGTGGGGGCCGGAGGCGATGGCGGTGCCCATGATGGCATAGCCCATGCCGTGCATGATGGTGCGGATATCGGCGAAGTCGCGGTTGATAATGCCGGGAATGGTGATGATGTCGCTGATGCCCTGCACCGCCTGGCGGAGGATGTCGTCGGCGATGCGGAAGGATTCGACGAAGGCGGCGTTCTGGGCGACTTGCAGGAGGCGGTCGTTGGGAATGGTAATCACCGTATCGACGGCCTCGGCGAGCTCGCGCAAACCCTGCTCGGCCTGAGCCATGCGGCGCTTACCCTCGAACTGGAAGGGCTTGGTGACGACGGCGACGGTAAGGGCGCCGAGTTCGTTGGCGAGGGAGGCGATGACGGGAGCGGCACCGGTGCCGGTGCCGCCGCCCAGACCGGCGGTGACGAAGACCATGTCGGCGCCTGCGAGGACTTCAAGAATTTTTTCGGTGTCCTCGAGAGCGGCCTGACGGCCCACCTGGGGATCGCTGCCGGCGCCGCGGCCGCTGGTGAGCTTGCCGCCGAGCTGAATCTTGACCGGCGCGAGGGAGAGTTTGAGGGCTTGCATGTCGGTGTTGGCGACGATGAAGTCGACGCCCTCGAGGTGGACATCAATCATGCGGTTGACGGCGTTGCCGCCGCCGCCGCCCACGCCCAGAACCTTGATGCGCGCGGCGGAGTGATCGTCATCATCGAGCATGAGGCGGATGGGGGATTCGAGGCTCATTTCGCTTTAGTATACTGGCCCCATGCCCCTAACTCCGAGTGAGAAAATTTGGCGGAACGGCTCCATGGTGGCCTGGGAGGACGCCCGTATTCATGTCCTGTCACACGTGGTCAGCTACGGCTCGGCCCTGTTCGAAGGCTTGCGCTGCTATGCGACCCGCAACGGACCGGCGATTTTCCGGCTGGGCGACCACATGCGGCGGCTGCTGCAGTCGGCTAAGGTGTACCAGATGGAATGCGGGTACACGCAGGGCCAACTGGAACGGGCAGCGGTGGAATTGATTGCGGTGAACCACCTGCCGCAGGCGTATATCCGGCCGATTATCCTGCGCGGCTACGGCACGATGGGGATTGGGGTCAAGGTGGGCGACTGCCCCATCGAGACTTACATGGCGGCCTGGAACTGGAGCGATTACCTGGGCGGGAAGACGATTACCGAAGGGGTGGACGCGCGCATTTCCTCGTGGACGCGGCTGGCTCCCAATACACTGCCGGTGATGGCCAAGGCGGCGGCCAACTACATGAATTCGCAGTTGATCAAGCAGGAGGCGCTGGCGGACGGCTACCAGGAGGGGATCGCGCTCGACGAGAGCGGGCACATCAGCGAGGCATCGGGCGAGAATGTGTTTTTATTGCGCAACGGGAAGCTGTACACGCCGCCGCTGGGATCGTCGGCGCTGGCGGGGATCACGCGGGATTCGGTGCTGCGCATTGCCGGGGACATGGGGCTGGAGGTGCTGGAGGAACCGCTGCCGCGGGAGATGATTTATTTGTCCGAGGAGGCGTTCTTCTGCGGGACGGCGGTGGAGATCTCGCCCATCAAGACGGTGGATCACATTCCAGTGGGGGCGGGCAAGCGGGGGCCGATCACGCAGGCCATCCAGGACCGGTTTTTTGCCCTGGTGACGGGAGAAGCGAAAGACCAATACGGCTGGCTGACGCCGGTGGAGGCACCGGTAGGAGCGCGGTGATGGCGGTCAAGACGCTGTGGAGCGAGGCTGAGTTCGACACGCTGGAGCGCGAGGAGCGCAAAAAATATGAGCTCAGCGCCGGAGCTGGCGGAGGCAGTGGTGTCGCCCTCGAATGACGCCAGCGAGGTGACGCTCAAAGGCAAGCAGTATTTGTTTTCCGGCGCAAAGCTGGTACCGATTGTGTATCCGCAAGCGCGCAAGGCTTACATTTACCGCCCGGGGGAGCGGCCGGAAACCCGCGCAGATGGACAAGTGCTGGACGCGGCCGAGATCCTACCGGGCTGGAGCATGGGACTGACCAAGCTGTTCGATTCGGTCCGGAGGTGAGCCCGCGGGCGCGTAGTGCGAGGCGACGTAGTCTTCCAGGATGGCGATGAATTCCTCCGCCAGGCCTTCGCCGTGGAGGGTTTTTAGCAGGCGGCCATCCACGAAGACGGGGGCTTTGGGATCCTCGAATGTGCCTGGCAGCGAGATGCCGATGTTCGCCTGGCGGCTTTCGCCCGGACCATTGACGACGCAGCCCATGACGGCGACGGTGAGGGATTCGACGCCGGGGCGGTCACGGCGCCACTCCGGCATGCGCTGCTGGATATGGGAGTGAATGCGCTCGGCCATGGCCTGAAAAAAGGTACTGGTGGTGCGGCCGCAGCCGGGACATGCGGTGACCTGGGGGGTGAACGAGCGCAGCTCGAGGGATTGCAGAATTTGCTGGGCGACGCGGACTTCCTCGCAACGGTCGCCGTTGGGAGCGGGAGTGAGCGAGACACGGATGGTATCGCCGATGCCCTCCTGCAGCAGAACCGCGAGCGCAGCGGTAGAGGCGACGATACCCTTGGCGCCCATGCCGGCTTCAGTGAGGCCGAGATGAAGCGGGTAATCGCAGGAGGCGGCAAGTTGGCGGTAGACCAGGATCAGATCCTGGACGCCGGAGAGCTTGGCGCTGAGGATGATGCGATCGTGGGGCAGGCCGTGGCGCTCGGCGGCGGCGGCGGAGTCGAGCGCGGAGGCGACAATGGCGGCGATCATGACCTGCTTGGCGGGGCGGGGCTGAGGGAGACGGGCGTTGTCGTCCATCATGCGCGTCAGTAGGGCCCGATCGAGCGATCCCCAGTTGACGCCGATGCGGACCGGCTTATCGTGGCGCAGGGCACATTCGATCAGCGTCTGGAAGTTGGCGTAATCCTTGCGGCCGATGTCGGCGTTGCCGGGGTTGATGCGGAACTTGGCGAGGGCGGCGGCGCAATCGGGATAGCGGGTGAGCAGGAGATGTCCGTTGTAGTGAAAGTCGCCGATGAGGGGGACGGAGCAGCCGCGCTGTTCGAGGAGGTTGCGAATTTGGGGCACGGCACGGGCGGCAGCATCGGTGTTGACGGTGATGCGGACCAGTTCGGAACCGGAGCGGGCGAGCGCCTCGGCCTGGGCGGAGGTGGCGGCGGCATCGGCGGTATCGGTATTGGTCATGGACTGAATGACGATGGGATGGCCGCCGCCAACCCCTATGCCGCCGACGGAAACCGTGGTACTGAACCGCCGGTCGGGCATCAGTTGCGAACCACCACCGCGCGCACGATGTCGTTGTAGACCACCACGGTCATCAGGATGAGCAGGAAGGCGAAGCCGGCCTGGTAGATGCGCTCCTTGATGCGGGTGCTGACATCGTGGCGGAGGATGGATTCGATGAAAAGCAGCAGAATGGTGCCGCCGTCGAGCACCGGGATGGGCAGCAGATTGAGGATGCCGAGGTTGAGACTGATCAACGAAGTGATCGAAAACAGCGGCAACAGCGTGGGGGCGCGGGCGGCTTCGCCGGTAATCGAGGCGATGCCGACGGGAGATTGCAGCGTCTGAATCGAAGCCTGGCGGGAGACGAGCTTGCCGACCAGGTCAATGATGACCATGCTGTAACGTTTGTTGTCCTGCAGGGATTGGCCCAGGGCCTGGGAGAACGGGAGCTTGAGGTAGGTGGTGTCGTTGACAAAGGCGGCGCCGATCATCCACTGTCGCTGGCCGAGGTTTTCGGCAAGTTGGGGGGTAACGCTGAGGGGCAAGTTACGGCCCTTGCGTTCGACGGTGAGGGTAATGGAGTGACCGGGCGTGCCGAGTTTGGAGGAGTCGAGCGGCGGCTGGAGGGCCTGAATCTGAGCGACGAGGCTACCGGGATCGAGAACCTTTTTGCCGTTCACGTCGAGGATGCGATCGCCGGGCTGAAGACCGGCGCGGGCGGCAGGGGAATTGGGCGTGATCGCGCCGAAGCGGGTGACCTGCTCGGGGGCGACGCCGACCAGAGGGGGGTTGCTGTTGCCGTCGGGGATGGGAGTGAGCTGGGTGTGGATGATTTTGCCGTAGCGATTGAGGGTGATTTTCAGCGGGTGATCAATGGAGACGGCGGACTTGAGAAAGAAGGTTTCCCAGGTAGGGTTGGGAGAGCCATCGACGGCAATAATGCGGTCCTGGGACTCAATGCCGGCCTTGGCGGCGGGCGAACCGGGAGCGACTTCGGCGACGACGGCGGGGAGGTCGAGCACGGGGTCGTGCGGAAACTCACGCATGTAGGCGGGCACGAGCAGGCCGATGGCCAGAACGATGTTCATGGCCGGGCCGGCGAAGGCGATAACGAAGCGCTGCCAGCGCGGCTTGGAGAGGAACTCGTCGGGCTTGCCGCTGGGCTGGTCCATGGGGTTTTCGCCGGCCATGCGGACGTAGCCGCCAAGCGGCAGCAGGCTGACGCGGTAATCGGTGCCGCCGGCGGTGAAGCCCAGCAGGCGGGTGCCAAAGCCGAGAGAAAAGGTTTCAACGCGCACGCCGAAGATTTTGGCAGCGATGAAGTGGCCCAGTTCGTGGACGAAGACAATGACGCCGAGGACGACCGCGACGGAGACGACGTCAATGAGGATGTGGTTCATTGCAATTCAAGCAGTTTGGCGGACGCAGTGGCCCAGGCCGGAAGCAGCCGCGCGCGCCAGCTCGCGCGCCTGGCGATCGAGAGCCAAGATGTCGCCGATGCCGTTAATGGCTGGGACGCCCAAGCGCTCCAAGGTATGTTCGACCACGGCGGCAATCTGGGGAAACTGGATTTGCCCGGCCACAAACGCCTCCAAAGCTATTTCATCGGCAGCATTCAATACCGCTCCAGCCCCTCCCCCGGCGCGCCAGACCTGCCTGGCCAGTTCGAGGCAGCGGAAAAGATCGCTCTGCGCAGGGAAAAACTCCAACCTGCCCACCTCGTTTAATTTTAACTGGATTCGGGAGGAGGGGAGGCGACGGGGGTAGGTGAGAGCGTACTGGATGGGGGTGCGCATGTCGGCAGTGCCGAGCTGCGCGACGACGGAACCATCCACGAACTCGACCATGGAATGAAGGATGGATTGGGGATGGATGAGCACCTCGACTTGAGACTCGTGGACGCCGAACAGATGGCAGGCTTCAATGATTTCAAAACCCTTGTTCATGAGCGTGGCGGAATCGAGGGTGACGCGCGCACCCATGCTCCAAGTGGGATGGCGGAGCGCCTGAGCCGGGGTGACGCGAGCTAGCGCATCGGCCGAAAAGCCGCGGAACGGCCCCCCAGAGGCAGTGAGGATCAGACGGGCAAGTTCGGAAGCCGAGCCTGCACGCAGGCATTGATGAATGGCGCTGTGCTCGCTATCAATGGGTAAAAGCGTGCCGCCGCCGTGCTGAGCAGCGGACAAGAGCAAGGAGCCGGCAACCACGAGGGCTTCCTTGTTGGCCAAGGCGACGGTGCAGCCGGCATGAAGGGCGGCGGCAATGGCTTCCAGTGCGGCCACGCCGACGATGGCGGCAACCACGATTCGAGCATCGGTCTGTGTGGCGGCGGCGAGCAGGCCCTCGGGTCCAGATAGGATTTGCGGCTGGTAATCAAGCCGTTCGCGCAGCGCGCGCGCGCCCTCGGGGGTACGGACGGCGAGCAGCGGGGGGCGCCAAACAGCGGCTTGTTCGGCAAGCAGAGGGACATTGTCTCCGCCAGCGAGAGCGACGAGCTGGAACTCACCTGGCAGGGCGGCGAGCACGTCCAGTGTGCTCCGCCCGATGGAGCCGGTGGATCCCAGCAGCGCCAGGCGGCGGGGAGGAGAAGAAGCCATGGAAAAGCGCACAAACAGCTAGTGGAAGTAGGTTACATAGTACCAGAGCACGGGGGCGGCAAAAAGGAGGGCATCCACGCGGTCAAGGATGCCGCCGTGGCCAGGCAAAAGGGTGCCAGAGTCTTTGACCTGGGCGCCGCGCTTGAGCAGCGATTCGATCAGATCGCCGCACTGGGCGGCGATGTTGATGGCGCCGCCCAGTGCGGCGAGTTCCAGCACCGGGCGGGCGGTGGAGGCGACGTCGGTCCAGAAGCCAAAGCCGGCACCGAGCAACACGGCGACCGCAAAGGAGGCGAGGGCGCCTTCCCAGGATTTTTTGGGGCTGACGCGCGGCGCCATGCGATGCCGCCCCCAGGCGCGGCCCGCGTAAAGAGCGGCAGTATCGCCGACCCAGACGAGCACGAATAAAAACAGAAGCCAGATGATGCCAGCGGGGTCGTTGCGGATGGCCGGCAACAGGCCCAGCAATACGCCGAGATAGAAAATACCGAACAGCGTCACCCCGATGTTGTTCAGGTGTTGGTTGAGGTTTTCCGGTGAGGCGAGGGCGCGCACGCCCAGGGCCAGCACCAGGGCGATGAGGAGGCTGATCCAGAAGCGGGAGGAGGCGGGCAGGGAGAGCGCGACGACGATGACGGCGGTAGCGATCAGGCCGAGCCAGCGGAAGGGGTTAAGGCCGAGAGCGCGGGCGAGGCGGAAATACTCCAGCAGCGCGAGCAGGGCGACCAGGGTCACCAGGGCGGTGAATAGCCAGGGCGGCGCCCACAGCACTGCGGCGAGGACGGGCACGACCAGGGCGGTTGCCGTCCAGACGCGGGTCATTGAGGAGGGCTGCCGCGCTGGGAGCGCGGCAGCTTTAGACGTTGGCGTTCGGCCTCCGAGGCGGACAAACCGCCGTAGCGCCGGTCCCGCTGCTGGAACTCGGCCAGCGCCTGCAACAGATCGGCGCTGCTAAAGTCCGGCCACAGGACGGGCGTGGTCCAGAATTCCGCGTAAGCGGCCTGCCAGAGCAGGAAATTGCTGATACGCGACTCGCCGCTGGTGCGGATGAGCAGATCGAGTTCGGGCAAGTGAGCGGTCCAGAGATGGGCGGCGAGGTCGGTCTCGCGGATGCGGAGGGAGTCGAGTGCGCCGCAGGCGCGGGCTTGCTCGACCAGCGCCTGGCAGGCGGCGGCGAGCTCGGCACGGGCGCTGTAGTTGAGCGCCAGAGTCAGGATCATGCCGGAATTGCCGGCGGTGGCGGCGCGGCCGGTGTCCAGATCCTGGAGCACGGCCGGGGGCAGTTCCAGCAAGCGGCCAATGGCTTCGAGGCGGATGTTCTGGCGGTTCATCTCCGCCACTTCGCTGCGCAGATAACGGCGCAGCAAGCGCATGAGGAAATTGACTTCGGCCAGCGGACGGCGCCAGTTTTCCGCCGAGAAGGCGTAGAGCGTTAGCGCGGGGATGTGCAGACGGGCGCAGGTTTCCACCACCTCGCGCACGGCACGCATGCCGGCCAGATGACCGCTGACGCGAGGGCGATGATGACGGGCAGCCCAGCGCCCGCTGCCGTCCATGATGATGGCGAGATGACGCGGCAGGCGGGCGGGATCGAGCTGAGCAGCAGCGGAAACGGAGGCGTGGGCGGCGGGGGCCATGAGAGCTGGATCTGGCCTATTATTTTAGCCTTCGCTGAGCCAGGAGATCACGTCATCGACGGTCACCACGCCCAGCAGGCGGCGCTGCTCGTCGACAACCGGCAAGGCGAGCAGGTTGTATTTGTTGAACAGCCCGGCGACGTCCGCCTCGGAGCGGTCGCGCTCGACGGCCATGGGCTCTTCGGCCATGTCGCGCAGCAGACTGGAGGGGGAACCGAGCAGGATGCGCCCCAGGGGCACCGAGCCGGTGAGCTGGCGTTCGCCGTTGACCAGAAAAACCGTGGTGATGGTGGCGATCTGGCCGGTAAAGGCGCGGGCGGCAGCCACGGCGGCGGCGGCGGTGGCGGAGTCATGGAGAGCGAGAAATTCGGTGGTCATGCGGCCGCCTGCGGTGTTTTCCCTGTATTCGAGCAGGTCGGCCACATCGGCGCGTTCTTGCGCGTGCATTTCGCGGAGGATTTGCTCGGACTGTTCCTGGGACAGGTCGGCGAGCACATCGGCGGCCTCGTCGGGTTCCATTTCCTCGATGATGTCTGCGGCGCGGTCGCTCTGCAGGCCCTCGATGAGGGATCGCTGCAGTTTGGGCGTAACCTCGCCCAGGATGTCGGCGGCGACCTCGCTATCGAGGGAGCCGAAGACAGCTTCGCGCTCAGCGGGCGCGAGCTCTTCCATGATGTCAGCAGCGTCGGCAGGATGGAGGCGACCGAGGGCCTGGTAGGTGATCTGCAGGCGCATGCGGCGGGCGGGATCGGTTTCCACCAAATCGAAAGTGCGCCAAGGGATGGCGCGGGAATGCGCCCAGGTGGAAGCGGGGCGCAGCCAGGGGCGGGGGACCGCGCCCTGGAGCAGACGGCGCAGGGCGCCGCTCACGCCCACATCCACCTGCTGGGCGCGCAGCTCGAAGGCGCCATCGCGGGGCACCAGATCCAGTCCGATATCGTTGACGCGCACTACCTTGCGGCCGTTGACGTCAATGATCTGCTGATCGAGCACGTCGTGACGTAGGAGTAGATGGCCGGAGTTGGTCTCCACGGGCACGGGCGCAACCTGCCGCATTTCCACGGTGAGGCCTTCCAGGTCCAGGCCGAGAAGGCGGAGCGGTACCTGCCAGGAATTTCCCTGATGACGATAAATGACGCGGCGCACCAGGTTGGGGTCATGTTCGGGCTCAATGACCAGCTCGCGTACGCGGCCGAAGCGATGGCCATCACCGCCGCGCAGCGGCAAGTTGATGAGCTCGGTCAGGTAGAACATGGGCAGTCCAAGTACCTGTCCGGTAAGGTCGCGGGCTGGCGCGCCGGCCGGGAAGCGTGGGGCTTTCCCTGGTGTCAAAGCCCCATGCGGCGGGCCGGGAGAGCGCCGAGCACCACATGTCGGACAGGCTCAAGTGTGGCACATCCTCGGATTTTGGGTGACAATGGGAGCCGGAGGATGCGCGCCCATGCCTATGCCCGGTCATGATCCGGATACCATCGTGTGGTTTCGGGAAGCATTCGTCCGCCTGGCGGATGCCCAAGTCAATATCCTTACCCACGCGCTCAATTACGGCAGCGCGGTGTTTGAGGGCATCCGCGGCTATTACGACGAGCGCGACCACAACCTGTATTTGAACCGTGCGGAGGACCACTACCGGCGCTGGAAGCAGAACTGCGGGATTCTGCGGCTGGAAGTGCCGCACACGGAACAAGAACTGTGCGAGATTACCGCGGAATTGTGCCGCAAGAACCAGTTCCACACCAACATCTACATCCGGCCGTTGGCGTACAAGGCATCGGCGCGCATCGGCGTGCATTCCGACCACAACGACGCGCACGCGGTCGTTGCGGTGCCGTTTGGCGACTATTTTTCCACGAAGGCGGGATTGAAGGCGGGCGTCGTTTCCTGGCGGAGGGTGGATGACAACGCCATTCCGGGGAGGGGCAAAATCGCCGGCGCCTATGCCAACAGCATGCTGGCGGGCGACGAGGCGGCGGCCAACGGGCACGATGAAGCGATTTTTCTGAACCAGGACGGGCACGTCGCCGAAGGCGGAGCGTGCAACATCTTCATGGTTCGGCACGGGAAGCTGCACACTCCGGCGGTGACGGAAAATATTCTTGAGGGCATCACGCGCGACAGCGTGATGGAGCTGGCGCGACGGGAGATGAAGCTCGAAGTGCTGGAGCGTCCGATCGACCGCACCGAGCTGTACGTTTGCGAGGAAGTGTTTTTTTGCGGCACGGGCGCGGAAATTCAACCGGTCATTGAAGTGGATCACCGTCCCGTGGGCAACGGGCAAGCGGGAACCGTGACGAAGAAGATCAGTGAACTCTACCGCGAAGCCACGCGCGGGCATCTGCCGGCCTACCGGCACTGGCTCACGCCGGCATACGCACCCGAGGAAGTTCGTGCCTGAAACGGAAATACCGGAAACATCGGCTGCGGCGGAACCGGAGAGTGCCGCGCCCGAAGCGCCGGCGGAAACGGTTGCGGAGCCGGCAACCGCCGCAATAGCGGCGGCCGCGCCAGAAGAGAAAAAGCAGGACGGCGAGCGTCCGCGGCACCCGCGGCGGCCGCACCATCGGCGGCGCGGACCCCGGCCGGGCGCCGGGCCGGTGCCTGCATTCCGCGCTCCGACAGCCGCTGCCGGACCGGCGGTGCCAGCGGTGGTGGACGCCCGTTTTGACTGGCAGCGCATCGCGCACACGTTGCTGATTTCGCGGGCGTTGGACGGGTTGGAAGAAACGCGGCTGTATCCGGCCAAGAAGGTGTTGTATCAGTTCTCCGCCCGCGGGCACGAGTTGGGGCAGATCTTGCTGGGCACCATGCTGATCGGCCCCCACGACGCCGCCAGCGGTTATTACCGTTCCCGTCCGCTGCTTCTGACCTTGGGACTCAGCGCGGCGGACGCGCTGGCAGGCGACATGGCGCTCACTGGAAGCGTGAGCGAAGGACGGGACATCGGCGCGGTGTACAACCTGCCGCGGCCGCCGGGGCAGACCGGCGTGATCGTGCTGCCCATGGCCGGCGGCGTGGGCACGCAATACACGACCACGGCGGGCTGGGCGCGGGCGATCGTGTATTACCGCGATGAGTTGCGGCAGGCGAGCTACAAGGGTTCGATTGCCGTCGTATTGGGCGGCGAGGCCTCGGCGGCGACCAACGGGTTTTGGTCGGCACTCAATATCGCCGCCACGGAACGGCTGCCCATGCTGTTCTATATCGAGGACAACGGCTACGGCATTTCGGTGCCGGGGACACGGCAGACGCCAGGCGGCAACATCGCACAGAACCTGGCCTCGTTCCGCAACCTGCGCGTGTGGGACGGCGACGGGACCGATCCGGCCGATGCCATCCGCTGCCTAATCGGAGGTGTATCGGCGGCGCGCAACGACCGCGCCCCGGCGCTGGTGCGGCTGCGGGTGCCGCGGTTGTGCGGTCACTCGGGACAGGATTCGCAGGCGTACAAGAGCGCGGAATTGCTCGCGGCCGAGCGCGGGCGCGATCCGCTGCCGCGGCTGCGGACCTACCTGGTTCCGGCGCGGTTTACGCCGGATGAATGGCGGCGGATGGAGCGCGCGGCGCAAGAGGAAGTCGAAACCGCGCTGGCGGAGGCCGAGCGCCGCGCCGCGCCCGAGCCGGCCACGGTGGCGCAGTTTGTAATGGCGCCGCAGCCGCGGCCGGCGCCGGTAGAACCGGCGACGGCAGGCGTGCGGCTGAATATGGTGGCGGCGATCCGGCGTACGGTGGAAACGGAAATGGAACGCAATCCGCTGGTGCTGACCTTCGGCGAAGATGTCGGACCCAAAGGCGGCGTCCACACGGCGACTGAGGGCCTGCAAACGAAGTTTGGGCCGCGCCGAGTGTTTGACACCAGCTTGTCGGAGGAAGGCATCATCGGCAGCGCGGTGGGCATGGGAATGGCGGGCTTGCGGCCGGTGGCGGAGATCCAGTTCCGCAAGTACGCCGATCCGGCCACCGAACAGCTCCATGATTGCGGCACCATGCGCTGGCGGACAGCCAACCGGTTTTCCGCCCCCATCGTGGTGCGCATGCCGGGAGGGTTTTTCAAATGCGGCGATCCCTGGCACAGCCAGTCGGACGAGGTTGCGTTCGCGCGGGCGCTGGGTTGGCAGGTGCTGTTCCCTTCCAATGCCGCCGACGCGGCGGGGCTGCTGCGGGCGGCACTGCGCAGTGAAAATCCGAGTATTTTTTTCGAGCACCGACACCTGCTCGATGCCGCCAGCGCGCGCCGGCCGTATCCGGGCGACGACTATGTGCTGCCGCTGGGCAAGGCGGCGTGCCTGCAGACCGGCACCGACCTCACGCTCATTACCTGGGGCGCCATGGTCGAGCGCTGCCTGGAAGCGGCGGCGGCGCAGCCTGGCGCGATCGAGATTCTGGATTTGCGCACACTCATGCCCTGGGACCAGGAGGCAGTGCTGGCTTCGGTGCGCAAGACCGCTCGCTCCCTCATCGTGCACGAGGACACGCGAACGGCGGGCTTCGGCGCCGAAATCGCGGCGGTGATCGCGCAAGAGGCGTTTTCTTCGCTGGATGCGCCGGTCGAGCGCCTGACCGTGCCCGACGTGCCCATGCCCTACAACGTGGGTCTGATGAACGCGCTGCTGCCCAGCGTGGAGACCATAAGAGCCGCCATCGCACGTGTGCTGGCGTATTGATATGGCGCTGGCTCCGGGCACGATGGCGGGGCCGTATCGGATTGAGGGCCGGCTGGGCGCGGGCGCGATGGGCGAGGTATACCGCGCGCGCGACACGCGGCTGCAGCGCGAAGTGGCGCTGAAACTGCTGGTGGGCGAGGTGGCGCGCGATCCCGAGCGGCAGCGGCGATTCGAACAGGAGGCGCGCACCATTGCGGCGCTAAACCACCCCAGCCTGTTGGCCATTTACGATGTGGGCGAGCTCGAGGGGCGGGCATTTCTGGTTACCGAACTGCTGGAGGGTGAGACGCTGCGGCAACTGCTAGGGTTGGGAGCCTTGCCGGTGCGCACCGTAGCCGGGCTAGGCGCGCAAATTGCCTCCGGACTGGCGGCGGCGCACGGCCAAGGCATCGTACATCGCGACCTGAAACCGGAAAACATTTTCATTACCCGCGAGGAGCGTGCAAAGATACTCGACTTTGGGCTGGCCAAGCTGAATCCGCTGGCAGGCGCAGCGACTTCCAGCGAGGCTGAAACCCTGGCCGAAGTCCCGTCGACTACGCAGCCGGGAGTGGTCATGGGCACGGTGGGTTACATGGCGCCGGAGCAGGCGCGGGGCGAAATCGCCGATGCCCGCTCGGATATTTTCAGCCTGGGCGCGGTGCTGTACGAGATGGCGAGCGGACGGCGAGCTTTCCATGGGGCGAGCGGCATGGAGACGCTGAGCGCGATTTTGCGCGACGATCCAGCGCCGCTGACGGGCACGAAACGCGAGCTGCCAGCGGCGCTGGCGGGAGTGATCGAACGCTGCCTGGAAAAGAAGCCGGCGCTGCGATTTCAGTCGGCGCAGGACCTGGCCTTTGCGCTGGAGATGTTTACCGGGGGGAGTTCGGCCAGCTCCATGGCGGCCCTGCCCGCCATGGCGGCTGCGGCGGCTCCGCCGCGCGGCGGAGCGGCGTGGTGGGCGATTGCCCTCGCGGCCGTGGTAGCCGCCGTGCTGGCATGGTATTTTACCCTGCGGCTAAGGCCGGTCCCGGTTGTGCCCAGCTATACCCGGCTTACGTTCCAACCGGGCGCGGTCAGTCGCGCACGTTTCGAGCCCGGCGGAGCCGGGATTGTGTACTCGGCCGACTGGACGGCGAGCGCCAAAGCCAACGATCAGGTCTACGAGCGCCGGAAGGAGAGCACACAGCCGCGCCTGGTGGGCGTAGCCGCCACACTGGCCGACATCTCCCCCCAAGGGGAATTAGCGGTCATTGAAAACTGCCAAGGCGTGTACAACGGCTGCGTGGGGACATTGGCCACGGTTTCGCTCGCAGGCGGTACGCCCCGGCAGAGAGCGGACGCCATAACGTACGCCGCATGGGCGCCGGACGGACAGCATCTGGCCGCGATCCACGTGTCGACCGGCAAGGTGGAGCTGGAGTATCCGCTCGGGCATGTTCTGTTGAGCACCGATGGCAATCTGACGTCCGTGCGCCTCTCGCCCGATGGGCGCTGGATTGCCTTTTTGGATTACCCGTTGATCAATGCCGATAACGGCAATGTGGAGATTATTCCCGCCAGCGGCGGCAAGCCGCGCGTGCTGGCTTCGGGGCTGGATTCGGTCCACGGCCTCGCGTGGCTTCCGGATGGTCAGCAGCTCGAAGTGGCGGCGGCGCGCCACATGGGTTTTTCCGACGCCCTCTATTTGATTTCCATCTCCGGAAAAGAGCGCGTGCTCGCACGCGTCCCCGGCTACATTGAGTTACAGGATGTGGCGCCCAACGGGGAGGCGCTGGTCACCAGGATCGAGGATCGTTCCGAGCTATTGGCGCATACCGCCGCGAGCGGCAAGGAAGCGAATTTGTCCTGGCAGGGCGCGAATTTCATCAGCGATATCTCGCCCGACGGCAAGGAAGTCGTCTTCTGTGAGTGCGGGCAGACCGGCGGACCGGAGGGAACGATCTTTGTACGCGCCAGCGATGGCAGCGCGCCGGTGGAGCTGGGCCAAGGAATCCCGATGAGCCTCTCGCCGGATGGCCGCTACGTCGCTGCGCGCGTATCCAAGTATGTGGCGGCCAGCAAAGGCCATCTCGAGCTGCTGCCCACCGGGGCCGGCAATCCCATCACGCTGCCACGCGGGCCGATCTACAACTACGGTTTTATGTCCAGTTGGTTGCCCGGCGGCCAAACGCTGATCGGGATGGCACAGACCGCGCCGAACTCGCCCTGGCGCATATTTCGCCAGGCCACCTCCGGATCGCCGCCGCAGTTGATTTCCGGACCGATTCTGCCGAACGGCCCGGTCCCCGTAACCGCCGATGGTCAATTCGCTTTGGCCGAAAGCGCCGCGGATCATCAATGGTATTTATATCCTCTCACGCGTGGTGCGCCTAAGCGGTACACCAAGTTGCCGCCGCACTACCTGCCGCTGCGGTTTTCTGCCGACGGCAAGAGCTTGTTCGCGGCCGACCCCTACCGCTTGCCCTACACCACCTACACCATTGATCTGGCGACCGGCAAACGCACACCGCTGGTGACCATTACCCCGCCGGAGCGCGCGGGCGTGACCGGTATTGACGGTCCGATCGTGAGCGCCAATGGACTCTACTACGGCTACGCCCTCGACCGCTCGGTGTCGGCCCTGTATCAAGTCAGTGGATTGCGGCAGTGACGGACCGGACCGGAGAATAGCAAGGGATTTTACTCGCGCTCATACCCTTTCCAGGATGGTGGCAATGCCCTGCCCCACGCCGATGCACATGGTACAGAGCGCGTAGCGGCCGCCAAGGTCGCGGAGCTGATAGGTTGCGGTGGCGGCGAGGCGGCCGCCGCTGGCGCCCAGCGGATGGCCGATGGCAATGGCGCCGCCGTTGGGGTTGACGCGCGGATCATCGTCAGCAAGGCCGAGATCGCGCAACACCGCGAGCGACTGCGAGGCAAAGGCCTCGTTGAGTTCGATCACATCCATCTGCTCCAGCTTCATGCCGGCCCGAGTCAGCACCTTGCGCGCGGCCGGTGCCGGCCCCATGCCCATGATGCGCGGTTCGACGCCGGCGACGGCCGTGGCCACCACGCGCGCCAGCGGTTGCAGATGAAAACGCTGGGCGGCGGCGGGCGAAGCCAACAGCAGTGCCACGGCGCCATCGTTGACGCCGCTGGCGTTGCCGGCCGTGATGGTTCCCGTGGGCTTGACGATGGGCTGAAGCCGGGCTAGGCCCTCCATCGTGGAATCGGGCCGGGGATGCTCGTCGGTATCCACAATGCGCGGCTCGCCCTTGCGCTGCGGCACCAGGACCGGCGCCACCTCAGAGCTAAAAAACCCGCGCTCGTGCGCGAGTTTCCATTTGTGCTGGGTGGCGCAGGCGAACTTGTCCTGGTCGCCGCGGCTGATGTGAAACTGCTCGGCGACGTTCTCGCCGGTCTCGGGCATCGAGTCGCTGCCATAGCGGACGTGCAGCGCGGGATTGACGAAACGCCAGCCAATGGTGGTGTCGTAGAGTTTTGCGCTGCGGCTGAAGGCGGACTCAGCCTTTCCCAGCACGAAGGGCGAGCGCGACATGCTCTCGACCCCGCCGGCAATGACCAATTCGGCTTCGCCGCAGGTGACGGCGCGCGCCGCCTGCGCCAGCGCGTCCAGGCTGGAGCCGCAGAGACGGTTGAGGGTGACGCCCGGCACCGAGACCGGCAGTCCGGCCAGCAGCGCCGCCATGCGGGCGACATTGCGGTTGTCTTCGCCCGCCTGATTGGCGCAGCCGTACATCACATCTTCAATGGCCGCAGGGTCGAGATCCGGATGGCGCGCCAGCAGCACGCGGATGGGGTGGGCGGCGAGATCATCGGTGCGAACCGCCGCCAGCGCGCCGCCGTAGCGGCCGAACGGAGTGCGTACCGCATCGCAGATAAATGCTTCCAGCATACTTTTCAGCGTAGCATCCAGAGCCTACCAGCAGCGCCCATAGCGGCGCAGGTTGTACGCGGCGCGGCGGGCCATGCCAAAGCCCTTCAGCAGGTCGCGCTTTAGGCCGGGCCAGCGCGGGCGCTGCGCCGTGCCGCGCGCGCCCACCGACGACCCCAGTCCGGCCGCCACGCGGATTGCGGGAGGATCCACACAGAAGATGTTCAGCCCGTGCCGCCAGTAGGTGTCGAGCGCATTATCCACGGGTTCGTACATGCGGCGCGTATAGGCGCACATCACGGCGGCGGCATGCGGCGTGATCAGGTAGCCCTGGCCGCCGGAGGGTTGGCGCGAAAACATCAGCAGGCTGCGGTTCCCTTCCAAGCTCTCTTGCACCCAACCGTGGCGCGGCAGCAGTTGCATCAGGCGGACGATGTCCCAGCTGGACGCGGCTTCCACGGCGGCGAGGGTTTCACCAATTCCGGGCAGCAGTTCAATGTCGTCCTCGAGCACGCACCAGCAGCGTGCGTTCGATCCCGCGCACTGCTGCCAGAGAGCGCGATGGCTGAGAAAACATCCGATCTCTCCTGGCGATAGGTCGAAACCATACCAGCGGCGGCGGGCGCGGCGGTCGTATTCCGGCGGGGGTACGCTGACCTGGATGGCGTCGAAAAAGCTCCATTCCAGACCCGTCGGGACAAGCTGCGCCTGCATATGGCGCCGGCGGCTTTCCGCCCCCGGCAGCGAAATGACTTTGACCATCACGGCTGCGCGCCATTCTAACAAAAGTGCCCTTACTTCGTGCCGGCGGTACGGTGGTGCGCGGCCAGTTGCGCGTAGCCCAGCGCGCCCACCAGCGCAACCCCGCCGATGATGTTGCCCAGCAGCGAGGGCAGGAAAAACCCTGTGGCGTAGCAGCTCCAGGAAGTCGCGCCGGTGATGACCAGATACAAGACCGAAGTCGAGCCCGCGACCACATGGTTGAAAGAACCGAGACCAATAATGTAGGTGATGATGACAATGATCCCCACCTGTGCGCCGTGCGCGCCGGGCAGGAGCCAGACCATGAGGGCAATCAGCCATCCGGCAAAGATGGCGCGCAACAGCGCGACGCCGAATCCCACCCCCAAATGCTCCCAGCCAATTTGCCAGAGGGCCAGCCGCACCGCCGGAGAAAACATCGCGCTGCGGCCAATGATTATGGCGAAGATGAGCGTGCCGATCAGATTCAACAGCAGCACAACGCCCCACAACCGCAACGTGGCCAGCAGGGTCTTGCGATCCTTGGCAATCAGCAGCGGCAGCACGGCGGTGAGCGTGTTTTCAGTAAACAGTTGCTGCCGGCCGAGCACGACGATCAAAAAGCCGAGGCTGTAGCCAAAGCGAGAAATGAGCGCACGCCAGGGTTGACTGGGCAGACGGGCGGCGAGCAGACCTTCGGCCACCAGCGAAAAGCCCATGGACAGGCCTGCCGCCAGGCCCGACCACGCCAGCGCTTGCCAGCTCCGCGCGAGCTCTTCACTTCCCTGCCGCCGGATGGTCTCGTAGATGACGTTGGCGGGTATGGCAACGCACTGCTCAACCTGCTTCCGCTCGGCTGGAGTGGAGATGGTGGCGTCAGGATCCTCGTCCGGCTCAGGCATAGGGAGCTTTGTAGCTTCCCGCTTAGATGCCTGGCCCTTGCGCTTGCTCCGGCAGACGATAAAGATCGGTGCTCAGATATTTCGCCGCGGGCACTCACGAACCGACCCGGCGGGAACGGCCGCGAAACAGGGCTACCAGCGAACCGGACTGGTCGCGCACGGAGACGTCATACAGGCCGCTGCGGCCGGACAGGGTAATTTCGGAAGCCTCGGCGGTGAGCAGCTCGCCTTCCCCCACCGGCGCCAGGTACTCGATCGAGCAGCCGGAAGCGACAGCGGCGTAGCCGTGGCTGTTGCAGGCGAAGGCGAAAGCAGAATCGGCGAGGGCAAAAATGTAGCCGCCATGGCAGGTGCCATGGCCCTGGAGCATGTCGGCGCGGATTCGCATGCGCACCCGGGCGCGGCCAGGCGCCGACTCCAGCAGTTCCATGCCGAGGGCTTGCGAAGCCCGATCGCAGAGAAAAAGGTCAGACATGCAAGGGTTCGCCGCTCCAGACTTTCTGCCGCAGCAGCGGCGAGATGCGGTAACGGTCTTCGCCGTAATAGGCGCCCAGCGCCGCCAGCGCCGCCAGGACGCGAGCGGGGCCAATGGCGTCGGCCCAAGCCAGCGGTCCGAGCGGGTAGTTGACCCCCAGCCGCATAGCCGTATCCACGCCCGCCGCATCGGCCACGCCAAAATGCACCGCGTCGGCGGCTTCGTTGGCCAGCATGGCAACCGTGCGCAACACCGCCAGGCCGGGCAGGTCGCGCAGGCGGGAAACGGCGATGCCGGCGGCCTGCAGCGCTCCCACTACATCCGCCCAGCCCTGCGCGTGGCAGTGCGGCGAGGCGGCAAGAGCCAGACGGGTGACGGTGGTGTAATCGCGGGCCAGGTCGGCAACCACGGTGGGCTGGGGCTGGTCACCCTGGGTTTCGCATTCCAGCGCGGTGCGGCCATCGCTCACGCGCAATAGCACATCCGTGGGCAGGCGTGAATCGCGCACGGTCTCGATGCCGGCGGCCTGGAGGCGCGCGGCCAAGGCGTCGGCAAGCGGGTCGTTCCCGGGAATGCCGGCCAGAGCAAGCCGCTCGGGAGGCGGACAGGGAGACTCGGTTTGCGGGCTGGGGCGGGTAGCATCCCCCGCGTAGCGGAAAAAACCGCGGCCGGACTTGCGCCCCAGCCAGCCCGCCTCGACCAACTCCTGCTGCACCAGCGAAGGCTGAAAACGCGGGTCGCCGAAATAGGCGCGGAATACGGCGGAGGTCACGGCGAAGTTGACATCCTGGCCAATCAAGTCGGTCAGCTCGCACGGTCCCATGCGGAAAGCTCCGGCTTCGCGCAGCAGCGCGTCGAGCGTGGCCGGATCGGTGGCCTGTTCGGCCAGCAGGCGCAAGCCTTCGGCGTAGAAGGGCCGTGCCACGCGGTTGACGATGAAACCGGGCGTGGCCCGAACCCGCACCGCCGTTTTCCCCCAGGCGCGTGCCAGGCGCTCGACCGCTTCCAGTGCCGCCGCCGAGGTAACCACGCTGCCGACCACCTCCACCAGCGCCATCAGCGGGGCGGGATTGAAAAAATGCATGCCCACCAGACGTTCGGGCGCGCCGAGGGCGGTGGCGATCGCCGCGAGCGATAGCGAGGACGTGTTGGTGGCCAGCAGGCAGGCGGGAGCGATGATGCCGTCGATCGCCGTGAACAGCTCACGCTTGGCGGCAAGATCTTCCACGATAGCTTCCAGCACCAGGCCGGAATCAGAAAGCTCGCGCAGCGAGGCGGCCGCCGCCAGCCGTGTCCCGGCCGCGTTTGCTTGGTCGGCGCTCAGCTTGCCTTTTTCGGCCAGGGACCGGAAGCGGGCACGCACCGAATGGACCGCGGCTTCGGCCGCGCCGGCGCGCGCGTCCACCAGCAGCACCGTCTCGCCCGCCGCCGCAGCGACTTGCGCAATGCCGCTGCCCATCGCGCCCGCGCCGATAATGCCCACCTTCATTGGCCGGTGAACTCCGGCGGGCGTTTGGCGAGAAACGCCGCCACACCTTCGCGGTAATCACGGCTGCGGCCCAGCTCGCGGTTGAGGTCGCGCTCCAGGTCGAGTTGCTGATCCAAGGAATGAGAGGCGGAGGCGTGCATCGCGGTTTTGATGGCCGCCAGACCGCGCGTGGGCCCGGCGGCGAGCTGGTCCGCCAGCGCCTGCACGGCGGCGCTAAAATCGGCATCCGCCACGGCGCGCCAGATCAAGCCCCAGGCCGCGGCCTGCTCGGCCGGAATGCGTTCGCCTAGCAGGGCCATGGCCAAAGCACGGGCGGGGCCGACCAGGCGCGGCAACGTCCAGGTGCCGCCGGTATCGGGCACCAGGCCGAGCTTACAAAAGGGCTGGTAAAAATACGCCGACTGGGTGGCCAGCACCAGGTCGCAGGCGAGCGCCAGGTTAGCGCCGGCTCCGGCCGCGACGCCATTGACGGCGCACACCACCGGTAGCGGCAGCGCCTGCAGGCTGCGCACCAGGGGCGCGTAAAACTTCTCGATGGATTCCCCCAGGTCAGGCGTCTCGCTCTCTCCCGCCGCCATGGCGCGATCGCCCAAATCCTGGCCGGCGCAGAAGGCACGTCCGGCCCCGGTGAGCAGCAGCATGCGCGCTCCTGCGGCGGCCGTGCGGGCGATGGCGTCCCGCACCTCCAGGTGCATGACCGGATTGAAGCTATTGAGCCTGGCGGGTCGGTTGAGGGTCAGGCGCGCCCGCCCATCGCTTAGCTCAAAGACAATGGTTTCATACGACCCCATGCGACATCTTCAGTGGTGCTTGAATTCCGGTTTGCGCTTTGCGGCAAACGCCGCCATGCCCTCGCGGCGATCGGCAGTGGCGAAGGTGGACTGAAAGGCGCGGCGCTCGAAGCGCAGGCCTTCCGCCAGCGGCATCTCGAAGGCGGCATTGATGGATTCCTTGATCATCATCACCGCAGGCAGGGACAGCGAGGCGATCCTGGCGGCGGCCTTGCGCGCCTCGCTGAGCAGATCGGCGGCCGGAACCACGCGGCTGACCATACCGGCGCTCTCGGCTTCGGCTGCATCCATGCGGCGGCCAGTGAGGCACATTTCCATGGCTTTGGACTTGCCGATCGCACGCGCCAGCCGCTGCGTGCCGCCAGCGCCAGGCATGGTCGCCAGCAGGATTTCGGGCTGGCCGAAAATGGCGGTATCGGCGGCGAGAATGAAATCGCAGGCCAAGGCGAGTTCACAGCCGCCGCCCAGGGCGAAGCCCGCCACGGCGGCGATAATGGGCTTGCGGATGGTGGCCAGGTGACGCCAGGCGGCGGCACGTCCGGAGGGAAAGTCAGCGAGGAAAATGTCGACAAAGCCGGCGTCCTGCATCTCCTTGATGTCGGCGCCGGCGGCAAAGGCCTTGTCGTTGCCGGTGAGGATGATGGCACCGATGCCGTCGTCGGCCTCGAAGCCTTCCAGCGCCTGCCCCAGCTCGCGCATCAGCGGCGTGGAGAGCGCGTTGAGCGCCGCGGGGCGGTTCAAGGTGACCATGCCCACGCGCTCTTCGCGGCTGACGAGAATGTTTTCGTAGGGCATGGCTCAGAGGTGGGCGCGGCTCTGGACGACGCGGTACCGGCCGGCGACAAAGGCGGCATCGGTGAGGGAGGCGTTGGCGGCAGGATTGGCCCCGGTCCCGTGGAAATCGCTGTAAGCGGCCGACTGGTTCACGTAAACGACACTGGTAAGATTCTCTGAAAGGGACACGCCGGTTTCCGCGGCGATAGCGCGCGCCTGGGCGAGCACGCCACTGTCGGTGGAATAGACGGAGAAGGTGAGTGCGCCGCGCTCGCGCGCGCCGCGCCCGGCCAGCGCCAGGCTTTCCGCGGTCGAGGCGGTGGCAATGACAAAGGCCACCGGACCGAAAATTTCGTGCATGAAGCTGGCCTCGGCGGCGGCCTCGGCGCGCAGCAGCAGGGGCGTGCGCACCCGCGCCTGCGGGAACTGCGGATGGGTGATGGTCTGGCTGGCGAGCAGCACCGCTTCCGGCGGCGCCTGGCTGGATTGCTCCAGACGTGCCAGAATCGCCGGGCTTTGGATGGCGCCGAGGATTTCCACCGCGCGCGCGGGATCCCCCAGCAGTTTGCGCAGCGCATCCGCCAGGCCGGCGCAGACGTCGGCGAACGACAGGGGCCCGGCGGGAGTGGCAATGCCGCCGCGCGGCACGAAAATGTTTTGCGGCGCCGTACACATCTGACCCGAGTACAGCGCTAGCGAGAAAGCGACGTTGCTGGCGAGGCCGGCGAAGTCGCCGGTGGAATCAATCACAATGGCATTGACGCCGGCCTTTTCGGTGTACACCAGCGCCTGGCGCGCGTTGCGCTCCAGCCATTCGCCATGCGCCGGGCTACCGGTGAAGTCAATCAACTTGACTTCCGGCCGCAGGGCCAGCCGCTGCGGCAGATCGTCGCCTTCATTGTGGGCGGCGAGCGTGACCAGGTTGGGATCCAAGCCCTGCTCGGCCAGCACCTGACGCGCCGTTTGCACCGTCAGCGCCAGCGGCAGTATCACGCTGGGATGTGGTTTCACAATGACCGCGTTGCCGGTGGCCAGGCTGGCGAACAGGCCGGGATAACCGTTCCAGTTGGGAAAGGTGCTGCAGCCGCTGACCAGCGCCAGGCCGCGGGGCACGATGGTGAAGCGCTTTTCCATGCGCAAGGGCGGATTTTTGCCCTGCGGCTTCTCCCACACCGCGGACGCGGGCACGCGCGCCATCTGCTGCCAGGCGTAGGCCACCGCCTCCAGGCCGCGATCCTGAGCATGCGGGCCACCGGCCTGAAAGGCCATCATGAAGGCCTGCCCGGTGGTGTGCATCACCGCGTAGGCCATCTCGAAGCTGCGGCGATTGAGGCGCACCAGCGTTTCCAGCGCCACGCCAACCCACGTTTCCGGACCGGCGGAACGCCAGCCTGCCATGGCCGCCTGCGCTGCTGCAATGAGGGAATCCAGGTCCGGACAGGGGTAACGGATGTCGAGAACCGGTCCGAAAGGCGAGATTTCGTGGCCAGCTTCACCGGCGGTCGCGACTTGCTGCAGCGGGAACGGATGCCCGATGAGCGCCTCAAAGGCCGCGCGCCCGTCGTCGTTGGCTTTTTCCCCGTACGCCCTGGCGCTGGGCATTTCCACGAACGGCGACCAGTAGCCGCGCTGGTCAATGGCGGCCAGGGCCCGGTCAAGCGTTTCCTGATGTTTGGCAAAAAGCGGATGCGACATGAATTCAGTCCTGATCGAAGTCCACCACCACCTGCTCGGTCACGGGATAGCTCTGGCAGGTGAGGATGTAGCCGCGGGCAATTTCGTAGTCCTCCAGCGCGAAGTTGCCGTCCATATCAACCTCGCCCGCCACCAGTTTGGCACGGCAAGTGGCGCAAACACCACTCTTGCAGGAAAAGCGCAAATCCAGTCCTGCACGCAAGCCTGCTTCCAATATCGTCTCGCGGCCTCGCTCGGCAGGAAATTCATGCTGGCGGCCGTCGAGAATGAGTTTGACTTGCGCGTGCGAGGCGGAAGAGGCCGCCGGTGCAAGTAACGGCAGGGGTTGGCGCTGTTGGTTGGCGGCGAACTGCTCCGTCTTGATGTGCGCGGAGGGAAACCCGGCGGCTTGCAGCGAGCGCGCCAAATCGCGGTTCATCGTGTTGGGACCGCATAGGAACACAGCCTCCATCGCCTCCAGAGGCCCCCAATGGCACAGCAGCTCCTGCACCTTTTCCGGCGTAAGCCGTCCGTTGAGCAGGTCGAGATCCTGGTGCTCGCGTGTCATGACGTGCACCAGGGTGAAACGGTCAAGGTAAACATCCTTGAGATCGGCCAACTCCTCT
Organism: Terriglobales bacterium; assembly: GCA_050747745.1. GTDB lineage: Bacteria > Acidobacteriota > Terriglobia > Terriglobales > SCQP01 > SCQP01. The sequence goes on from JBOGKM010000103.1 coordinate 90,202, forward strand.
CGGAACAATATCGAGCCGGAGGCGCGATTGCCGTAAACGAGGGTGAACTCACTGCGCGGCTCGGTGACAAGGGTGGATTTGAGAATGGACAGCACCGGCGTGATGCCGCTGCCGGCGGCGACGGCCAGATAGTGGCCGGCGCGGGCGGGATCGAGGCGATGATGAAACAGACCGGCCGGCGGCATGACCTCCAGCGTTTGCCCGGCCCGTAAATGATCATTGGCCCAGTTCGAGAATAAACCGCCGGGCTGGCGCTTGATAAGAATGCGCAGCCGCCCTTCTTCCGGGCCGGCGCAAATCGAGTAAGAGCGGCGGACTTCGGCGCCTTCAATGCGGGCGCGGATGTTCAGGTGCTGACCCGCAACAAAGCTGAACGCGGGCTGGAGCGGGGCGGGCACCGCCAGCATCACCGTAATGGCTTCGCGGGTCTCGGGGGTGACGGCAGTTATGGCGAGCGGATGGTAATGGCTCATGCGAGAGGCTTGAAATAGTCGAACGGCTCGCGGCAGGCGCGGCAGCGGTACAGCGCCTTGCACCCGGTTGCGCCGAACGCGCTCACGCATTCGGTGGCGTGGGAGCCGCAGTGCGGGCAGGCGACCGCGGGGGCGATGGCGCTGAGCGCAGGCGCCGCCGGCGGAGCAATGCCGAAGCCGCGGAGCTTTTCCCTGCCCCGCGCGCTGATCCAGTCCGTGGTCCAGGCGGGCGCCAGTTGCGTCCTCAGGCGCACCGCGCGCACGCCGTGCGCCCGCAGCGCGGCTTCAATGTCGGAACGGATGGCGTCCATAGCCGGGCAGCCGGAATAGGTGGGCGTGATGGTCACTTCCAGCTCATCCCCCTGCCAGCGGGCCTCGCGCACAATGCCCAGATCCACGATCGAGAGAGCGGGAATTTCCGGATCGGCGATCTCCTCCAGCCATGCGCGCACTTGCTCTACCATTGCGCCCCCGGATAGGCGCGCTGCAGAAACTGCATTTCCGCCAGCAGTGTACCTAGCTTTTCGCCGTGAATGCCCTGCTTACCGCCGTGCTGCATCCAGGTCTCGGCGGGAGCCGCGAGCGTGGCGCACTCCAAGGTTGCGCTGATTTCCCTCTGCCAGCGCCCCCGTAGCGGCTCCAGATCCACTCCCTCGCGGTCCACGGCGTCGGTCTGGAACAGCTCACCCGTGTACGGCCACAGATCGTCGACCGCCCTCTGCATGCGCGCGTGGCTCTCTTCGCTGCCATCGCCCAGCCGCACCACCAGATCACGGCTGCGGCGCAAATGGTAGGCGGCTTCCTTGGCGGCTTTGGCGGCGATGGCGGCGGCGGCGGCATCGGGGCTCGCCGCCAACGCTTCCAGCAGCGGCAGGTGCCAGGCGTCGAACAGGAACTGGCGCAGCATGGTGTGGGCGTAATCGCCGTTAGGCTGTTCCACCAGCAGCAAGTTGCGAAACTCTCCCGCGTCGCGCAGAAAGGCCAACTGATCCTCTCCGCGTCCCCGGCCTTCGCGCTCGCCCGCCAGCGTGAGCCAGTTTCGAGCCTGCCCCAGCAGGTCCAGCGCAACGTTGGTGAGCGCCAGATCTTCTTCCAAGACCGGGCCGTGGCCGCACCATTCGCCCAATCGTTGGCTGAGGATCAGGTCGTTGTCGCCCAGCCGCAGGCAGAACTCGGCCGGCGCGGTCAAATGTTTTTCACCTCCGGCGGCACCTGATAAAAGCCAGGATGGCGGTAGATTTTGTTCTGGGCAGGCTCAAACAGCGCCTGCTTGTCCCCGGGCGAGCTGGCGGTAATTGCCGCCGAAGGCACCACCCAGATGCTGGTGCCTTCGTTGCGGCGGGTATACACGTCGCGGGCATTGGCCAGCGCCATTTCCGCATCGGCGGCGTGCAGGCTGCCGACGTGTTTGTGCGCCACTCCATGCTGGCTGCGGATGAAGACCTCAAACAGCATGTTTGGCCGCGTGGGCCTCCAGTCCCGCCCGAACCCAGGCGCCTTCCTCCTGCGCCCGCCGCCGCGTTTCCAGCCGGTCGCGGTTGCAGGGGCCGTGACCGCGGATGACCTGCTGAAACTCCTCCCAGTCGATCGGGCCGATATCGTAATGCCCGCTCTCGGCGTTCCAGCGGAGTTGGTCATCCGGCACCCGCAGGCCCAGATAGTCGGCCTGGGGCACGGTCTGGTCCACAAATTTCTGGCGCAGCCCGTCGTTGGAAACCAGCTTGATTTTCCAGGCCATGGATTGAGCCGAATGCGCCGACTGGTCGTCGGGTGGCCCAAACATCATCAGCGCCGGCCACCACCAGCGGTTGAGCGCGTCTTGGGCCATCCCCTTTTGTTCCGCCGTGCCGCGGCACAGTCGCACCAGAATATCGAAGCCCTGGCGTTGATGAAAGCTCTCCTCCTTGCAAATGCGGATCATGGCGCGAGCGTAGGGGCCGTAGGAGCAGTGGCAGAGCGGGATCTGGTTCATGATCGCGGCGCCGTCCACCAGCCAGCCGATGGTGCCGATATCGGCCCAGGTGAGAGTGGGATAATTGAAAATGCTGGAGTACTTGGCACGGCCGGCGAGCAGATCTTCGATCAGGTCTTCGCGGGCCACGCCCAGGGTTTCGGCGGCGCAGTAGAGGTAGAGTCCATGGCCGGCCTCGTCCTGCACCTTGGCCAACAGGATGGCTTTGCGCTGGAGCGTGGGCGCGCGGTTGATCCAGTTGCCTTCGGGCAACTGGCCGACGATTTCCGAGTGGGCATGCTGGGAAATTTGCCGCACCAGAGTTTTCCGGTAGGCGTCGGGCATAACATCCCTGGGTTCGATTTTCACGCCGGCATCGAGGCGTGCCTGAAAGGCGGCCTCGGGTTGGATCGCAGTAGCCACGCTTTTATTTTACTCTCCTGACTATGTGGATCTTGGCGCTGGAGACGGCCTCGCAACACGGCAGCGCAGCGCTGCTGCGCGACTGCACGTGTGTCGCCAGCCGGGCGTTGGAGGTGCGCTCCTACGCCGCCCGGCTGGTTCCAGCCCTGCAGGACCTGCTGCACGAACACGCTCTCGAACTGGCGCAAGTCGACCTGATCGCGGCGGCAAACGGCCCGGGATCGTTCACCGGCGTGCGCATCGGCCTGGCCACGGTCAAGGCGCTCATGGAAGCCGCCGGCGTACCTGCACTGGCCGTGGGGACCCTGGCGGCCGTGGCAGCCTCAGCCCAGGCACCGGTGCTGGCGGCGCTGGATGCCGGGCGTGGTGAGGTTTATTGGGGAGCATATCCAGGCGCCGCCGAGGGTGTCGAATCTGCAGCCGAATTTTCCCAGCGCCTGGCGGCCTGGCCGGGCGCGGCCGCAACCCCCGATGCCGCCCTGGCAGCCGCGCATGCCCGGCTGCGGGCCATTGACCCGTTGCTGGCGCCCGCCGTGGGCCGCCTCGGCTGGACGGCTTGGAGGGAAAATGGCGGCGTCGGCGCGAGCGTACTCAGCCTGGATGCCCGTTATCTGGGGCAGCGATGGCAACCATGAACGCCGGCGGCTATAGTATCCGGACCGCTGCCGCCGCCGACGTGGACGCTATCGTCGCCATTGCCCAAGCCTGCTTTGGCGCCAGCGCCTGGGGCGCGGCGCATTTTGCACCCCACCCAGCGCGGACCACCTTCCTCGCCGAGACTCCACGGCCATCGCTCGTGGCCAACTGCATCGCCTACAGCGTGCTGGAATGCGTCGGCGAGGAAGCCGAATTGCAAGCCATTGCGGTGCTGCCGGACTGGCGGCGTCGACATGTCGGCCAGGCGCTGCTGGAACGCGCGCGGGCCGAGGGGCGGCAACGCGGAGCGCGGCACATGTTTCTGGAAGTGCGCGAAAGCAACTTGCTGGCGCAGTATTTCTATCGCCGTTTCGACTTCGCCGCATGCGGCACGCGGCCGAGTTACTATCGCGCCCCGGAGGAGGCGGCGGTGGTCATGCGCGCAACCCTGTAGCGCGCCGGGGCCGGGGCAGCCACGTTACGCCTGGAATCGTCGCATGGCGTCTTTGACTTGCAGCTTTAGCTTTTTCAGCCGGATCGCTTCCAATTCCTCATCCGGACTCAGAAAGCGTTTCTGATGAAGTTGCTCCAGTTGGCAATCGAGCGAGGCGTGCTCGTCGAGCAACTGTTGTTTGGAAGCTGCCGCCAGTGCGGCTGAGGACTGCATGGTCGCCATCCCAAATCCTCCCCTCGGGGTAAGGCCCCGCCAAACATCCACAAGCTATCACTGCTCCATGGTAGGATCAAGTCCCTGTGGATGGCGCGTTGATCATTGACAAACCCGCCGGCCTGACCTCGCACGACGTGGTGGCACGGGCCCGGCGCATCTGCCAGGAGCGCTCGATTGGGCATTTGGGAACCCTGGATCCATCTGCTACAGGGGTGCTGCCGCTGCTGCTGGGGCGGCTAACGCGGCTGGCGCAGTTCTTTCAGGGACGGGAAAAAGAATATTACGGCGCCGTGCGCTTCGGCTTCGCGACCGACACTTACGATGCCGCCGGTACACGCCGGGGGCCCGAAATGCCGCCACCCAGTCGCGAGGCGGTCGAGGCGGCAATGCCGGCGTTTCTGGGATCCATCCGCCAGACGCCGCCGGCGTTTTCAGCAAAAAAGATCGCGGGCGTGCCCGCCTACAAATTGGCGCGACGGGAACTGGCGCCGGAGTTGAAGCCGGTGGAAGTGGAAGTTCGCGTGTTCGAGCTGCTCGGAATGGAAGACGGCCTGGCGGAAATCCATGTCGTTTGCTCCGCGGGCGCGTACGTGCGCGCGCTGGCTCACGAGCTGGGCCAATCGCTGGAGGTGGGAGCGCACCTGTCGCGCTTGCAACGCACTCGGGTGGGAGAATTTGGCCTGGAGCAGAGCCATACGCTCGAGCAACTGGCGGAATTGGCCGCGGACGGGCGAGCGGAATCGGCGCTGCTGCCTGCGACCGCACTCCTGCCGGAAATGCCGGCCGTGGTCGCGCCACCGGACGCCGGCAGCCGGCTAAGCCATGGCCAGGCCGCCAACCTCCCCGAGTTTAGCCGCGCCGAGCGCGTGCGCATCTTCACCCCCCAGGGCCGGCTGCTAAGCATCGGCCGGCGTGTGGCGGGCAGCTTGTTCCAGCCGCAAATCGTACTTAGGTGAGCGCGAAGGTATCGAGCCTTCCACTCCCGAGGCAGGCAATGAGGCTGTGTTCGAGGCAGGTGGCGAGGGCATGAAAGCCGAGATCCACCTGCACTTCCCCGATGAGCTTGAGGTCGGATGTGCGCCACAGCCGGATGAGATTGTAGTTGGCTTCGGCATCTTCCTTCATGCACAGCAGAAACTCGGAACCCGATCCAAAAGCGAGCACCGGGAGGGTGTTGGCTTCGAGCTGGAGCAGGTTGGCTTCTACACCGGTTTCCACATCAATGAGTGAAACGTGGCGTTCGTTGTTTTTGAAATCCACCATTTCAGCGGCTAATAGGCGGCCATCCGGCGATAAGACATGCACGCCGGCTCCAATGCCCAAATCGAAATCGCGGCGCAGCGCACCATCGGCGTCCAGGCTGAGAACTCGGAATTTGCGAAAGACCAGATCGGCGCCTTCGACTTGTCGCACGGAGCCCTGGGCCTCGCGGCCAAAGCAGACAAAGCCGTGCGGCGAGCAGGCGAGGGCACGAAGCTGGAATTGCGGCAGGCTCACCGCAGCCAACTCGGACGGCGGCTGGCAGTCCGAGCCGGAAATGGCGCTGCCGGCATTCCAAAATAGCGATAGCGGATTCCCGCTGCGGAAAGCACAGGTCTCCACCGCTTGGGCGGCGCCGGCGTCCCAGAGCAGAACGCCGCTCGAGGCCTCAAACAGCGCCACGCGGCCGCGGGTGGAGGGATGATTGTCGCCCACGTTGGCGGCGGCGAGAAAGCGGCCGTCGGGACTGTAGACCAGTTGCGCCAGCAATTCGGGGAAGGAGAAACTGGCACGGGCCGTGCCGGTTTCGGCGTCGTAGGTTTGGAATTGCTTGTGTCCCACCGCCAGCGAGGCGCCGTCGGGAGAAAACACGCAGCGGGTGAGGAGAAACTCCTCCAGCGGAAGCGAATGGACCAGTTCCAGTTGGATCATTGCGTTTAGTCCCGCAGCTTGCGGGCGACGGCCACGCCATCGCGTAGCGGCAGGATTACCGGTTCCAGCCGCGCATCGCCATACAGTTGGCGGTTGAATTCAGAAATGGACCGGGTGGAAGCATCAGGGGGCGAAGCCGGCTTTTCGGCGACCAGACCGCGCCAGAGGACGTTATCGGCCACCAGCAGGCCGCCATTGCGCACGCGCGGCAGGGCTTGGCGCAGCGCTTCCCCATACTGCTCTTTGTTCAGGTCCACGAAGACGACATCGAACTCGCCGGGCGTGGCTGCCAGCATCGCCAGCGCCTCACCCTGCAGCACGCGGATGCGGCCGGCCAGACCCGCCCGGCGGAAATAGCCCTGTGCCTCGGCGGCATTGGCGGCGCTGGAATCGGTGTAGAACACTTCCCCGCCCTCGCCCACTGCGCCCGCCCACCACAGCGTAGAGTAGCCGATGGCCGAGCCCAGTTCGAACACGCGCCGCGCCCCCGCCAGCGAGGCCAGCAGAGCCAAGCAGCGCGCGACCAGCGGGCCGACGATGGGAATGTCTCGCTGCCGGGCCTGCTCTTCCATTTCCGCCAGCACCGCCGGGCTGGGCGGAAGCAAGCCATAAAGATAGTCTTCGACCGGAGGGTTGACAATCATGACCGCACCTCAAATAGTCTGCCCGGGCTTCAGTTCGCAAACCTCGCAAGGCGTACCTGCTTCCTGCAGCAGGTGCCGCAGCTCTGCGGGCGTGCCGCTCAGCACCGGAAAGGTTGCGTAATGGTTGGGGACTACGGCGGCAACGCCCAGCAGGCGGCAGGCGTGAGCAGCTTCCAGCGGACCCATGGTGAAGAAATCGCCGATGGGCAGGAAGGCCACTTCGGGATGATAGATTTCCGCCAGCAGGCGCATATCGCCAAATACCGCCGTGTCTCCGGCAAAATAAGCGCGCAATCCCTCCTGGAATTGAATGACAAAGCCCGCCGCTTCGCCCAGATAGACAGCAAGACCGTCCCGCCCGGCGATGCTGCTGGAATGATCGGCATGGACCATGGTGACTTTGGCGCCGCCTAGCTCGACCGTGCCCCCCTTGTTGCCGGCGATGATCTGGCTTTCGGGCACACCCTGCTTCTGCAGCCACAGCCCCATCTCGATCATGCACAGGACTTTGGCCTGGCTGCGCTGCGCCAGCGCCACCAGGTCGCTGGTGTGGTCGGCATGGCCATGCGTGACCAGAACAAAATCAGCTGCGGTGGGATTTTTTTCGTTGGCCGGGCACAGCGGATTGGAAGTGAGGAACGGATCGAGGTAAAGCGTCTTGCCTGCCGACTGGATTCGGTAGGTGGACTGACCGAGCCAGGTAATCTTTACGCCGTGGGTGTTGAACATGAATCTCTCCTATGCCAAATATAGCCCACCGTTCACGGATAACGTCTCACCAGTGATATAACTGGCACTTTCCGAACTCAGAAATCGCACCGCCGCCGCGACCTCGGCGGCGTGTCCGATCCGGCCCAGCGGAATGCGCTCCAGCAACTGCTCGCGCACCTTCTCTCCCAGCATTTCCGTCATGCCGGTGGCCACGAAGCCGGGTGCGACGGCGTTGACGGTGATCTGGCGCGAGGCGACCTCCAGCGCCAGCGATTTGGTCAGGCCGATCAGGCCCGCCTTGGCAGCCGCGTAATTGGTCTGGCCGGGATTGCCGCTGAGCGCAACCACGCTGGCGACGTTGATGATACGGCCCCAGCGCTGGCGCACCATGCCGGGCAGCACCGCCTGCGCCAGCAGAAACGCGGCAGTGAGATTGGTGGCCAGCACCGCGTCCCAATCGGCGCGCTTCATGCGCAGCAAAAGCTGGTCGCGGGTGATGCCGGCGTTGTTGACCAGCACGTCGCACTTGCCCAAACGCTCGAGCACCAGCCGGAGTCCGGCCTCAATCTGCGCGGGCTCGGCCACATCCATGGGCACGGCCAAGGCGCGGCCGCCGCCGGCGGCGATTTCTGCGGCCACGGCTTCCACTTTCTCCCGGCTACGGGCGGCGCAGGCCACGCTCATGCCCACGGCGGCCAGCTCCACTGCGATGGCCCGGCCAATCCCCTGTGAAGCGCCCGTCACCAGGGCCACGCGCTCAGGCATGCCCCATCGCCTCCAGGGTTTTGGCCAGCGAGGCGGCGTCCTCTACATTCAGGCACGTCGCCGCCCGGTCCACGCGGCGCAACAGTCCGCTGAGCACGCGCCCGGGGCCAACTTCGATGAAATGGGTGACGCCTCGCTCCAGTAAGCCGCGCATCGAGCGTTCCCATTGCACCGGCGCGATTACCTGGCGAATGAGCGCGTCGCGTGCTTCCTCGGCGCCCTCGATCAGTTCCGCGTCGACGTTGGTCATCAGCGGCATTTCCAGTTCGCAAAACAGCGTGTTCCACAAATCCCATTGCAGCGTTTCCTGGGCGGGCTGCATGAGCGAGCAATGAAAGGGCGCGCTCACGGGCAGCGGCACCGCGCGTACCTGGCGGGCGGCCGCCAGCGCACAGGCGCGCTCGACCGCGGCGCGGTGACCGGCGATGACGATCTGTCCGGGCGCGTTAAAGTTGGCGGGTGAGCAAACCTCGCCCTGCGCCGCCTCGGCGCACAGGGCGGCGGCGGGCCCCGCCTCTAGACCCAGCAGCGCCGCCATGGCGCCTTCCCCGGCGGGCACCGCTTCCTGCATCAGCTCCCCGCGGCGGCGCACCACTTTCACTGCATCCTTGAACTCCATGCCCGCCGCAGCGACCAGCGCCGAGTACTCGCCCAGGCTGTGGCCGGCCACGTAGTCGGGCCGCAGACCTTGCTCCGCCAGAACCCGCGCGGCGGCGACGGAAACGGTGAGAATCGCGGGTTGGGTGTTGGCGGTGAGCTTCAGTTGCTCCTCCGGCCCCTGAAAGCAAAGCTGCGACAACGATTCGCCCAGCGCTTCGTCGGCGGCGGCAAACACCGCCGCCGCCGCGGGAAATTGCTGCTGCAGCTCGCGGCCCATGCCGGCATATTGCGAGCCCTGGCCGGGGAAAAGGAAGGCGGTTTTCGGCATGTTCGCGAGCTCGGAGTTCAATGCACCGCGGGTTGGGGCGCGTCGCTGGTGCGGATGCGGGAGATGCGCGCTTCGATTTCCGCGTTGACCGCGCGCGCGGAACTGTCGGCGGCCACGCGGATGGCGTTCTTGATCGCCTTGGCGTTGCTGCGCCCGTGGCAAATGATCACCACTCCGCGCACTCCCAGCAGGGGCGCGCCGCCATATTCGGTGTAATCCAGGCGCTTTTTGAAGGTAAGAAAGGCCCGCCGCGAGAGCAGGTAGCCCAGGCGGCTGCACCAGGTGCTGGTGAGCAGCTCACGCAAAGTGCCGCGAATGGTTTCCACCAGCCCCTCGCTGATTTTCAGCGCCACGTTGCCCACGAAGCCATCGCAGACGATCACGTCCACCTGCCCGCGAAAGATATCGCGCCCTTCCACGTTGCCCACGAAGTTGATGGGCAACTGGCGCAGCAGGGCGAAGGCCTCGCGAGTGAGTTCGTTGCCCTTGATCTCCTCCTCGCCAATGGAAAGCAGGCCCACGCGCGGCCCCGCCACCGCGTCCCTGCGGTCACAGCCGAGAATGACGCGGTAGTATATCTCGCCCATGATGGCGAACTGTTCGAGGTGATCGGCACGGCAATCCACATTGGCGCCGACATCAATCAGGATGGCGCCCCGGCCGCCGGCGGTCGGCACGACGGTGGCCAGCGCCGGGCGCTGCACCCCGTTCAGACTGCCCAGCATGAGCTTGCTGGTGGCCATCACCGCCCCGGTATTGCCGGCGCTGACCAGCCCCACCGCGCGGCCCGATTTGACCAGGCGCGCGCATACATGCACCGAAGAATCGCGTTTGGTGCGCACCGCCCGCACCGCTTTATCCTCCATGGTGATGACCTCGGTGGCGGGCACGATCTCAATGCCCTGGCGGGCCGCCGCCGGATAGGCCTCGAGTGCCCGCCGCAGGCGCGCTTCCAGACCGACCAGCAGGATATGCACGCCGTACTCTTTGACCGCGGCCACGGCTCCGGCAACCTCCGGCACGGGCGCGTGATCGCTGCCCATGGCGTCCAGCGCGATGGTCAGGGGAGTGGACACAGGCTGGAGGCGCTACTTCTCCTTCACCTCGAAGATCTCGCGGTCCTTGTAATAGCCGCAATGGGGACAGGCGCGGTGCGGAAGCTTCTGCTCGTGGCAGTTGGGACACTCGGAAAGTGATCCCGCATCCAGAAAATCATGCGCCCGGCGGGTGCTGGTGCGCTGATGCGAATGGCGGCGTTTGGGATTGGGCATGAGAACTTACCGTAGCTTCAGGATTGATTGTGCTCGCCGGGAGGACGCAAAGTTTTGAGCTTGCTCCAGCGGTCGTCGGCGGCGGGCGGGCAGCTGCAGGCCCCCTGGTTCAGATTGGCGCCGCAGCGCGGGCACAGCCCGCGGCAGTCGGGCCGGCACAGCGGCTGCATGGGCAATGCCAGCAACACCTGCTCGCGCGCCACTTCTTCCAGATCCACGCCCGCGCCCGAAAAAAACCCCACCTCGGCATCGGCGGTGTGGATCTCGACCTCGGCGCTATCGCCGATCACCGATTCCGGCTCGTAGAGCAAGTCCACATCGCGTTCCACCGCCATGGTGATGGGTTCCAGGCAGCGGGCGCAGGAGGGAGCGATGTCCCCGTGAATGTGCCCCTGCAACCGCATGCCTTCGCCCACCAGCCGTGCCTGGCCTTCAAAGCGCAACTCGCCGGTAATTTCCGGCACCGCCGCCAGCGCCTCATCGCGGCCCGCCGTCCAGGTAAGCGCAAAGGGGACGGGATGGAGCCGCAGTTCCTGGATTTCGATCATGTGCACGGTTGATTCGCTCGCGGCAAGGAGTACTGGTGGGCGCCATAGGACTCGAACCTATGACCTCCGCCGTGTGAAGGCGGCGCTCTAACCAACTGAGCTAGGCGCCCGCAAACGCTTCCTAGTATACAAAATACGGCGCGCCCCGCTTCGCGGCATCCGGATCGCTTACAACTTCATCAGTGCGATCACGAAGGTGTACAACGCCAGGGATTCGATCATGACGATGCCGAAGATGAGGGCGAAGCGCACGTGCGCCACCGCGCCTGGATTGCGGGCCATGCCTTCAGCGGCGCCCTTGGTCGCCAGGCCCTGGCCAATGCCGCAAATGCCGGAGGCGATGCCCATGCCCACGGCGCCCAGTTTCACCGCCGATCCCGCGCCGCTGGCGCCCTGCGCCAGCAGTGGCGATGTGGCAAAGAGAAAGGCAGAGAGAGTGGCAAACAAGTACATCAACCTAAGACGCATGAGAGCTCCTTGGACTGCAATGAAGTTGCCCGTTGGCGGTGGTTCCCGTATGCGCGGGGGCGTTACGGTCTCACACAGCGGGGTACTGCTGAACTTGGCGCTAGTGTTCGGACACGACCGCGCCCGACAGGTAGACCATGGTCAAAACCATGAAGATGTAAGCCTGCAATAGAGCAATGAACACGTGCAGGCCCATGAATATGATCCCCGCCACCGGGAGCAGCGCGATAAACAGCGCGACCAGAATCTCGCCGGCGAACATGTTGGCGAACAGACGCACGCTGAGGGAGAGAATGCGGGCGAAATGGCTGATGATCTCCAGCGGAACCATGAACGGCGCCAGCGCCTTGATCGGCCCCACGAAAGTTTTGGGGTAATCCTTGATCCCCAGCTTCTTGAACCCCACTCCGTTGTAGTACAGAAAGGTCGCAATCGCCAGCCCGAGCGTCACCTCGATGCTCGCGGTGGGCGTATCCAGGCTGGGCACCAGGCCCATCAGGTTGGCGAGGAGAATGAAAATCGTGAGCGTGAACAGGTAGGGCAGAAAGCGCCAGACCTCATGGCCCATGATTTCTTCGCCATGATTGCCGATGGCGTTCCACGTCATCTCCACCGCATGCTGCGCGGATTTAGGTTTTTCCACCGAGAGACGGGTGCGCAGCCAGGTGCCGAACACGGCCAAAATGAGCGCCGCCAACACCTCCATGGCGAAGGCGTTGCCGATGGGCGCGGCCGGGTAGGCGGCCGGGATGCGCAGCAGATGGAACAGGCCATCCACCGGCGCGGCGAAAATCGCGTTCAAAATGTGGGTGAACCAGAGTTGTTCAGGCATGAGCGGTGATTTGCCGCAACCCCTCCACCACCGCTGCTGCCGGGATCACAAACAACCCGCCCAGCACCGGTGGCAAAGGCACTAAACCACTGATTAGTATAGCGTAAACGCACGCCGCCAACAACGCGAAACGGGTCAGAAAGCGGACCATTCCCCAGCGCATGGGCGAGGTCACCGGCCCGCCCGCGGCGGCTTGCATTAGTGCGTTGGCGCCCGAGCGCAGCCAGGCGTAGTTGATGGTGCTGCAGGCCGCCCCCAGCGCCAGGCCCAGTCCCGCCGCCCAGCCGCTCATCGACGCCAGCACCGCGGTGGCGGCTACGCCCAGCACGATGCCGACATAAAAAATGCGACTCTCGCCATTTTCCGTTTCGGCCAGGAGCATAGGTTCATCTTATGCTATACCGCAGCCGGCTCGGGCGGGCGGTGGCCGCCGTTGCCGCCCGCGTGGCGCACCGCTAAATATCGTAATAGAGTTGAAATTCGTACGGATGCGGGCGCAGGCGCACTGCGTCCACCTCGTGTTTGCGCTTGTAATCGATCCAGGTGTGGATGACTTCTTCGGTGAACACCTCGCCTTTGAGCAGAAACTCGTGATCGGCTTCCAGGGCGTCCAGCGCCGCATCCAGCGAGGCCGGCAGCGAGGGCACGTTTTTCAGCTCTTCCGGCTTGAGATCGTAAATGTCGCGATCCAGCGGCTCGCCCGGATCGGTGCGGTTTTCGATCCCGTCCAGCCCGGCCAGCAGTAGCGCGGAAAAGCACAGGTAGGGGTTGGCCGCCGGGTCGGGCGGACGGAACTCGACCCGCTTGGCTTTGGGCGAGGACGAGTACATCGGAATGCGGCAGGCGGCGGAACGGTTGCGCCGCGAGTAGGCCAGGTTGACCGGCGCTTCGTAACCCGGAACCAGCCGCTTGTAGCTGTTCGTGGTCGGGGCCATCAACGCCGCCAGCGCCGGGGCATGGCGCAGTAGCCCGCCGATATAGTTGAGCGCCATGGGCGACAACCCCGCGTAACCGTCTCCGGCAAACAGAGCCTGGCCCCCCTTCCACAGCGACTGGTGTACGTGCATGCCGCTGCCGTTGTCCCCAAAAATCGGCTTGGGCATGAAGGTGACGGTTTTGCCGTATTCGTTGGCGACGTTGCGGACGATGTATTTGTACTCCATCATGTGATCGGCGCTTTGCAGCAACGTATCGAAGCGCAGATCAATTTCGGATTGTCCGGCGGCGGCGACTTCGTGGTGATGGCATTCGACTTTCAAGCCGGCGGCTTGCAGGCGCAGCACCATCTCGGTGCGCAAATCCTGGTAGTGATCGGTGGGCGGAACGGGGAAATAACCCTCCTTCACGCGCGGGCGATAGCCGAGGTTGTCCTGCTCGCGGCTGGAGTTCCAGCGCCCCTCCTCGGCGTCAATGAAATAGAATCCATGCTGTTCGCGCTGATCGAAGCGGATGTTGTCGAAGATGAAGAATTCGGCTTCAGCCCCGAAGAACGCCTGATCGGCAATCCCGGTCGAGGTGAGATAGGCCTCCGCCTTCTGGGCGATGTAACGGGGATCGCGTTCGTAATGCTGGCGCGTGAGTGGATCGCTGATGTTGCCGATCAGCACCAGCGTGGTTTCCTCGGTAAAGGGATCGAGCATGGTCCAGTAAGGATCCGGGGTCAGCAGCATGTCGCTTTCGTGAATGGCGGCCCAGCCGCGGATGCTGGAGCCATCCATGCCGAAGCCATCTTCAAACGAGTCTTCGCTGAGTTGCGCGACGGGGAACGTGATGTGATGCCAGAGACCGGGCAGATCGGTGAAGCGGACGTCGACCATCTTGACGTCCTGTTTTTTGCAGAACTCGACAATTTCCTTGGGTGTAGGCATGAGCGGGGAACCTCCGGTTTGCGGATAAACTGAAACGTCAGCCTAGCAGGGCCGGCGGCGCCGGCGCCAATCAATAATTTTTATTGCGGCTATGGATTTTGACCAGTTGCATGCGTTTCTGGAAGTAGCCCGGCTGAGATCGTTCAGCCGCGCCGCCATCAGTTGTTTTCGTACCCAGCCCGCCGTCAGCGCGCAAATTCGCGGGCTGGAAGAGGAGCTGGGCGAACGTCTGTTTGACCGCGGCGGCGGCAAAGTGGCGCTCACTGAAGCCGGCCGCCTGTGGCAGGACTACGCCCGGCGCTTGCTGCAACTGCGCCAGGAGGGGCGGCGCGCGCTCTCCGATCTGGCGCAAAGTCCGCGCGGCGAGCTGCACATCGCCGCCAACGAAGGCAGTTGCCTGCACGTGCTGCCGGAGGTGTTTGCCGCCTTCAAACGCCAGCACGCCGCCGTGCAGGTACACATCCGGCGCGGCGAGCACAACGAGATCCTCGAGGACGTGCTGGAACACCGGGCGGAATTTGGCGTGCTCTCGTTGCCGGTGCAGGATGCGCGCCTCAAAGTGGTGCCGTTGCAGCGGGACGAAATTCGCGCCGCCGTGGCGGCCGGGCATCCGCTGGCGCGGACGACCCCGGTGGAAGTCGCGGCGCTGGCGCGCGAGCCGCTGCTGCTGCCGCGCGCGGGCCAGACCCGCGACCTGATCGAGGCTCTGCTGGCGCCGTTTGCGCCGCTGCAGATTTCCATGGAGCTGGACAGCACCGAACTGCTCAAAGGTTTTGCGGCCGCCGGCCTGGGCGTGGCCTTCCTGCCCTGCAGCATGGCGGCGGCCGAAGAGCGGACGGGCGAACTGGTCCTGTTGGAAATTGCCGGGCGCAAACTTTACCGCGAACTGGGATTGATATTCCGCCGCGATCGCGCCCTCGGCCGCGCGGCGCTGGCCTTTATCGCGATTGCGGTCGAGCGCAAGCGCGGCGCCGCCGCGTCCACGGCTCAGGAATAGAGCAGCGCTCTACTGCACCACCAGCGTCAGCGGCAGCGCCACCGACGCGGCGGGCTGTAGACTGCTGCCAGGCGTTTGCGTCCCGCCGCCCGCGATCAGGCTGACGGCTCCGGCGCTCAAGAGTAGAGTTGCTCAATCAGGGCGCGATAGTTGGTTTCCACCGCGCGGCGGCGGACTTTGACCGTGGGCGTGAGCTCGCCGCTGGCGATGGTAAATTCCTCGCTGATCAGGGCGAATTTCTTGAGCGTTTCAAAACGCGCCAGAGTCGCGTTCACGCGCTCGAGTTCGGCCACAAACAGCGCCCGCACGCGCGCATCGCCGCAGGCGGCGGCACGGTCGCCGCAGGCGATACCGGCGGCCTCGACCGCCCCCCAGTTGGGCACCAGCAGCACGCTGGCGTAATTGCGGCCGTCGCCCACCACCACCGCTTCGGCGATCAGTTCGCTGGCCTTGAGTTTGGACTCGATCGGTTGCGGGGCAATGAACTTGCCGCCGGAAGTCTTGAGCAGATCCTTTTTGCGATCGGTGAGAAACAAGAACCCATCCCCATCCAGGTGGCCGATATCGCCGGTGTGGAACCAGCCCTCTTCCAGCGCTGCCGCAGTTTCCTGCGGGCGATGGTAATAGCCGGAAAATACCGAGGGGCCGCGCACCAGGATCTCCCCGTCCGCGGCAACGCGCACTTCGACGTTGGCGAGCGGACGGCCCACCGAGCCCAGGCGTCTGCCGCCGGGACGGCCGAGCGCGATCACCGGCGAGGTCTCGCTCAGTCCGTAGCCTTCATCCACCATTACTCCCAGCGCCAGCAGCAGCCGCGCCACCCCCGGCGCCAGCGCCGCACCGCCGCTGATGATTTTGTTGAGCCGGCCGCCCAGCCGGGCACGCAGCTTGGCGCCCACCAGCCCGTCCGCCACTCGCGCCCGCAGGCGCAGCCGGGCGGGTGCGCGCCGCCCCTCGAGCCGGTAGGGGATCATGGCTTCGCCAGTCCGCACCGCCCAGCGGAACAGCGCCTGCTCCAGCCTCGATTTTTGCGCCACCTGCGCCTGCAGCGCCGAAACCACTTTCTCGAACAATCGCGGCACGCTCACCAGCGCGGTGGGGTGCAGCTCGGCCAGGTTCTCCGCGACGCGATCCAGGCTATCGGTGAAATAGACTTCCCCGCCGTGGATCATGTCCACGTAGGCCATATGGCGTTCGGTGATGTGCGAAAGCGGCAAAATGGACAGCCGCCGCTCGTGGCTCCCGTACCCAAAATCATTGGTCGAAAAATTCAGGTTGGCGCACAAGTTGCTGTGGGTGAGCAGCAGGCCTTTGGGGTCACCGGTGGTTCCGGAGGTGTAGAGCAGCGTGGCCGGCTGGTCCGGCGGAGTAGCGCGCAGGCGTGCGGCAAATGCTTCGGTTGGCTCCGGCGGCTGCTGGCGCAGCAGGCCCTCCCATTCCGGATCGGCAAAGCAACATTGCCAGCGCAGGTCGGGTAGCGATGCCGCCACGCTACGCACTTTTTCCAGTTGCGCCGCCGTAGAGACGAACACTCCCGCGGCGCCGGAGTCGCGCAAAATATAGGCTGCCTGCTCGGCGGTGAGCGTGGGGTAAATGGGAACGTCGATGATGCTGGCGGCGAGACACGCAAAATCGGCGATGAGCCACTGCGGGCTGCTCTCGGCCAGAATGGCCACACGCTCCCCCGCCCTCACGCCCAGGCGCTGGCCCAGCGCCATTTCCAGCGCGCGTACCTGGCGGAAAAATTCCGCCGAACCTGTGGCCTCCCACCTCCCGTTGCGCTTGGCTAACCGGCGCAGTTCGATGCGTCCCTCGCCGTGCCAGAGCAGCAGTTCATTAAGCGTGCGCAAGCCCGGCGAGCGTGGCGAAGCCGCTTCCGCTGGTGCCCCCATGAGTTGAGTGTAAACCGCGGCCCGCGCCTCCTTGCTACCATTACTGATGTGACTGCTAAAGCCTCACCTTCCATCGCACCCGCCGCCGGCACGCTGGGCGTGCTCATCCCCGGTCTGGGCGCCGTCAGCACCACCTTTATTGCCGGCGTAGAAGCCATCCGCCGCGGCTTCGCCCGTCCCATCGGCTCTTTGACCCAAATGGGCACCATCCGCCTGGGCAAGCGCACCGATAAGCGCTCGCCCCTGATTCGTGAATTTTTGCCGTTGGCGGGCCTGGACCAGCTTGTGTTTGGCGGCTGGGACATCTACAACGACGATTGCTACCAGGCGGCACGCAACGCCAAAGTTCTCGACAAAGATCTGCTGGAGCAGGTCCAGCCGCTGCTAGCCAGCATTCAGCCCATGGCGGCGGTGTTCGACAAGAAATACGTCAAACGTCTGGATGGGCCGAACGTCAAGAAGGCCGCCAACAAGTGGGAACTGGCCGAAATGCTCCGCCAGGATATCCGCAACTTTAAAAGCAAGAACAAATGCGACCGCCTGGTCATGATCTGGTGTGCCTCGACCGAGGCCTTTCGCGCGCCGGGCGAAGTCCACGCCACCTTGTCCGCATTCGAAGCCGGACTCAAAACCAATCACCCCGATATCGCTCCCAGCATGATTTACGCCTATGCGGCGTTGCAGGAGGGCGTGCCC
Source organism: Terriglobales bacterium (assembly GCA_050747745.1). Lineage (GTDB taxonomy): Bacteria > Acidobacteriota > Terriglobia > Terriglobales > SCQP01 > SCQP01. The sequence continues at coordinate 107,886 of JBOGKM010000103.1, forward strand.
TTCGCCAATGGCGCGCCCAACCTCACCACCGACACCGGCGCTCTGATGGAGCTGTCCAAACTGCGCCAGGCGCCCATTTGCGGCAAGGACTTCAAGACCGGGCAGACGCTGATGAAGACCATCCTCGCGCCGGGCCTGAAAGCCCGCATGCTCGGTCTGAACGGTTGGTTCTCGACCAATATCCTGGGCAATCGCGATGGCGAAGTGCTCGATGATCCGGAGTCGTTTAAAACCAAGGAAGAGTCCAAGCTTTCGGTCCTGCAGCACATACTGCAACCCGATTTGTATCCTGAACTCTATAAGGACTTCTATCATAAGGTTCGCATCAACTATTACCCGCCGCGCGGTGATAATAAAGAAGGTTGGGACAATATAGATATTTTCGGCTGGCTCGGCTATCCGATGCAGATTAAGGTGAATTTCCTCTGCCGCGACTCTATTCTGGCCGCACCGGTGGCGCTCGATTTGGTGCTGTTGATGGACTTGGCACAGCGCACCCCATCGCTGCGCGGCATCGGCATCCAGGAGTGGCTGTCGTTCTATTTCAAGAGCCCGATTACCCCGCCCGGCCTGTACCCCGAACACGATTTGTTCATCCAATCCATGAAGTTGAAAAACACCATGCGCCACCTCCGCGGCGAGGACATGATCACCCATCTCGGCCTCGAGTACTACGACTGAAAGGATTCGATAGCGAGGCAGGCGAGCGAGCTCGCGGATGTCGCGATTGCGCAGTTCGCCCTGGGCCATGCCGATGGACTCGTCCTGAGCTTCGCTTAGGAGTTCCGCAAGGTGCCGGGCTTGACGGTGCTGCCGCCTACCACAGGAACGGAATGAGCGCCCAGGTGCGCCGGATATAGTCCAGGTAGGAAGTTCCGAAGTGCGCCTCCAGCGCCTTTTGCTCGACCGCGATGCGGCGCGCGTAGGCGATGAGGATGCCGGCTACGCAGCAAATCACGCTCAGCCAGTTGCGCATGGTCAGACCGATGCCCAGCATGGTGATCGTGGCGCCGCTGTAGGCGGGATTGCGAATCCAGCGGTAGGGGCCGTGCATGACGATCTGGTGATCAACCTGGATTTCCACGCGCACGCGGAAAAAGGCGCCCAGCGTGCGGATCGCCCACAGGCGGAAGCCGGCGCCGAGCCAGGTCAACACGACGCCAGCCGCAAGCCAGCCTAGCGGCGCGTGGCCGAGGGCGCTGAAGTCGACATTGTACATGGCGAAAAAGCCCGCCCAGATCCCGGCCCAGACCCAGAGCACGATCCAGAGAACGCTGCCACGGTCCTGGCGCTGCCCACGATGAAGCTTGCGCTCGCGCATCCAGACCCACGCTTCCACTCCGCACCAGGCGTAAAAATTCACCCAGAAAACGATGCGCTCCCCGGCGGGTGCCAGCGTCAGGCTGGAGGGTGCAACCATTGCAGCGGTTCCTCGAATGAGCAGGAGCCAAAGCCGGTGAAAAAACGCCGCCCGGCCGCAATCTGTTCATCGCTCCAGCGCTCCAGCTTCAAGGCCGCCGGATCCTCTTCGCCCAGGATGCGCTCGGCTTCGCCGGGACCATAACCCGCAGCGAGCGCCACCGCCCCGAGCGCCACGTTCAAGAAACCGTACATCAGACCTTGGGGTGCATCGGGTACATCGGTGAGCGGGTAGGTGCCGCGATAGGGATGGTGCAGACCGGCGGTGGCTTTGAACGAGAGGCCCAGCTCACGAGCAGCACGCAAGAAATCGAGCACGAGATCGAGCGCGGGAATGGCGTTCGCCGCCACACCTCCCGTACGGAGCTTCAGCCGCGCACCGAGGGCATGCGCAGCGGCGGCCGCGGCCGCGAATTCCGGGGAGGAAGCGCTCAGTTCGCAATAGCATTCGAGGCCCGCACTGGCCGCCACGCGCAGGCGCACGGCCTCCGCATCGGCACTTTTCGCCTCCACCGCTTCGATGCGCGCCCGGTTAAAATGATCCTGATTGAAGCGGGCGATGGCGGCCGCTTCCGCGTGTGGCTCACCGCCGGCCACCGCCGCCAGCGGCCATACCCCGCCGCCGCTGCCGCGCGCGGCGGCAAATTCCTCCAGCCGTCCCACCGGGCAAACAAACCGGCCCAGCGCCCAGCTATCCGCGCCCTCGCGATATCTGCGGTAGTTGGCCACCGCGCCAGCCATCTCCAGTCCGGCGGGCGGAAACAGCCCGGCGTAATCAATCGCGTGTTCCAGCAGCGCATGCTGTTTAGCGGTCATAGGCCGCCGGTGAGCGGGTGCGCGCCGCTGTCTTCGACCCAGGATCGGTAGTAGGACGGGTCCTCGATGGCCAGAGCCGGTAGGGCGACCTGCAGCGGGCGGAAGGTGTCCATCATCACTGCCAGTTCGCTGGTCTTCGGCTTGCCCAGCGATTCCTCGGTGCGGCCCGGGTGCGGGCCATGGGGTATGCCATCGGGATGAAGGGTGATGGAACCGTATTCAATGCCCTTGCGGCTCATGAACTCGGAGTTGGCATAATACAGTACCTCATCCGACATGACGTTGGAGTGGTTGTAAGGAGCAGGCACGCCCTGGGCATCGAAATCGAACGGACGCGGACAGAACGAGCAGACCACAAAACCGTCGCCCTCGAAGGTCTGGTGAATCGGCGGAGGCAGATGGAAGCGGCCCACGCGCGGCTCAAAATCCGCGATGTTGAAGGCGAACGGATAGTAGTAACCGTCCCAGCCGACCACGTCGAAGGGATGGTGATCGAGCACTACCTCCTGCACCAGCGGGCCTTTTTTGATCACCAGCGTGAACTCGCCTTGCTCATCGTGCACCGGCAACTCCTGTGGCGGGCGAAAATCGCGCTCGCAGTACGGCGCTGATTCCAGCAGTTGTCCGAACTCGTTGCGGTAGCGGCGGGGCGTGCGGATATAGCCGGCGCTTTCGATCACCAGGCAGCGCAACTCTCCGTTGAAAACGAAGCGGTGCAGGATGCCGCGCGGAATGACCACATAATCTCCGCGGCGCACCGGGATGGTGCCCATCAACGATTCCAGCCTGCCTTCGCCCTCGCTCAGGTAGACCAGCTCGTCCGCCGAGGCGTTGCGGTAAAAAAACGAATCCGGCCGGGTGGCGCGCACAAAGCTCATCGCCACATCCTGGTTGAACAGCAGCGGCTCCCGGTCCAGCGATGGACTGGCCACCACCGCCAGTTGCGCGGTTTTGAAGTGGCGATGGCGGAAGGTGGATTCGTGATCGGCTTCCAGCGGCAGCTCCCGCAGGGCGCGAATGGCAGTGACCCGCGTAGGCGCGTGCAGATGGTAAAGCAGCGAGGAAGGGCCGGTAAAGCCGTGATTACCCACCAGCTCTTCCGGATGCAGCGCGCCATTGGGCTGGCGGAAAATACTGTGGCGCTTGGCAGGCAGCTTGCCTAAACGGTGATAGACCGGCATGGCGTTCCCTTGACTAGATCCTGCCTACAGATTGCCGCGCACCGCCTGCTCGCGTTCAATGGCCTCGAACAATGCGCGGAAATTGCCCTTGCCAAACCCGCGGCTGCCGTGGCGCTCGATGATCTCGAAAAACAGCGTGGGCCGGTCCTCGACCGGCTTGGAGAAGATCTGCAACAGGTAGCCGTCCTGATCCCGGTCCGCGAGAACGCCCAGTGTTTCCAGTTCCTTCAGGGATTCGTCAATCTGGCCCACGCGACTGGGCAGCAGCTCGTAATAGGTGTCGGGCACCCGCAGGAACTCGACGCCGTCGCGCTGCAGCGCGCTGACGGTGGACACGATATCTTTGGTCTGCAGCGCGATGTGCTGCACGCCAGGTCCTCCATAGGATTCCAGGTACTCGTCGATCTGGCTTTTCTTGCGGCCGGGCGCGGGCTCGTTAATGGGAAATTTGATGGACTCGGAATCATCCGCCATCACGACGCTCATCAGCGCGCTGTATTCAGTCGAAATATCCTTGTCATCAAAACTGAGGAAGCGCTTGAAGCCCAGCACGTTGCTGTACCAGTCGGCCCATTGGTTCATCTCGCCCAGGCCGACGTTGCCGACCACGTGGTCCACGCGCAGAATGCCCTTGTCCGGCGCTTGGATGTCCGCGCGCTTGTAGCCCGGAAGAAATGGTCCCGAGTAGCCATTGCGCGAAATGAACGAGTGCAGCGTCTCGCCGTAGGTGTGAATGGCGGCGTGCCGCACCACGCCAACTGGGTCTTCCCAGTCGTGCGGCTGGATCGCCGGTTGCGCGCCGCGCGCCACGGCGGCGGCAAAGGCGGAGTCAGCATCATCCACTTCGAACGCCACATCATGGACGCCGTCGCCATGCTGGCGAATGTGCTCGGCTGCGGGCGAGTTCGGCGTGAGCGGAGTGGTAAACAAGAAGCGCGCCCTTCCCTGCTCAAGGACATAGCCGGTGTGCAGGCGATTGCCGGTCTCCAGGCCGGTGTAAGCGGTTTGGGAGAAGCCGAAGGCGTTGCGATAAAAAAACGAGGCTTGCTTGGCGTTGCCGACCCAAAACTCGATGTGGTGAATGCGCTTCAGTTTCAGTGGGTTATCCGGCATGGGGCGCTCCTTCCACCCCTTATTTAATCACAGGCGGCAACCGGCGGCAGCCGAGCGCATGCAACAAACCGCAGGCTTCCACGCTTCTCTTACGGTCATTGGTCAGAAAGCGACGGGAGCAGCTATGAGCAGACATTTCAGCCGCACGGGACGCGCCGCGCTGGCGGTGATCCTGGTAAGCGCCACTTGCAGCATGGTCGCCCAGGCGCAATCGGATACGACCTTGGACGAGCAGCGCATCAACAATGCCATCCAAATCTTTCGCAGCGTCGCCAGCGGGCCGGGCCGGCAAATTCCGGTAAGCATTCTCAAGTCGGGTCAGTGCGTGATGATCATTCCCAGCTATAAGACGCTGGCGTTCGGCATCGGCGGTGCTTACGGCAAAGGCATCGCCATGTGCCGCCTACAGGGGCCAACGGCAAACTCGACGGCGTTGCCGCCGGCGACGGCGCCCAAGCCGGGCGCCACGCCCCTGCGCGGCTGGAGCGGGCCGATTTTCGTCACCATGGGCGGCGCCAGCCTGGGACCGCAAATCGGGATCCAATCGGCGGATCTGATCCTGGTATTCCAACACCGCGCCGGCCTGGAAAGCATGCTCAACAATAAGTTGCGGCTGGGGGTTTCGGCCTCGGCGGCAGCCGGCCCGATCGGACGCAGCGTGCATGCCTCTACCGACGCCACCATGCGCGCCGAGGTGGTCGCCTACGCGCGCAGTCGCGGCTTGTTCGCCGGCGTGAACATCAACGGTGCTGTCGTGCAAACCGATGAAACCGGCAATCGCGCCATGTACCCGCACCAATACTGGCAGGACGTGCTCGACGGCACGATTCGTCCGACCGCGGCCGCCGGCCCCTTGGTGGCGGAGCTCGACCATTCGCCGCTCACCAATCCGGCGCTGCGGCCGCCCACCGCCGGGGCCGTGCCCGCGGCAAGGATGGGCGAGCAGAGCACCATGACCATGGGACCGGGACTGATGTCGCCGCTGCCGTTCAGCGTCGGCTTCGGCTATGAGCACATTTCCAGCCCCATTGGCCTGGATGGGTGGGATCTGCGAGCCGGCGTGCGGCCGCTGCCGCGTCGTGCGGCGGGTTTGAGCCTGGTGGCTGATGTCGGCCGCGCTTCCGGTTCGCAATCCTTGTCCCTGCTGGTCGGCTCGGCCTCGGCCAAGAGCACGGAATGGACCCTAATGTTCGGGCCGGAATTTGACATGCCTCATCGTATTTTCGATCCGTACGCCGACGCCCTGTTTGGCTTTGGCCACCTGAGCACGCAAACCGCCTCGGTGAATGCCAGCGGTTCCTCGGGCTATTCCAGCTTCGCCTGGCAAGTGGGTGCCGGGCTGAAACTGAATGTCACGCGTTGGGCTTCGATCCGGCTGATTGAGGTGGATTTGGTCCACACCGCCTTCGCAGCCTCCGGCAGCAGTCATGCGCGGGTTGTCATCGGCGGCACTATCCACTTCTGAGCTCCGCCCATACTGGTAGCGTAGAGCTATGTCGATTGCCTTCGCGCTGGTGCTGCACGCGCACCAACCGGTGGGAAATTTTGGCGAGGTCATGGAACACTGCTACCGCTCCGCTTACTTGCCGCTGGTGGAGACGGCGGCGGCACGGCCCTGGTTGCGGTTGAACCTGCACTTCTCCGGTTTTCTCCTCGACTGGCTGGGCGAACGCCATCCCGAATACATCGAACTGCTGCAACCGATGATCGCCGAAGAGCGCCTGGAAATGCTGGGCGGCGGCTACTATGAACCGATTCTGGCCGCAATTTCGCCCGCCGATCAGCAGGAGCAGTTGGCAAGGCTGAGCGCGGCACTGGAGCGGTACTTCGATCGGCGGCCGCGCGGCGCCTGGCTGGCCGAGCGCGTATGGGAGCCGGAGCTGCCGGCCGTGCTGGCGCAGGCCGGTATCGAGTACGCGCTGCTCGACGACAGCCACCTGCAGCAGGCCGGCCTCGCGGCGGACGCGCTGCACGGTTACTGGCTGACCGAAACCCGGAGTCAAATCGTGTCCGTGGTGCCGTCGAATTATTTTCTCCGCCAGGCGCTTCCCTTTCGGCCCGAGGCCGAGGGACTAGAATATCTCGCGGCGGCGGCGCAACGGCATCCGGGCAGCCTGCTGACTATGGGCGACGATCTGGAAAAGTTCGGAAGCTGGCCGCACACTGCCCAGCACGTGTATGCCGACGGCTGGCTGCGGCGATTCCTGGACGGGTTGGAAAAACTGCAGGAGCAGGTGACGACGGTGCGGCTGAGCGACTACCTGCATGGCCACCCGGCGCGTGGGCTTACGTATATTCCCTGCGCGTCTTACCCAGAGATGATGCGCTGGGCGGGCAGCGGCTCCTGGCGTGGATTTCTTACCAAATATCCGGAATCCAATCTGCTGCACAAAACCGGGCAGGATCTCGGCCGGCAACTGGACGGCTACAAAGGCAGAGCCAAGGCCGCAGCGCGTGCGCGTACGCATCTGCTGGCGGCCCAATGCAACGACGTCTACTGGCACGGCTGGTTCGGCGGTATCTACTCGCCGCACCTGCGGCAGGTCGCGTTTGCGCACCTGCTCGCTGCCGAGGAGGAGTTGGGACATCTGGCGCCGGCGCCGCCGTTGCGGCGCTGGGATCTCCTGCGCAACGGCAGCGAGTTGATCGAACTTCGTTCTCCCGAGCTGCGCCTGTTGATCGCGCCGGGCGATGGCGGCAGCATCATCGAGCTGGATGCGCTGGCGGCGCATGCCAACCTCATCAACTCCATTCAGCGGAGGCCGGAAGCCTACCACGAGGAGTTGCGCCAACGCGCCGCGGCCAACCCGGCTAACCTTCCTGGTGAGGCCGCAACGCCGGCGACGGAGCTGGCGCAGCGGCTGGTCTACGACGCCTGCGCTCCGGCCTGCGCCCGCCTCTGGCGCGACCGCGAGCCCGACACCGCTGCCTACGCGGTCTTGCAAGCCAGCCCGGGCCTGATCGAGCTGGAGGAGGGCAGGATCCGAAAGCACTTCCGGCTGGCGGGGACGGCGCTGGAGTGCGAAATCAGCGGGGCCGAGGCGGGGTTGGAGATGGAATGGGTTTTCAACTTGCTGGCGCCGGATGCGCCCGACCGCGGCCTGCTGCACCAGGGTCAGCGTTATCGTCTGGACTGGAGCGGGGAGCTGGGCGCGGGTTCAGTGACGCTGTGCGACGGCTGGCGGCGCTTGCACATCGAGTTGCAGGCGGAGCCAAAAGCAGTCTGGAAAGTCGAGCCGCGCTATAGCATATCTCAATCCGAGCAGGGCTTCGAGGCCCTTTACCAGGGCAGCAGTCTGCGGGCTTGCTGGACCGCCGGGGCCGGACCGTTATGGGTGCGCGTGAATATTTTCCCTTGCCAGTGCCACTTTTAATCGCGTCTCGTGTACAATCACCTTGTTTTTCGTACCCTTCCGGAGGAGGATGCATGGCAGCTCTGACCAAGACAATGATTGTTTCCCAAATGGCCGAGACAACCGGCCTGAACAAGAAAGAGTCCGCGAATTATCTCGACGCACTGGCTTCGCTGGCGGTTAAAGAGACCAAGCGCAGCGGCCAGTTCACGCTTCCCGGCCTGGGGAAACTGGTGAAGCAAAACCGCAAGGCGCGCATGGGGCGCAATCCGCAAACCGGCGAGGCCCTCAAGATCCCGGCCAAGACGGTGGTGAAGTTTCGCGTGGCGAAGGCGGCCAAGGACGCCATCGCACCGGGCAAGAAATAAGCACCGCTTTCCGCCTTTTTCAATGAACGCGCACCCGCTCCGGGTGCGCGTTCATCTTTTACCCAGGCCGGTGGCCAGCACGACGTCGGTGTTCGCGCTACCCCGGCTGACCGCCAGCTTTCCGTCGCGGGAGAATGCGTAAGACGTGATGTTGAGATCCGTGAAGTGCGTCAGCGCGTAGGGCTTGCCGCCGACGAGCGGAAGCGCCCAGATGTTGTCCACCGAACCTTGAGCAGGCACATAGGTGATCGCGCGACCGTCCAGCGTCCAGCCGTAGAGAAAGGGCTTGCCCTTCGCACCCGGCGGCGCCGGCGTTGCGGCGGCAACCTTCCCGCCGGAGTCGAGGTGCAAGATCGTGAGTCCCGTGTGCGCGGACACGAGTATCCGGCTCTCATCCGGCGAGGCGACGATCGCGGGGAAACCGATAACGTGGTTCCAAAGCACGTGCGGCGCGCCTCCAGCCGCCGGCACCTCCCATAGCGTCTGGCGACCCTCTCTGGCCTCCTCGCCGTAAACCAGTTCCCTACCACCGTCCACCAGCGTCAACCCACCAAAGACGTCATCTGGAGTGAGCGCGGTGGCGGATCCGCCCGCGGCGCCGACCCACCAGGCACGCGTGCCAAGGCCGCCCGGTCCGACTTCCAACAGCAGGTCACCGTCGGGCGCGATAACCGGCCAATCCGGCGATCCCGGCAGACCGCGCACTACCAGCTCCTGCGCGCTGCTGCCGTCGGCACCCTCCTGCCAGAGCTGGCCGCTGCTGCCGTAGATTCGTGTGACCACCAGTTGCCCGCCCGGCGTCCACGCCAGTCCCACGGCTCCCGCCCTGTCGCCGCCGCCGCCCGGGATTTGCCGGAACGTGCCGCCGCACTGACTTTGCACCCAAACGGAGGCTCGCGGCGTACTGTGCAACAGCGCCAGGGCGCCCACGCTCGAGGCGGTCACGCTCTCGTAGCCCTGCAGGTCGTGGGTGAGTTGGGTTCGCTCGCCGCTGGGCCAAGCGAAGCGCCAAAGCTGCTGAGATCCGCCGGATTCGGGACTGACGGCGGCGGTCATTGCGCTTCCGCCGGGGAGCCACGCGAGGTTGCCTACGTCGAGGCCGGCTGCGGCGAGGAGTGTGGTTTTGCCGGTGCCCACCGCGACCACGCCGATTGCGTTCGCTCCGCTGCTCGTATTCGAATCGAGCACCACGGCGATGTTGCAGCCGTCAGGGGACCAGACAGGCGCGTCGGGATTAAAACTGTCTTGCCAACAGCTCGAGCTGGTGTAGGTGATCCCAGCCGCAGTCTGTGCCAGCGTATGTGCTCCGGAACCGTCGGCTTTGGCCAGCACGAGGCGGCTCGCATTCGTCCCTCGTTGAGGCCACGTGATATAGGCAATCCGGCTGCCATCCGGCGAAAACCCGGCACCGCTGCATACTGGCCCGGCGATGGCACGGACCTCTCCTCCCAGTACCGGAACCGATTCGAGCGTATGGCCGGCGAGAAAATACACCGCGCTGTCGTCGGGAGCGATGGTGGGATCGGCGCAACAATCATTACCAGGCGGCACAATCTGGACATCGCTGCCATTGGCGATGGAGAGCAGATGCAGCGAGGCGCCGGCCGGATCTATGTGGACATCAGCCAGAAAGCGTCCGTCGGCGGAAATTGCAGCATCGACCACGTCGCCGCTAAACGTGAGCTGGCGGAAGCTGAGTGCCGGAGGCGCGCTGGGCGCGGAGGACATCCCGACGCGCCAGTACGCCAGGAAGGCGACCACGGCGATGACCACGGCGATGGCAATGTAACGCCAGGCTGAACTGGAACTGGCTGCCGGCGGCGCTGCCGCAGCTACGGTCGAGCCGGTGATGGCCGAGCTCGAGCTACGTTTCAGCCGCTTGAGCTCAATGCGCAGATCCGCCGCGGTTTGATAGCGCAGATCCGCATCCTTTTCCAGGCAGCGGGCGACGATGCGCTCCAGCTCGGGCGGAAGCTGGGCCAGCAACGGCGGCTGGCCGGTCAAAATGGCGGCTACGGTTGCGGCCGAGCTGGGACGGGCAAAGGCGGCTTTGCCGGTCGCCATTTCGTAAAGCACGGCGCCGAAGCTGAAAATATCCGAGCGTACGTCAATCGCCTCGCCGCGCGCCTGCTCGGGCGACATGTAGGGCGCGGTGCCCACGGCCATGCCGGGCGAGGTGAGCAGCGCCTCGCCGCCGACCGTGGCCGCGTCGGACAACGCTTCCCCGCTCAGCCGCGCCAGCCCGAAATCGAGAATCTTGACGTGGCCTCCGGGCAGCACCCAGATGTTGCTGGGCTTGAGATCGCGATGCAGGATGCCGTGCTTGTGCGCGGCTTCCAGCGCCTCGGCAATTTCCAGCGCCGCCTCGACCAGCGCATCGCCGGCCAGCGGCCCGCGCGCCAGCCGCGCCTGCAGCGTCTCGCCTTCGAGGAGCTCCAGCACCAGGCAGGCACGGCCGTTTTCCTCGCCGGTTTCATAGAGCGTGCAGATGTGGGGATGGTTGAGCGCGGCGATCGCCTGCGCCTCGCGCTCGAAACGCTCACGTGCGGCCGGGCTGGCGCCCGCGGGCAAAAACTTCAGCGCGACGAAGCGGTTGAGCTTGCGGTCCCTGGCGCGGAAGACCTCGCCCATACCGCCCGCGCCGAGACGCTCGAAAATCTCATAACGGCCCGGAGTGGTGCCCGCGTCCATTGCGGAGGATTATACCCCACGCGCTGAACGCTATCTGGTGCGGTTGATGGCGGCGGCAACGAACCCGGCGCCGAATCCGTTATCGATATTGACGGTGACCACGTTGGCGGCGCAAGAGTTGAGCATGGTGAGCAGCGCGGCCAAGCCGCCCAAGTGCGCGCCGTAGCCGATGCTGGTGGGCACGGCAATTACAGGCGCAGCCACCAAGCCGCCGACCACGCTGGGCAGGGCGCCATCCATGCCGGCCACAACGATCACCGCGCGCGCGCTTTGCAAGGCCGGCAGATCGGCAAGGAGACGGTGCAGGCCGGAAACACCGCAGTCAGAAAGGCGCGCCACCGGTCCGCCAAACATTTCCGCCGTGAGCGCCGCTTCATCGGCCACGGGGAGATCGCTGGTGCCGGCGCAGACGACGAGCACCGTGCCAGTACCCTGCAGCGGCGGCTCGCGCTGCAGCGCAAGGACACGGGCGGAAGGGTGATAGACGGCCGCAGGCAGAACAGCACGAACCGCCGCGGCAGCGGCTTCGCCGGCGCGCGTGATCAGTAAATTGGGCGATTCCCGTGCCACGGCGTTTGCGATCGCCGCTACCTGGTCCGCGGTTTTGCCCTGGGCCAAAATGACCTCCGGCGCGCCCTGACGCAGAGCACGATGATGGTCGACGCGGGCAAAACCTAAATCCTCAAACGGCCGCTGACGGAGGTGCGCACGCAGTTCGCTCAGCGCCGCGCCGGAAGCCAGATGGCCACTGGCCACGTTGTCCAACAAGGTTCGCAGTGCCTGTTCATCCACAAAATCATTGTAGGCGGTTAGCCCGAGCACAACCTTGGAATGCTACCCTAATCGCGTGCCTACCGCTCTCACCTTGACGCTCGCGCTCACCGGCGCCAGTGGAGCTGCGCTCACGCGCACGCTGCTGGACCAGCTGGAGCAGGACGAACGCGTGGAGCATGTGGATTTGGTGGCCTCGCCGCATGGGCTGCGGGTGGCGCGTGAGGAACTTGATCTCAGCGAAGGCACACTGGAACAGTTGCCGCAGCGGCTGCTGGGCCGGGAGGCACCGAAAGTGCAGGTGCATGACAATCGCGATATCGGCGCCAACATCGCCAGCGGCTCCTATCCGAGCGTGGGCATGATCGTGGCTCCGTGCAGCATGGGGACGTGCGCCGCCATCACCCACGGTCTGGCCGACACACTCATTGAGCGCGCCGCGGACGTGTGCCTGAAGGAGCGCCGCAAGCTGCTGCTGGTGGTGCGGGAATCGCCGCTGAACCTGGTACACTTGCGCAACCTGCTGGCGGCGCACGAAGCCGGCGCCACGATTTATCCGCTCACTCCCGCCTTTTACGACCGCGCTGAAACCATAGGCGCGATGTTGTTGCAATTCGCAGCCCGCTTGCTGGAGCAAGCGGGCCTTCCGCAGTCAACTGCTTTTCAGTGGCAGGGCTCGGAGCGGCGGCTGGTATGAGCGCCGACGCAGCCGCAGTGCCCGAATCCACCGCCAAGAAGAAGACACTTACTGTGACTGTTATACTGCTCATCCTGATCGCTGTCGGACTGGAGGCGGCAGGACAAATCCTCTATAAATCCGGCATCAACCGCGTGCCCGGAATGGTCGGCTCGCCCTTCAGCTCCTGGGCGCTGGTCATTTTCGCCTGGGAGGCGCTGCGCGACTGGCGCGTGCTGATGGGCATCGGGATCTACTGCGCCCAGGCAGCCGTTTGGTGGGCGGTGCTGTCGCGCGTAGACCTCGCCTACGCCTATCCGCTTCTCAGCTTGAGCTACATCGTAGTGCTGGGCGCTTCACATGTGTTCTTAAAGGAACGCATATCCACGCAGAAATGGCTGGGCACGATCGCGGTGCTGATCGGCGTCTACCTGATAACGCGAACCACCCCGATTACGCTCCCTCGGCATCTGTTCCGGCGGCACTGAGATCCGGCGCGGGCTGATCGGGAATCAGGATCCAGGCAACCACATAGGCGAGGACGCCGAACACAAAGGCGAACAGCACCGTGACCACCGCCCAGAGGACGCGAACCAGGGTGGGATCGAGGTCGAGGGCGCGGGCAAAGGCCAGGCAGACGCCGGCGATGGTGCGGCCCGAGCGCGGGCGCTCCATGGGACGGCGCGGTTGCGGGCGGACGGGGTTGGCGCGGCCACAGTTATGGCAATAGGCTCCGCGTAGCTCGGTTCCGCAGGCGTTGCAGTACATGGCGGATTCCTCCATTCTGAAAAGGATACGTCCGGGAGAAGCTGCCGGTTCGGACAATAGTCGGGGTATGCTTAGGCATGGGACCATCGGCAAGGCTGTGGTGTGCGCTGATGTGCCTGATGACACTTGCGTGCGGGCTGGTGGCTGCCGCCCAGGGGGCAAAAAGACCGACGCTGCGAGCGCCGCAGATCCCGCTGATCAAGATTAGCACCACCATTGTCGAGGTGCCGGTACTGGTGCTCAACAAACAGGGCCAGCCCATGCAGGAGCTGAGACTAAGCGACTTCAGCATTTTCGACGATGGGCGGCTGCAGCACATTTCCGGCTTCGACCACTCCCCGCGCCCGGTGTCGCTGGCCATCGTGGTGGACACCTACGACTGGAACGCGATCGACCAGGCCAAACGCGCAGCGCAGTTGATCAGCGCCATGGTGGTGGGCGCCCAAGGCGAGGCCAGCATCTACGTTCCTGGCCCGCAGGCGCGATGCGTTTTGGCCTTCACCAGCGATACCAGCCGGATTGCCGACGTGCTGCAGCACCTGAACCTTTCGCCGGCGGCGCCGCAGGGAGCGGGATCGATTATGGATCCGCTCAACCTGGCCATGCTGGCGTTGCGCCACCAGCCGCGCTCGCGGACGCGGGCGGCGCTGGTGATCTCCAGCTCCAACAGCAAAGGCGAGGGCGCCGAGGCAGTGCTGGACAGCGGCATGAGCGATGCGATTCCGGTGTTCCGCATTCGGCCCAACCAGCCCGCCAACGCACCCCAGCACATCAATCCCGACACGCCCGAACTGCGCGGCTACGGACAAGGATCGCAGCGCGAGCAGGCGCCGGCGGCTCCGATGGACAGCCGCGGCCAGCCGACGACCGGCAATGGCGATTTCGGATTGAACCTGGCGCCGATCATCACGGGCGCGGCCGGGCTCGCCGCCAAGGTCCTGATGCCGCACTACTTGAACTACGTGTTCTACAGCGGCGGGGTGAGTTACAATCCGGGCAATGATCACCAGTTCGACCAGAGGCTATCGCTGATCGGGCAGGAGCTGCGTTCCTACTATCATCTGTTCTACTCTCCCAACGATCTGACGCCCACGGCACGTCTGCACGCCATCAACGTGTATTTGGATTTGCCGGCCACCTCCGGCCTGGGCCACGTCAGCTATCGCCGCACCTACGTCGGCGTGCAGCCGCATTGAGAGGCAAGACAAGCGAGCCGGCGGCGGGCACCCGGCCGGCGGGCGTGAAGGCGGGGCAGGAGGGGGCGCATGTGCGCGGCATGTTCGACCGCATTGCGCCGACCTACGACCGGGCCAACCACCTGCTGACGTTATCGGTGGACCGCTGGTGGCGCTGGCGCACGGTGGGGTTGTTGCGGCGGAAACTGGCCGCCGGCGGAGCAGAGCTGGCAGGCGCCCGCGTGCTCGATGTCTGCTGCGGCACGGGCGACATGGCGCTGGCACTGAGGGCGGGCCTGGCGGGCACGCGCATCACCGGAGCTGATTTCAGCCGCGCCATGCTGCTGCGGGCGCGCGCAAAAGCGCCGGGCGTGGACTGGGTGCAGGCGGACGCGCTGCATTTGCCCTGCAGGGACGGCAGTTGCAGCGCGCTGGCCAGCGCCTTCGGGTTCCGTAATCTCAGCGATTACCGCGCCGGCCTGGCCGAGTTTTACCGTTGCCTGCGGCCGGGCGGTGTGCTCGCGATCCTGGAGATTTCCCGGCCCTCGGCGCCGCTGCTGCGCCAACTCTACCCATTCTATTTTGAGCACGTGCTGCCGCGTGTGGGTGGCTGGATCTCGGGCGACGCGGGCGCATATCGGTATTTGCCGGACTCGGTGTCGCGCTTCCCTTCCCCGCCCGAGCTGGTGCGCTGGATGCGCGCCAGCGGCTTTGGCGAAGCCGGTTTTCTGCGCCTCGCCGGCGGCATTGCCGCGCTCCATCTGGCGGTGAAGTAGGAGCGGCCGCTATACTCAAGAAGTGAAGATTCTGGTGTGCTTGAAGCAAGTTCCGGCCAAGGATGCGCCGCTCAAGCTGGGGCCGGACGCGAGGTGGATCCGGGAAGATGTGAGCTACGAGGTGAACGAGCCGGATGCGTTCGCCCTGGAGGCGGCGCTGCGGTTGAAGGAGGCGCACGGGGGCGAGGTGGCAGCGTTGACGGTGGGTCCGGTGCGCGCGGCGCAGGTGCTGCGCGAAGCCCTGGCCAAGGGCGCCGATCGCGCCATCCACATTGAAGGGGCCGAGGCAGTCCATCTCGACGCCTATGCGGCCGCCGAAGCCATCGCGCGCGCGATCGCCGGCCAATCCTACGACCTCATCTGCACCGGGCTGCAGTCCGACGACGGCGGCAACGGCCAGACGGGCGTGATCCTGGCGGAGCTTCTGGGCGCGCCCCACGCCACCATCATTATGCAGATCGAACCGGCGGGCGAGAAGCGCGTCAAAGTCAAACGCGAGCTCGAGGGCGGCAACTTCCAGTTTGTAGAAATGCCCACACCGGCGGTACTGACGATACAGAGCGGGATCCATAAGCTGCGCTACGCCACGCTGATGGGGATCAAGCAAGCCAAGAACAAGCCGCTGGCCCATACCACGCTGGAAGAGAACGGCGCGGGGCCGGGACTGAACCGGCAGGTGCTGCACAAATTGTTCGTGCCGGTCAAAAGCAAGGGCACGGTGCGCATTGCGGGTACGCCCAGGGAACAGGCGGCGGCGCTGCTGCAGCACCTGCGCCAGGACGCACGCGTTTTCTGATCATGAAGCCCATTCTTGTCATAACCGAACAGAAGATCACTGCGCCGGGCACGCTCAACCCGGCATCGCTGGAGGCCATCGCCGCGGCACAGCAATTGGGGGCCAAGCTGGGCGCGCCGGTGCTGGCCTGCGTGCTCGCAGCCGGAGCGGGCGGCGAGGGCGCCGCGGCGGCCTGCGCCGCGCGCCGGCTAGAGCGGGTGATCGTGGCGCAGCACGCGCTGCTGGGCCAGTACGCGCCCGACGTATGGGTGCAGGCGCTGGAGCAGGTGATCGGGGCGGTGCAGCCGGCCTACGTCCTGCTGCCGCACACCTACCAGGTGCGCGATTTCGCGCCGCAACTGGCGACGCGGCTGGGCGCGGGGCTGATCAGCGACGTGACCGGATTCCAACTGGAGGCTACGCCGCCGCGATTTATCCGGCCCATGTTCCAGGGCAAATTCGCGGCGGAGACCGGCTTTGCCGTGCGCGACAGCGCCGACGTGCCACCCGGCTTCGTGACCGTGCAGATTGGCGCCTTCCGCGGCGACGCGGCGGCGATGGCGGCGGTTCCGGCGCCGATCGAGGTCCTGGCGGTCAGCCCGCAGCCTTCGCGACTGCAGGCGGGTGAAATTTTCCAGGAGGCCAAGCACGCCGTCGATCTGAGCCAAGCGCCGATCATCGTCTCCGTCGGGCGCGGCATCAAGGAACCGAAAAACCTGGACATGATGCGGGAACTGGCGGCGGCGCTGGGCGGCGAGCTGGCCGCTTCCCGCCCGATTTGCGACGCCGGGTGGCTGCCCATGGACCGCCAGATCGGTTCCTCGGGGCAGACCGTGGCACCCAAGCTGTACCTGGCGGTGGGCATTTCCGGCGCCATTCAGCATCTGGTGGGCATGAAGGGATCGCGCACCATCGCTGCCATCAACAAGGATCCGGAAGCGCCGATCTTCGAGGTTGCCGATTATGCGGTGGTGGGCAATCTGTTCGAGGTGGTGCCGGCGCTGCTGGCCGCCCTGAAGGACCCGACCGCCTAGCATGCCGACGGCCGAACATCCGCAGATGCAAGCCGACGTGGTCATCGTCGGCGCCGGGCCGGCGGGACTGGCTTGCGCGCTTCATCTGGCGCGGCTGATGGACGCCTACAATGCCAGCCAGCCGGGGGGCGGGCTGTCGAAGGAAAACATATACGTGCTGGAGAAGGGACGGGCGCTGGGAGCGCACCAGCTCAGCGGCGCGGTCATGGATCCGCGCGCGCTGCTGGAACTGGAGCCGGACTTCGCCGCCGACGCCGAGCTGGGCGCGACGCCCGTGGAGGACGACGCGCTGATGATTTTCACCCGCAACGGCGCCTACCGCTCGCCGCTGACGCCGCCTCCGTTGCATAACCACGGCAACTACATCGTGTCGGTCAACCGGCTGGCGCAATGGCTGGGCGCGAAGGTGGAAGCGGCAGGCGTGAACGTGTTCACCGCCTTCGCGGGCACCAAGCTGCTGTTCGAGGGAGAGCGAGTGGCGGGCGTGCGCACCGACGACAAAGGCGTGGATCGCGAGGGACAGCCCAAGGCCAACTTCGAACCGGGCTACGACCTGCTGGCGCCGATCGTGGTGCTGGCGGAAGGACCGCGCGGCTCGCTCACCCGCCAACTACTGGGGCGGCTGGGTGTGAGCGGCATCAATCCGCAAGTGTATTCGCTGGGCGTGAAGGAAATATGGGAACTGCCGGAGGGCCGCTTTCCCGCGGGGCGGGTGCTGCACACGCTGGGCTATCCGCTGACCACCGACATGTACGGCGGCGGATGGATTTACGGTCTACCGGACAATCGTGTCTCCCTCGGCTTGATGACCGCGCTCGAGTATCATGATCCGGCCACCGATCCGCACAACCTGTTCCAGCAGTTCAAGACGCATCCCTGGGTGCGGCGGCTGCTGGAGGGCGGTGAGCTGGTCCGATACGGCGCCAAGACCACGCCCATGGGCGGCTGGTATGCAGTGCCGGCGACGGCGGGCGAGAACTGGCTCCTGCTGGGCGACAGCGCCGGCTTCGTCAATAGCCAGCGGCTGAAGGGCATCCATCTGGCGCTGAAAAGCGGCATGCTGGCAGCCGAGACCATCTTCGCGACCCTCACCCGGCAGGGGAAGCTCGGCGACTACGCCCACAAAGTAGAAGCCAGCTGGATCAAGAATGAATTGTGGACCGTACGGAATTTTCACCAGGGATTCGAACACGGTCTGTGGGCGGGGCTGGCACACGCCGCGGTACAGCAGATTACCGGCGGACGCGGCCTGCGCGATCCGCTGCCTAGCGTGGCGGGACCGCAGCGGATGCGGAAACTCGCGCAACTAGGGCAGAGACCGATCGAGATTCCGCCCGATGGCAAGCTCACCTTCGATAAGGTGACCGACGTGTATCACTCAGGCACGCGGCACGAGGAAGACCAGCCGGCGCACCTGGTGATCGGCGACTGGGACGTGTGCAACGAGCGCTGCGTACGCGAATACGGCAACCCCTGCCAGTCCTACTGTCCGGCCAAGGTGTACGAAATGGTGTTCGACGAGGAAGGCGCCAAGAAACTGCACCTGAATCCGTCCAACTGCGTGCACTGCAAGACCTGCGACATCCAGGACCCGTACGGCAACATCACCTGGGTGCCTCCGGAAGGCGGCGGCGGGCCGAGCTACGAAGGCATGTAGCCCGCCTCAGGCGCTCAAGCCATCGAGTTCGGGCAGGGGCAGCAACTTCCGCTGGCACAGCCGTGGGATATTCTAGTGTCCTGAGTCAGAAGCGAGATGGGAATCTTTGGGCAGAAACGTGCGACTTTTCTTGGGGAAAAGTCGCACACGGTACGGTTGACGATGGCAAGGCATTTCTGACTCAGGACACTGGAGCGTCGCATGCACCTGGCCGCAAACATTGTCGAAGCCACCGTGCTGGTGGTGGTGGCGCTGTTTCCGATTGTGAATCCGCTGAGCGGCGCGCTGATTTTTCTCGGTCTGACCGACGGCGCCGGACGGCGGGTGAGGAAAGCGCTGGCCTGGCGCATCAGCGTGAACGGCTTTCTGATCCTGGTGGTTTCGATGCTGATCGGCGGGCAGGTGCTGGCGTTTTTCGGGGTATCGCTGCCGGCGGTGCAAGTGGGCGGAGGCCTGGTGCTGGTGGCGATGGGATGGAACATGCTGCAGGCGCGCGACAGTGAACCGCACCGGGCGGCGGTGGATGCGGCGGAGGTGTCCAGCCAGGCGTTCTATCCGTTGACGCTGCCGCTCACGGTGGGACCGGGATCGATCGCAGTGGCGGTGGCGCTGGGCGCCAATACGCAGCGGCAACTCTATGGCTGGCCGGCGCAATGGGCCTCGGCGATTTTGGGCCCGCTGCTGGTGGCGATCAGCATATTGCTGTGCTACCGCTTTGCCGACCGGCTGGAGAAGCTGCTGGGCCGCACCGGGATGAGCGTATTCCTGCGGCTTTCGGCGTTCATCATTCTCTGCATCGGCATTCAACTTATGTGGAACGGCATTGCGGCGTTCACGCACCTGCGCGCCTAGGGCAACGGGCGGGTCCAGACGGAGGCGGGATGCGCCGATAGATCCAGGATGAAGTCGCCGAGGGCCGGGGAGCGCACTTATTACGCCCTGCTGGACGTGGTGCTGGCGGCAGCGATCGTGCCCCTGTGGCTGGTGCGCTTCCCGGAGCTGCTGGACTATCCGTCGCACCTGGCGCGCTGCTACATCCTGGCGCACTACGGCGCCAGCCGGTTGTGGCAACAGGACTATCACGTTGTGTTCGGACCGATTCCCAACCTGGCGATGGACGTGATCGTTCCGGCGCTGGCGCGCTGGCTACCGATCCTGGCGAGCGGCAAGATTTTTCTCACCCTCACAGCACTGCTGTACGTGCTGGGCTGCGACGCGCTGGGAAAAGCGGCCTGGGGGCGGCCGCACTGGCTGGCGCTGGCGGCGGGGCTGACCTTTTTCAACTCGAACCTACTGCTGGGCCGGGTGAACTACATGTTCGGCCTAGCAGTCCGTGGCGTATGTGGCGATTTTCAGGAACGCCATTGAGGCACCGATCTGGGTGCGCTGGTTGGCAGAGTGCGCGGATGGCAGCGCAGGATCAGTCCGCGCGGCCCAAAGGCGGTGGAT
>JBOGKM010000104.1:0-97770 GCA_050747745.1 Terriglobales bacterium
CCACGCCAAGGCTGATGTAGTCCGTGATCCGCGACCCCGATGGAAGTTCGGCAACTGTTCGCGCCAATGTGGCCCTCCTGTACTTCCATTACAGAATGCCACAGAATTCTCTAAGTGAACAGTATTAGGGCTAGCCTGCAATTCCCACCAGAAGTGGCAAGGAGCAGGGCGGCGGTTAGTCCGGTCCCGAAGTGGCACGGCCACCTCTTGCTGGAGCCGCCCTCCCGCTGCCAACCCAAGGCGCAGGCGCCTTGGGGGCCCGGCGCTGGTCGGGCTGTGGCCGGGCCGGAACTCCGCGCAGTGGTGTTTCGCTCCGCGGCAAAGGGCGCCCGCTGGCGCTCAGGGCGCCTCCGGGTTGCCGCGTGAGAACCCAGGATGACGCGCTGGCGGCCCTCCCTCGCGAGGCCGCCACCAGGGAGGGGCACCACGGGATCAGGACACTACCCAAGGCAATAAGAGAAACCAAATTCGGCCTGTTGTTCTGCCCGGAAAGGCGTTCGGGCAAGCCGTCCGGGAACTGCGGACGCCACACTTCTTTTGCCCGCGTCCCCGCAGGCGGCGGTCGAAAAGCTCTCGGCGTTAATGGCAAATGATGGCGAGTTTGCAAAAACCCGGGAGACGCGCAGGCCACGATCTCAACAGATTCAATGAGATAGATGGCGGGGACGACGGGGCTCGAACCCGCGACCTCCGACGTGACAGGCCGGCGTTCTAACCAACTGAACTACGTCCCCGCACTGTGCGACCAGGCACGACGGTGGCGAGCGCTGGTGGGCGATCACGGGCTCGAACCGCGGACCTTCTGCTTGTAAGGCAGACGCTCTGACCAACTGAGCTAATCGCCCCTGGGCAGAGCTTCATTGTAACCGAAATTGGCTCTACACTCTTTGCATGCGCGATGCGTGGCGAGTGTTGTGCCAGCGGCCGTGGGTGAGCCTGGCGGCGGTGGTGTCGCTGGGGTTGGCGGTGGGGGCGTGCACGGCGATTTTCGGAGTGTGGCAGGCGGTGATGGACCATAAGCTGGCGGCGCGGGAGCCAGGGCGGCTGATGGAGATCTACAATCTCGCTCCCACGGTGCCGGGCACCGGCTACATGCCAGTATCCCACCTGGATTTTCTGGACTACGCCCGCGAAGCGGTGGTATTCCAAGGCGCCTACGCCTTGTACCAGAGCCCGGTGGCGCTGGGGGAGCACGGTCGGGCGGTGCAGGTGATCGCCGACGTGGTCAGCGGCAGCTATTTTGACGTGCTCGGGGTGGGGGCGGCGCGGGGCGCGGTTTTCCACGCGGGCCAGACGCGCGTGGATGGCAGCGGCGCGCTGGTGGTGCTCAGTCAGCGTTTTTTTGGACAACATTTCGGCGGGAACGGCAGGGTCATCGGGAGCACGATCGAGCTCAATGGCGCCGCGTTCACGGTGGCGGGAGTGGCGCCAGCCGGCTTCAACGGAACCGGAACGCTGCAGGCGCCGGATTTATGGGCGCCGATGAGCATGCACGCGGTGCTGCTGCGGGGACTGGAACCCTACTACAGGATGCGCAACGCGCAATTTTTCGATGTGGCGGCACGCCTGCGGCCGGGCGTGACGCCGGCGCAGGCGGAAGCGGCGGTGCGGCTGGAGGGTGAACGGCTGGCGCGCACGTACCCGAAGACCGACCGGTTGCTGACAGCCACGGCGCTGCCGCTGCTGGAAACCGGCATTGATCCCAACCAGCGGCATCTGTTTTCGCTGGCCTTCCTGATCCTGCTGAGCGTGGTAGGGATGGTGTTGCTGATCGCCTGCGCCAATGTAGCCCACCTGTTGCTGGCGCGCGCGCACACGCGGCGGCACGAAATGGCGGTGCGGATGGCGCTGGGGGCGACGGGCGGGCGGCTGCTGCGGCAACTGCTGAGCGAGAGCTTGCTGCTGGCGGTGCTGGCCAGCGCGGCGGGACTGGGAGTGGCGGCGGCGGGAGAGCAGATGCTGTGGACGTTTCGCCCGGCGGCGGTGGAACATGCGGCGCTGCATCCGGGGCTGAGCGGAGGGATGCTGTGGTTCGCGCTGGGGCTGACGGCGCTGACCACGATATTGAGCGGGCTGGCGCCGGCGCTGCTGGGGGCACGGGCGCAGCCGGCAGCGGCGCTGAGAACGGCGAGGGGAGAAGATGGACGCGGGTCGCGGTTGCGGGGCTGGCTGGCGGCGGGCGAGGCGGGATTTTCGATCACGGCACTGATCCTGGCGGGGCTGTTTGTGGCCAGCTTGCGGCATCTGAAGACGAGCGCGCCGGGATTTGACGTCAGCCACGTCGCCAGCCTGCGTTTCGACGCCGCCGCCGCCGGATACGACCTGACGACGCCGAGCGGGCGGGAGCGGATGCAGAACCTGGAAAGGGAAATGCTGGGCCGGGTGCGGGGGCTGCCGGGGGTGGCGGCGGCGACCGTGGCGGCGGGTTCGCCCATGGCGGCCAGGAGCGAAGGGCGCGGGTACCGGCTGTTCGGGCAGGCGCCCGGGCGGGGGCGGGGCATGCGTCTGGTGTACATAGAATCCATCATGCCGGGATCGTTTTTCCGGACGATGGAGATCCGGCTGTTGGCGGGGCGCGACTTCACTTCGAGCGACAACGCACGCGCGCCGCGGGTGATGATCGTCAATCAGACGATGGCGCGCATGGACTGGCCGGGCCGGAGCCCGATTGGACAAAGGGTTATCTTTCACGACGAGGACGAGCCGACGACGGTGGTGGGAGTGGCTGCCGACAGCACCTACGAATCGCTCACCGAGGGGCGGATGGCATTTGCCTACCTTCCGCTGGCGCAGGAACCGGCGACGGCGCTGGGGCTGATGGTGCGCAGCGCAGGTTCACCGGCAGAACTGCTGCCGGAGCTGAGCCGCGCGGTCAGCGCGGTGAATCCGGAACTGGCGGTGTCGCAACTGGAGACGGGAACGGCGGCGATTGCGGCCTCGCTGTGGGCCGAGCGGCTGGGCGCGACGCTGTTGGGACTACTTTCGGCGCTAGCGACGTTGCTGGCCTGCATCGGGATATACGGCGTGGCGGCGTTTTCAGTGAGGCAACGCTGGCGCGAGCTGGGGATTCGGATGGCGCTGGGGGCGAGCCGCGGCCAGGTGTTCGGCTCGGTGCTGCGGGAGGGGCTGTTGCCGATATGGGGCGGACTGGCGGCCGGCATCGCAGCGGCGCTGGTGCTGGCGGAGCTGGCCGGCTCGCTGCTATACGGCGTGCAGCCGGCCAATGCCGGCATCGTGCTGGGCTACGCGGCGCTGTTTGTGGCGGTGGCGGTGCTGGCGCTGCTACTGCCCGCACGTGCGGCCATGCGGGCGAATCCGGCGGCAATCCTCAAAGACTGCCTATAAGGCGATGTCAGGCCGGGAGGGCCTGGCCGAGGTCGGCGATGAGGTCTTCGGGGTCCTCGATGCCGACGCTGAGGCGCATCAAATTGTCGCCGATGCCGATGCGGGCGCGCTGCTTGGGAGCCAAATCGCGGTGGGAGGAGAGCACGGGATAAAGCACGAGCGTCTGCACGTCACCCAGGCTGGTGCAGGGCAGGCAGAGATGGAGCCGGTCCATGAAGCGCAGCATGGCGGCACGGTCGGCGCCGCGGATTTCGAACGAGACCATGGCGCCGAACTTGGGGGCGGCGAACTGGCCGGCGAACTGGCGGGCGGCGACGGCATGGTCGGGGTGGTCGGGGAAACCGGGATAATGGACGCGCTCGATGGCGGGATGCCGGCGCAGAAACGAGGCCAGGCGGGCGGCATTGTCGCACTGGCGTTCCAGGCGCAGGGGGAGGGTACGCAGGCCGCGGAGGATGGTCCACGCCTCAAAGGGGCCGAGAACGCCGCCGACGAGCTTGCGCATGGCGTCGAGAGAGGCGAACTCGGATTCGGCGGCAGCGACGATGCCGCCCATGGCGTCGCCGTGGCCGGACAAGTATTTGGTGGCGCTGTGGACGGAATAGTCGGCGCCGAGGGAAAGCGCCTGGAGCAGAACGGGGCTGGTGAAGGTGGCATCGACGAGGAGTTTAGCGCCGGCGGCATGAGATTTTTCCGCCAACGGGGCGAGATCGACGACGCGCAGGAGGGGGTTGGATAGCGACTCGACAATGACCAGGCGCACGTCGCCGCCAGAAAGCGCGGCGTCCTGGGAGGCGGGGAGGTTGAAATCGGCAAAGCGGATATCGATGCCGAGCGGAGCAAGAACGTTGAGCAGCAAGCCGATGGTGCCGCCGTAGACACCCTGGGAGCAGACCACGGCTTGGCCGGGAGCAACGCCGCTGGCGAGAATAGCGGCGTGGAGGGCGGCCATGCCGGAAGCGAAGCTGAGGGCTACGGGAGCGGCCTCCAAATCGGCGACGGCCCGTTCGAGGGCGGCGCAGGTGGGATTGGCATAGCGGCCGTACATGTAGCCGGGAGCGCCGCCGGCGACGGCGTCCAACTGGGCTGCGTGGTCATAATAGTAAGTGACGCTGGGATGGATGGGAGCAGTGACCGGATGAGCGCCGGAAACCGTATCCAGGCCGGCAGAATGGACCGCGCGGGTCGACATGCGCATGACCCCCTAAGGCTAGCACGCCGTCAAGCCCCCTGTTAGCATTCAGCTATATGGCGGACGTGCTTGATCTGCGGCAGTTCCACGCCGCGCAACTGGATGGGCTGCTGGCGGCGGAGGCGGCGGAATGGAATCGGATACTGGACTGGGATTACCAGCCCTCGGTCGAGCTGATCCGCCAGTACGTGGACGCGCGCATATTGCCCGGGTACGTGCTGGTGGAGCGGGGGCGGGGGCGCACGACGCCACTGGGCTACGGTTTTTACATTCAGGAAGCATGCAAGGGGATGATCGGCAACCTGTATGTGGCGCCCGAATACCGGGCGCGGGCGGGAGGCGCCGAAGCGCTGCTGCTGGAGCAGATGATCGCCACGCTGACGGCGACGCCGGGGCTGGAGAGGATCGAGGCGCAACTGATGGCGCTGCGACCCGAGACGCTGGGACCGAGCTTCGCCGCGCACGGGTTCAGCAGCTACCGCCGGGTGTTTCTGGAGCTGGGGCTGGGGGGCGAAGGCAAGGGGGCAGCCGAAGATGGCGGGCGCACGAGGGCGGGGCCGTGGCGGCTGGAGCCGTGGGGGGCAGCGAATTACGAAGAAGCGGCGCGGCTGATCCAGCGCGCCTACGAGCATCACGTGGACAGCCGCATCAACGACCAGTACCGCAGCTTCGCGGGTGCGATCCGGTTCATGCACAACATTGCGCACTATCCGGGCTGCGGGGCCTTTGACGCATCGGCGTCGTTCCTGGCGCGCTCGGCGGGGCGGGGGGCGCTGGAAGGGATGATCCTGGCGTCACGGGTGAAGGCGGACGTGGCGCACATCACCCAGGTTTGCGTGCTGCCCGAACGCCAGCGCCAGGGCGTGGGGCAGGCGCTGCTGGCGCGCACGCTGGCCAGCCTGCGGGGGCAGCGGCTGCGGGCGGCGACGCTGACGGTCACGGGAGAGAACACGGCGGCGCTGGGCCTGTACCGGCGTCTGGGCTTTGTGCAGTTAAGCGAGTTCGACGCCTACGTATGGGAGCGGCAGGGATGAACGGCGAGGCACGGGGGTGGCGGGAGGAGCTGGGCGCGCACTGGCGGCTGCTGCGCGACACGGCGCACGTGCTGGGGCCGTCGGCACGGCTACTGACCACCACCGAGGCGCACACCTACGCCTACTCGGTGGCGGCCAACTGCCTGCTGGCTTCCCTGCCCTTTCTGTTTTTGATGCTGTGGGCGGCGCGGCATCTGCTGCCGGGATTGAGCACGCAACAGGCGGTGATCGCGCAACTGGCGGGCAGCATTCTGCCGGCGGGCCAGAACCAACTGGTCAGCGACGCCATACACCTGGCCAACCGCCAAGGGGTGCAGGTTTTTTCGCTGGTGATGCTGGCCATCAGCAGCAGCGGGGTGTTTTTGCCGCTGGAGGTGGCGCTGAACAGCATTTGGGGCTTTCCGCGCAATCGGAGCTATGTGGGCAACATGGGGGCGGCGTTTTTACTGGTGGTGGCCTGCGGGGTGATCGCCTACGCCTCGATCGTTTGCGCCAGCCTGGGGGCGGCGCTGACGCACTGGGTGTTTCCGGTGGCGTGGACAGGCGTGATCCATGTTTTCACCAGCGGGTTTCTAGTGCTGTTTTCGATTCCAGCGGCGATTCTGATTTTTTTCGTGGTGTACTGGAAGCTGCCCAACGGGAAGGTGGCGGCGAGGCAGGTATTTCCGGCGGCGCTGTACACGGGGCTGCTGGCGGAGGTCTTCAAGTGGGTGTTTCCGCTGGTGCTGCCGTGGTTCGATTTCGGCCGGGTGTACGCCAGCCTGACGCTGGCGGTGATGCTGCTGATCTGGGGCTATATCGGGGCGCTGCTGCTGCTGTTCGGGGCCAGCCTTTCGGCGCGGGGAGTGGCACGACTGCCGGCGGTACACGTGCGGCTGCCGCAGTACGCGGAGTTGCGGGCGTGGTACTCGAGTCTGAAACATTCGGAGGGAGAGCCAGCATCGGGCACGCGGGCGAGATAGAATGGAGGCTGCATGAGAGTCGACGCTCATTCGCCCAGCCTGGGATTGGGACCGCTGGAGAGCATGGTGATGGAGATCCTGTGGCGGCGGGGAGACAGCAACGTGCGGCAGGTGGCGGAGCGGCTGAAACAGCCGCTGGC
Source organism: Terriglobales bacterium (assembly GCA_050747745.1). Taxonomy (GTDB): domain Bacteria; phylum Acidobacteriota; class Terriglobia; order Terriglobales; family SCQP01; genus SCQP01. Next base: position 6,674 of record JBOGKM010000104.1, read on the forward strand.
CTACACCACGGTAATGACGACGCTGGACCGTCTGTATAAAAAGGGTCTGCTGGAGCGGCGCAAATACGAGCGGGCATTCGTCTACAGCACGTGCATGAGTCATGGGCAGTGGCTGCGGCGGCGGGCCGGGGAATTCGTGGCGAGTTTTTTCGCACCGACGCAGCCGGAACGCAGGGCGCTGCTGTCGTGTTTGCTGGAGGCGGTGGAGCAGTATGACGCCGCGCTGCTGGATGAGCTGACGAACCAGATTAGCGAAAAGCGACGGCAGCTCAAGCGTGGAGTGAAAGCATGAGCCTGAGCGGGATCATCGCGCTGCCCTACGGAGCGAGGCTGCTTTGCCTTTGCCTAGCGACGGGGGCGGCCGGCTACGCAGCCGGAGCAGCGGCAGTGGAGGTGGCGACGCCGGGGCTGTTGCGGCGGCTTAGGGCGAGGCAGAACCGGGCGCCGGAGATGGCGGCGAGGCAGGCGCTGCGCCTGCGGATGCTGCCGCTGGCGCTGGCGGCGTTGGCGGCGCTGGTGCTGTGCGTGCCCAGTTATTTGTGGCTGGAGCCGCGGCACCGCGGGCCGGAGGCGATGAGCTGGATGTGCTGCGCGCTGGCGCTGGCAGGCGCGGGGCTGGCGGGCTGGATGCTGCTGCGGCTGGCGCAACTGGGAGTGGCGTCGTGGTGCTACAGCCTACGGGTGCGACGGCAGGGGCGGCGGCAACGCGTGGGCGGGGCGTGGGTACGGGTACTGGCGGCGCCTGCACCAGCGATGGCGGTAAGCGGCTGGCTGCGGCCGCAATTGAGCGTGTCGCAGCCGGTGTTGGCGGGACTGAGCGAAGCAGAGCTGGAAGCGGGCTTGGAACACGAGCGCGCGCACGTGGCGACGCGGGATAATTTGAAGCGCCTGCTGCTGGCGGCGGCGCCGCTGGCGGGGGGAAAAGCGCGCGCGCTGGAGCGGCGGTGGGCTCGGATGGTGGAATGGGCAGCCGATGATCGTGCGGCAGGAGCCAGCCCGGAGCGCTCACTCGCGCTGGCTGAGGCGCTGGTGGCGGTAGCGAAGCTGGGGACGGCGCCGGAGTGCAGCCTCAGGGCGCCGTGGGTGTTGACGCTGGCGGGTCAGCCGGGTCCGGAGCTGGCCGAACGCATCGCACGCCTGCTGGCTCACGCCGGCGAGGAGGGGAGAACGGCGGCGCCACCGCGGCGGCAATGGCTGGGCTACGCGGTGCTGGCCGCGGTGCTGTGGGCGACTTTACAGCCGACCACGCTGATGGCGGCGCACGTGGTGCTGGAGCGGCTGGTGCACTGAGGCTTTGCGCCGGTCAGTTCGTTGGCGGAACATCAGCCGGCCGAAGAATGGGGCGTGGCGCGAGCGGGCGCAGCGGGCGCCGACCAAGTGGCGCAGTATGTGCTATAAACGAAGGACGAGCCTGGATACGGGCCACCGCACTCCTCAGTAGCTCAATGGCAGAGCATCCGGCTGTTAACCGGAGGGTTGTAGGTTCGAGTCCTACCTGAGGAGCCAATCCTTTCAGCACCGAACTTCACTGTTCCCGCTTCGATGTCTGCTTATCCCCACGTCAAGCCGCGGATCGTGCCGTAGCGGCCGCCGGTGGATCGGTATGGAGAGTGCCAGTTTCACAAACGGACGCAGCGCACGGCTGCGGGAGGCGGCGCAGGGTCAGAAATGACTTGCAATTGCGGCTCTTTCGGGCCGCCCCATGGCGATGCTCAGCGGCCGGACTTCCGCGCCTTCCTGGCCTTCAACGCCTTTCGCAGCGAGTTGCCGGCGCGCAGCATCGGCGCCGCCATCCGCCAGGCGGCGGTCCCGTGCGCCCGGCAAGCGTCTTCGGTAGCCGCTGCCAGCGCGTCGCCGTTGGCGTTGAACGAGCGTAACGCGCGGTAGCCGTGTGGCGCCAGGCCGCCGGCGCGTGTCCGCGCCGTGAGGTGATTCAGATAACCGGCGGTTTCGTCCAAATAACGCAAGGCGGAAAAGCTATTCGCCAGCAGGTCCCCCGCCGCCGTGAGCGCCGCGGTGAGGCGCGCATCCTCGATGCCGAAAGCGTCACCCGCCACCTGACTGAGGGTTTGGTAGAAGGAGATCACCGCCAGGGGTGCGGCCTGGTCCGCTTTCAGTTGCTCCATCCGCTGGTTGTGATGGCAAAGCTCCGGCTCGATGAAATCGCGCTGGTATTCGGCAATGAGCGGACTCTGGGGATCGAGGTGGAGATGCAGAGCGCGCGCCACCCGCTCCAGCTGCGGGCCGGGCTCTTGCACCAGGCGGTCGTAAGCGACCACCACGCGCGGCTGACCGGCGGTGAGCTCCATGCTCGCAAACATATGTTCCAGCCAGAGAAAGTAGGCCTTTTCGCGCGGAATCGGCCGCCGCTGGGCCAGCGACTCCACCACGCACAAGGGATTGCGCACAGCGATGGCGTAGCTGACCGGAACCTCCAGGCGGGCAAAGATTTCTTGCCAAAATGGCAGCAGCCTGGCCATGCGGGGATCTTTGACCGCGAACACCTCCGCAGCGCTCAACCTCGCCGTCACCAGTGCCGCCGCTTGGCGCGCAAACTCCTCCGTGAGCGGCCGCGCCATTTCCCTGGGCAGAATCGGCGCCAACGTATCCCAGTCATGCCCCAGGGCGCGCAACAGCCGTTCGTTCAGGAGCCGGAAGCCGGCGTCTTCGTAAAATCCCTTTGGGTTGTCGCTTCCCGGCGGGATAAGGCTGTCGCCCAAGTTGCCTCCGAGCGCCTGCAGGCCGCGGGCCAAGACGCTCGTCCCGCCGCGATGCATCCCCAGAACGACAATCACCCGCTTGCCGCCATACGCCTGCTCAGAAACGTTGTCCAAGTTGACTTGTTCCAGGTTCGGAAGGACCCGCAGTCTTCGATTATTCAAACCAGTCTCCCGTCTTTAGGCTGAGTAGGTTCGCATCTCGAACCACCCGGCACACCAATGCCGCAGGTGGACTCGTTCCTTCCGCCTGACGGGAGGGGCGCTGCACGCCTGCCCTCAATGTTACTCCTGCCCGCCGCTCCGGCAGTCGGTCACGACGCCAGGTCGGCCGTCATCACGGCGCCGGGAATTGCTGCGGCCACTCCATCCGCTTGGCATCGGTCGGCCAGCATCTGGTTAACCGCAGCCCGGATGCGGTGGTAAGCGGTGCGGCGATAGTCCCATTTCGCACCCGCTTCGGGCGGCGTCACCGCCATGGTTGCATTGGCTTCGAACAACAATAGATCCCCATGGTCATTGAGCCCGAAATCGATGCCGCCATATTCGAGACCGAGGGTTGCTTGAATACGGTGCAACGCCGCCATCGCGCGCGGTCCAACCACGGCGGGCATGTCTTCGAGAAATGCAGCATCTTCGGCGCGGTGGCCGGCATGGTCGGACATTTCGGCGGAGTAGTAATGGACCTTCCAACGGCTCGACACTGCCAAGTGCAGTGGGTAGAGCTCACCGTCGATGGTCATGGCGCGGTATTTGCGGAACTTGCCGTCGGTTCCACGGCCGTTGAGAAACTGCATCGCGATCAACTCGCGCCCCTGCAGCGCGCTCAGCACGGCCGGTAGATCGAGCGCGCGCTCCAGCCGGACAAAATGCCGGCCGTTGTGGAAGCCGGGCGCTCGCAGCAACAGTGGATAGTCAAGACCGAGGCGGGCAAGTTGGGCCGCGACGGCGGCGCCGGACAACTGCTCGCGCGCCAGGACTGCCATGCGGGGTGCGACCACGCCCGGCAGCCGGGCCAAGCGGCGGGCGTTTTCTGCGCGCCCGGTCGCCATTACCGCGACCGGAGCATTGATCACCGGCGCACGGGTAAAGGCCAGTAACGCCTGCGCCGCGGCCAATCCAGCGGGAGCGATTTCGGCATCGCCGATGCAGTTCCAGACCAGGCGGTGCGCCGGCAAAGACACCTTGGGGTCAAAGAACTCCGGCAATACCAACGTGATGGGAAACCTTTGGAGATCGAATAGTTCCGCGATCCGCAAATTGCCGCCGCGCGCCGACACCAAATGGAGAACCGGCATCGCATCGTTGCCGACCGTAGCAGACCCACAAGGCATCACGCAGCGGCCCTGGAAAGCGGCGCGGCGGTGCCAGGCTGCCGTGGCTTCATTCCCGGCATCGCGCAGCAGGTACGAGAGGCCTTCGTGGGCCCTCTCGCAACTGGCGTTCTCCCGCAGTGCACATTCAAAATGGCCGCGTGCCTCCAGCCGCAGCGCGGTTGCCTGGGCAGCCATGCGGGGGTCTTCGGCGCGCAGGTCAAGCGCCTCGATCTCCGCCAGCAGCACTTCGCCCAGATTGACCCGGCTGACGGGGTCCGCGGGATGGAGCACCACTGCCCGTTCGAACGTGCGCCTGGCCGCCCGACGGTGACCGCTGAGGAGCATCGCGCCACCCAGCGCATTGAGCGTTGCGCGATCGCACAGGTCTATGTCCTGTTGTTTAAGACAGTCGACGAGAGCTCCCTCGATTTGGGCGGTCGCGGCCTCGATCTGACCTACTTTGGCAGTTGCGATTGCCTGACGCAGGCAGGCGGCAAGAGGAGGGGGTAGTGGCACGACCTGTATACATGCAATTGGCGGACCAGGAGCCGCCGGCAAATGCTGCTAGAGCACGCACACCGATCCGCGCGGCATACACCTACGCTGGAATTGCTCAAAACCGCGGCCTCCGAGGCTCGCATTCCTCCAGCTTCCCTGCCGACCCTCTGGCGGGCAGGGCGCGTTCACGGCGACCCGCCGGCTCAAGATTAGTATCCACTTAGCCGGCGTCGGGTCGTGATGGCGCCGCCGACGCTGCCGCCTGCCTCGTGCGCGAGCCTGCAAGCGAATATTATCCTTCGGCATTTATTGATTACCGTGACGCCCGCGGTGCATTTCGCAATTACCGCATAATGTTCGTGGACGGACATGCGTATCCCTGCCCCATGGCGGCGAGCGCGGAAAAGCGCGCCGAAGAGGAAGCCTTCGTGACCGGTTTCGAACGCGGGCTTGAGGGCCGTTACCGCGCCGCGCACGCCCGTATGGCGGAGCGCATTCGCCTCGAGTACTCGGGCATTGACTGCGCCGAGACCCCCGCCGGCGAGCTGCTGTTGCTTGAGGGTTCGACTTGCATGGCGGCACACGACATGGATCGGGCGCGAGTGTTCCCCTACAAAGGGCCGCCGATGCTCAAACTTTTCGCCGCCTTCGAGGCGATGTTGCGGCGCAGGAGCGGCATCCGCGCCGCCTGCGGACCGTGGCGAGCCGCCGTATGATTCCTCTGCGCCCCACGTCCGGAGACGAGGTCGTGCCCGCGACGCCGACGCTTGATCCCGAGCAGTGGGAGCAACTGCGCACGCTCGCCCATCGCATGCTCGACGACATGCTCGACTACACCGCGGCGATTCGCAGCCGACCGGTGTGGCAGGCCATGCCGAAGGCAGTGCGACGGCGCTTCCGGACGCCGCTGCCCACCGCGCCCGGCGATTTAGCGGACGTGTACAGGGAATTCCAGGAGATCGTGCTGCCCTATGCGGGGGGCAATGTGCATCCCGGCTTCATGGGTTGGGTGCATGGAGGCGGCACGGCGGTGGGGATGCTGGCCGAGATGTTGGCCGCGGGGCTGAACTCCAACCTCGGCGGGCGGGATCACGCGCCCATCGAAATCGAGCGGCAGGTGAGCGAATGGATGCGGCAGGTCTTCGGCTTTCCCGAAGGTGCGTCGGGGCTGTTTGTCACCGGCTCGTCGCTGGCTAATTTCATCGCCGTGCACATCGCGCGCGACGCCGCGTTGCGCACCGCCGGTGGGTCCGGGAACGGTGCGGGAAAGCTCACTGCCTATACCTCCCGCGCCGCCCACGCCTGCATCGCCAAGGCCACACGCATGGCGGGACTGGGCGAGGGTGCGCTGCGCCGGCTTCCCGTGGACCAATTCCATCGCATCCGTCCCGAGGAACTGTGTGCCGCCGTCGCCGCCGACCGCGCCGCCGGCCTGATTCCGTTTCTGCTGGTAGGCAACGCCGGCACCGTGGACATCGGCGCCATCGATCCCCTGCGGGAGCTGAGCGAAATCGCCGCACGGGCCGGGATGTGGTTTCACGTCGACGGCGCCTTCGGCGCCTGGGCGAAACTTGCGCCCGAGCTCGCACCGCGGCTCGACGGCATCGAGCGCGCCGACTCGATCGCCTGCGATTTCCATAAGTGGGCGCAGGTGCCTTACGATGCCGGATTCATCCTGGTGCGCGACCGAGACCAGGCCCTGGCAGCCTTCGCAGTCGATGCTCCTTACCTGGGGCGCACCGCCCATGGCGCCGCCCCAGTCTCGCCCTGGCCCTGCGATTATGGCCCCGACCTTTCGCGTGGCTTCCGCGCCCTGAAAGCCTGGTTCACGCTCAAGGTCTACGGCACCGAACGGCTAGCCCAGGTGGTTGCCGGCTGTTGCGGTCTGGCACGGTATCTTGAAGCCCGCATCGAAGCCACCGCCGAGCTTGAGTTGGCGGCTCCGGTGCAGCTCAATATTGTTTGCTTTCGGTTTCGCGGCGGCGACGGCGGCGCGGTGAACGCCGAAATTGCTGCCGCCATCCAGCGGTCTGGCATCGCCGTCCCCTCGACCACGATGCTAGACGGCCGGGTGGCGATCCGGGCGGCGATCGTCAACCACCGTACCCAGCCGTGCGACCTGGATGCGCTCGTCGAAGCCGCGGTGCGCTTCGGGCGCGAAATTACCGCCGGCTGAGGGTGCACGCGGCGTCCCGTTGAGAACCTGCGGCCAGCAAACCAGCAACGCTCGCGTTCGCATATCCGAGTTAATAGCGGAGTGGCTGCGTGACAAATTTGAAGGCGATGGTGGGGAAGATGTAGCCGCGCCAGTTGCGGTCGTAGCGGACGCCAACGCGGAACATGCGCCAGCGGTGGACGCCGGCGGGAGCGTTATAGACCAGATAAGGCGGCCAGGCCAGGCCGAGGCTTCTGCCCTGGGGATTGCCGATCAGCCAAAAATGGGGTTCGTGGTTGGATTTCCAGGAGAGGCTGCGTTGCGCCCCGCAGGTTAACGGGGCCGCGAATCGGCGGTCTTGGCCTTGGTCCACGCAGCCCTGGCTCCCAAACTGCCGAGAACCGAGGACGGCGTCGATCACGACGGCACCCAGAAGAACCACCACGATTGTCACGCCAACTTTGCGGGTGACCAGGAACGGCATGGGCTGTCAATCTATCGTAGCCCGATGGACTGGCGGCAGACATCCATCCCCGCCGGAGCGCCCGGCGGTCGCGCGGCGGATCCTTCGCGGACAAGGTGGCGCGGCAGTGCGCCGCCTCGAGCGCCGGCTATCCCCGCTACCTGTTTCAGATGACCGAGCTGGACCTGCTGGATCGCGAGCACCGGGCCATGGCGTTGGGACGGGCCGTTTGCCCGTGGAACGGCTCAGCCTGGCGCCACTCATGGCGAACTGTGACCGTTGCATTGCAGAACGCCGAGATATCGGACCCAGGGGCCCGTGGCGTCCCGGTACTGATGAGCCATGATCCTCGAAATCTGGTGCAAATGCGTCAGGTCGTGTACGGCCCAGGCCGCCACCAGCTGCGACAGCGCCACCGACCCAAGCGCAGGGTGGCGGCCTCGCAATGCAAGGTCAGAATCCTGCAGGTTCATCGCCCGCAACTCGTCGAGGTTGTCTGAGCGCAAACGGGCAAAGTCAACCAACGACTGTGTCAGCGGTTTTCCCTGGCTCTCTGGCGCAAAAGCCAAGCGGTCCAGAGGCTCAAATGTCTCGGCCTCCCCAGAGCGCAGCACCATCCGCGCTCGCGGCATCCAATCCGTGCGTTCGGTGTGAACCAGGTGCCCGATGACATCGCACACGCTCCAGGTGGCGCCACCTTCATTGGAATGCGTCCACGCCTCGGGCAAATCGCTTAGCAGAGCGGTGAGAGTGGCTGGAGTTCGCGCGAGAAGGGATACCGTATGCGGTAAGCGTTGCTCCATCAGGCCTCCTGTTTCGCAAAAGACTCATCCCCAAAGCCCGGAACGGGTGCGCCCTTATACGTGGCGCGGATGGCCGCGGGCCGTCGGCCCTGAGTGTAATATTAATCGCGAAAGACCACCGCGCGCTGCCGCGCGAGGAGGGCTGTCCCATGGCTAAGGGTGGCATCGCCGCGGCGGGCAGGGCGTGGTCACCGTGGCGGCCCAGCGATCAATGCCCTGCGCCGAATGGCCAGGCCTAACAGGGCGAACGTGCCGGCGCCGAACAGCCACAGGCTGGCCGGCTCGGGCGTGGGAGTGACTTCTCCCGGCGCGGTCAAGGCGTTCAGGGCGAACGGATCGGAAATTTCGAGCGTGGTCGATCCGGGCAGGCTTTGAGGGGTGCTGGCCAATGTAAAACTGAGCGCACTACTCCAGGTGCTGCCAGCCGACAGCGGGACCGAAGTGGGGCAAGGTGGCCCATCCGGTGGGTTATAGGTGAAACAAGAAGGGCTCAGCGACGCGCCTAGCGTCGATGTAACCGTGGAGGTAACAGTCTTCGCAAACGGATTGAAGATGACGTTCTCACCTGGAGTGGAGTCGCTCACCTGGGCGAAGTATTGGTTGCCATCGGCGTCGGTGAAGGAAAACTGCAAGTCCCAGTCTACGTAGGGGTCGTTTTGGACGTCGACGGGGCATTTGTAGCAGCCGAGTGCCCAGGGTTGATCGGTCGTTACGGTGAAGTTGTAAGCGATGGGAATCGGGAACACCAACGTTCCGGTGACGGTACCGTTGGCGTTGAAATTCGCCGAGGTGTCATCGGCGTTCAACCCGCCGCTCAGCTCATAGGTGCCTCCGCCGTTGCTCAGGTTCACTGCTCCGGCGGCGTTACCCGTGCCAGGATCAAATAGCGACGGCAGGATGGCCGGTCCCGATTGGGTGACGGTCGGGCAATTAACGAAAGCACAGTTCACGTCCTCGCCCACCGGGGCCGAATACCCCGAAATGGTAAACGTCAGGTTTCTTGGTGTTAACGAATCGGCATGCAGGGCCGAACCTGCCGCCAGGACCACTAGCGCGAGACCTGCTAAACACTGACCAAAACGATTCATGGCTACGCCTCCTCCAGCCGCCAGAATCCAGCCCCGGCCCTGCGCAGTCAATGGATTCTGGCTGATCTAAAGCTGAACTAGTTCCGGACTGATGACTAGCGTGAGCCGAGCGCAGTTTCGGCCGGCGGCCGGCCAGGGTCCCGGCCGGTGCTGCGCTGGGCATTGACGCTATTTCTGTTGGTGGCCGCTTGTTTACATTTCGGAGGGTTCGAGCTCGCCGGGCACTCGGGGGAACTGCGGCGGGCGGGTGCGGCCCTGCGAATTCAGGAAAAACCCCTGAAGCTATTGCAGTATCTGCTGGCGCGTCCCGGCGAACTGGTGACGCGGACGGAGCTGCAGAAGGCCCTATGGCCGGACGCCACCTTCCTGGATTTTGAAGACGGTCTGAACACGGCGGTGCGGAAACTGCGCAAGGCGTTGGGCGATGAGGCCGAGCATCCGCGGTTTGTGGAGACGGTGCCGCGGCGAGGGTACCGGTGGGTGGGCGGGGCAGCGGCGGAGATTGAGGCCGAACCAAGCACTGATCGGCTGGGAACCTCAGCCGCAAGGCCAGGAGGCCTATCTCGAGTTGGCGAGCGATGAGCTGGCGTTGGGCGATCAGGTGGCGGCGCGAGCGGCATTGCAGCCGCTGCTGCAGCAACTGCAGGCGGCGGATGCGAATTACGACTTACGGGTGCAGGCGATAGCGCTGGCCGCGAAACTGCGGAAGGAGTAAGCAGTGAGCGGGAAGTAGTGAGGAAGTTGGGGCCGCCGCGCAGCCCGCGGCCGCGCGGACGGTCATGGCCTGTAATCATCAAGCGCGTGATTCTGGCTTTCTCGCTGCAGCTCAGCGCATTTCGACCCGGCTCCCAGCCTCAGATCCGAAGACCGCCGAAAAGTGATTCACGCCTCGCGCAGTGTGCGTGCCGGATCGGTCGCCGCCGCACGGCGTGCCGGCACGTACGACGCGGCCAGCGCGGCGAGCGCGAGTGCGGCAACAGCAATCGTCGCTGCCCCGCCGCCGCCGCTGACGCCCGGCAAGTAGGCACGCAGGAGCCGGGCCGCCAGCCACCCTCCCAGCACGCCCAGCGCCGCTCCCGCCAGAATCACACGCCCGGCTGCAAGCAGAAACAGTCGCGCGATTGCCTCCGGCTGCGCGCCGAGCGCTAAGCGGATCCCGACCTCGTGCCGGCGGTTCTCCGCCGCGTAAGAGAACACGCCATAAACTCCAAGTGCCGCCAGCAGCAGACCCGCAATGGCCAGCACCGTGAGCACACCGGTCCGGAACCGCGGCCCCGCTTGCGCCGCCACAACCGACTCGCTCAACGGCTGCAAAAATGAAAGCGGGTCATCCCCCGCCATGGCCCATACCGCTTGCCGGATGCGCCGGTTCCACACCGGCCAGTTGGCGTCCGGGTTCGCGCGCGTGCGGATCACCAACGCTACAGACTCGGACCCATAAAAAAGCGGAGAGTACAGCTCCGGCGCCGGCGCGGCGGTGAGGCTGTTGTCCCTCGCATCAGTCACCTCGCCGATCACACGGTATTGCGCGCCGTCGATCCTGACAGCCTGTCCCACCGGGTCGGTGTCCGGCCAACCTCGCTTCGCGAACGATTCGTTGATGACCAGCACCTTGCCGCTCTGCTCGATGTCTGACTCGCTGAACGCGCGCCCGCGCAGCAGCCGGATGCCAAGCACGTGAAAATAGCCGGGCGTAACCCCACGGTGTTGCCAGCCGCGCAGCTTTCTCCTGCCGGTGTCCGCAACCGGCTCAAGAAAGGTAGTGTCCTCCAGCAGCGGCGCGCTGGCCAGCGCCGCTGCACCCACGCCTGGCATGGCACGGAACCTTCTGAGCAGGCGCCGGTCGAAAACCGTGTTGCGCAACTCCTTCGGCGGCCTGAACATCGTCGAGATCACGTCGCTAGAGCGCATCCCGGTTCGGATATGGACGAGATGAACGAAGCTCTGCACCAAAATGGCAGAAGCGATCAGCAGAATCGTCGCCAGCGCCAATTCTCCCGCAAGCAACACGGCGCGCGACCGCGCCCCGCCCGTGCGTGCAGCCAGCCCAGAAACGGTACCGCGCAGCATCGCCTGCGGTTCGGCCTTCAGCGCTCGCCGCACCGGCAGCCACGCGGCGAGCAAGCCGGCAAGAATGGCCGCTGCAAGCCCAAACCCAGCCGCTGTTGGATTGATTCCGACGTTTGCGGGAAGCCATGCTGCCGGCGCCCACGCGCGCGCGGCGGCGATAGCTGCATAGGCAAGCCCCAGCCCCGCGGCGCCGCCGCCGCAAGCCAGCAGCAGGCTGTCCGCGAACACCGCTCTCGCAATCGCCCCGCGGCCCGCGCCCAATGCCAGCCGCACGCCAAACTCGCCTGCGCGCGCTGCCGTGCGCTCCAGCAACAAATGCGCGGCATTGGCTACCGCAATCAGCCAGACGAGAAGCGTCGCCAGAAATAGCATCAACAGCGGTGCCCGCATCGCCCCTGTTACTTCCGTAGCAAGCGGCAGCGTTATCAGGCTCCAGTCGGGGTTAGGGCGATCCTGCACCGAAAGATGCGGCGAGAGCGCCGCAACCTGCGTGCGCAACTCGACCGGGCTCGCAGCACTCTTCCGCCGTGCCAGAATTGACCGTTGCGCAAAAACCGATCCGGCCAACAATCGGTCATTGGCGTCCGTGAAGGCCAGCCAGACATCGGTATGCACTGGTCGCCCCGGCATCCCCAAACTGGGAAAGCGAAGATTTTCCGGCGCGATGCCAATGACGGTAAACGCCCGCCCGTTACACGAAATCACCGCCCCCAACTCTATTCCCAATGAGGCTGACACGACCGCGTCGCTGCTCGCGCCCTTGGTAAAAAACCGGCCCCTTGCCGGCTTGACGCCGAGCATACGGAACATTTCCGGGGACACCAGCGCTGTTCCCATCTGCTGCTGCACTTCACGCAGGCGCCATACGGCCTGTCCGTACTCATACGGTGCAATTTTGCTTAGCGCCGGCAGCGCGCGCCGCAGCGTGCTGACCGGGTCACCGAGCCCGAGATAAAGGCCGGGATATTTGGGGTTGTGCAGCCACAAATTCACGAACTGCCGGCTCTCCGGAAACGGCAGAGGATTGAGCCACGCCGCGGCCGCCAGTGAGAATGCCGCCGTGCTGGTGCCGATGCCCAGCGCCAGCGTAGTTACGACGGCCAGGGCAGCCAACGGCGAGCGGCGCCAAGCGCGCAACATGACGCTAGTTTACCGAATTTTCGGTTTTCACCCGGACACGGCAGATCTCGTTCCCTCGCGGCCCCGGCATCAACGCGGTCGTCCGTTCCTGGTCGCGCACTGTGCATTCAAGCTCGCCGATCCCTACTTACGCCGTCATTTCGGAACGGCAAGGCGGCAGAGGCGCGCTCAGCATCGGCGCCAAAACCGGCGCCGCTGAATACCAGGCCCACAACTCCGAAACCCAGGGGGCGGCGGGCGGGTTAGCGCGACCCGGGGTCGTCGTGAGACACTGGGAGGCATGAGATTGCGCGTTTTTGCCGCCATTGCTGGATTGGCCGGGGCTGCCCTGCTGCTGGGCGGCTGCGCCCACCGCGCCGTCAGTCCGGCGCCGCCCGCACCGGCGGCAGAGTCCGCGGCCAACGCCGCCTATCCGCCCGACCCTTCGGCGGCAAAGATGCCTGCGGCGCCCGGCAAAGTCGACGTGGTGAACGTGTGCGGGAGCTGCCACACCCTGGCGCGAGTGGTGCGTGAGCACCAGACGCGGGAGCAATGGCAAGCCACCATCAGCCAGATGCAGGGCAACGGACTGTCGGCGCCGGCAGCGGAGCTACAGACGATACTGAGCTACCTGGTCAAACACTATGGTCCGCTGCCCAGCAGCGCCAGCGGCTCGTAATCACCCCACTCGCTACTGGCGGATGAGCACGATTTCAAACATCATCTTGGGCTTGCCGCCGGGGACTTGGTAGTAGTGATCGTAGACGAGCTGCTTACCGCCGTCGCGCAGGAAGGCGTGGGCGAAGGTCACGCGGCCGGGGTGCTCACGGCCTATCTGCTGAGCATAGAGCCACATGTTCTTGCCATCGAACTTGCCGCGGCTTTGGCGAATGGACATTTCCGTGCGCTGGGAGTCGATCCAGTCGGTGGTGAATTTGCCGGTGGAGGGACTAAAGCCGGAGATGCCTTCGCCTTTCCAGGTGCTGCCGTTGGCGCCGTGAAAGGTGAAATTTGATTGCAGGAACATGCCGCCCAGGATCATGAACTGCTGGCAGGTGCCAGTGGAGACGTGGGGCTTGCCACCGCGCAAAGGGAAAAAGGTATCGGTGAAGGTCCAGTTACCGACCATTTTCGCCAGCAGTACCTGCCCGGCGCCGCCGCGGTTCGGCGGTTCGTATTGAGCATGACTTTGTTGCGCAAAAGCTGCGGCGTCAGTGACCAGCAGCGCGACAAATACGATTCCGATAGTACGAATGCGCGTTCTCATGGAATGATCGTACACCCTCAGAACAGATATTTGATGGCCAGTTGCACAATGCGGGGATTTACGCTGGTGCTGGTAATCGAGCCGAACGTGTTGCTGAGGGCGAGCATCGAGACCCCGCTGGCGTTCACTTTCACGGTGCCAGCATTGGTATCGGGATCGGAGAAGGAAGGCGTGTTGAAGAGGTTGTAAAATTCCCCGCGCAACTGCAGACGACCGCTTTCGCCGGACCCCAAGGGCACATTCTTGATGAGGGCGAGGTCGAAATCCTGCTCGGCGGGTCCGCGGACGATGCTGGTGCCGGCGGTGCCGAAGGCGGTGGCGCCATCGGAGGTGATGACGGGAGGGGCGGCCAAGCAGGAGGTGTTGATGTAATCGCCGAGGCGGGAGGCGAGGGAGCCGGACGTTAGCAGGCTGGAACGGGAGCAGGCGGGGGCGAGATTGGGGAAATCGGTGGCGCCGGGCCCAAGGAAGGCGTTGCTGGCGTCAGTGTCGGTGAGGGTGAGCCAGTCGCCGGTCTGGATGGTGGTGACGCCGGCAAGCTGCCAGCCGCCCAGCAATTTAGCGCGCCAGAAGCCGGGGCTGGGCGTGGGCAAGTCGTAGAGATAGCTGACGACCAGGCGCTGGGGACGGATGTAGGGATCGAAACCGAAGTTGGCCTTGGGATCGTTCTGGTTGCCGATGAGCTGACCGCCCAGGCGGGGCATGGTGGTGTAGCTGGGATCGTTTTCGAGCGCCGAGGCCCAGGTGTAGGAGGCAAGCAACTGCAGGCTACGGCCGAAACGCTTGCTGAGCGAGGCTTCGAGGGCGTTGTACCAGGAGTTGCCGGTGGACTGGATCTGCAGGGCGCCGTCAGGGGCGAAACCGAGATAGGGTTGGCGCTGGGCGAGATTGGCGGCAGTATTCACGGTGAGGCCGCGGACCGGAGTGGAGGGAGTGGCATCCAGGGCCTGATCGAAGAGCTGACCGAGAAGGAGATGGGTGGTGCGCGAGCCCTGATAGCCAATTTGGGCGAGCCAGTTGCCGGCGAACTGGGCTTGCAGGTTAAGGCCATAGTCCTGGGCGCGCGCGGGCTGAAGGTTGGGAGAGAAAATCAGCGGGCTGAGGGCGGTGGTGGGGGAATAGGGCTGAAAGTAGGGGAAGGAGGGAGCGGGCGGCAGCGCGGTCGCGGGCGTGGCCAGGGGGAAATGGGTCATTTCCCGCAGCGTGCCGAAGGGCGGCGTGGAGACCAATTGAAGATAAGGCTCGCCGGTGGTGCGGGTGTAGAAGACGCCATAGCCGCCGCGCAAGACGGCGGGCAGGCGGGTGGGCAGTTGCCAGGCAAATCCGAGACGCGGCTCCCAGTCGCTTTCGCCCAGGTTATTGAGGGCGGAGGTGTGGGTGCTTTGCTCGACGCCGGCGGGCAGGGGAGCGGAAAAGTTGGAGGCGACGACGTAGCCGTCCACCGAACCGCCGGCCGGGGGATTGGGATCGAGGGCGGCGAGATTCATAGTGGACTGGCGGCCGAGGGCGTCACCGATGGCGCCCTGAAACTCGTACCGAAGACCGAGGTTGAGGGTGAGGCGGGAGGCGAGGCGGTAGTTGTCCTGGAGGAAAGCGCCGGCGTTGGTGGCGCGATAGGCGCGGGACATAAGGCCGGGGGTGTCGATGCCTTCCAGGACGTTGCCGAGAAGGAAATCGGCGAAGGTGGGGTAGAGGAGGGCGCCGAGGAAGTGGAAATTGTCCTCGTTCATCTGGCTGCGGGTGAGGCCGGCGCCAAAGTGGAGATCGTGGTTACCGCGGAGGTAGCTGAGCGAGTCGCGGAAGGTATAGAAGTTCTGCGCCAGGGTCTGGCCCTGGCCCCAGCCGCCGATATTAAAGCCGCCCTCGGAGGAGGGGAGCATGAAGACGGCCGGGTAGGGATTGTCGAAAGCGGGGGCGACGGCGCACAGGCTGGCGAGGGTGAGCGGACCGGGGGTACTGGCGGAGCACCCGGCCAGGGAATAGGTCACGTTAGGATATTCCTGATCCATGGCGGAGGGCAGGCGATGGAAACCGAAGACGGCCTGGTTGAGCAGGTCATCGCTGATGACGCGCGTGTAGGTCAACGAGACGACACGGGCATCGGTGGGCACGGCCTGGGGAAAGCCGCCGGCATTGAACACGGGAAAGCCGAAGGGATTGGGCGGGTACTGTTCGAGCTGGTTGCTGTTGGCCCAGAAGAGGCGGACGGCGAGATGGTTTTGGGAGTTGGGATACCAATCGAGATCGCCGAGGTACTGGTCGCCGGTATAGGTGCAGGAGGAACTGAGGACGGTGGCGCCGGTGGCGGAATTTTGGGCGCCGGGGATGAGGAAAGAGCCATCGGGGAGGCGAGCATTGAGGAGGGAGATGGCGAGCGGCGAGATGGTGTCGGTGGGGGAAAGCGCGGCGCCGGAGAAGGTGGCATCGCCGGCGAATTCGGTGAGCAGGGCGGCGGGGGTACGGCTGCCGGTGCTGTTGGTGAGGCCGACGGGGAGATCACCGGTAGTCAGGCAGCCGGAGGTAAGGCCATCCTTCTGGCGGGTTCCCTGATAGGAGCCGAAGAAGAAGAGTTTGTTCCTGCGGATCGGCCCGCCCAGGGTAAAACCGAACTGGTTCTGGTCGAGAACGCCGCGGGGCTGGCCGCTGGCATTGAGAAAGAAGTCATTGGCGTTGAGGGAGGAATTGCGGAGATATTCCCAGGCATCGCCATGGAAGGCGTTGGTACCGGATTTGGTGACGAGATCGACATTGGCGCCGGCGTTACGACCGTAGGCGGCATTGTAGAGGGCGGTCTGGACCTTGAACTCCTGGATGGAATCGGGGTTGGGGACAGGCACGCCGCCGCTCATATAGCCGGCGCCCATGAGATCGTTGACGCCGATGCCGTTCATCTGGGTGTTGTTGTCGGTGGTGGAAGCGCCGGAGACGGAATAACCGCCGGTGGCGGCGGACTGGCTGGTGGTACCGCGGCCGAGAGCCGAGGCGTTATTGATCGCGCCGGAGACGCCGGGGGATAAGCCGAGGATCTGGGTATAGTTGCGGCTTACCAGCGGCAGGCTGGCGATCAGGCGCTCATCGGTGATGCGGCCGAGGGAGCTGGAGACGGTCTGCAGCGGGCTGGCGGCGGAGGCAACGGTCACCTTCTGGGAGACGGGGCCGAGACGCAAGCGGACGTTGCGGATGATGGTTGCGGCGACATGGACCTGAAGATTCGGGTAGGAGGAGGTGGCGAAGCCGGCATGGGAGACGGTGAGGACGTAGGCGCCAGGCGGAAGCAGGGACAGGAGGAAGGCGCCGTGGGCGCTGGACTGAGTGAGGCGGACGGCACCGCTGGCGAGGCTGATGGCCCGGACCTGAGCGCCGGGAACGAGCGCGCCGGACGGATCGGTGACGGAGCCGGCGAGGGCGCCGGTCGCGGCGGTTTGCGCGGCGGCCAGAGCGGTCAGCAGCACGCAGGCCAGGACGAGGCGGCGGGAGTCAGGCAAGGCTGGCCATGACTTCGTCTAGGACGGATCGGGGCGGGCGGACCTGATCGAGCGGGAGGAACGCCAAGGGCTGGTCCACCAGATCGAGCTGGGAGACGAAGTCGGGCTTTTGGGTGTTGAGGTAGAAGACGCCGGTGAGGACTTCCTCATTGTGGTGGGCTTCGCCGAGCACGCGCAGAGCCTGCTGGGCATCGCCGGGATCAAAATCGTGGGCAAGTTTACGCAGGCGCAGGTGGGAGCCGTCGTGCATGGCGACATCCAGAGTGGTCCCAGGATCGTAGTCCACGGTGATGTCGTCGAAGGCGGGGACGAAGCTGAGCTCCTGCAAGGCTTCCTCGTGGTCGAGGACGTATTTGTAACTCTTGGTCGAGCCTTCGTGATCGTTGAAGGTGACGCAGGGAGAAATGACGTCCAGCATGACGGTACCGCGATGGGCGAGGGCGGCTTTGAGGATGGCGAGCAACTGTTTTTTATCGCCGGAAAAGGAGCGGGCGACGAAGGTGGCGCCGCTGAGGATGGCCAAAGCACAGGTGTCGAGGGCGGGCAGATCGTTGATGACGCCGCTTTTTTGCACCGCGCCCAGATCGGCGGTGGCGGAGAACTGGCCTTTGGTGAGGCCGTAGACGCCGTTGTCCTCGATGATGTAGATGAGCGGGAGGTTGCGGCGCATGAGATGGATAAACTGGCCAATGCCGATGGAGGCGGTGTCGCCATCGCCGCTGACGCCGAGGGCGAGAAAGTCACGGTTCGCGAGCACGGCGCCAGTGGCGACGCTCGGCATACGGCCGTGGACGGCGTTGAAGCCGAAGGAGCGGCCGACGAAGTAGGCGGGACTTTTGCTGGAGCAGCCGATACCGCTGAGCTTGAGGAAGCGGACCGGGTCCACGCCCATTTCGAAGCAGGCGTCCAGAATGCGTTCGCTGATGGCGTTGTGGCCGCAGCCGGCGCAGAGGGTGGTTTTCGAACCGCGATAGTCGGACTGAGGAAGGCCGAGGCGATTGAGCTTGGGAGCAGCGGGCGGCGGGGTGGTGGTAGCTGCCATGGCGGTCAGTCCTTTTCGGCTTCTTCCTGGAGGCGGAAGGCGTCGGTGAGGGAGCGGGCATCCAGGGGCAAGCCATTGTAGTGGCGGATGGAGCGCAGGCGCAGGCCGAGCTCGGCGCCCAGATCGGTCAGCAGGAGATCGTGCATCTGGCCGTCGCGATTCTGATCCACGACGTAGACGCGGCGATGGCGACGGACAAAGCCGGCCACGGCGCCGGCGAACGGATAGGCGCGCAGGCGGAGATAGGAGGGCTGCAGGCGGTATTCGTCCCGCAACTGATCGAGTGCTTCCATCACGGCGGGATGGGAGCTGCCGTAGGCGACGAGGCCGATGCCGTCGCAGCCATCGCGCTCGAGGACGGGGGCGGGAACCAGCTCGCGGGCGCCTTCCCATTTGCGGCGCAGGCGGTCGAGGTTGTGGACGTAATCGTCAGGATTTTCGCTGTATTTGGCCTGGGCATTGTGACCGCTGCCGCGGGTGAAGAAGGAAGCCAGGGGGTGGTCGGTGCCGGGGAGAGTGCGATAAGCGATACCGTCGCCATCGACGTCGCGGTAACGGCCCCAGTCGCCGTGGAGGCGGTTGAGGTCGGCGGCGGTGAGGAGTTTGCCGCGATCCCAGGGAGCACCGGGATAGGGGAACGGATCGGCCATCCAGTGATTCATGGCGAGGTCGAGATCGGAAAGGACGAAGACCGGGGTTTGGAAGCGCTCGGTGAGGTCAAAGGCGACGAGGCTGAGTTGGTAGCACTCCTCGACGTTGCCGGGCAGGAGCATGATGTGGCGGGTATCGCCGTGGCTGAGCCAAGCGGCAAAGGCGACATCGCCCTGAGCAGTGCGGGTGGGTAGGCCGGTGGAGGGGCCGACGCGCTGAATATCGAAGATGACGCCGGGGATTTCGGCGTAATAGCCGAGGCCGACGAACTCACTCATCAGGCTGATGCCGGGGCCGGAAGTGGAAGTCATGGCGCGGGCGCCCATCCAGCCGGCGCCGAGGACCATGCCGCAGGCGGCGAGCTCGTCTTCGGCCTGGACAGCGGCGAAGGTGGCTTTGCCGTCGGGGGAGCGGCGGTACTTTTTGAGATATTCAATCAGGAACTCGCACAGCGAGCTAGAGGGGGTGATGGGATACCAAGCGAGCAGGGTGACTCCGGCAAACAGGCAGCCGAGGGCGGCGGCGGCGTTGCCTTCGATGACAATTTTGCCCTGAGTGGCATGCATGCGTTCGAGGTGGCAGCGATCGGGCTGAGGGAAATGAGCTTGGGCGAAGTCGAAACCTGCCTGGATGGCGCCCCAGTTGAGTTCGGCAGCCTTTTTCTTTTTGGCAAACTGGCGATCGAGGGCGCGGCGGACCTCAGGCATCTCCATGCCGACCAAGTGGGCGACGGCGCCGACGTAGAGCATGTTGCGCACCAGCTTGCGCAGTTTGGCCTGGGGACAGACCGGGGTCACGAGTTTGTCAAAGGGAAGCGAGTAGAAGGTCAGATCGGAACGGAGCTGGTCCACCTTAAGCGGCTCGTCGAACAGGACGCTGGCACCGGAGGCGAGGGCGAGTACATCCTCGCGAGCGGTCTCTGGGTTGAGGGCGACGAGAAAGTCAATTTCTTTTTTGCGGGCGACGTAGCCGTGTTTACTGGCGCGGATGGTGTACCAGGTGGGAAGACCGGCGATGTTGGAGGGGAACAGATTCTTGCCGGAGATGGGGATGCCCATTTGAAACAGGGTGCGCAGTAGGACCAGGTTGGAAGACTGGCTGCCGCTGCCGTTGACGGTGGCGACCTGGAGGCTGAAATCGTTGAGCAGGATGCCTGAGGCCGCAGCGCGCGACGGGGCGGAAGTGAGAGTGCCAGAAATTGACATGTCAGCAGTGCCCTTCGACCAGTATACGTCCGCGATACGGATGCAAGAAGCCCTAAGCCGACTTGCGCCAGCAAACCCGAGGGAAAGTGGCTGTCATCCATTGAGGGCGAGGACGCAGAGCATTGCTGGAAGCGTTGATGCTGTGGAACGAGCCGAATAACCTCTCGCACTGGAATTTCGACCTGGATCCCGAATGGCGGCGCTTCGGCACCATGATCGTGGGAGCGGCGCAGGCGGTGCGGCGGGCGCAGCCGGAATTGAAGCTGGTGCTGGGCGGGATATCACCGATTGATGCGAATTTTTTACGGCTGCTGGACAGCTACGGGGTGCTGGCGGCGGTGGACCGGGTATCGGTACACGGGTTTCCGCTGGACTGGAATCACTGGTCGATACACGACTGGCCGTCGAAGATCAGGGAAATCGAGGCGGTAACGGAGCATCCGGTGTGGGTCAGCGAGGCGGGGGCGTCGTCGTTTGGGGCGGAAGAGATACAGGTGTTCGGACTATTGACCACGGCGAAGCTGCTGCAGGGTCGGGTGGAGCGGCTGCATTGGTACAGCCTATTCGACCTGCCGCCGAACTGGGAAGCGACGACGCGGCACCGGGAAAGTGAAGGATCGGCATACTACCGCCATTACTACATGGGGCTGGTGCGCGCCGACGGGAGACCGAAACCGGCGCTGGAGGCGTTTCCGGCCGGACTGGGACTGTGCCAATGGTTTCACTTCCAAGACCCGCGGCTGGAAGCGGCGGTGGGGTGGTTTCGGCGGCTGGGGGTGCGCTACATCCGCACCGGGCTAAGCTGGGCGGACTGGTACCGGCCGGGAGCGGTAGCGTGGTTCGACCGGCAAATGGAGGCGCTGAGGGAGTTCGAGGTGACGCTGACGCTGTGTTATACGCCGGCGCATTTGGGCGAAGAAGCGCATTACGCCTCCCCGCCGCAGGAGGCCGGGTTGGGAGAATTTGCGCATTTTGCGGGATGGGTGGCGCGGCGGTATGGACAGGAGAGGAGCACGGCCTCGCCGTCGCTGGCGGGCGCCGTGCGCGAGGCGGCCTGATGGGGAACAACGGACAAGCAGAGCTGGTCCTGATCACAGGCGGTGCAGGATTTCTGGGCGCGCACCTGGCGCGGCGGCTGCTGGGAGCGGGATACCGGGTAAGGCTGCTGGACAGCCTGGATGCGCAGGTGCATCCGGGAGGGGAACCAGGCTATTTGCCGGCGGAGGCGGAGTTGCAGATTGGGGATGTATGCGATGCGGTGGCGGTGGCACGGGCGCTGCAGGATGTGTCCACCGTGGTCCATTTCGCCGCGGTGGTGGGGGTGGGGCAGTCGATGTACCAGATTGCGCGCTACCACCGCACCAACGTGCAAGGGACGGCGGTGCTGCTGGAAGCGATGCTGGGACGGCAGCGGCAGCCCGGATCGGGACTGGGGCGGCTGCTGCTGGCGGGTTCGATGTCGGTATACGGGGAAGGACGCTACCGCTGTCCGGCGTGCCGGCAGCGGCAGACCCGGCCGGGACGCGAGCTGGAGCAATTACAGAGGCAGGAATGGGAGGTGCGCTGCCAGTATTGCGGGACGGGTCTGGCGCCGCTGCCCACGGATGAAGGCAAAACGCCACAGCTGGGATCGATGTACGCGCTGACCAAGTACATGCAGGAACAGATGTGCCTGCTGTTCGGGCGGACCTATCACGTACCCACGGTGGTGCTGCGGTTCTTCAACACGTATGGACCGCAGCAGGCGCTGTCGAATCCGTATACGGGAGTGGCGGCGGTGTTCGCGGCAGAACTATTGGCGGGACGGGCGCCGCAGGTGTTCGAGGACGGGCGGCAGATGCGCGACCTGGTGAGCGTGCATGACGTGACGGCGGCGTGTGAACTGGCGCTGGAACGGGAACTGGCGGGGAGCGGGCCGTACAACGTGGCGAGCGGGCGGGCGATCACCATCCTGGAGTTGGCGCGGCAACTGGCACGGGCGCTGGCGTCGCCGCTGGAGCCGCGCATCACGGGACAATTCCGACTGGGCGACGCGCGCCACTGCATTGCCGATATCCGGGCGGCGGAGGCGGAGCTGGGCTATCGGCCGCAGATAGGTTTGCTGACGGGGATGCGGGAGCTGGCCAGCTGGCTGGGACAGCAGCGCCATCCGGCGGCACTGACGCAGGAAAGGGCCACAGCGGAGCTGCGGACATTTGGCCTTACTGGCTGAGGTATGCGCATCCTGATGACCGCCGATGCGGCTGGCGGAGTGGGAGTGTTTGCCGACGAACTGGCAAGGGCGCTAGTGGCGCGGGGGCATCAGGTTCTGACGGCGGTATTTTCGCCAACACGGCCGGCGTTCACGCCGGGGCTGCACCGGCTGTGGGCGCCGTTCCGGCTGGAGTGGATGGATCGCAATGGCGAAGCGGGGGAGGTGGCGGCGGAGGCGCAGAACGGGCGGGCATTTCTGGCGGCTCTGGCGCGGCAGTGGCGTCCTGAACTGCTGCATAGCAATCATTTCGCCTATGCCGGGGCGGTGGGGCAGGTGCCAACCCTGCTGAGCGTGCACAGTGACGTGGTGAGCTGGTGGCGACACGTGCGCGGGTGCGCGCCACCCGACAATGCCTACCAGCGCTGGTACGCAGGGCTGGCGCGCGACGCGCTGGCGAGCGCGGGGGCAGTGGTAACGCCGTCGCAGAGCGCGCGGCAGGATATGCGGACAAGTTTTTCCACGCCTCGGAAGGTGAGGGTGATCGCCAACGGGCGGGATGCGGCCGGGTTCGCCTGTGAGAGCAAACAAGCGCTGGCGCTGACGGTGGGGCGGCTGTGGGATGCGGGCAAGCAAGTGGGGGTGCTGGCGCGGATCAGCGAGGAAACGGGCATGGAGCTGGCGATGGCGGGGGAGTTGCGGCATCCGTTGCGAGCGGAGGCAACGGCGGCGCCGCGGGGAGTGCGCGTGCTAGGTCCGATGGGTGAGACGGAACTGCGGCAGTGGATGGCGCGGGCGCGGGTTTACATTGGCACCAGCCTGTATGAGCCGTTCGGGTTGGCGCCGCTGGAAGCGGCGCTATCCGGCTGCGCGCTGGTGCTCAACGATATTGGCCCGTGGCGGGAGCTGTGGGAAGGCGCGGCGTGCTTTTATCGGACGGTGGAGGAGCTGGTGGAGTGGCTGCGGCGTGCGGCGGCAGAGCCGGAATGGGCGGCCGAACGGGGGCAAGCAGCGCGGCGGCACGCGCGGCAGCGCTACAGCCAGGCACGGATGGTGCAGGCGTACGAAAGCGCGTACCGCAGTTTGCTATAAGGCGATGCAGTTTCGCTATTTTGCGCATTCGTGGATTTCGGATTGGAATCACGGCAACGCCCATTTTCTGCGCGGATTGGCGAGGGCGCTGGTGCAACGCGGACACGAGGTGCGGGTGTATGAGCCGATGCCGGAGCCATCGGGCGGATGGTCGCTGAGCCATTTGTGTGCGGAGGCGGGCGGCAGCGCCGCCATCGCCCAGATGTCGGCGGCGTATCCCGAGCTGGATATCCGGCTGTTCGGGCCGGGCGCGCGGGGCCCAAGGAGGACGCCCCTGAACCGGTGGCCGGTGGTGGAGAGCTGGGAGGAGGAGCTGCGGAACGCCGAAGTCGTTTTGATGCATGAGTGGCACGAGCGGCAACTGTTGGAATGGCTGACACAGCAACGGCGGCGTTGGGGGTTTCGTCTGCTGCTGCACGACACCCACCATCGCGCGGTGAGCGATGGCTGCTGGTTGAGGCAATTGCCGCTGGGCCAGTTGGACGGTGTGCTTGCCTTCGGGGAGAGTTTGCGCCAGATGTACGAGCGCACCGGAAGGGTGCGGCACAGCTACACTCTGCACGAGGCGGCGGACCTACTGCAGTTTCATCCGGGCGCAGCAGTTGCGGGAGCAGATGGGGTGGTGTGGATCGGGAATTGGGGTGACGGCGAACGCGACGCGGCGCTGGAGGAGTTCTTGCTGCAGCCGGTGGAGAACGCGGCCGCACGCTTGCAGACCTACGGGGTACGTTACCCGGAAAGGGCGCTGGCGCGGCTGCGCCAGCTGCAGGCTGGCTACGGGGGTTATTTACCGAATCTGGAGGCGCCGGCTGCCTATGGACGGGCGGCGGTTACGGTGCACGTACCGCGGGGGCCATATGCGGGCGGGCTGGCGGGGATTCCGACGATCCGAATGTTCGAGGCGATGGCTTGCGGGTGTGCGCTGCTGTCGGCGCCGTGGACGGATTCGGAAGGGCTGTTTGCGGAAGGAGAGGACTACTGGAAGGCGCAGAACGGGCGGGAAATGACTTGGCTGCTGGTGCAACTTCTGCGGGACGGAAAGCAACGAAAACGGTTGGGAACTCACGCTGCCGCCAGCATTGCCGCCCGGCACAGCTGCGAGCAGCGTGCTGAAAGTCTGGAGGCGATCTGTCGCGATCTGAATTAATCCCCGCCGCGTCGGGTTTGCGGATCTACGCATTTGGTTCGAGCCTGACCTCAGCGTTTTGGAACGGTGCGGCAACCTACTACCGAGGGATCTACAAAAACCTACACGCACTCGGCTATCGGATTACGTTCGCAGAACCGGATATCTATCAGCGCCAGCAGCATCGCGACTGGCCGCACAATCCTCCCTATGCGGATTGCCCGATTTATCGCAACCGCAGCGAGCTCGACCAGCTATTGGAAGGGGCGCGCCACAGCGACCTGATCGTAAAACACAGCGGTGTGGGAGCGGAGGATGAATATCTGGAAACGGCGGTGCTGGAAGCAGCGGCCAGCGCGCCGGCGGGAGCAAGGCCGCGAGTGGTGTTTTGGGACGTAGACGCACCGGCAACACTGATGGAAATGGAAGCACGGCCGCAGCATACGCTGCGCGGACTACTGCCGCAGTTCGACCTGGTGTTGACCTACGGCGGGGGGCCGGAAGTGGTGCGGCGTTATGTGCGACTGGGAGCGCGGGCGTGTTATCCCATCTACAACGGACTGGATCCGGACACACATTTTCCGGTTGCGGCGCAGGCGCAATGGGCTGCCGACCTGACGTTTCTGGGGCATCGTCTGCCGGACCGAGAGCGGCGCGTGCGGCATTTTTTCTTGCAGGCAGCCGAGAGCTGTCCCGAGGCGCAGTTTCTGCTCGCCGGAGAAGGCTGGCGGGCGGGCGAGGCAGGTCTGCCGCCGAATGTTCGCGCGTGCGGCTACGTGCCGCCGGGCGAGCACAACGCGCTCAACGCCTCGGCGCGATTGGTGCTCAACCTGAACCGGGACTCGATGGCGAAGGCGGGATTTTCTCCGCCGACGCGCATTTTCGAGGCTGCCGGGGCGGGAGCGGCGATCATCAGCGACACCTGGCCAGGGATGTCGCTGTTTTTTGAACCGGGCAAAGAAATACTACTGACGCCAGGGCCAGAGGAAATTGCCAAACAACTGCGGCAGATGAGCTGGGAGGAAGCCACAGCGATGGGGCGCCGGGCGCGCGAGCGAGCACTGGCGGAGCATACCTACGCACGGCGCGCGCGCCGGGTACACGAGCTGCTGCAGGCGGCGACGGTACGGCAGCAAACGGCGGGAGGGGAAGGGTGAGGCAACGGCTGGTGTTTTTCGGCCTGTCGCTGAGTTCCTCCTGGGGCAATGGACATGCCACGACCTACCGCGGGCTGCTGAAAGGATTGCGCCAGCGCGGACATCGGGTGCGTTTTTTCGAAAAGGATGTGGACTGGTATGCGCGCCACCGGGATTTGGCGGTGCCGCCGCAGGCAGAACTCACGCTCTATCGGAGCTGGGTGGAAGTACGCGAGGGCGCGCTGGCGGCGGCGCGCGAGGCAGACGCGGTCCTGGTGGGCAGCTACTTTCCGGATGCCATACCGCTGCTGGATGAGCTGTTGGGGCGGCAGGGGCCGCTGCTTTGCTTCTATGACATTGACACGCCGATAACGCTGGCAGCACTACGGGCGGGAAAGTGCGGCTACCTGCGGAGGGAGCAAATTCCAGAGCTGGACTTGTATTTAAGCTTTACGGGAGGGCCGGTGCTGGAGGAAGTCCGGCGGGAGTGGGGAGCACGACTGGTGCGACCGTTATATTGCGCGTGCGATGAAAACGCGTACCGGAAGGCGCGCAGGGCGGCGGAGCCGCCGTGGGCGCTGAGCTTTCTGGGCACGTACGCGCCCGACCGCCAGCAAAAACTGGAGCGCCTGCTCCTGCGGCCGGCGGCGCAACTGGAGCGACAGCGGTTCGAGATCGCCGGTTCGATGTTTCCCGAGGCGCGGCAGTGGCCGGGCAACGTGGGGTATACGCCGCACCTGCCACCGGATCGTCATCCCGGCTTTTACGCGAATTCGCGCTTCACGCTGAATCTGACACGGCAAGCGATGGTGGAGGCCGGCTACTCGCCTTCGGTACGCCTGTTCGAAGCGGCGGCAGCGGCCACACCGATCGTTTCCGACCCCTGGCCGGGATTAGGGGAGTTTTTCCTGCCCGGCAGTGAAATTCTGCTGGCCCATAGCACCCAGGACATGACGGCGTATCTGACCGGATGCTCGGCGCAGAAAGCGGCCCGCGTTGGCTTGGCGGCACAACAAAAGGTGCTGGCGCAGCACACCTGCCAACAGCGTGCGCGGGAGCTGGAGGAATATTTGGAATCGGCGGCGCGTGGCGGCGCTACACTCGCGGATGAGGGCTTGTGTGGTTCTGTGCCCTTGTCATCGCGTCCGTAGCATCGGCTCTGTTTGCGACCTACGTGCGCGCACAGTTCGAACCAGTAGCAGGCTTCGCCCAAGGCCAAAACAGAGCTGGCAGGCGCACAAAAGGCGTTGAAGAAGCCGGATTCCGCGCGGGCGCGGAAGGCAATCTGCGCATCCTGTCCAAGCTGATTGCCGGTTACTTCCAGCCGCAATAGCCCTCCAGCCCTGCTCAGCTGCCGCTCTGACGCCTGCATCTGGAAAATGGTAAGCCCGTCGGGGGCGATTCCAGATTCCAGAACGGCGGTAGCATGCGGCTTCGAATTTTTCTGGTTGGCCTGGTACTTTCGAGCCTCGTTTCTATTCTTTTTCCGCTTGCAGCGCAAATTCGGCCGCCAACGATGATCCGAGGATCGGTAGTGGATGCTAACGGGGATCCCGTTCCGGAGATCATGGTCCAGCTTTGGACCATGTCGGGCACGCCCGTAGGTTCACAACTGAGCGACGGGCTAGGGAGATTCATGTTCGTGGTGACCACGCCCGGACCGTACGAGGCGACCATGTCCAGCCTCCGCGGAACCGAGCAGGTGATGGTGTCCGGCAATTCGCTGCAGCGGATCGTGATCCGGGTTCCGGGCACGATGCCGCCGCGGGGGGCAGCGGGAGCGGGCGATACGGTTTCGCTCAACGATCTGGAAGCACCCGACAAGGCGAAAGCCAAGCTTGCCAGTGCGACAAAGGCGATCAAGAAGTCGAACTTTGCACGGGCGTGGAAGCTGGTCAATGACGCCATCCGGATGGCGCCGGATTGGGGCAAAGCGTATCTGTTACGGGGAGTGCTGAGCTTCACGCAACACAATTACAATTCGGCGCGTGCGGATTTTGCCACCGCGGTGGCGCACGATCCGCACGACGGGCTGGCGCTGACCGAGCTGGGGAAGCTGTATTCGACCACGGGGCAATTGGCCCTTTCCGGCATTTATCTTCGGCGCGCGCTGCAAATCGAGCCGGTGCGGTGGCCGACCTACTACGAGATGGCGGTGCTGGAGATGAAGGAACATAAATACGCCCAGGCGGAGACGCTGGCGGACAAGGCGGTGCAATGCCAGCCGGCACCACCAGCCTCGATACATTTTTTGGCCGCTTTGGCGGCGTACCACGTGCATCAACTGCAGGAATCCAGCTGGCAGTTCCAGTTGTTCTTAAAGCAGGCACCCAAAACGAAGGAGCTGGCGGCGGCGCGGTCGGAGGCACGGCGAGACTTGGCAGTACTGGCGAAAATGGAGCAGCAACATTAGTCTGGGAACGTGCAATTCACAACTGACGTGCTGGGGGTAATTCCGGCCCGCATGGCCTCGACCCGTCTGCCGGGCAAGCCACTGCTGCCCATTGCGGGGGTGGCAATGATCGAGCGGGTTTATGAGGGGACAGTGGCGTGCCGGACGCTGCGCCGGGTGGTCGTGGCCACCGATAGCGCCGAGATAGTGAGCTTTTGCGAGGCGCGAGCGATTTCCGTGCGGCTGACCAGCCACGCCCACCCATCCGGTACCGACCGGGTTTGGGAGGTGGCCGAAGCGCTGGGCGCAACGGCGGTGGTCAACGTGCAGGGCGATGAGCCCATGGTGCGGCCGGAAATGCTGGAGAGGATGCTGGAAGCGCTGTTCGCGCGGCCGGAAACGGAGGTGGCCTCGCTGTACACGCCGATCACGGCCGCGGAAGCGGAGTGGGCGAGCGCGTGCAAGGTGGTGATGGACGAAGAGATGCGGGCGCTGTATTTTTCGCGGGCGGCGATTCCGTTCCCGCGCCGTGGGCAACCGCAATATTGCAAACACCTGGGCTACTACGCCTACTCGCGTGCGGCACTGCAAGCGTTCCATGCCTGGCCGCCGGCACCGCTCGAGCAGGCGGAAGGGCTGGAGCAACTGCGATTTCTACACCACGGCGTAGCCATCGCCATGGCGGAAACGCCGTTCAATACGGTGGGCATTGACACGCGGGAAGATTTGGAGGCCGCCGAGAAGCTGCTGTCGCGCTCAAACGGCGCGGAGAGCGAGGACGGCGTTCAATCCGCCGAAGGCAAATGAGTTGGAAAGCGCCGCGCGCAGGGTGCGGGGGCGGGCGCGATTGGGAGTGACGTCGAGATCGCAGTCGGGATCGGGTTCGGTGAAGTTAGCCGTGGGGGGTGCGGTCTGATGATGCAGCGCCAAAATAGTGGCCGCCAGCTCGATGGCACCGCTGGCGCCCATGGCGTGGCCGTGCATGGACTTGGTGGAGCTGATGGAGAGGCGGGGAGCGGCGGGGCCGAACACGGCTTTAATGGCGGCGATTTCGGTGGAGTCGTTGAGTTTGGTCCCGGTGCCGTGGGCGTTGATGTAATCCACATCCGCAGGAGCGAGGCCAGCGGTGCGCAGCGCTTCGCGCATGGCACCGGCGGCGCCCTCCAGGGAGGGCTGGGTGATGTGGCCGGCATCGGCGGAAGCGCCGTAGCCGGCCAGCTCGGCGTGAATGCGCGCCCCGCGCAGGCGCGCCGCGTGCGCGCGTTCCAGCACGAACATGGCGGCGCCTTCGGCGAGCACCAGGCCAGTGCGGTCCCTGCTGAAGGGGCGGCAGGCGCGGCTGGGATCCTCGCCGGCGGCAGCGAGCACCCGCATCGCCTCCCAGGCCTTGATGACACCGAAGGTGAGCGGCGCATCGCTGCCGCCGGCTAGGACCATGTCGCAAGCGCCGGCACGCAGCAGTCGCCAGGCCTCACCCAGGGCATGGGTGGCGGACGAGCAGGCGGTGGAAATGGTGAAACTGGGTCCGCGCGCGCCGGTGGTCATGCTGATTTGCGAAGTAGCGGCGCTGTACATGGTGCGCGGAATCAGAAAGGGATGCACCCGCGCGGCGCCTTCGCCGTAGATGGTGCGGAAACCAAGATCCTGGGTGCAGATGCCGCCCATGCCGGTGCCGGTGAGCACTGAGACGCGGTCGGCCGGCCAGGGCCAGCCATCCTGGGAGCGCAAGGGCAGGCCGGCATCGGCGAGGGCGCGCTGGGCGCAAATGACACCCATCTGCGCAAAGCGGTCGAGCAGGTCGCCATCCTTGCCGAACTGCGCCGCGGGATCGAAATCGCGAATTTCGCCAGCGACCCGCGTAGCCAATTTAGCGGTAGGCACACGCGTGAGCGGCCCCAGAGCGCTGCGGCCGGCGGCGAGGTTGTTCCAGAAGACCTCAGCGTCGCATCCGGACGCGGACAGAAGCGCCAAGCCAGTAATGACGATGCTGGAATCCATGCGGGCGCGGGCGTCAGGCAGGCGAGGGCGAGGCAGCGCCGAGTTGATGGCGCAACGCCTCGACCACCTGGCGCACACTCTTCATTTCACGCGCCACCTCATCGGGAATGGTGAGGTTGTACTTCTCTTCCAGGGCAAAGACGATGTTGACACCGTCGAGGGAGTCGATCTTGAGTTCTTCGAAAGTGGCATCAGGCGAAATCGACTCGGCGGGCATGCGCTGCTCGCGAGCGATCACAGCGATCACGTCCTGGGTCAGATCGTCAGGCACACTACTCTCCCGTGCAAGCATAATCATACAACGGAATATGGGGCTGGGTGAACTGGTCTATTTAGGATGCCATGGAAAATCGAGATATTGCACGAACTTTGCGGCAGACGGCGGATCTGCTGGAAGTAGCCGGCGAGGACAGTTTTCGCATTCGCAGCTACCGGCGGGTGGCGGACGCGGTGGACAGTTGCGCGGAGCCGCTGTCGGGCATGTGCGCCGAACCGAAGCGACTGCTGGGGCTGGCGGGCGTGGGGAAGACCATGGCCGGCCACATAGTGGAACTAGTCAGCAGCGGAGAGATGAAACTGCATCGTGAGCTGCTGGAGCGGTTCCGGCCAGGCATGCTGGAGCTGTTGCAGGTTTCGGGACTGGGACCGAAGACGGTGGCGCTGATCTGGCAGTGTTACGGGGCGGGAACGCTGGACGAAGTGGAAGCGCTTGGGCGGGAGGGCAAACTGCGCGAGCTACCGCGGATGGGGGCGAAGGCGGAGCAGAAAATCCTGCGTGGCATCGCCAGCCGACGGCAGATGAGCGGACGCTTCCGGCGGGATCAGATCGAAGAAAGTCTGGAGCTGCTGCGCCCGCTGGTGGAAAAAGCGCCCGGCGTGGAGCGATGGGCGGCGGCAGGCTCGTGGCGGCGGGGCCGGGATACGGTGGGGGACCTGGATCTGCTGGCGGCCGGGGAGGGATTTCCCGCCGCAGCTGGGCCCGTGATCGAGCGATTCCTGAGGGCGCCGAGGCTGGAAGAAATCCTGGTCCAGGGCGGGAACAAGGTCTCGATCAGGCTGCACGACGGCCTGCAAGTGGACCTGCGGCTGCTCCCTCTCTCCAGTTTCGGAGCCGCCTGGCAGTACTTCACGGGATCGCAGCAGCACAACATTGCCCTGCGGGCGCGGGCGCAGCAACAGGGCGCGAAGCTGAACGAATACGGGCTGTATCGCGAAAGCGATGGCGCGGTGCTGGCGGGAGCGGAAGAAGAGGACGTGTACGCGGCGCTGGAGCTGGATTGGATTCCACCGGAACTACGGGAAGCGGCGGGTGAGCTGGAAGCCGCGGCCACGCATGCCTTGCCGCACCTGATCGAGGCAAGCGAAATCCGGGGCGACGTGCACATGCACACCACCGCCAGCGACGGACGCGCTTCGATTCTGGAAATGGCGGCGGCGGCGGCGGCACGGGGCTACCGCTATATCGCCATTACCGATCATTCCCAGGCGCTGGCGATGGCGAACGGGCTGGATGAGACCCGGATGCTGGAGCATTTGGGGCACATCCGGGCGGCGGAAAGGGAGTTTGAGGCAAGCCATCCCGGATTCCGAATTTTTGCGGGTGTGGAAGTGGATATTCTTGCTGATGGCAGGCTCGACCTGGCCGATGAGGTTTTGGCGCAATTGGACGTGGTGATCGGCAGCATTCACTCGCGATTCGATCAGAGCCAGGAGGAAACCAGCGCGCGGCTGCTGCGGGCGATTGCCAATCCCAACCTGGATATCGTTGGCCATCCCAGCGGGCGCTTGCTGCTGCGGCGCGAGCCTTACGCCTACGATTTCGAGCGGGTGCTGGCGGCCTGCCGGGAGCGGGGCGTGGCGGTGGAGATCAACGCCTCGCCGGAACGGCTGGACCTCAACGGCGAGCAGGCGCGGCGCTGCCGGCAGCAGGGGGTGAGCGTGGTGATCTCGACCGACGCGCACCACCCACGGCAGCTGGACAACATGAGCCACGGCCTGGTGACAGCGCGACGCGGCTGGCTGGAGGCGGGCAATGTGCTCAACACCCTTGGGCCGGAGCAGTTTCGGGCGGGACTGCGCAAGCCATAAGTGGCTCGCCCATGCGGATGCGGGCGCCCGCGCGGATGCACAAGCGTGATTCCAGCGCGGCTGAGCAGAGCAGGATGACGGTGGATCCGAACTCAAAACGGCCGAGTTCCTGGCCGCGGTGGAAAGCATAGCCGGGTTGGTAGCGGCGGCGATCGGGCAGATGGGGACCGGGGCCGGCGTTCCACGCAGGGTCGTAATTCACGCGGATGCCGCCCACCAGACAAGCGCCGACCATCACCAGCGCCAGATCGCCAGCAGCCGTACCGAGATAGGTGATCAGGCGTTCGTTGCGGGCGAACAGGCGGGGCACACGCGCGGCGGTACGGGGGCTGACGCTGAAGCGCGAGCCGGGTACGTAACGGGCCTCACGCACGCATCCGGCAGCGGGCGCATGGACGCGATGGTAATCGGCCGGGGCAAGATAAATGGCAGCGTAGCTTGCCCCGGCAAATTGCCCAGCACGGTGAGGATCGGCCAGCAGCGCCGCGAGCGAATAGGCATGCCCCTTGGCCTGGAACAACTCACCCAATTCCGCCTGGCCGCAGGCGGTGACAAGGCCATCGGCGGGCGAAACCAGCACCTCCGGCCGGCCGGCGATGGGCCGGAGCTCCGGTCGCAGCGCGCGGCAGAAAAACTGTTGCAAGCTGGCGAACCCACCCTCCGGCGCGAGCGCCTGCGCGGGCTGAGTGTGGAACAGCCGGGCATAGACGGGAATGAGCCAGCGCGAAGCGGGCGCGCGCGCCACCCGCCCGGCGAGCCGGGAAGCGGCGCCGCGCCAGCCGGGTTGCTCACTCATAGCGCAAGGTTTCGGCGGGCAGAACCGCCAGCGCGCGTCGCGACGGATAGAGCGTCGCCACCCACGCCAGCAAGAGGGCGAACGCCGCCACAATCAAGCCATCCCAGGCATGGGCATGGAAAGGGATGTAGCTGACCGGATACACCTGGGTGGAGACGCGGATCCACTGGTAACGATTCGCCGCCCAGCAGAGCGGAAAGGCTACGATCAATCCCACGGCCGTGCCCAGTGCCGCAATCCACAAACCCTGGAACACGAAAATGCGCCGAATTTGGCCGCGCCGCGCGCCCAGGCTGAGCAGGACGGCAATCTCCCTGCGTTTCTCCATGACCAGCATGGTGAGCATGATCAGCACGTTCAGGGCCGCCACCAGGACCACAAGCCCGATCACAATCAGCGTTCCCAGCCGCTCCATCTGAAGGGCTTGAAACAACGGGCGGTTTTGCGAGATCCAGGTGGTCGTCGTGTAGGCCGGGCCAGCGGCGGCTTCGGCAGCTTTGGCGACGGCGGTGGCCTGGTAGATATTGTCCAAGTGAAACTCGATGTCGCTGGCCCAATCGCCATGATTTTGCGGATGTAAGGCTTGTGCGGCACGGAACGAGGTATACACCCAGGCGCTGTCGAAGTCGTAGTAGCCGGAGCTGAATACACCCGCCACCCGGAATTCCGTATTGCAGCCTCCCATGCCCAGGGGCGTCAGCTCGCAGTTTGGCACGTACAACTGCACCCAGTTTCCCGGAGCCACACCCAACTGGTCGGCCAGAGCCTTGCCGACCACCAGGTTGCGTCCCTTCGAATCCTGCTCCAGGGGCGACAAGCTGCCTGCAGCCAAGTGTTTCAAGAGGTTACCAATTTTGTTCTCCTGGGCCGGAATAATGCCCTTGAGCACCACTTCGCGGCTCTGCTGGGCGAAGCTGATCAGACCGGCGGTATAGATCTCGGGCGCCACGGCATCCACATGTGGGAGGGCGCGGAGCCTGGGCAACAGGGCAGGATAGTCGGGGATGGGAACCGGCATGCGGGGGAGGAGATTGACTTGCGCGGTGGCGCCCACCAGCTCGCTTTGCACGGCATCGCGGAAGCCGTTGGTGACGGCCAGCGCGAGAATGAGCGCACCCACGCCGGCGGCGAAACCCAGAATCACAATAGCCGCCACCACGGAGAGGACACCGCGCCCGCGCCTGGGGCGCAAGTAGCGCGAGGCTACGAAGGCGGGAAAGCTCACGCTTGCAGCATACAGGAAAAGGTATTTAACGTGGCAGGGGCGGAAGCGGCCGAGCACCGCTAAAATTGAAGTATGCGAGTCGAAGCGCTGGATGGGGCATCTAAACCCGAGAGGCTTGCAGTGGCACTGCGGGCGGAGGGGTTGGGACGGCGGTTTCCATCCGGGGTGGGGGAACTGATTGTTTTTGAGGATCTGTCGTTGGTAGTAGCCAAGGGGGAGATGGTGGCGATTGTGGGGGAATCCGGAACCGGCAAAAGCAGCCTGCTGCATGTGCTGAGCGGATTGGACAGGCCTTCGAGCGGTGACGTATACTTTGGTTCAAGATCGCTGGCCGGGATGGGAGAGGACGCCTTGGCGGAGTTTCGCAATCGGGAGATTGGCTTCGTATGGCAGCAGTCCTACCTGTTGCCGGAGTTTACCGCCCAGGAAAACGTCATGATGCCGCTGCTAATTGCGGGGCGAGGGCAAGCAGAGGCGACGCGGGCGGCCCAAAGCTGGCTGAAGCGGGTGGGGGTGGGGGAGCGAGCGAGCCATCGCGCCGGGGAGCTGTCCGGCGGCGAACAACAACGCGTGGCCATGGCTCGGGCTCTGGTAGGCGAGCCCAGCTTCCTGATGGCCGATGAGCCTACCGGCAACCTGGACGAGCGGGCAGGGGCGGCGCTGTTTGCGCTGCTACGCCGCCTGCATGAGGAACAAGGGCTGACCTCGCTGGTCGTGACCCATAACCAAGAACAGGCCTCCGGCTGCGACCGCGTGCTGCGGCTAAGCCAGGGTTGCCTGCGCCGTGAACCAGTGCCGCCTCATCACAACGAGTAAATTTATGTTCGAACGCTACACCGAAAAGGCCCGGCGTGTCATTTTTTTCGCGCGTTATGAAGCGAGCCAGTGCGGCAGCCCGCTGATCGAGAGCGAGCACCTTTTGCTGGGGCTGCTGCGGGAAGACAAGGCGCTGACGACGCGCTTTCTGCGCAGCCACGCCTCGCTGGAAGCGATCCGCAAGGAAATTGAAAGCCGGACCGTGGTGCGGGAAAAGGGATCGACGTCGGTGGACCTGCCGCTCAGCCACGAGTGCAAACGCATCCTCAACTATGCCGCCGAAGAAGCCGAGCGGCTAAGCCACAAGCATATCGGCACGGAACATCTGCTGCTGGGGCTCCTGCGGGAAGAGCGCTGCTTTGCGGCCGAGCTATTGCAGAACCGCGGCCTGCGCCTGGCGCAAGTGCGGGAAGAACTGGCGCGAACCGCACAGGACCGGGCCGGCAACCGGCCCAAGGAGTCCTCGCTGCTCATGGAGTTCAGCCGCGATCTCACCCAAGCGGCCACGGACGGAATGCTGGACCCGCTGGTGGGGCGGCAGTACGAGTTGGAACGCGTGATTCAGATTTTGTGCCGGAGAACGAAGAACAACCCGGTGCTGATCGGCGAGCCGGGGGTGGGAAAGACAGCGATCGTGGAAGGGTTGGCGCAGAAAATCGCCGACAGCGAAGTGCCGTCATTTCTGGCGGAAAAGCGCATTCTGGCGCTGGATCTGTCGCTCATCGTGGCGGGCACCAAGTACCGCGGGCAGTTCGAGGAGCGACTGAAGACGATCATGAAGGAGCTGATCGAGAACCAGAACATCATCATCTTCATTGACGAGCTGCATACCTTGGTGGGCGCCGGATCGGCGGAAGGCTCGCTCGATGCGGCCAACATTCTGAAGCCGACGCTCTCGCGCGGCGAGATCCAGTGCATCGGGGCGACCACGCCGGGCGAATACCGCAAAAGCATCGAAAAGGACCGCTCGTTG
This sequence comes from Terriglobales bacterium, assembly GCA_050747745.1. Taxonomy (GTDB): domain Bacteria; phylum Acidobacteriota; class Terriglobia; order Terriglobales; family SCQP01; genus SCQP01. The sequence continues at coordinate 42,386 of JBOGKM010000104.1, forward strand.
GAGCGGCGCTTCCAGTCGGTCAAAGTCCAGCCGCCGGATGAGGAGCAGGCGGTGCTGGTGCTCAGCGGCATCAAGGACCGCTACGAAAAATTCCACGCGGTCAGCTATACCGACGAGGCGCTGCGCTACGCCGTTTACCACTCCAGCCGCTACATCCCCGACCGCTTCCTGCCGGACAAGGCGATTGACCTGCTGGACGAGGCGGGCGCGCGCGTGAAGCTGCGCCAGACCTGCGTGCCGCAAGAGCTGGCGGAAGTGCAGAAGCAACTCAAGGTCATCAATCACCGCATGAACGCTTCCATCGCCAACCACGAGTTCGAGAAGGCGCGGTTTTATTCCGACGAGGAGCGCAAGGAACGAGACAATCTGCGCCAACTGCGGGAGAAATACCAGCTCGACGAGAACGTCGCAGGCGTGGTGACGCGCGAGGACATCGAAGATGTGGTGGCGCGCTGGACGGGCGTGCCGGTACATGCCGTCAAAGAAGAGGAGATGCAGAAGCTGCTGCGTATCGAGGAGGAGCTGCACAAGCGTGTGATCTCGCAGGACAAGGCGATTTCTGCGCTGGCGCGCGCCATCCGGCGCAGCCGGGCGGGTCTGAAAAACCCGAATCGTCCGGTGGGTTCGTTCCTGTTCCTGGGTCCGACGGGAGTGGGCAAAACCGAGGTGGCGCGCTCGCTGGCGGCATTCCTATTCGGCAGCGAGAAGAGCCTGATCCGGTTCGACATGTCCGAGTACATGGAAAAGCACTCGGTATCGAAACTGATCGGCTCGCCTCCAGGCTATGTCGGCTACAAGGAAGGCGGGCAGTTGACCGAGCGGGTAAAGCGCTCGCCTTACTGCGTGGTGCTGCTGGACGAAATTGAAAAGGCCCACCCCGATCTTTTCAACTTGCTGCTGCAGGTGTTCGAAGACGGCCAGCTCACCGACGGGCTGGGGAACACGGTGGATTTCAAGAACACCATCGTAATCATGACCTCCAACCTCGGGGCGCGTCATCTGGAAAAGCGCATGCATCTCGGCTTCCAGAGCCCGAACGAGGAGATCCTCATGAGCCATATCGAGGACATGGTGCGGGAAGAAGTGAAGCGGCTGTTCAACCCGGAATTCCTCAACCGGCTGGACGAGATCATTCTGTTCAACGCGCTCAGCGAGGACGATCTGACGCAGGTAGTCGAGATCCTGGTGCAGCAGTTAAACCGTCATCTCGCGCAGCGCGACGTGACCGTGACCTGCACTGCCGAGGCGAAGAAATGGGTTGTGGACAAGACCTGCCTCGACCGGAACTACGGCGCTCGTCCGCTGCGCCGCGCACTGCAGCGGTATATCGAGGATCCGCTGTCGGAACTGCTGATTCAGGGTTCGCTCAAGCGGCCGGCGTTCCTGGAAGTCTTCCTGGATGCCAATAGCCTCTACTATCGCCCGGTTGACTCCGGCGCGCACGCCGAAGATGAAGGTGCCGAGGCGACCGAAGCCGTGCTGCTATCGCACTAGCCTGGCGCTTGCGCCGTTGCTTCTGGCCGGGACACTGGCCGCACAAACGCCGCCCGCGCCAACGCCCGCGCTGGAGCGGCAACTCGTGGCAGCATTCCAGCGAGATCAACAGAAGTTGCCGCGCTACAGCTACCGGGAGCACGTGTTGACGCGCAAGGACAACACGCGTGATGGCCGCACGCTCGAGGTTTGGTACGTTCATGGCCGCCCGGTAAACGAAACCATCGCCCTCGATTCGCGCGCACTCAATCCGGGTGAAATCGCCGCCGAGCATGCACGTTTCTGCCAGCGGATGGCGGCGGCGGCGAAACGTTCGCCGCCGCCGTTGGGCGAACTGGAGTTCGCCGGCCACAGCTATCCATTTGCCCGGCTGGCCCACGATTATGTCTACCGCAACAGGCGCACCATCGTCTGGCATGGCCGCACCAGCTGGGTCTACGATGCCGTGCCCAATCCCGCAGTTCATGCCCGCAGCCGCGAGGAAACCTTGTTGCTGCACTCGGCCGGCGAGGTCTACGTGGATGCGGCAGACGAGCACCTGGTGCGCCTGGCGCTGCATTCCACCAGCACGGTGCGCTATGGGCTAGGCGTATTGGCGGACATCCATCAGGCGAGCTTCGCGATAAGCCTGCGGCGGTTCGCCCCGAGGGTCTGGCTGCCCGCCCAAACCGATTTTCACCTGCGCGCTACGGTGCTGCTGTTGGGCCACATCATTCGCGGCAAGAGGCAGAGCTTTTTCGATTACTCAATTTTGTCCGGGTCCACCGCTGCCGCCGCCGGATGTAGCCGGTAGCTGCCCGCCCGGCAGCACCGCCGCGCCGCCGGCGCGCAGGCTGGGGTCTTCGGCGTAGTTGTAGACGAACTGCCAGTGATTGGGTGTGTCGAAGCCGTTGAATGCATGAATCGCGGGCTGTTTGTTCATGCTGACCACCCCGATTACCGGCCCGCCGCCGGCTGAATTGCCACTGCTCAGGCCGGTCGATACGCCGGCCAGCCCATCCGGGGACGCCGCCGTCGTCGTCGGTCCTGGGGGTGTGGGCAAAGCGGCGGAAAGGCCCGCATCCGTGGAGGAAAGACCTGGGACGGTGCCGGGCTTGCTGCCGGTAGTGAGCGCGGCGGGCGGCTGATCGACGATTTCGGCGGTTACAGCCTGGCCGTAATGCAGGATCTGAAATTTGCCGCCGTCCTTCAAGTTGAGGGGATCGGCAAATTCCTGCCGCAAGTAACGGACGCCGTGGCCGTCCTGCTGCAGCAGAACTTTGATGCTGGGCGGGTAATGCCCGTAGGTGTGGTAATAACGCAAGATTGCCGTGCGGTACTGACGCGCGTGGTCGATTTCGCGGGCCTCGCGCTCGCGCCGGATCTGCGTACTCCACGACGGCACGGCCCGCGCGAGCGTGATCACCAGAACGCACAGCACCAGCAGGATCACCAGCAGCACATAGCCTCCCTGCTGGCGACGGTGGCAGGGCCGCCTCATACCAGCAAGGAACGGCCTGGCATCGTCGGCGTTCCGATTATTCGTTGCCGCTGCCGCCTTTGGGCTTGGCCGCACCCTCGACCACGCCTCCAGAGTTCTTTTTGTTCTCCGCCGCCACTTGGGCTTTGCGGGTGGCAAGTGCCTCGTTCACGTAATTATTGGCAATGGTGACGTTGGCCTCGCGCTCGAGTTTGTTACCGCACGCCAAATCCGCCTTTTCTCGATACAGCAGGTTGAGATAGGTCATGGCGTCGGCATAGCCGGGACGCAGCTCCAGGGCTTTTTTCAACTGCTGCACGCCGTCGTCCAGTTTGGACGTGTCTTGCTCGTTCAGCGCCTGGCACTGTTGCTTGTCCTTGCGGCTGGACCTTTTATTGACGAGCGGCAAGCTGGCATCGGTGATGCCCTCGCTCTGGCGCAGGAGCAAAATCGCCGGGTGGGTCTCCTGGTAGTCGATCGCGCCGATGGTGTAATAGGCGGTCGGATCCTTGGGCGAAAGCTGTAGAGAGCGTTCGTAGTAATGACGCGCTTCCTCAAGATCGCCCATGTCGTAGTTGAGGCGCGCGATGCCAGCCACTGCATTCGCATTGGCCGGATCCTGCTCGAGCACGTTCTTGTATTCGCTGAGGGCATTGTCCGCATAGCGCATATTGTCGGGCGTGGGCGATCCGGGCACAAACTGGGATTGGTAGGCGGTGGCCAAGTAGAGTTTGGCGTTGACCAGCGTGGGATCCAGCTTGATCGCCTGCTGGAAGTTGGTTATGGCGGCATTGAATTGGGCCGCGTTAAACGCCGCCACGCCCCGATTGAGCTGATCGCGAGCCTCCAATTTCTGACACCCGGCGGCGCTGAGCGCCAGGCCCGCCATCGCCACTACAAGCAGCAACGTCCAAACGTTTTGGGATTTCTTCATGAGAGCCCGGCTCTCCTTATTGGCCGGCTTGCATCTTGGGCGTGAGGATGCCCACCATAATGGACGGATCCACGCCCTTGGTGACGTCAATCACATGCGCGATGAGCGCGAACGGAATATCGTTGTCGCCCTTGACGAACAGCACTTTCTCCGCGCGCGTCTTGTAGATAGCCGCCAGCGACGGGGCGAGCGTCTGCCAAGTGACCGGCGTATCGTTAATCTTCACCACCCCGTGATCGAGCACCTGCACCACGATGGTGCGCTGGCTGGTCTTGGGCTGCTTGGAGTGATTCGGCTGCGGCACCAGGGCGTGCAGTCCGCTGGGATGGAGGGGCTGAATCACCATGAAAATGATAATCAGCACCAGCATGACGTCAATCAGCGGGGTGATATTGATGTCTTTGGCGGGGCCGCCCTTGCTGCCCCCAACGGACATGGCCATGACAATTTCCTCCCTATTCGGCCAGCAAGGCGGGTGACAGTTTTACCCTGTCCACCTTCTGGGTTTCCAGCGCGATGTTTTCCACCCCGGCCGAGCGGATGTCGTCCACCACGTTGGCGACAATTTTAAATTGCGCCTCCTTGTCGATCTTGATGAAGACGATTTTCTTCAACCGCTTGGCTTCTTCCTGCGCAATCTGGGTGGTAAGCTGTCCGGGGTCGATTTCATTGTTGCCGAGAAAGACCCGCCCATCGTGGCTGATGGCCACGATCACGGCGTTGTCCTTGTCGGCATCGGGCAGCATCATCGTGTTTTGTGCCTGCGGCAGTTGTACGGTGACACCGTGCTGCATCATGGGCGTGATGACCATGAAGATGATGAGCAACACCAACATCACGTCGCACAGCGGCGTGACATTGATATCCGCCGTCATCGCTTGTTCTTTCGGTTTCCAGGCCATGGATCCGTCCTCCTTTCCGTTCCCCCGAGCGCGCGACGGCGGGTGGCTACTTGCCGGCTCCCTGACGTTCCATTTGCTTCAGGAAGTAGTCAATCAGTTCGCTGCCGGAATTGTCCATCTCGATATCGAACGCATCCACCTTGCCGCTGAAATAGTTGTAGAACCACACGGCGGGGATGGCGACGAACAGTCCCACGGCGGTGGTGACGAGGGCTTCGGAAATACCGCCGGCGACCGCGCTCAGGCCGGTGGTCTTCTCCACGCTGATGCTGGTGAAGGCGTGAATAATGCCCAGTACGGTGCCGAATAGGCCCACGAAGGGAGCCGTGGCACCAATGGTGGCGAGCATGCCCAAGCCACGCTTGAGCTCGTTATGCTCAATGGCCTGAGAGCGCCCGAGAGCGCGCTGGGAGGCCTCAATTTCTCCTCCGCTGATTTCAGTGCTGTTCTGGTGGGCTTGAAACTCGCCCAAGCCAGCACTGACGACTTTGGCCAAATGGCTCTTCTTATAGGTTTCGGCCACCTTCATAGCCTCATCCAGACGGCCCTGTTTGAGTGCGCCAGCCACTTTTGGCGCGAACAAACGCGATTCCTTCTTGGTATTTCCATAGGCGATAAGGCGGTCCACGAACACCGCGATGGAAAGCACGGACATGATGAACAGCACGATAACGACGGCCTTCGCCGACCATCCCATCGAGCGCCACAGTCCCAGAGCACCAGTCTGCATCTCGCCGTTGGCTTGCAGCAGCATGAACATTGCGTAAGGCATGAGAGTCAATTTCCTTTCGGACTTTGGAGATGAATGTCGAACGAAGCTGAACTAAAACCCGGTCTGGCCCCCCGTGGCCTTTTAGCCACCGTTGAGGTTGAAGTTGACGGTTATTGTGGTCACCACCTGCTGCACCTGGCCGTTGAGGGTCAGCGGATGGTAGCGCCACTGCAAAACGGCATTGCGCGCCGCGCCAACCAGCATGGCATTGCCGCTAATCACCTGCAGCGATTCGATTCTGCCATCCGTGCCGATGATGGCGTGCAACACGACCGATCCCTGAATATGCGCCTGGCGGGCGATGGGCGGATACTGCGGCGCGGGACAGGACATGCACATGGCCGAGACCACATCACCGCCGATCGCTACCGGCGCAGCCGGGGGCGGGGGAGGTGGAGGCGGACCCGTATGGATGAGGCCGCTCAGGACATCGCTGGGCGGGCCCGACATCTCGTTCGCGGTGACCGGCGGTGGCGGCCCGGCATCTATGATACGGGCAATCTTGGTGGGAATTTCGCGCGGGGCGACCAGTTGGTTGTTGGCCGTAACCACGCTCACCAGCCGGTGGACCACGATTTTAGGCATGGGCGGCGGTGGCGGCGGCGGTGGCGGTGGGGGTGGGGGCGCACTAAGAAACGCGGTCATGGACGAGGCCGGGAGCACGTTGTAATAGATGAGCGGGATGATGGCCACAATGGCGATCACCACCACCTGCACGAGCAGCGAGATCACCATCGTCGCCGACTTGCGGGTGCTCATCTTGCGCGTAGTCTCGACCATGCTCTGTTCAAACATTGAGATCCCCCCTAACTGCTGCGCCCCACTTTTTCCAGGCGCCCAGCGCCCCGGCCAGCCAGCACCGCGCTGCGCCCGGCCACGACCCGCTGGGGGCGCTGACGTCGATTGCGCCATTCAATGTAGGCGACCATCATGGGCGCGGCTACTGCGATGGATGAATACGTGCCCACACAAATGCCAAAGGTCATGCAAAAGCTGAAGCCGCGCAGCGCCTGGCCGCCCAGCACCAGCAGCGACAGCACCGAAAGGAAGGTGAGTCCGGAGGTGAGCACCGTCCGGCTCAGCGTCTGGTTGATGCTGCGGTTCACCACGAAAGGCAGCTTGTCGCGCCGCATGATCGGCAGATTTTCCCGCACACGGTCAAACACCACGATGGTGTCGTTCATGGAATAGCCGATCAGGGTCAAAAATGCCGCCACCACGGTCAGATCGATGGGCAGCCGCGCCAGCGCGAACATCCCCAGCGTGATCAGCACATCATGGAATACGGCTACCACTGCCGCCAAACCATAAATGAACTCGAAGCGGAATGCAATATAAATCAACATCGCGATCAGCGAGTACAGCACCGCCCGCAGCGCCTGCGCGCGCAACTGCGAGCCGACCTCCGGACCGATGATGCTGGTGGATCGCACCGTGAAGGGCGCGAGAAAGAAATCCTGGCTGGCCTGCTGGGCGATCTGGGCGTTGCCTGGGGCGGCCGCCAGCGCCTGGAAGCTGGGGAGCAGGCCGTTGTCCTGTTGGTCGCGGCGCACCTTGATGAGCTGCTGGGCTAACGCCGAATAGCGGGTTTGCGCCGCCTGCTGACCGAGACCCATGTAGCCATAGGGGTCCCTTTGCATCAGCCATGAGGTGAAGGCCGCCACGCCGACGTTGTTCAAATCCTGCTTGCCCTGAGTATGCACGCCCATCACCTGGTAGAGAACCGCGAGGATGTCGTTTTTGCTTTTTTCCAGGTCAGCCTGATTGAGGGCCGACAGGGGCGAGGAAATCAGTATCTCGTCCGAGCTCTTGCCGCCCACCGGCTCAATGGTAATCTGGCCGAGCTTGGCGGCGCCGAGTGTTACGCGAATTTTGGCGGTGGGCACGTTCTGGCTAAATTTAACGTCCATTTCGGTGCCGCCGGTGAAATCGGTCCCCATAACCGGTCCGCGGTAGTAAGTCAGCGCCACCATGCCGATCACAAACAGGGCCATGGTTACGGTGAGGAAGTACCACTTATACCCCAAAAAATCAATGTCAGTTTCGCGAAAAAATTCCATTCCCAGCCCTTAATCCGGCTTCGGGCTGGTGGGTTGCCCTCACCACCTTCTGACCCCGATCCGGGTTGAAAAGTTCCCAAAGGCTGCCGCGAGGCAGCGCGGGTTTATCCGATGCTCAATTTGGCTCCCCGAATGCCCTGCTGGCGCGAGAGTACGTAGTCGAAAATCACGCGCGAAATGTAGACGGCCGTAAATAAGTTCGCCAGCAGGCCGACGATCAGGGTAACGGCAAATCCCTTGATCGCGCCGGTGCCGAACAGAAACAGGAAAATGGCGCTCACGATGGTGGTGACGTGAGTATCCAAAATGGTGATGAAGGCCTGGCGGAAGCCGATGTCCACGGAAGCGGGCACACTTTTCCCATGGCGCATCTCCTCGCGTATTCGCTCGAAAATGAGCACGTTGGCGTCAACCGCCATGCCGATGGTCAAAATGATGCCGGCTATTCCCGGCAGCGTGAGGGTGGCCGAAGCGACGGCCATAAACGCCATCAGAATGACAAGGTTGAGCACCAGGGCGACGACGGCATTGATGCCGGCGCCGTGATAGTAGATCAACATGAAACCGGCTACCAGCAGGAAGCCGACAATAGCGGCGAGCACGCCTTCGCGAATGGAATCGGCCCCGAGGGAAGGACCCACGGCTTCGTCTTCCAGGTAGGTAATGGAGGCCGGCAGGGCGCCGGAGCGCAGAATCAGGGCTAGATCAGAGGCTTGCTGCTGGGTGAAGTTGCCGGTGATCTGGCCGTTGTCGTCAATGCGCTGCTGGATGGTGGCATACTCCTGGACCTGGTTGTCGAGCACGATGGCCAGGGGCTGGTTGATGTGGGCGGCGGTGAAATTCCCGAAGCGCTTGCCGGCGGCGGTGGTGAGGGTGAAGTTCACATCCACGCGGCCGTTCTGGTCCACACCGGCTTCGGCGTCCCGCAGATCGCTGCCGCTGACAGCGGAGCTGCGGGTAACCACGTAGTATTCGGCACCGCTGCTTTCGGCACCGCCGATATTTTTGCCGGGCAGAATCACGGCGTTTTCCGGCAGAATGCCGCCGTACTGCGCGCGCGCCGCCGCCGCGCTGGAAAAGGGCCCGGCCAGGCCCAGCCGCAACTGCAACTGCGCGGTCTCCTGCATGACCTGCTTGACGCGGGCCGGATCGGTCACGCCCGGCAGCTGCACCAGAATCTGATATGCCCCGAGGCCGTGCTGTTGCACCGTGGGCTCGGTGACGCCCAACGCGTCAATGCGGTTTTTGATGGTTTCGATGGACTGAGTGAGGGCGCGGCTCTTGATGGTGGATTGCGCCGTCGAGGTCATGTCCATGTAGTAAGCGTTGGTTCCCGCGGGACCGAGGGTATAGTCGGTGCCGAGATCGTTCTGCACGGCAGTACGGAAGTCGCCGACGCGGTTCGCGTCGAGGCCGGTAATCTCGATCCGGCCAGGCTGGCCTTGGGGATTGGGCTGCAGAAGCGAGCTGAAGGCGATGCCTTTGCCGGTAAGATCCTCGCGCAGCCGTTGCATGGCCTGCTGATCCTGGGCGCGCACGGCGTCATCGGCATGCACTTGCAAAATCAGGTGGGTGCCACCTTGCAAATCGAGGCCAAGGTGAACGCGGCTGATCATGGAAGTTTTCCAGGACTGCCAACCCAGCCCTTTGGGAATGCCGGTAATGGCCAGGATACAGATCACGATGACCACCACGATGAAGACCGACTTGCCGAGAAGGACACGCTTGTTCATGAGGCTACCGTGATGCGGTTTTGCCGCTCTGTTCGCCAGTGATTACCTGGGCGATGGCGGAGCGCACAAACTCCAATTTGATCTGATCGGGAGCAACCCGGAGCTGCAAACTGTCATCTTTGATGCTAATGATAGTGCCGCGAATGCCGCCCGAGGTGACGACGCGGTCGCCGGTTTTTAGCTCGCGATGCATTTTCTGGACTTTTTTCTGGCGCCGCTGCACGGGCATGATGAGCAGAAAGTAAAAAATCGCGAACACGGCCAAAATCATCACTAGGCCGAGGCCGCCGCCCTCGGCCGGCTGCGCCGCCCACATCGCTGCCAGCGAGGCAGGCATTCCCGCATTCAACCACGCGATCAACAATTGCTACTCTGGCTCCTGGTCTAGAGATTACTTCAGGCAGGGATCTCCCCAAGTTGGATAGCATGACGAAGTTGCCGCATGCTGTCAAGGTAGTGGTAGAGATTGTGGTGGGTAAGCAGGATGGCGGCGAGCATTTCGCCGGTCTGGGCGAGGTGGCGTAAATAGGCACGGGAATAGCGGGAACATACGCTGCAGGCGCAAGTGGCGTCGAGCGGCTCACGGTCGTCGGCATAGCGGGAGTTGCGGATCACCAGCGGACCGCTGGAGGTAAAGGCCACCCCGTTGCGGCCATTGCGCGTGGGCAGCACGCAGTCGAACATGTCCACTCCCAATTCCACGTAGCGACGCAACTCGGCAGGGGTGCCCACGCCCATGAGGTAGCGCGGTTTATCGGCGGGCAACGACTCCAGTGCTGCCGCCACGGCGGCCTCGCTCAGTTCGCGCGGCTCGCCCACCGAGACGCCGCCAATCGCATGGCCGGGCAAATCGAGCGCACTCACGCGCTCGGCGGCCTCGCGGCGCAAGTCGGGGAACATACCTCCTTGCACGATGCCGAACAGAGCGCCGGCCGAGGCCGCGCCCCCGGGCGGCTGCCAAGCCTGACGGCTCCGCTCCAACCAGCGCAGGGTGCGATCGAGGGAGGCGCGTGCCTGATCGAGGGTGGCGGGCCAGGGAGTGCAGTCGTCCAGCGCCATGCGAATGTCGGACCCCAGCGCCGCCTGAATTTCCATCGCCAGCTCGGGCGTGAGCAAGTGACGGCTGCCATCGAGGTGGGAGCGGAACTCGGCGCCTTCCTCGTGAATGCGGCTCAGTCCGCCGCCTCCGACTCCCAGGCTGAAGATCTGAAATCCGCCGCTGTCGGTAAGGATGGGATGCGGCCAGGCGGCGAAGCGGTGTAGCCCGCCCAGGCGCTGAATGCGTTCGTGACCGGGGCGGAGGTAGAGGTGATAGGCATTGGCAAGGATAATTTCCGCCCCCAGCGCCTCCAGCTCCGCCTGCGCGATGCCCTTGACCGTGGCGCGCGTGCCCACGGGCATGAAACAAGGCGTTTCCACCGTGCCGTGAGCCGTATGTAAGCGCCCCCGGCGCGGCCCCCGAGTCCAGCCCGATAATAGCTCAAAGCGAAAATCCGCCACCGGCGCAGGCACCAGCGCTACAGCGCTGAAAGGCCTGAAAATATCAGAATGCACAACAACCACAGCGCCACCACCACGCTGGTGGAAGCCCCGACTCGGCCCTTTTTTCCGCCCAGTTTCGCCAGACCGACGCCGAGCAGGATTACGGTCCAGATCGCGAATAGGTCAACGTGCGTGCCCAGCGCGTAGAGAAATTTCGAGGTGGTGTTTTTGTCGAGGTAAAAACCGATATTGGTGCCCACCAGGTTGGTGAATTGCAGGCTGGTGGGATTGGGTGAGGCCAGCACGACGATGAACTCGATGATCGAATACAGTGTCATCGCCAGGAACGCGTAGCTGACCATGGCCAGCGATTGCTTGTAATTGGCCTGATAACCGAGCAGAAAATTCGCCAGTCCCAGAAAGATTGCGGCAATGATCAGAATGTAGATGATGGTCAGCACCGGGGCGGCCAGGAAGCTGATTTTCATGCCTACCGCCATCACCTTCAGCGTCGTCTGCAACTGAGCCGCCGACAACGCTTGGGTGTTGGGGCTTTGCGCCAGCGCGGTGCGCGCCATGGTGTAAACGCCAATGCGGTTCACCAAGGTGACGCCAAAGATGAAGCTGATCACTATCTCCACACACCAGCAGAGAATGAAGTGCGGGTCCTCGGACAGTTCGTTGAAGGTGGCGCCCGGGGAGGCAAACACGCTGAACAGGCGGCTCAGCGATGTGGTGCGTTTGGGCGGCGCAGTTTTGCCGGTAGCAAGCGGGATATCGGGCGTCATCTGGAGATTATACGGCGTGGGCGGACTCGGCCGGGGGCCAGGGCAGGCAGGCGGCCAGGAGTTGGCGCGTCAGCTCGGCCTGTGGCGCGGCCAGCACCGCGGCGGTGGGACCGGTTTCGACAATGCGTGCGCCTCCGGCGCCGGGTGCAAGCACGGCGAGGCGTTGCGCCCAGGCCGCCACCTGGGGCAACTGATGGGAGACCAGCAGGCAGGCGAGGCCTTGGGCGCGTTGCAGCGCAAGCAACTGGGCCAGCACCTGGGAGCCGGTGGCCGCATCGAGGGCGGCCACCGGCTCGTCGGCGACCAGCAAGCAAGGGCCGGGCGCCAGGGCGCGCGCCAGGGCCACGCGCTGCCGCTGACCGCCGCTGAGCTGGTGCGGCCAACGGCCGGCCAGATCGGGCGCGAGGCCGGCGCGTTCGAGCCAGGGGGCGGCCTGGCGCGCTCGCCAAGCCTGGCGGCGAGCGCCCCATCGGCGGCATCCGGGCCGGTAGCCCTGGATTTCGAGGCCCTCGCACACGATAGCCGCCACGGTGTGCTGTGGATCGAGCGCGCGTTGGGGATCCTGCTGGACCCATCCCAGGCGGGCGCGCAGCCGCCGCAACTCCGCGCGGTTCAGGCGCGCCAAGGGGCGGCCCTCGACCCAGACCTCACCTTCGGCGGCGGGGATCAAGCCCAGGGCCAGGCGCGCCAAGGTGGTTTTGCCTGCTCCGGATGGTCCCACCACGGCTAGGGTTTCGCCCGCAGCCAGGCGCAGCGAGATGCCGCGCACAATCCACCGCCCCCCCGCTCGCGCCCCCACGCCGCGCAGCTCCAGCACAGCTGAGGGCGCTGCCGCCGCCGTCATGTCCGGCTCCAACCCGGCTGTTGCCGCACCAGCGCAGCGGTGTAGGCCGATTGCGGGCGGGTAAACACGCGCGCCACAGTTCCCTGCTCGACCACGCTGCCAGCGCGCAGCACCACCACCTGCTCGGCTATTTGCGCCGCCGCCGCCAAATCGTGCGTGACCCAGAGCAGGCCAAAACCGCTGCTGCGGCTCAGGTGCGCGATCAAGGCCAGCAATTGTGCCTGGTGCAGCGGATCCAGCGCCGAGGTGGGTTCATCGGCCAGCAGCATCTGCGGTCTGCGCGCCAGGGCCATCGCGATCAATAGCCGCTGCTGCATGCCGCCGGACCACTGGTGGGGATAGGAGTCGTGAGGGGCGTCGGCCAGGCCGGCCTGCGCCCATAACTGTTGAACGCGGGCGGGAACCGAGCCGCCAGGCAGGCACTCGCGCAGGTGGGCCGCGGCGGTGCGACGTGGATCCAGTGCCGCCGATGGTTCCTGGGGAATCAGCGCCAGCTCGCGCCGGCGCAGACGGCGCCACTCTGCGGGCGTACAGTCCAGGAGGTTGCGCCTTTGCCAGTCCACCCTCCCGGCGACCCGCATTTCCGGCGGCAGCAGCCCCAGGCAGGCGCCCAGCAGCGTCGTCTTGCCGCTCCCCGACTCGCCCACCAGGGCCACCGCCGCGCCGCCGGACACCTCGAGCGACACCTCGCGCAGCAACTGCCGCCCCGCCACGCTCACGCTCAGATTTTCGATCCGCAGCATCGCTATTGCCCCTATAAGTTCCGCCGCAGGAAGCGGGCCATCAGCCAGGCATCGGCAAATTTGAAGGGGAAACGGCCAATGGTGTAATGGCCGCAGGGCAGCGCCTGCGCCTTGTAATTCAGCCCCATGCGCGCAAACCGCTGCACCACCTCGCGGGAGAACTCGGGCAGAAAACAGGGATCGTATCGCGCCCACAGCAGCAAGCTGCGTTTGGGCGCGATACGGTCGACAGCGGCGAACCGTTCCAGGTAGCTGGCCGGGCTGATGCTGCGCCACGCCTCGCGCAACTCGTCCTGGCTGATATACGGTTCCAAGCTGCGGCGGACGTGGCTGGTCGCCAGACCGGTCCAGACGACGTCGCCAAAATACAGCGAGATATGGTTGAACACATTGACGCGCAAGCGGGGCTCATGCGCGCTTGCCAGTAAGGCGTAGCAGGAACCGAGGCTGGTACCGACAATGCCCAGCGAGGCGTAGCCCTGGGACTGCAGCCAGTCCAGGCTGGCGCGGATATCGCACACCGCCTGGCGGGCAGCATGGATGGTGCGGCCGATGTTGGCATCCACGGTGTATTCGGCGCGTTTCAGCTCCGCCGGCATGCGGCGGTCATGGTAAGGCATGCTCAGCCGCAACGCGCTCACGCCCGCACGCTGAAAAATGCGACTGAGTCCCACATGGCTTTGGCCATCGGCGTTCCATTGCGCGATCACCACCACCGCGCGTTTTTTGGCGCCGTCAGCCGGGAGCCACCGTCCCCAGACGGTCTGATTTTCCGGCCAGGGCGTCGCCACCGGCGAAGGAAACCGCAACCATTCCCCCTCCCGCCGGTAATCGGTCACGCGGGGATAGGAAAAAAACGCTTCACTCTTGCCCAGCACGCGCTCGTTCCATTGCCGCAGGCCGGGCACGGCGCCGGCCGCCAGCGTGCCCGGCGGCCAGGCGGTCAAGCCGTTCATGGGCGTCCGGCGCAGCCACTCCCCGCCCCAGGCAAACGGGGTCACGCGGCGATTTTGATCTACGCGATTGAGCCGCTGTTCCCAGCCCAGGATGAGGTTGGCGTAAGGATGCGGCACCGGAGAATCAGTAACCTCAGTTTGGCATGCGGCTTGCAGTCGGTCAATATAGAGGGGACGTGAGGCGGCCTGAAAACAAGCTACACTGGCCTAGTTTCGCGTACTTTTTACGCACGGAGGAAATATGCCCTACCGCAATTGGACTGCGGCCGGCGCCGCGGTGCTGGTGGCGCTGGCCATGGCCGGCTGTTCGAAGAGCAACGCCGGCAGCCAGGACCAGGCGATTACCCAGGTGGTGCAGAAAAAACTGAACGCCGATACTGCGCTAGCCGGCGACAATATCACAGCCTCGACCCAGAATGGCGTAGTCACGCTCACGGGCACGGTGACCAGCAACGCGGCGCGCGCCGCCGCCGCCCAGGACGCGCGACTGCCGGGCGTGACGCAGGTGGACGACGAAATTGCCACCAACACGCCCGCCACCGACGCCAGCATGCGCCGGGGCCAGGCGCCCGACGCCGCAGCCGCAACTGCGCCGGCGGCTCCCGCGCCGCCGGCTACGGTAGAGATTTCCAGCGGTCGCACCCTGTCGGTTCGCCTGGCGCAGGCGCTGAGCTCCTCCCATGCGCAGGCCGGTCAAAGCTGGCAAGGTCAGGTATCCAAACCGCTGCTGGTGAACGGGCAAATCGCGATTCCGCAAGGCGCCGCGGTGGACGGAACGATCGTGGCGGCCGATGCAGCAGGGCATTTCAAGGGAGAGTCGCGGCTGGTGCTCAAGCTGACCACGCTGGAATTCGACGGCTCTTCTTATGATTTATCCAGCCGTGAGCTGGTGCGTGAAAGCAGCAGCCGCGGCAAAAACAGCGCCGAGAAAATCGGCGGCGGAGCGGCCCTGGGTGCGCTGATCGGCGCACTCGCCGGACACGGCAAAGGCGCCGCGATCGGCGCTGCGGCTGGCGCGGGTACAGGCACCGCGGTACAGGCGTTCACCAAGGCGGCTGCAGTCAATCTGGCCGCGGAAACTGTGCTGAACTTTACCCTGTCGGCGCCCTTGAAAGTGGTTCCGGCCGCCGCCGTCCGCCAGTAAAAAGGCCGCCAGCGCTATTCGCCTCCGCCTAACTGTTGCAGCGCCGCTTTTGCAGTGGCAGCATTTTGGGTGTTGGGCGCCAACTGAATCACCTTTTGCAGGGCCTCCTTGGTTCCGGGAACCGGAAGCATCTTGTTGGTTTTCGGGTCGGTACCAGCCTGGCCGAGCAGCGACATGGCGTCTTCATACCAGGCGTCGGCATCGCTCGGATCCAACTTGGTGACCTTGTCGAAAGCCGCCGAAGCCCCCTTGAGGTCGCCCTTGTTCATCAGCACCACGCCCTCGTTGTAAATGGCCATTTTGGCTGCCGTCGGATCCATCTGCGCCGCCTTGTTGTAAGCTGCGGCCGCGCCCGCAGTATCGCCAGCCTCGGCCAGCGCCGAGCCCATGTTGATTTCGTAACCGGCGTCGGTCGGCTTGAGCGCAATCGCCTTGGCATAGGCGTCAGCAGCCTGCTTGTACTGCTTGGCCCCGGCGTAGTCAGCCGCCAAGTTGGCGTAGATGATGTCGTGCGTTTGATCGATCGCCACCGCTTGTTGCATCACTGCAATTGCCTGGGTGTACTGCTTGGCGTCCACCAACTGCTTATTTTGCGCCAGCAACGTGTTGAGCTTGCCAAACTTGGCGTTCTTTGCTTCCGCCTTCGTCTTGCGCGCCTTGTAGGCGGCGGCTTCCTCGGCGGACATGCCCTTGGGCGGCGGGCCGCCGGATTCGGCAGCGGCAATGACCGCCAAATTGACGGGGACGTTGTACATTTTCCCCGCCTCCAGCGCCATGCCGTCATGCACGTCAATGCTTTGCCCCATGCTGGACATCACGCTCATGTTGTAGGTGCCACCGGGGACGTATCGGCTTTCAAACTGGCCCTTTTTGTTGGCCTTGAATTTGACAGGATTTTTGCCGTTGGACGGGGTTAGGGTGATCTGCGCATTGGGCAGCGGCTTGTTGTTCAACCCGATCACTTCGCCCTTCACACCCGCATATTGCTGTTGCGCCGCGGCCGGCAGCACAGCCAACCACAGCACCAGCAGCGCCGCTCCGCCCAGCCAGCCCAAACGTTCGATGGTTTTCATAGTTTCTCCTCAGCCGCATATGGGACCGGATCGCTTGCCCCTGCCTGTCGAAACGCGCGGCGGCGCAACCGGCAACTGTCGCAGCGCCCGCAAGCCCGGCCGGAATTCTGGTAACAGGACCAAGATAAAGGAAACGGGGCATGAAGTTCAAGCCCAAGGCGAACAACGTCCGCCTTGCAGCGGTGCAGCAGCGGGGTCTGGAGGCGCACGCGTCCCGATTTCGTCCCCACCGCCAGCAGGCGATCAAAGGCCTCATAGTATTCCGGGCGGCAATCTGGATAGCCCGAGCTGTCCGGGGCAACCGCGCCGATGAACACCACTTCCGCGCCCAAAACCTCGGCCCAACTCACGCCCGCCGCCAACAGATGGGCATTGCGAAACGGCACATAGGTCACTGGAACGATGCTGGTGTCCACTCCCGACTCGGGTACGGCGATGCTCGCGTCGGTGAGAGCTGATCCGCCAATCTGGCGGAAAAACTCGGTCCGGATGGTCAACCTCCGCGCGATGGCGTAATAATCCGCAATGGCGGTAAACGCCGCGCGCTCGCGTGCCTGGGTGCGCTGGCCGTAATCCAGGTGCAGGACGGCAGGATCGTAATCGCGCGCCGCCAGCGCCAGGCACACGCAACTGTCCATGCCGCCGCTGAGCAGCACCACGGCGGTTGGCTTGGGGCTCATACGCCGCGCCGCCCCGGGTCCCAAATGAACTTATGGATCTGCAAGTTCAGCCGTGCCTGCAATCCATCGCGCAACATCCATTCCGCCAAAAGTTGTGGATCCAGCAGGCATTGCGCGCTGCTGCGCTCTCCCGCCGCTCCCTTGCGGAAGGCAGGGGAAAGCAGCAGCGCCGCCGGCCCTTGCTCCAGTTTGTGCGCTGTAATAAAAGCCCGCGCGAAGTCATAGTCGGCCGCATTGGTGAGCACGAATTTCAGCTCATCCCATGGCTGGAGCAGTTTCAGGTTGTCCAGGTTAAACCGCCCGGCTTCACCGCTGGCTGGACATTTCACATCCACCACCTTGATCACCGCGGCAGGAACGGAGCTGAGATCCCGCTCGCCGCTGGTTTCAAGCATGACGGCATAGCCGTCGGCCAGCAGCACCTGCGTCAGCGCCGCCAGCGAGGCCGGCTGCAGCAACGGTTCCCCGCCGGTGATCTCAACCCGGCGGCAAGGAAAGCCTGCAATGGCCACCCGCACTTGCTCCAGTTCCATGCGCTGGCCGCCGTGGAAGCTGTACTCGCTATCGCACCAACGGCAGCGCAGATTGCAGCCGGTGAGGCGCACGAAGACGCACGGCAGGCCGGCATGGCTGGACTCACCCTGCAGGGAATAAAAAATTTCGGTAATTTGCAATGCCATCAGCGGCCGGAATAAACGGCGGAAGTGGTATCGGTCTCGAACACAGTCACCGATTCCACTTCCACGCCTTCGGTGTTTCCCTGCAGCGCCATTTGCAGCTTCTCAAACAAGTGGCGTGCCATGTTCTCGGCGGACGGGTTCTGCTCGCGAAAGGCCTCCAGATCGTTGAGGTACTGATGATCCCAGGCTTCGGTTTCGCGGCGTAGAAAGCTCTTCAAGTCTTTGAAGTCATACAAAAGCCCAATCGGATTCAGGCGTGGCCCCTCAAGACGCACACGCACGCGGTAGTTGTGCCCGTGCGGGTTTTCGCACTTGCCGCGGTACCCGCGCAGGGCATGGCCGGACGAGAAGGTTTCCTCCACAGTGATGGCGTACATCGGAGACCTTATTCTACCGCGTGCCCGGGGCAACGAAAGTGGGGGCAGAGGCATCAACGCAGGAGTGGAACGCTGGCAGCGCAACTTGGAATTTTCGGCGACGGGCGTGATGGCAGCGGCGCTGGTCGAATTGTTAGGCGGGTCGCGGCATTCGCGTTTGGAAAGCATCAGCCGCTGCCTGCTGGCCGGAGGGGTGGCTTTCGCCTACGCGCAGGTGATACCGCCGCGGCAGTGGGGCGTGAAATCCGGCGCCAGCTTCGCGCAACTGCCCTGGATCGCATCGGTGGAAGAAAGCCTGGGCGGCTCGCGACCACTGGAGCTGGCCTGCTGGGGCGGCCTCACCGGCCTGTTTCTGAAGCTGCTGCGACCCTAAGATCAACGTCTGGCACGTAAAAAAGGCAGCCCGGCACGCTTGCCCCGCTTAGTCGGTAATGGGCCGCGATGGCCGCCTCGAGCTGAGGGAATAGGCGAGGGTCTCGGTTAACCGGCTCATCCAACTGGATCGTCACCGTCCGCCCGCGTTCGAGCTGGCTCAGCAGCGGGGCCGGATCCAACTTGCCCATCGTAACGAACCGCCGGGTGTTGAACGGATCCCATACCAACGGCTTGCCCGCTTTATAACACAGCAGCATGTTTTCACACATGGCCGCGCCAGGGCGTGCTCGCAGCCACGCGACTTGCTGCAGGAAGCGCCGCTGTTGCCCGGGAAGTTTGCCGATGGCTCCGATCAGCGGGTACTGAGTGGCCAGCCCTGCAAGGGGCAGCAAAAAAAGGAGCGCGAGCGCGGTGCCTTGCCACGGCCGCGCCAGACAGGCCGGGTGCGCCAGCACCGCGCCACAGATGATCGCGACCGCCAGGTAGAGCGTGAAATGACTGTTGCCGGCCACACCATAGCCGCCCGCCCAGACCACATCCAGCGCCAGCGCCGCCCAGAAAAATATGGCGAGCACGCGCCCCCGGCGCTGCCGCAGCCGGACGCAGCTCCCGATCGCAGCTGCCGGCAGAGCCAGCGCCAGCGGCGCCCAGGCGTAGAGGGCAATCTTACGAACGGATTCGGTCCATGCCCACGGTCTTGGCGTCAGCAGATCGGCGAGGAAATACGGCCCGCCAAAGTGAATTTCGGCGGCGATGCTTAACCCCAGCAGCGGCAAGGCCAGCAACAGGAAGCGTAGTGCGGCGCGGCGGTTGACCAGCCACAAATCCACCAGCACGGCGACAGGAAAGGCGAGGATGATGTTTTTGAGATTGCCTCCCACTACCAGCAGCGCGGCCACGGCTGCCAGACGCCGCCAGCCCGGTGGGCCGGAAATATAGACCAGCAGCGCCAGCAGCCCGAAGGCTTCGGCCAGAATTTGGGGATCATCCTGACCCACATAAGTTCGGGTTGCAAGGCAAAACGTGGCCAAGGCGAACATGGCCGCAAAACAGGCGTAAGCGAGAGTGGCGCCCAACCGGCGAACGATCAATCCGGTCAAGCCGCAGCATGCCAACAGGGCCATGAGCGCCAGCCAACGACCGCCAAACAGGAACGGGATGCCCAGCGCATGCAGCCCAGCCACCAGAAAATAGGACAGCGCCGGATAATTAACCGTGGTGAAGCCGTACCGGTGCGTGTACAGCACATGATGGTGCGCCACGGCCGCGGCATTGTATACGTTCCAACCTTCGTTGTATTGAATTCCGGCCCAGAAGAACGTATGCGCGACCGGCCAGGCAAAGGCCACCAGGGCGAGCAGGACCGCGAAGCCTGCGGCGGTCCTGCCGAGGCGATCCTGCCGACTGGAGACGGGACTCCACAGTTGAACTTATCGTCGCCCTCGAGCCGCTACATTACCAGGACAGGCTAATTTCCGCCGTCCTGCAATGCCGCCTGGTAGCCGTCGGCGCGCAGGCGCGAGCGCATCGCCTCGGCTTCGGCGCGGGTGAGGTAGGGACCGACCTGGACGGAGTACAAATTGTAGCCGGCGTTAGAGGCGGGCGGCACTACCTGGGCGGGATAGCCGCGTGCTTTCAGCGCTTGCGCCAGTTGGTTGGCATCGCTGGAATCGCCGGAAAACACCTGTACGTTGAAGAGCTGCCCGCCAACGTTGACCGGGTTGCCGGCTCTGGAGTTGGCCGAGGCGCTACCGGAAGGAGCCGGTGGCGGCGGGATGGCAGCGGCGGGGCCGGGGTTCGTAGACTGCGGAGGAGCGGCCGAGCTGGGGGGATTGGTGGCCGGGGTAGGCGGAGCAGCAGCGGCAGTGCCGGGGTTGGTGGAAGCTGCGGGCGTAAGCGCGGAAGGGGTTTGATTGGTTTCGGCCGCGCCCAATTGCACCGGGTTGGGAGCCTGTACGCCCGGAGCCACTGCCGGCGGAGCGCCCAAAGCCGCGCGCCGGGCCGGAGGCTGCGTTGCTCCCAGCGAGAAGGTGGCGGGAATGGCGTGCTTGCCAATGGTGTAGCCGAAGGCAAAAAACAGACCGCAAACCACCGCCAGTGCTATAAACCAGGCCAACAGTGACTTGGTACCCATTTCGAGCTGATAAGCGGGCTTATGCGTACGAGCGTGAGTTTCACGCTCGAGTCGCTGCTCGGCGGGCCTCATGGCTCGGCCGGCTTGGCCGGAGCGGACGCGCTTCCGACCGCCGTGGCGGCCGCAGCCTTGGCGAGCGGCCGTGCGTGCATGAACACGTCAATCAGGTCGAGCGGCAGCGGGAACACCACCGTGGTGTTCTTGTCGCCGCCGATCTCGACCAGCGTCTGCAGGTAGCGGAGCTGCAAGGCGATGGGTTCGGTGGCGATGATGGCCGCAGCTTCGGCGAGGCGGGTGGAGGCCTCGTACTCGCCGTCGGCGTGGATGATCTTGGCGCGCTTCTCGCGTTCGGCTTCGGCCTGGCGGGCAATGGCGCGCTGCATGCTCTCGGGCAGATCCACGGCCTTGATCACCACGTCAGTAACCTTGACGCCCCAGGCTTCGGTGCGCTCGTCGAGAATAGTCTGCAGGCGGGCGTTGAGCTTCTCGCGGCTGGAGAGCAGGTCGTCGAACTCCACTTCCCCGAGTACGGCGCGCAGCGTGGTTTGGGCGTACTGGGAGCTGGCGAAGCGGAAATTGCGGACTTCGATGACGGCCTTTTCCGGATCAATCACTTTGTAGTAGACCACCGCCGTCACGGTACACGTCACGTTGTCGTGGGTGATGATGTCCTGGGGAGGAACATCGAGCGTGTCCACCTGCAGCGAGATGCGCACCAAGTGGTCAATGATGGGGAAAATCAGCACCACGCCCGGCCCCTTGGCGTGGCCCAGCACCCGGCCGAGCCGGAACACGACCGCGCGCTCATATTCGGCCATGACCTTGATGGCGGAAAGTAAGAACAGAACAACGATGACGATGATGATGATTGCGCCTGCCACGCGATGTGTCCTCCCTGGGTGATTTTACTCCAGCACCGGTTCGACCTCCAGGCGGAGGCCATGAACCGCCAACACACGCACCGGCTGCCCCGCCGCCACGGGCGCGTGGGCGCTCGCCGTCCAGCGCTCGCCGTGAACCAGCACCGTGCCTTGCAGACCGAGCGCGGTAAGCGCGGTGCCGACTTCCCCAAGCAGACTCTGCGAACCGGTGGCCACGCGCCGGCGCTGAGCCTGCACCACGAGATGGACCAGGAGGGCGGTAATGACGCCGAAGCCAATGGCTACGCCCAAGGCGGCGCTGACGTCGACCCGCATCTGGGGAATGTCGGAGTTCACGAGCAAAATGCCGCCCAGCCCCAGGGCAACGACGCCGCCGATGGCGAGCACGCCGTGGGTGGGGAATTTCGCCTCCAGCGCGAACAGTATGAAGGCCACCACCAGCAGCGCTGCCCCCGCCCAGTTGATTGGCAGCAGCGAGAGAGCAAAAAGGGACAGCACCACCAGGATGAGGCCGACCACGCCGGGAACGAATACGCCGGGATGTGTGAACTCGATGTAGATGAGCAGGGCGCCGGCGGCGAGCAGCATGAAGGCCAGGCTGGCGTTCATGTCGAGCACGCGCTCGCGCAGGCTCATGGTGAAGGTTTCGAGCGGTCCGGTCAACACCAGGGTCTGCTGCTTGCCGTCTATGCGGGTAATGGTGCGGCCATTGAGGTCGGCGAGCAGGTGGGGCAGGTCGGGAGCGATCAAATCCACCAGATGGTTCTGCAGCGCTTCTTGATCGGTCCAGGACAAGCTGTCGACCACGCCTTTTTGTGCGAGCGCAACGTTGCGATGCCGGCGCGAGGTGAGGCTGCGGATATAGGCTGCAGCGTCATTTTGCATTTTGGCGGCTTCGATCTTGCCCACCGTCGCACCCAGGACGACAGGGTGTGCCGCGCCGGTGTTGGTGCCGGGCGCCATGGCGGCGACATCGCAACTTTCGAGGATGTAGAAACCGGCCGAAGCCGAGCGGGATCCGCTGGGCGCCACGTAGCCGATCACGGGCACCGGAGAAGCCAAAATCGCCTGGATGATGCTGCGCATAGCGGTGCCCAGGCCGCCCGGCGTACTTAACTCGAGTACCACGGCGGCGGCGTGTTGCTGAGCGGCGTAATGCAGGCCTCGCACCACGTATTCGGCGCTAATGGTGTTCACCGTATCGTGCAGATCAATGACCACGATGGGCTCGCCGGGCACCGGAGCCGCAGCCGGCGCGGCGTTGGTGGCGAGGGCCAAGCAAGCCAACGCAGTCAGCACAGCACTAGCGATGGGGCGGATGAGCCAGCTCCGATTGCAACTTGAGTGCTTCCACATTACCGGGATCGACGGCCAAGGCCGCCGCCTCCTCCTTGGCTGCCCGTGCGTTATCGTGGCGAGCATACCAGATTGCCGCCAAGCCCGCATGCGCGGCGCCCAACTGCAGCTTCTGAGCGGGCTTGGCCAGCGCCAGCACCCGCGTAAACGCCGCGGCGGCCGCCGCCAGCGCTCCCTGGGCCTGCAAATGCTCGCCCAGATTGAGATCGTAGGTCAGTTCAGCTGCGGGAGCCATACCCGCAGTCTTTTGTCGCTGGAAGCGGGCGACCACATGCTCGAGCTGGCGGAACTCAGTCTCGGGAAAGCGGGTTTGCAGTGCGCCGGCGCCGCCGGCCTTTCCCGCTGCCGCCGCGCGTGCGACCCCGAGGTTATGCACGACGGCGGGCAGCGGAAGCGTTTTTTCCACCGCCTGCCACTGCGCGATTGCTTGTGCGTTGTGGCCCAGACCGTATTCGGCCAATCCGGCGTAAAACGCCGCTTGCGCGTATTCGGGCGCTGCCGCAGGTATGGCCTCCAGGATTGCGGCCGCAGGGGCATCCATGCCGGCGCGGTAGTAGGACGTGCCCAGCGCCAATTGCACCTGATTATCCCTGGGCGCCAACTGGGCCGCGATGCCCAGCAGCTTCACCTGCTCGTCGGCGGACGTCGCCAGACGGGCACGCACAAAATCTTCGTAGGCACTGACCGGCAGCGGCGGCTCCGCGAAAGGCTGCACGGCGGCGGCGGACGGATCGATTTGCCGCAGCACACCCAGACCCATCTGCGCCTGCAAAGCCTGCAGCTTTTCCAGCGGGGCGTTATTGGCTTGCAAGCGGACCAGATGTTCGCGCTGCAAATTGATAATTGCGGCGGCAGCGGAAAGCTGTTCGCCGTCGTAGTCGTACCAGCCGACCACCAGCCAGCGCGCGTCCGCCTCCTGGGCCAAATGCATCAGAGAGGCGTGGCTGAGGATGACCCCTGGGGATGCGCCCAGCATGGCCCGCGCCTGCTCGCGCTCACTGCGGTCCAACACCACCACTCCGCTGGGCGCCAGCGCCTGGCGCAGCGCGACCACGAAGCTTTCGCCCAGCCAGTCCAGATTGGCATCGCCGCTGCGATTGCTGAAGGGGACGATCAGGCATCGGGCGCCAATGGGCGCCTGCGCCACCGCCGCCGCAAGGAGGGCCAAAAAACACGCCGCGATTGGGAAGCTACGCTGCAACAGCTACAATTATATTCACGCCATGGCAGAACCAGGATTCTCCACCCGCGCCATTCACGCCGGTCAATCGCCCGATCCATCGACCGGTGCGGTGAACGTACCGATCTACGCTAGCTCGACCTACGTCCAGGAGGAGATCGGCAAAAACAAGGGCTACGAGTATTCGCGTGTATCGAACCCGACCCGCACCGCGCTGGAGGAGAACCTGGCGGCGCTGGCAGGCGGGCACAGCGCGCATGTATTTTCCAGCGGGATGGCCGCGATTCACGCGGTACTCATGCGCTTTTGCGCTGGCGATCATGTCATTTGCGGCAGCAATGTCTATGGCGGCACGCCGCGGCTTTTTAACCAGGTACTCACGCGCTTCGGCCTGCGGTTCAGCTATGTGGATACGCGCCAGCCGGAAAACATCCAGCGCGCGCTGGAGCCGAAAACCAAGCTGGTGTTTGTCGAAACGCCCACCAATCCGCTGATGGAGCTATGCGACCTGGCGGCCTGCGCGGCCATCGCGCACGCCCACGGGGCGGAACTGGCGGTGGACAACACATTCATGAGCCCCTACTTTCAGCGGCCGTTGGCACTGGGCGCGGATCTCGAAATTCATTCCACCACCAAGTTCCTGAACGGCCACAGCGACGGCTTGGGCGGGGTGGTAATCGTGAATGAGGAAGAGCAGGGCGAGCAGTTTCGGTTTTTGCAAAAGTCGGCCGGTGCGATTCTGAGCCCGTTCGAGTGTTTTCTGCTGCTGCGGGGGGTGAAAACCCTGGTGGTGCGCATGCGTCAGCACGACGCCAACGGACGCCGGATCGCGCAATGGCTGACCCGTCAGCCGCAGATCAAAGCGGTTTACTACCCGGGTCTGGAGACGCATCCGCAGCATGCGCTCGCCCAGCGCCAGATGTCGGGCTTCGGTTCCATTATTACCATCGAAACCGGCTCGCTCGCCCGCGCCAATCAGGTGCTGCGCAGGGTGCGGCTGTGTTCGCTGGGTGAAAGCCTGGGCGGAGTCGAAACGCTCATCTCCCACCCGGCATCCATGACCCACGCCGCTCTAGGCGCCGAAGGCCGGGCCGCGATCGGCCTCACGGATGGAATGGTACGGCTTTCGATCGGGCTGGAAGAAGCCGAAGACCTCGAAGCCGATCTCGCACAGGCGTTGCAAGTTTAGTGGACCAGGCCGAGATCGTTAGGCGGCCAATAGGCGAAAACGGCTCGGCCGAAAATATCCTGGACAGGCAAGCAGCCCCAAAAACGGCTGTCGTTGGAGCTGTCGCGATGATCGCCGAGCACGTAGTATTCGCGCGGCGGAACGGTCACTTCCGGGAAATCGGCATAGTCCTGGTACCGCGGCTTGACGTAAGGCTCTTTGAGAGCGTGTCCGTTGATATAGACCGTGCCATCCCAGATCACCACGTGATCGCCAGGGATGCCAATTATGCGCTTAATGAAACTTTCGGATGGATCCAATGGGTAGTGGAATACAACTACATCCCCGCGCCTAAGCGGTTCAAATTTTAAGGAAACTTTGTCGATGAGCAGCAGCTCCCGGTTTTGCAAGTGCGGCATCATGCTGTAGCCCTCGACCTGCACCGGCTGAAAGGCGAACAACACCAGCACGAAGGCGATCAGCAATGCCAGCGTCAAGTTCAGCAGCCAGCCCCCGATGCCCCACGCAAATAGATTTTTCGCGGTCCCCAAGGCTCAGGATAGCGCAGTGAAAGCCTATCCCGCCATTTGGTCGAGGGAGCGGTTGCAACGCTCCAGCACTGATTGCACCTTGCCCAGCGTCTTTGCCAGCCGCTGGCCTGAACTGGACAGGTTCTCCATCCAATCGCCGAAGTTGTCGCTGATCTGTTCCTGCAGTTCCTGACCACGGCGCGTCATAAGAAATACCACTACGCCCACGGCAACAGTCGGTAAAATCCAGGTCTTCATGGCGGCCCCTGCTCAAGTGGATGCAACTTCGGGAGCCAACGTTTCATGTTGCGCCAACTCCAGTTCATGATCGCGGCGGCGCCAAAACGGCCGCTCGCGGCGGCGGAACTGGCGGACCTGGCCGGTGCGCGCCAGCGCCTGGGCATAGCCGGCCAGATAGGACCAGCGGCCGGTCGCCAGCTTTTGCACAAGTGTCAGATGCGCCCAGAGAAAATGCTGCAGCAGGCGCGCGCGGTCCAGATTGCGCCAGTGGAACAGCAGCCGATTGCGTTCGATGACGGTCTGACGCCTGAAGCGGCCACTATGACGGCGCACACTCGAGCTGGGTGCGTGGAATAAAATTGCCGCCGGCTCGTAGCCCAGCTTCCAGCCGCGCTTGCGGGCACGATAGGAAAGATCGAGGTCTTCGCTGTAGTAGGGAGCGAAAATGGGATCAAAGCCGCCCAGATCGAGGAATGCGCTGCGGCGAAAGGCGCAGAATCCGCCCGCAAGCATGAAGCTCTCGCCATCGGGCTGCTCGTAATTACGCCAGGCCTCCCAGAAGCCGCGGCGGAAGTGTCCGAGCTTGCCGCCAGTGGAAAAGATCTTTTCCGGCAAGTCGAACGCGCGCAGGGTGATGCCGAAGATATCCGAGCGCGCAAACCATGGAGCGATCGGATGCAAGCAACCGGGACGGAGCTCGACGTCGTTGTTCAGCAGGACCACGATTTCGGCGCCGGCGGCTTCGGCGCCGGCATTGGCCGCGGGTCCGAAGCCGCGGTTCCATTCCGAACGCACCAAGCGCACCTGGGGATAATGCTCGGCCAGCCAGGCGGCGGTGCCGTCGGTTGAACCGTCGTCGGAGATCACCAGCTCGCTTTCGGGGATCAGCTCCGCCACTACGGAGGGAAGAAATTGCTCCAGCAAATCCCGGCCGTTCCAGGTGGGGATCACGATCGTGAATTCGAGGTTCAATGTCCCAGCCGATAAACGGCGCGGATTTGCGCCGACACGGTAATCCGGCGCGGCGTGAAGCCCGCCGTGGGTGCGGGCACGGCAGCGTTGGCGCTGGCCATGAAAATGCCCCGCGGCAACGGCAACGGCGCAGCGCCGGAGGTGTCCACCCTGGCCGACACCAAGCCAGCCAGCGGTAGCCCCGCCGCGCGCGCCAGCGCCTCGGCTTCGGCGTGGGCCTGGCGGTAACCATCGGCAATGGCTGCTGCCTTGGCCGATTGCATGTGCTTCAACTCAAAGCTAACGCTGCGCAGCGCGCTGAGTCCCTTGCCGCTGGCGGCATCGAGCAACGGGCCGATTTTGGCGAAATTGGAAACTTCCAGTTGCAGATCATTTCTGACAGTGTAACTGGTGACGTGGCTGGTCTTATAGTCAATGATAGGTTGCACCTGGAAGCCGCTCCAGTGGGCCTCGGCGGGAGTAAATCCCTGCTCCAGCAACAGCGCCCGCACCCGAGCCGCCTGGCGTTGCGCCTGTGCATAGGCGGTCTGCAGTTCGGCATTCCGGCCTGCAACTTCCATGGATACCACTGCCGTGTCCGGAGCGGCTTTGAAGCTGCCCTGGGCAGTGACGGTTACCGTTGTCTGCTGAGCCGCCAGCAGCAGCGGAAGCAGAAACACGCCGAAAAGGCTCAGATTCCTTCGCATACCCGCTAGAATAGCCGAACGATTCTACTCCGCCCTGAGGGTTTGCGCCGGATCCACCCGGGCGGCCCGCCAGGCAGGGCGCAGGCTGGCCACAACCGCGACGCCGACGAGCAGCGCGCAGGTTCCCGCCAGCGTTACCGGGTCGGCGGGACCGACACCGAACAGCCAATGAGCCCAAAGGCGACCCGCGGTGTAGGCTCCGGCCAGACCAATCGCCAACCCGAGCGCAGTCGAGCGCAGGCTTGCACCCAACACCGAACGGGCCACGGCAACCGGCGAGGCGCCCAGCGCGAGGCGGACGCCCATGTCGCGCGTCTGCTGGATTACGCGCTGGGAGGTGACGGCATAAATGCCCAATGTTGCCAGCAGCAGCGCCAACAGACCGAAGCCGGCCATAAGCTCCACCAGGAAATTACGCCGAACCAGCGTGTTGCTGAGTGCCGTGCTCATCAGTTCCGGGCTATTTATGGTCGGAATCGCCCGGGCCAGTTCCTTGGAGACGATGCCGGGATTACCCGCGGCGCGAACCACGAGCGCCGCCGAGCCTACACCGCCGTTTGCGAATTGTGCGAGCGGCAAGATAATTTCCGGATACGCGGGCGCGCTCAGGCTGTTCTGCGGGATATCGCCGATCACGCCGACCACTTGACGCCACTGGCCGTCGTCGGCGACGAAGACGCGCTTGCCGACGGCGCTGCCTCCCGGCGCAAGCTTACGCGCCAGTGTTTGGTTAACGAGAGCCACCAGCGGCGCGTGGACGCCATCGGCGGAATTGAAAAACCGGCCCGCTTCCCCGTGCGCGCCGAGCATGCGGAAATAGCCGGGAAGCACGAAGTTGAGCTCCGACCAGGGCCGCTCGGCGGTAGGCGGCGCGGGCTCGCCGCCTACCATGTAGGGGGTGGTCCAATCGAAGCCGTGCAGCGGCGCGCTGTGGATGGCGCCCGCCGCCGCAACGCCGGGCAGGGCGCGCACGCGCGAGAGCGCGTTCTGGAAGGCCGACAGCGCCCCGCCGGGGTCGTGACTGATGTAGAGGGTGACCAAGCCGCGCATATTGAAGCCGGGATTCACCGCCAAAACCTCCTGCAGGCTGCGGGCCAGTAATCCTGCCCCGCCGACCACGATCACCGCCAGCGCGACCTCGGCGACCAGCAAGCCCGAACGCAGACCGCGCTGGCTGGCGGGTTGCACCCGCTGGCTCAAGTCAGTTCGCGCGGCTGCTAGCGCCGGCGCCAAGCCCATCAGAAGCGCGGCAACCGCGGCGGCGGCGACAGCGAAGGCGACCACGGCGGCGTCCAGATGGGTCTGCTGCATGCGGGGCACGGGATAGGGGGCCCAATGCACCAGGAGCGGAGTAATCGCCCACGCCAGCAGCACGCCCAACCCGCCACCCAGCGCCGCCAAGACCAGGGTTTCACTTGCCGACTGGCGCAGCAGATCGCCGCGCGACGCGCCGACGGCACACCGGATGGCGTATTCGCGGCTGCGAGCGCTCGCCCCGGCCAGCAGCAGGTGCGCCAGGTTGGCGCAGGCGAGCAGCAGGACGAGACCGACGGCGGCCAGCAACAGCCAGAGCTCGCTGCGGTAACGGGCATTGAGAAAAGCGCTCAGGCGCAGCATCACTACGCCCTCATCCTGGTTGGTTCTCGGGTAGGCAGCGGCCAGGCGCTGCATCACCAAGCCGAGATCGGTGCGCGCGGCGGCCAGGGTCACGCCGGGCTTGACCCTGGCGAGCACCTGCAAGCCGGGATGATTGCCGCGCGAGACGAACGCCGATCCCGGCTCGGCTTCGGTTCCGAGTGCGGTGTAAGCGTCGGCGGTCCAGGGCATGTCCCGAGCGTTCATCCGCACCACGCCGACGATGGGCGCGGACGCACCCTGGATTTTGAGCACGCTGCCGATGACATGCGGATTGGCGCCCAGTGCGGTTTTCCAGAATCTGGAGGTGACGATCAGAGCCGGGGTACCGGCGGCGCTGTCTTCCTGAGCGGTGAAGTCGCGGCCCAGCACGAAATGTGCGCCCAGCACCGGGAACAGCGAGGCGGTGACGTTGGCGCCGTCGAGCGTGCCGGTAGCACCCGCGGGGGTCTTGTAGGCGGTCGTGCCGCCGAAGCCAATCGCGGCAAGACTTGAAAAACTGTGCGTCTGCCGGCGCCAGTCGAGGTAGTCCGGCCAGGAGACGTTGAGATTGCCGGAGCGCTTCAGCTGCTCGTGGATCATCACCAGCTGGCGCGGACGCGAAAACGGCAGCGGCTCCAGAATCACCCGTTGCACCACGCTGAACATCGAGGTGGCCGCTCCGATGCCGAGCGCCAGCGTGATCATCGCTACCATGGTAAGCCCCGGCCGCCGCCAGAGCATCCGGAATGCGAAGCGCAGATCCTGAGCCATGGTTCCTCCACTTGCAGGCTATCCTATCTCCGCATGGAAGTCATGATTGTAGCGGGCGAGGCCTCGGGCGATGGGCACGCCGCCGAACTCATCGCGGAACTGAGCGGGCGTTATCCCAGCCTGCATTTTTTCGGATGCGGCGGCGAGCGTATGGCGGCGGCGGGTTGCGAGCTGCTGGTGCAGGATCGCGAATTGGCGGTGATGGGGCTGGCGGAAGTGGTGCGGCACCTGCCGCGGCTGCGGCGGCTTCTGGACAAGCTCAAAACTGCGCTGCGGCAGCGGCGCCCGGCGGCGATCATCCTGGTGGACTTTCCGGATTTCAACTTGCGGCTGGCGGCCACGGCGCATGCGTTAGGAATTCCGGTGATCTATTTCATCAGCCCGCAAGTGTGGGCGTGGCGCAGCGGGAGGGTGGAACAGATCCGACGGCATGTGAGGCGGATGATCTGCATTTTCCCATTCGAGGCGGAGTTTTACTCGCGCTACGGGGTCGAGGTGGCCTCGGTGGGCCATCCGCTGGTGGAACGCGTTGCTCGCGCCCGCGCAGCCCTGAGCACGGCCGCGGGTGAGAAGCGCATCGCAGTGCTGCCGGGCAGCCGACAGCGGGAGCTGGACTTTCATCTGCCGGTGCTCATCGAGGCGATGCGGAGGCTGAGAAGGACTCGGGGGTGCGATTTTGTTTTGCCAGTGGCGCCACATCTATCGGTGGAATCCATACGCGCGCAGCTGCCGGAAGAAGTGCGGGAAGGGGTTCGCCTGCTGCCGGCCGGAGGAACGTACGCAGCGCTGTCTCAGGCGAGAGTGGCGCTGGTAGCCAGCGGGACCGCGACGGTGGAGACGGCGCTACTGGGCGTGCCCATGGTCGTATTTTACCGACTTTCCGGATTGAGTTATTGGCTGGGGCGGCGGCTGGTGCGCACGCCGCAGGTAGCGATGGTCAACCTCGTTGCCGGACGCAAGCTGGTGCCGGAACTGATCCAGAAGGAGTTCACAGCGGAAGCGTTGAGCTGCTGGGCGGAGCGGCTGCTGGCAGACGGCGCCGAGCGCCAAGCCCAGATCGAGGGTCTTGCGGAAATGCGGGGAAAGCTAGGACCGCCGGGCGCGATCGCGCGGGCAGCAGAAGCGGTGGGCGAAGTCATGGGGCTGGCATTGAAGCGTACCTAACTGCGCCCCGCAAACGTCTATACTGGTAGCAACTATGAGGCGCCTCAATTGGAAGGGCGTTCTGCTGGCGGTCGCCGTGGCGCTGGCGTTGGTGGCCATTTCCGATGGGCAAGGCACGCAAGCGGTGCCTCCGCCGCCCATCATTCAACGCACCCCGCCGCCGACGCCCCAAACGCCAGCTGCGCCTCCGCTGCCGCAAGCGCCGCAAGCCGCCTATTCCGTCAGCCACTACGATTTAAACCTCAACTTCAACTTCCCACAGCACGGGCTGGCAGTGACGGCGAAACTGACCATCACGCCGCGGTTTGAACTGGGCGCGGCCAGCTTCCAGCTCAACCGCGCGCTCAACGTGTCCAGCATTAGCGACGCGGCCGGCAACCAGCTCGGGCACCTGCGGCAGGGGGACAACGTAATTGTTACCTTCACGCCGCCGCTCGCGGCCAACACGCCGTCGCAGATCACGGTAAAGTACTCCGGTTCCCTGCCCAACGCCGACCTCAGCCCGATCAGCGGCATCCGCACGGCGTACGTGGGGCCGGACGGGGCATTTCTGCTGTATCCGGGGGAATGGTTCCCGACGACGAATTACGACACCGGCCGCTTCACCGCCGACATCACCGCGACGCTGCCGGCGGGCATGAGCATGGTGGCCAGCGGAACGGGCAGCTCGACGGCGGGCACGAACGGCGAAGTGGCGTGGCGTTTCCAACAAAAGCAGGCAAGTTTTCCGGGGACCGTGATTGTGACGCCGCTGAAGGCGCAGCAGTTCAGCCAGGGCGGGCTGCAGTCGAGCTTTTACTTCAGCTCCGACGTGCCGGTGGCGCTGACAGCACAGTACGCGGCCGATGCGGCGAAGATCTACAGTTTCCTGTCGGATCAGCTGGGCACGCCGCCGCTGACGTCACCGTTGCGGTTGGTCGAGTTGCCCAGCGACGCGCTGCCCTCATTCGCCTCGCCCGGGCTGATCGTGCTGTCGAAGACCTCGATCGGTAGGAACGTGAACGTGAACCTGCTGGTGGACGAGATCGCCCAGCAATGGTTCGGGGTGATGCTCAGTCCGGCGTCTCTCAATGATGCGTGGCTGCAGTACGGCGCGGCACGCTATTGCGAATCGCTCTATATCCAGCACAGCCAGGGTACGGCGGCATGGCAGACGCTTGTGCAACAGCTCGAAGTCGGAGCGCTCAGCTATCCCAGCGTGGCGCTGAGCAATTCCAGCACGCTGTACGTGTTTTCGCCACAGTTCCAGGACATGAACTACGACAAGGGCGCGATGCTGTTCCACATGCTGCGCTGGGAACTGGGCAGCCAGCCGTTCGACAATGCGCTGCGCGACATCGTAAACAGCTACGCCTGGAAACCGATCTCGACCGCAGATTTTGAAAGCGCGCTGGAGAAGAACACGCAATCGGACCTGCGCAGCTTTTTCAGCCAGTGGTACCGGGGAACCGCAATTCCAGCATTTTCGGACCAGTACACGGTATACCGACTGCAGAAGGGCGGCTACCGGGTGACGGGGACGCTGCAGCAGAATCTCGATCTGTTCAACATGCCGGTGGAAGTGGCGGTGGAAACCGATGGAGCGACGGCGACGCGCACGGTGCCACTGAGCGGGACCTCGGGCGGGTTCAGCCTGGACATGCAGGACCGTCCGGTGAAGGTCAGCGTTGACCCCAACGACTGGATACTCAAGGCAGGTCCGGAGCTGAAGCTGAAAGTGGCATTGTCGCGGGGCGACAACGAAGTGGCGGCCGGGGATTTTCCGGCAGCGGTGCAGCAGTACGAAAACGCGCTCAAGGTGAACCCGATCAGCTCGCTCGCCTACTATCGGCTGGCGCAGGCGTACTATCAGGAGGAAAACTGGCAGAACGCGGCCGACGCCTATCGGCAGGCGATCAATGGGGATCTGAACCCGTCGTGGACGGAGGTGTGGAGTTACATTCAATTGGGGAAAATCTTCGACCTCACCGGCCAGCGCAACCGCGCGCTCAATCAGTATCAGCTCGCCATTTCCACTCATGACGACACCAACAACGCCCAGGAAGTGGCGCGCCAGTACATGAAAACGCCGTATAAGGCTCCGCCGGGCGTCAACACGGGCGTCGGCAGCGGCGACTGAGGATGGCCGCTGACTGCCTGTTTTGCCGGATCATCCAGGGCCAGGTGCCCTCGCGCAAGGTTTACGAGGATGAGCTGGTGTTCGCCTTCGAGGATATTCAGCCGGGCGCGCCGACGCATATTCTGCTGGTCCCGAAGCGCCACCTTTCAGGCCTCGCCGAGGCTGGCGATGGTGACACCGCACTGCTGGGCGAGCTGCAAATCCGAGCCGCCGCGCTGGCGCGCGAACGCGGGCTGAGGGGTGGTTACCGCACCGTGCTCAACGTCGGCCCCGACGCCGGGCAGAGCGTGTCCCACCTGCACCTACATCTGCTCGGCGGGCGGCAGCTTAACTGGCCGCCAGGATAAGGCCTCATTACAGCGGGGTGTGCTCAGTTAATTTCGAAGGTCACGCTGACCACCAGGGAGGTGTGCTGGTAGCCGGGCGGGAGGGGGAAGCGCTCCTGGCCGGCCATTTGCTGTACGGCGGTGTAGGCCATATTGTTGACCTCGACGGAATTTGCACGCCGGACATAGCGAATGGAGGTGATGTTGCCGCCGGTATGGACGGTCATGGTCACGGTGACTTTGATGCCAGTGGGGAGCACGGGATCGCGGGGCTGTTGATTCCAGTAATACTGAAGGCGATCGCGCAGGTGGTTCACCCAGGCGGTATAGAGATTGCCGAAGTTGGCGTCGCCAAAGGAGACGCCGCCATTACCGCCAGTGCCCTGCTTGGAGCTGGTTGCGGAAAAGGAGACGCGGCCACCGGCGCCATAGGCGACGCGGTGGGAGCGCTTTTTGGGCAGGTCGGCACGGGCCAGCTCGCGCGCCAGCTCCTCGGCCTGCTTGCGCGCCACCTCGACGGGATTGTAGGCGGGCAAGGGAACAGAATGACGCACCGCGCGGCGCGGGCGGGGCTTGGAGATGCCGACGGCGGGCAAGTCATTCGCCAAGCGGTTTTTCGTGGGCGTCACCACGGGCGAGGGCATGGGGATGGCGCCGCCAGGCACGGTGGTGACTAGATTGGCGGTGATGGCGCCGGCTGCCGAGGTCCCGGGGTGCTTGCCGCCGAGGGGCAGATAGTTGCCGAGCCAAGCGCCGTAGACCAGCAGAAAGGCGAGACAGGCGTGGAGGAGAAGGGAAAACACCCAGCTCGAGGTCCGGTGCGTGGGCGCCTGAGGCATGGCTAGTGTTTGGCGCCAGCCGGGCTGTGATCGTAGGGTTGGGTGACCATGTCAACGGTGGTTAGGCCGCCGCTCTGGATGGCATCCATGACGAGCGCGAGCTCGCCCCAGGAAACGTGCTCATCGGCACGGACGTAAATCGCTTTCTGTTTGGTCCCGGCGCCCTGCTTTTTCAGATCGGCAACGATGGTGTTCAGATTGGTAAGGGTATTGCCGATGTAGACATCGCCGCTGCGGTCCACGGAAACCACGAGCAAAACCTTGTTGAGCGTTTTGGTGTTGTGGGTGTGGGGCACCTGCACCTGAATGCTGGACTGCACCACGGGCGCGGTAATCATGAAAATGACCAGCAGCACCAGCATGACATCCACCAGCGGGGTAATGTTGATCTCGACCAGCGAGGTACTGACACCGCTGTGCAGTGTTCCGGCCATGAATCAACGCCCTCCGACGGTGGCACGGTCGGGTTCCGACGCCTTGACCACATCTTCGGCGCGGCTGGTGAATTCCAGTGAACACTCATCCATGGAGGTAGTCAGTTCGCGAATGCGGTGCACGAACTGGTTATAGGCGATCAAAGCGGGAATGGCCGCAAATAAACCCGCCGCGGTGGTGATCAGGGCTTCGGAAACCCCAGGCGCAACGGCGCGAAGCGTGGCCGTGCCGGAGGTTCCGAGATCGAAAAACGCATCCATGATGCCCCACACTGTACCAAACAGGCCGATGAAGGGGCTGGCGGAGGCGATAGTGCCCAGCCAACTCATGCGCGATTCCAGGATGGAAACCTGATCGCCGGATTCGGCACGCATGGAACGCTCGACGGCGGCGACATTGCGGGCCGAGCCCGGGCGGAGCTGGCGTTCGAGCTCGTCGAAGCCTGCCTCAAACACGGCGACCGCCGGGCTAGGGAGAAAGTGCTCGGAAGCGGCGTGCAGCTCGCTCAAGCGTCCGGCCTTATACAGGGCACGCAGAAACTCACGGGTTTTGCGGCGCAATAGCTTGAAGGTGCGCCACTTGTCGTAAATGATCGTCCAGGAAAAGATGGAGAGGATGATCAAGATGACGAGGATGGCTTCCGCCACTGGGCCGATATTGGCCAAGATTCCTGATAGCGATGCACCAGGAGCAATCAGGCACAAGATAGTCAAGTGGACTCCTGTCCATGCGGCCCTTGGCGGACCGCGGCGTGTAGATAGCTTAAAAGTAGCACAGCGTGGGGGCCAGAGTACGGTGGGGATATCCTGAACTGCACGGCATCATGTTAATAACCCTCCAGATCGAAGACTATGCCCTGCTGGAACGGGCGTCGATTGACTTTGGACCGGGCCTGAATGTGCTCAGCGGCGAGACTGGGTCGGGAAAATCGATTCTGGTGGACGCGCTCGGGCTACTTCTGGGGGAACGGGCGGAAGCCGCAGCGGTGCGCAGCGGGGCCAAACAGGCGGTCGTGACCGGGAGGTTTTGCCTGCCATTCGCCAGCGCGGTGGAAACGCGATCGTGGATCGAAGAGCATGGGCTGGACGAGCTGGAGGAGGAGGTGCGGCTTCGGCGCGAGGTCGGAGGCGCACGCAGCCGGGCTTTCATCGATCATCAGCCGGTGACGCTGGCACTGCTGCGGCAGATGGCGCAACGGCTGGGCGAGATCCATTCCCAGAACGAGGCGCTGGTGAGTTTTACACCCACAGCCCAACTCCGCCTGCTGGACCGCTTCGCAGGACTGGAGGCGGAAGCCGCCGGTCTGGCCGCGGCCTACACGGCCTGGCGGAAATGCAGCCAGCGCGCACGGGCGGACGAGGATGACCAACGGCGGCGGCGCGAGCAGACCGAGTTGTGGCGATTTCAAGCGAACGAGATCGACGCGGTGCAGCCGCGGGAAGGCGAAGATGACCGCCTGAGCGCAGAACGGCAAATCCTGGCCAACTGCGAACGGGTGCTGGCCGCGGCTCACGGCACCTACAGCGCACTGTATGATGCGCCCGACGCGGCCGCGGCGCAGCTCAAGGCGGCGCAGCGCGCACTGCAAGACTGGCAGCGCTTCGACGGTGCCGTGGAAGGTCTCCATGAACGGGTGGAGGCGGTGCGGACGGAAGTGAACGACATCGCGCTCGAGGCCCTGCGGCTGACACAACGGATCGAGGCATCGCCCACCCGCCTGGCCGCGGTGGAGGAAAGGCTGGTGGCGCTGGAGCGGCTGCAGCGCAAGTACGGGCCGACGCTGGCGGCAGTGCTGGAGCATCGGCGGAAGCTGGCGATCGAGATGGAGCTGCTGACGCAGTCGGAGACCACAACGGCGGCAGCGCGCGCGGAGACTGAAGCGGCCGAAGAGACCTATCGCAAGCTGGCATCCGGCGCGAGCCGCAAGCGTCGCGCGGCCGCACGGCGACTGAAGGCGGAGATTGAGGCAGAAGTCGCGGAGCTGGCCATGAAGCTGGACTTTGCAGTTGATTTCGCCGACGCAGAGGCCGGAGCGAGTGGTTGCGACCGGGTGCGCTTTCTGGCCTCGACCAATCCCGGCGAGCCACCGCAGCCGGTGGCCGAAATTGCATCCGGAGGGGAACTGTCGCGGCTGCTGCTGGCGCTACATCTGGTGACGGAGACGAGCGCCGGTGATCCGTTGGGAAGACAGCGAACGCTCGTCCTGGATGAAATTGACGCCGGCATTGGCGGGCAGGCAGCGGCGGCGGTAGGCCGAAAACTGCAGCGGCTGGGGGAACACTTTCAGGTGCTGTGCGTGACCCATCTGGCCCAGATCGCCTGCTGCGCCAGGCACCATCTGCGGGTGGAAAAACGCGAGAGCCAAGGGCGGACAGTCACGGAGGTGAGGCCGCTGGACGGCGCCGCGCGCGAGGCTGAAATCGCGCGGATGCTGGCCGGAAATGCCGAAGATCCAACCGCGCTGCGGCACGCGCGTGAGCTGCTGGCAACGGGAGGGGGCCAACGTAGACGAGCGCGGGACTAGCCCAGGGGCCTGGGGCGTTCTACGGATCGCGGTGGACGGTAGCGGGGCTGAAGGCGGGCAGGCAAACGGCGATGTAGCCTGCGCCCTGTGGGGTGGAGTAGCGCACCCACTCGCCGGTGGATGCGATCACGGCCTGACCGGCGGCGAGGTCGAGGGAGCCACCGCGGAATTCCACATGCAACACGCCGGAAAGCACCAGCGTGTATTCATCGAACTCGGGTGTCTGGCCGGGCTCCTGCCAGCCGGGCGGGCTTTGCATGCGGGCGATGCTGCAGTCCGAGGTCGAGGAGTTGACGCGGCCGATGAACTCATCAATCAACTTGGGCTTGCTGCCAGCGGGGGCAATGCGGGTGGGTTGCGGAATCAGGCGAGGCATAGGGCTATATTTGCAGATCGTGGCGAAGCTGGGCGGCGGAGCGGAACAGGTAACAGGTGAAGCCGAGGGAGCGGGGCGCGGCCAGGTTTTCTTCGCGGTCGTCCACGAAGGCGCACTCTTGCGGGCGGGCGTGCAGAATGCCGAGGGCGCGTTGAAAGATCTCCGGCTCGGGCTTGCGCGCGCCCAGGTAGCAGGAGCAGCAGAAGGCGGAAAAGTAGCGATCGAGCTGAAAGCGTGCGATGCGGTACTGGTTCAGTTCGCAGCCTTCGTTGTTGAGCGTGGCGAGGCGGATGCCGGATGCCGCCAGCTCGGGGAGCAGGGCCAGAGATTCGGGCAGGGGTTGGGAGCACGATTCCATGAAGGTGCGGAACTGCTCGCGGGAGAACGAGCGGGGCTGATGGAACACGACCTGATCGAGATACTGGTCCAGAGATAAATCGCCACATTCGAGAGCGCGGGCAGCGGGGGCATGCCGCAGCTCCAACTCGCCGTGGTCGAGGCTAAAATTCTGGGCCGCGCGGGCGCGCTCGCCGTGATCCCAGCCGTTCGTGAGCAGGACCCCGCCCACATCAAAAAAGATGATGGAGGGCATTTAGTTTTTGGCGGAGGCGGGCATAATACCGACCACGGACACCAAGTGGTCCATCCATGCGGTCATTTCAGTTTCATTGCAGAGCAGGTCGCGCAAGCTGGTGTTGTCGAGAACCTGATCCATGACCAGCTGGAGTGAGCGCCAGAGGGAGCGAAGGGAGCAGTCGACGGAGTGAGTGCAAACGCTTTCCTCGCCGGCGTGGCTGGCGCAAAAGCCGGGTTCATAGAGGCGGCCCCCCAGCACGGCAAGGACCTCGCCGACGGGAATGCGCTCGGGCGGGCGCGCCAGCACGTAACCGCCGGCGGCGCCGCGGGCACTGGCGACCAGACCGCCAGTGCGCAGAATGCGCAGCAGCTTGGCCACGTAAGGGACGGAAAGCCCTTCGACGCGGCTGATTTCCGGGATCGAAAGCGCGCCAGCAGTTCCCTGCTCCTGATAGCGAATGCCCAGGCGCAGCAGGCAGCGCAGACCATATTCTTCCTGGCTGGAGAACTTCATGGCGTATTACCAGTCAATGCCCAACTGCAGGCGGGCAGCTTGCGACATTTTGCTTTGGTCCCAGGGCGGGTCCCAAACCAGTTCGAGTTGCACATCTGTTACTCCGGGCACGGAGCGCACTTTGGTTTCGACCTCGCCCGGCAATACTCCCGCGGCCGGGCAGCCGGGGGCGGTAAGCGTCATGACTACATGCACGGCGCCGGTATCGGCAATATCGACCCGATAAATGAGGCCGAGGTCGTAAATATTGATGGGAATTTCCGGATCGTAGCAGCTCTTCATCGCGTCCACGATATACTCACGCAGCACGGCGATTTCGGGGCTGTCGGCGGGCGACTGCGGGCCGGTTTCCGCCACCGCGACCGGGGCAGGTTGGCGACGCTCCCACTCGCGGCGCAACTCGGCGGCCGTTTCGCGCTGGCGGCTAGCTTCCTTCAGCACCGCCGGTTCGGCGGATCGATCCAGCTCGGCCGCCACCGCCTCCTTATGTTCGGCTTCGCGCAATAAAAAATCGTCCATATATCACTCCGTGCTGACGGGCGCACCTTCGGCGGGGGACGCAAGCGCGGCATGCAGCGTGTGCCAGGCGAGACTGGCGCACTTGACGCGCGCCGGATATTCGCTCACGCCGGAAAAGACTTCGAGCTTGCCCAGTTCGGGCGCATCGGCGGGAGATGTGCCGGGGTTGCCGGTGACCAGGGCGTGGAAGCGCTGAAACAGCGCTTCGACTTCGGCGCGGGTTTTTCCCTGAACCACTTCGGTCAGCAGCGAGGCGGAGGCGGTGGAGATGGCGCAGCCGCTGCCCTGAAACTTCACCTGGCGCAGCACGTCACCCTCAAGCTGGACCTGGACGGTGACCCGGTCGCCGCAGAGGCGATTGAAACCCTGAGCTTGGCGGTTGGCTTCCGCCAGCGGACCGAAATTGCGCGGCCGCTTGCTGTGGTCGATGATTAGCTCGCGGTACAAATCACCCAGTTGGGACATTAGCCAAACATCTCCCGGACACGCTGCAGGCCTTCGGCCAGGCGTTCCATTTCGCGACGGGTGTTGTAGAGGGCGAGCGAGGCGCGGGTGGTGGCGGGGATGGCGAAGCGGTCCATAACCGGCTGGGCGCAATGGTGGCCGGTGCGGACGGCGATATCGAAGGAATCGAGCACGGTGCCGACATCATGGGGATGGATGCCTTCCATGATGAACGAGAGTACACCGGCCTTGTCCGAGGCTGTGCCAATGAGGCGCAGGCCGGGAACCTGGAGCAGTAGCTTGGTACCATAGGCCAGCAGATCGTGCTCGTGGAGGGCAATGGCCGCCCGGTCCTGGGCTTGCAGCCACGCCAGGGCGGCACCCAAGCCAATCGCGCCCGCGATGTTTGGGGTGCCAGCCTCGAACTTGTAAGGAATCTCGTTATAGGTGGTTTCCTCGAAGGTGACGGAGCGAATCATATCCCCGCCGCCCTGCCAGGGCGGGAGTCGTTCAAGCCACTCCGTGGTTCCATAGAGGACGCCGATGCCGGTCGGACCGAAGACCTTGTGGCCAGAAATGGCGTAGAAGTCGCAGCCGAGCGCACGCACATCGACGGGGAGGTGAGGGACCGCCTGGGCGCCATCCACGAGCACCGGGACCTGGCGGGTATGGGCGAGGCGGATCATTCCCGCGATCGGGTTGACGGTGCCCAAGGCGTTGGACACGTGCGCGAAGGTGGCGATTTTGGTTTTGGGGCCAAGGAGGCGGGCAAAGGCGTCCAGATCCACCTCGCCGCGATCGTTGATGGGGACAACGCGCAGGCAGGCGCCGGTGGAGGCACAGGCCAACTGCCAGGGAACGATGTTGGAATGGTGTTCGAGGGCGGTGAGCAGGACCTCGTCGCCGGGATGGAGCTGGGTGCGCGCAAAACCTTGCGCCACGAGATTGATGGCTTCCGTGGCGCCACGGACGAAGACGATTTCCTGGTGCGAGGCCGCGTTCAGAAAACCGCGGGCGATTTCGCGAGCGGCTTCGTAATTCTCAGTGGCGCGCTGGCCCAGACGATGCACCGAACGATGAATGTTGGCACACTCTTCGGTGTAGAAGCGGCGGAGGGCATCGAGCACCACCTGAGGCTTTTGCGTGGTGGCGGCATTGTCGAGATAGGCCAGCTTGGGGTAAGCGGCGAGCAGCGGGAATTCAGCCCGCACGGCCTCGCCTTCAAAAACCGATGGAACCATA
Organism: Terriglobales bacterium; assembly: GCA_050747745.1. Taxonomy (GTDB): domain Bacteria; phylum Acidobacteriota; class Terriglobia; order Terriglobales; family SCQP01; genus SCQP01. The sequence goes on from JBOGKM010000104.1 coordinate 83,495, forward strand.
GCACGGATCGCCATCACGCTGCCCACTTTCTCCATAAGAGCGCCTCGATCTGCCCGCGCAGGGCGGACGATTGGATGCGGCTGAGGACGTCGGCGGCAAAGGCGTAGACGAGCAATTTGCGGCTTTCCTCCAGGCCGAGGCCGCGCGAGCGCAGGTAAAACAACGCTTGGGCATCGAGCTGGCCGACGGTGGCACCGTGGGTGCAGCGCACGTCATCGGCGTAGATTTCCAACTGGGGCTGGCTGTTGACGGTGGCGGCGGAGTCAGAAAGCAGGAGATTTTTACTGCTTTGAATGGCATCGGTATGCTGGGCATCGGGGCGGACGATGATGCGGCCATTGAAGATGCCTTCGGAATTTTGGTCGAGGATGCCTTTGTAATATTCGCGGCTGGTGCCGAGGGGGCGGGCATGGTCCAGAACGGTGGAGTTGTCAACGTGCTGGGCGCCGTCGAGCGCGAACAGGCCGTTGAGGACGCATTCGGCGCCTTCGCCATCGAGGATGCAATGGACGTTGTTGCGGACCAGGCCGCCGCCCAAGGAGATGGAATGGGCGGTGAAGCGGCTGTCGCGGCCCTGGCAGGCGCGCAGTTTGGAGATATGGAAAGCGGAGAGGCTTTCCTGCTCGATGCGGGTATATTCCACCTGGGCGTTCTCGGCGATTTCGAAAGCGACCACGGCGTTGGCGAGGTAGACATCGCCGGGAAAGCCGGCGCTGGTTTCGACCACGGAGAACTGACTCTCGCGGCCGGCGAGCACCAGCGTGCGGGGATGGGAAATGCCCTTGCGCTCCGCAGAGCCGGTGGTGAGGTAGAGGACGGAGATGGGCTGGGATAAGACGGCGCGGGGCGCTATTTCGATCCAAGCGCCATCGGCTAGAAAGCTGGTGTTGAGGGCGACGAAGGCTTGCAGGCGCTCGTCCTCGTAGTCGAGATACGGACGCAGCTCGACACCGTCGGCAGCGAAACGTTCGGCCAGCGATCCCATGCGGCAGGCGGCGGGCAAGGCGGTCGAGGACAAGCCGGGGGCGAAAGCACCGTTGATGAAGACCAGCCGGGGCGCGTTCGCGCTCCAGTCGACGCCGGGCAGATCGAGATTGCGCAGGCGCGGCACCAACTGCGCGGGCGGCAGCGGCAGCTGGGGATCGAAGATGCTGCGGACGATGGGGGCGGTATTGGTCTGGCGCCAGCCTTCCATTTTGTGGTGCGGGAAGCCGAGCTCGGAAAAGCGGGCAAAGGCGGCCTGGCGCAACTCGTGCAGCCAGGCGGGGCGGGGATCCTGGCCGGCAAAGCGGGCCATGTAGCTGGCGAATACGCCAGTGGTGGCATCCTTGAGGCCGAACAGGGGCATGGCTAGGCTCCCCGGTGATGGCCGGCCGGCCCGGTGAGCGCCTCGACCAGGTCGGGTTCGCCCAGCCACTGATAGCCTTTGTCTTCCAGCTCCAGCGCCAGCTCCTTGCCACCGGTTTTGACGATGCGGCCGGCGGAGAGCACATGCACCTGATCGGGAACGATGTAGTTCAGCAGGCGTTGATAGTGGGTGACGAGGACGATGGAGCGCTGGGGGGAGCGCAACGCGTTGACGCCTTCGGCGACCATTTTGAGGGCGTCAATGTCGAGGCCGGAGTCGGTTTCGTCGAGAATCGCCAGTTTGGGTTCGAGCACGGCCATCTGGAAGATTTCATTGCGCTTTTTTTCGCCGCCGGAAAAGCCCTCGTTGACGGCGCGGTTCATCAGCGCCTCGTCCATGCGCAGCAGCTTCATTTTGCGCTGGATATGCTGGAGGAAATCGACCGCGTCGAGATCGCTCTGCCCCTGGTATTTGCGGATGGCGTTGAGAGCGGCACGCAAGAAATAGTTATTGCTGACGCCGGGAATTTCGACCGGATATTGAAACGCAAGAAACACGCCGGCGCGGGCGCGATCCTCGGGCGAGAGCGCCAGCAGATCCCGGCCCTGGTAAAGAACCGAACCGCGGGTGACGGCGTAACTGTCGCGGCCGGCGAGCACCTGCGCGAGCGTGCTTTTGCCGCTGCCGTTGGGGCCCATGATGGCATGGACCTCGCCGGTTTTCACGTGAAGGTCGACACCGCGCAGGATCTCCTTGCCAGCCACCTCCGCGTGCAGATCTTTGATGTCGAGCATGTCCACATTATCCTCAGCCAACGCTACCCTCCAGACTCACTCCCAGCAGCTTTTGCGCTTCAACGGCGAACTCCATGGGCAGCTCACGGAAGACTTCCTTGCAGAAGCCGCTGACGATCATGGAGACCGCATCCTCGGTGGAGATGCCGCGCTGGCGGCAATAGAAGAGCTGATCCTCGCCGATGCGCGAGGTCGAGGCTTCATGCTCGACTTGAGCGGTATTATTCTTGACTTCGAGCACGGGGAAGGTGTGGGCGCCGCATTTGTCGCCGATGAGCAAGGAATCACACTGGGAGTAATTGCGCGCCCCGTGGGCGCCGGCCTGGATGCGCACCGCACCGCGGTAGGTGTTCTGGCCGAAGCCGGCGGAAATGCCCTTGGAGACAATATTGCTGCGGGTGTTGCGACCCATGTGGATCATCTTGGTGCCCGTGTCGGCCTGCTGACGGTTCTTGGTCAAAGCGACGGAGTAGAACTCGCCCACGGAATCATCGCCCTGCAAGATGCAACTGGGATATTTCCAGGTGATGGCGGAGCCAGTTTCCACCTGCGTCCAGGAGATTTTGGAGCCGCGGCCAAGGCATTTGCCACGCTTGGTGACGAAGTTGTAAATGCCGCCCTTGCCGTCTTTGTCGCCGGGATACCAGTTCTGGACGGTGGAATATTTGATGGTGGCATGGTCCAGCGCGACCAGCTCGACGACGGCGGCGTGGAGCTGATTTTTGTCGCGCTTGGGGGCGGAACAGCCCTCGAGGTAGCTGACGCGAGCGCCCTCCTCAGCGATGATGAGGGTGCGCTCGAACTGTCCACTTTCGTTGCTGTTGATGCGGAAATAGCTGGACAGCTCCATCGGACACTTGACGCCCTTGGGGATGTAGCAGAAGGAACCGTCGCTGAAGACGGCGGAGTTGAGAGTGGCGAAGAAGTTGTCGGTGTAGGGCACTACGGAGCCCAGATATTTTTGGATCAGATCGGGGTGGTGCAGAACGGCATCGGAAAAGGAGCAGAAGATGACGCCAGCTTCGGCGAGCTTGGAACGGAAGGTAGTGGCCACGGAGACACTGTCAAAAATCGCGTCCACGGCGACGCCTGCGAGCAGCTCGCGCTCGCGAAGGGGCACGCCCAGCTTCTCGTAGGTTTTGAGCAGCTCGGGATCCACTTCCTCGAGGCTCTTGGGCGCATCGGCGGCGTTAGACTTGGGGGCGGAATAGTAGATGACGTCCTGGTAGTCGATGGGCGGGTAATGGACATTCTGCCAGCGGGGTTCTGACATTTTGAGCCACTGGCGGTAGGCGCGCAGGCGCCATTCCAACATGAATTCCGGCTCATTTTTTTTGGACGAGATCAGCCGGATGATGTCTTCGTTCAAACCACGCGGGACGGTGTCGGCTTCGATATCGGAAACGAAGCCGTACTTGTACTCCTGATTGGCCAACGCCTCCAGGTCCTGGGTTTGGGTGCTCATCGGAATCCCCTATAGACGACAACTCCAGCATGGCGAATCTGTACCAATTAGTCAAGATTCGTTGGGCACTTTTTTGCCGCGCCTGCGCTCGATCAGCTTTTTGGTCAACAGGACCATGCCGATGGACTGCACCCATTCGCTGACGACGTTGCCGACGACTTGCCCCCATTTGGTGTTGACGCCGGAGTGGATGTAGAGAACCAACCAGCCGGCTAGGGTCACGAGGAGGAAAAGGGTAAGGGAGTGGTCCCGCGCAAAATCGAGAAAGCGATGGGTAGGATCGTCTAAAGGCGGCTGTTCGCTTTCGCTCGAGCCTCTCTCGTAGAGGTAACCGGCAGCCAGCATCATGACCACCACACCGCTCCAGTCGGCGATGGCATTGCCGAAGAAGTTGCCCCAGTGTGTGTTGGGGTCCCAGAAGGAATAAAGGATGAGCCAGGTAGCCAGCACTGCAGAGGCGGTAAGGCTGAGGGAGTGGTCGTGCCAGAACTCGCGCATGGCAGGAGTATAGCGGCGGAACCTCCCGCGCGCCCCGCTCATGGGCCGTAGAGCAGGGCGGACTGGCGGAGGGCCTTGAAGGCCTGGATGGCAGGCTGCCAGGAGGCGGCAATACGGCGCGGATCCTCGCCGCTGTTGATTTTGTTCACCAGCGCCTGGGAGCCGCCGAGGACGTGCATTCTGGAGTTATCCCAGCGCTGCGGATCGAGATGGCGGAACGCGCTGGCGAGCTCGACGCCCATTTCGGGAGAATTGAGGACTTCGCGGTTGGTGACGATCAGGTACACGCCGTGGCAGAGCTGGTGGGCAAAACGGCTGGAGGCGGGGGTGAAATCCACCGGCACGAAACGGATGCCGGGCAAGCGGCGGGCGTTGAGATAGGCAGCCAGCTGGGGAGCGTTGATCCAGGGAGCACCGACCAGCTCAAAGGGGGTGTCGGTGCCGCGGCCGACGCTGACGTTGGTGTACTCGATCATGCCGACGCCGGGATAGAGGACGGCCTCTGTGAGATTGCGCATGTTGGGGGAGGGATTGACCCAGGTGAGGCCGGTCTCATCGTAGAAGTCACCGCGGGACCAGCCGCGCAAGCGCACGACGTGAAGATCAGCGCCAATAGTCCGATTGAACAGACGCGCCAACTCGCCGATGGTCATGCCGTTGCGGATGGGCATGCCGGGGAAATAGCCGACGAAGCTTTTTTCCTGAGGCGCCAGCGGGGGGCCCTGGACGTGAATGCCATCGATGGGATCGGGGCGATCGTAGACGAGGATGGGGATGTGGTGAACTGCGGCGGTGCGGAGGGCGTAGGCGAGGGTCGTCTCGAAGGTGTAATAGCGCACGCCGACATCCTGGATGTCGTAGACCAGGATATTGACGCGGTCCACACCGGCCGCCGGTAACAGATGCCGCGGATCGGTGGAGGAGTAAGCGCTAAAGACGGGCACGCCGGTAGCGGCATCGCGGCCATTGCCCACAGGACCATTCAAGGTGCCCGACCAGCCGTGCTCAGGACTGAAGGCGGCGGTGACGTGAATGCCATCGGCGATCATGTCGTCGAGATTGCGACGGCCTTCTCGGTCGAGGCCGGTGGGGTTGGTGACCAAGCCCACGCGCTTTCCGCGCAAGAGGCGGAAATGGCGGGAGAGGGCAACGTCGAGGCCGGTCAGGACCTGGCCGTTACGGTAGATCACACGACGGCCGGCGGCTGCGGTATCGTTGTAGCCGCTAATGCGCTCGAGGCCCTGCTCGACCCTGGTCCAGGTTGAGCCATCGTTCAGGGCCAGGATGGACGCGGTGACGGTGGCGATATCGGAGCGCATGGCGAGAATGCGCTTGAGGTGGGAACGCTGCTGGGGATAGGTGTCGTTGGCAAGGATGATGATGTAGGTTTTGGAGGTGGGGTCGATCCAGAGCGAGGTGCCGGTAAAGCCGGTGTGGCCGTAGGAGCCGATAGGCAGAAAAGCACCGCGATTGCTAGAGAACGGAGTATCGAGATCCCAGCCGAGACCGCGGACTTCGGGAACGTTGGGAGGCGACTGCGGGGTGGTCATTTTCACCACCGCTAACGGCGAAAGGACACGATGGCCGTTGATGCCGAGACCGTCGTTGAGCATCATCTGGGCAAATTTGGAAAGATCATCGGCGGTGCTGAAGGCACCGGCGTTGCCGGCGACACCACCCATGGCGCGGGCGGTGGGATCGTTGACGATACCGTGCAGGTAGCGGCCACGACCATCCACACCGGTGGGAGCGATTCGGGACAGCCAATCGGCGGGAGGCAAGAAGCGAGTATGGTTCATTCCGAGCGGCCTCCAGATGTGCCGGCGGGCGTATTGGTCAATGCGCTGGCCGGAAAGCTTCTGGACCAAGGCGGCGAGCACGATGAAGTTGATATCGCTGTACTCGAAATGGGAACCAGCAGGAAAGGCGGGCTGAATGGCAAAGGCTTTGCGGATGCCGGTTGCGTAGCCAGACCAGCGGGGGAACTGAGGAATATCAGGAGGCAGGCCGGAGAAATGGGTGAGGAGCTGGCGAATGGTAATTTGATCCTTACCGTTTTGACCAAAGGCGGGGAGATATTTGGCCACTGGATCGTTGAGGCGGAAACGGCCCTGCTCAAGCAACTGCATGATGGCCGGTGCAGTGGCGACGATTTTGGTAAGGGAAGCCAGATCGAAGATGGTGCCGGTGGTCATTTTTTGACGCGGCCGATAGGAGCGGTAACCAAACGCCTTACGGTAGACCACCTTGCCATCGTGGCCGATGAGCACGACCGCACCGGGAATCTCGCCGGCGGCAATGGAGCGCTTGACGATGGCATCGATTTGCGACCAACCGGTGGACGGCACGGGCAGGACAGCAGCCCGGGTAAGCGCGGCCGCGGCAAGGAAGACCAAGACGGCTGGGGCGAGATGAGGGCGGAAAAACCGGGTCAACAGATGGGATCCTGATGAATGCAGAGCTGCCTGCATGAGTGTTATAGACTGAAGGGCCGGGGGCTGTCAAACCTGAAAGTCGAAAGAGCAAACGGAAGCGCCGGGCTGGAGCACCTGGCAACGGAAGCCGTGAACCCAAGAACGGCGCAACTGGACCAGTTGCCGCTGCCGGCGCTAGTACGGCGGCTGCAGCGGGAGGACATGGAGGTAGCGCCAGCGGTGCGCCGATGCACGGGGGCCATAGCGCGCGCTGTGGAACGGATGGCGGCGAGGTTTGAAGCGGGCGGAAGACTGATCTATGTGGGTGCCGGGACGAGTGGGCGGCTGGGAGTGCTGGACGCGGCGGAATGTCCGCCCACATTCGGCATTGAGCCGCGGCGCGTAGTGGGGGTGATTGCGGGCGGCGCGCGGGCGCTGGTCCGTTCGGCCGAAGGATCCGAAGACCGGCGACCAGCGGCACGGCGGGATATGGCCAAACTCCACCTGACCGCGCTGGATAGCGTGGTGGGCATTGCCGCCAGCGGACGGACGCCATATACGGTGGAGGCGTTAGGCGTGGCGCGCAAGCACGGCTGCTTTACAGTGGCGGTGACCAATGTGACGGCTTCACCACTGGCGGCGGCGGCGGACATGGCGGTAGAGGTGCTGACCGGACCGGAAGCCATAGCGGGTTCAACCCGCATGAAGGCGGGATCGGCGGACAAGATGGTGTTGAACCTGATCTCGACAGCGTTGATGGTACGGATGCAGCGGGTGCATGGGAACCTGATGACCCACCTTCAACCCGGCAGCAGCAAGCTGCGGGCGCGGGCACGACGCATCCGGCAGGCGCTGAGGGCGACGGAGTAAGTGCAATGCGGCGGCTGGTTTGCGCCCGACAGATGGTAACGCCGGAGGAAAGCTACTCGGAGACGGGAGTAGTTATCGAGGACGGGAAAATTCAGGCACTGGGACGCAGGCAGGAGCTTGAGGTCGCGTCCGGAACGCGGACCGATGATTATGGAGACGCGGTTCTGGCGCCGGGGCTGATAGACATTCACGTTCATGGTGGGGCGGGCGTGGATGTAATGACGACAGAGGCGACAGGGATCGAACGGCTGCGCCACCATTTGGCTCAGCATGGCGTAACCAGCTTCGTGGCGACAACGATGACCGCGCCGTGGGACAAACTGGCCGCGGCAGTGGAGCGGCTGGGAAGCGCGGGATTAGGGATACACCTGGAAGGGCCGTTTTTGAGCAGTGAGAGGCGCGGGGTTCATCCGGAAGCCGACCTGCTCGCACCGCGGCCGGAGCGGCTGCGGGAACTGTGGGCGGCCTCGGGCGGGCAGATACGGATCATCACGCTGGCGCCCGAGTTGGAAGGAGCGGCGGAGTTGATAGCAGAAGCCGTGAAATTGGGAATTCGCGTCAGCATGGGGCACAGTGATGCCACGGTCGAGCAAGCACGCACGGCGATAGTCGAGGGGGCGTGCCACGTGACCCACACCTTCAACGCCATGCGACCGCTGCACCAGCGAGAACCGGGGCTGCTGGGGCTGGCGCTGGCAGATGCGGAATTGAGCGCAGAAATCATCGCCGACGGCCAGCATGTAGATCCCATGCTGGTGAGTTTGTTTTTGCAGGTGAAGGCGGAAGGGAAAGCGATGCTGGTCAGTGATGGAATCAGCGCTACGGGAATGGGCGACGGAGAATACAGCCTGGGAGGGATCGAGGTGAGAGTGAAGGATGGCTGTTGCCGTGCGGGCGGGCAATTGGCAGGCAGTGTGCTGACATTAGAGCAGGCGGTGGCGAACGTGCGGAGGTGGACAGGATGGGACTGGGCGCGGGCGATACGGCTGGCAACGCTGAATCCGGCATCTCTGCTGGGTTGGACGAGCAAAGGGCGGCTGGAGGTCGGCGCCGATGCCGATGTGGCAGTGTTTTCGCCGCAAGGCAAAATCATGGCTACGTATGTAGCGGGAAGACTGGAAAACTAAGCGATGGATAAGCTGGTGATTCGCGGGGGACAACCGCTGCGCGGCGTGATCCGGATTGGCGGGTCGAAGAATGCAGCCCTGCCGGCGATGGCGGCGAGCCTGCTGACCCGGGAAGCGGTGGTGCTGAAGAACCTGCCGGATGTGGGTGACATTCAAACCACGCGCAAGCTGCTGGAAAGCATGGGAGTGGAAGCGGAGGGCGGAGGGGGACACCATCGTATCCAGCTGCGGGCGCAGCAATTGAACCACCTGCAGGCCGACTACGAGCTGGTGAAGACGATGCGGTCGTCGGCGCTGGTGTTGGGACCATTGCTGGCGCGGTGGGGCCAGGCGCGGGTCTCGTTGCCGGGCGGATGCGCCATCGGCGCGCGGCCGATTGATTTGCACCTGAAAGGCCTGGAGCGGTTGGGAGCCAACCTACGGCAAGAGCATGGCTACATCGTGGCGGAGGGGAGACAACTGCACGGCGCCGATTTTAGCTTTGATCGAATTACGGTGACCGGAACCGAGGATGTGCTGATGGCAGCGGCGCTGGCGCAGGGCGAGACGGTACTGCGGAACTGTGCGCGCGAACCGGAAGTGGTGGATTTGGCCGCCTTATTGACTAAGATGGGAGCACGAATTGAAGGTGCGGGCACGCCGACGATTCGAGTGCTGGGAGTGAGCGAGCTGGGAGGGGCGACGCATAGCATTATCCCGGATCGGATTGAAGCAGGGACGTACGTGATGGCGGCGTTGATTAGCGGCGGAACAGTAACATTGACGCACTGCCAAGCGGAGCATTTGAAAGGGCTGCTGGAGCGATTGCAAGAGGCGGGCGGAAGCATCGAGGCCGGAGAGGGCGAGCTGCGGATTGCCGCCAGCCGCGAGCGGTTGCGGGCGGTGGACATTTCCACGGCAGAATATCCGGGTCTGGCCACCGATCTGCAGGCGCAGTACATGGCGCTGATGACGCAGGCGGAAGGCACGGCGGTGATTACGGAAACAATATTCGAAAACCGCTTCATGCACGCGCTGGAGCTGAACCGCATGGGAGCGAGCATTCGCATCGAAGGCAACCGGGCGGTGGTGCGCGGACCAGCGCAACTGACAGCGGCGGCGGTGCTGGCTAGCGATTTGCGTGCAAGCGCGTCGCTGGTGCTGGCGGCGCTGGCGGCGGAAGGGGAAACGATTATTGATCGGATTTACCATTTGGACCGCGGCTATGAAAGACTGGAAGATAAATTACGGGGCGTGGGCGCGGCGGTGCGGCGGCTGAGCCGGCTGATTCCGGTGGCAAACCAGGAGAGCGCCGCCGCCAGATGAGCAACCCATGGGCAAGCGAATCGTAAGCGCGTGGCTGCCGGTGGTGGGAATGTGCGTGATCATCTTTCTGTTCTCGCAGGACGCACACTCGGGGCGGCACAGCATGGAAGTGCTGGGGTGGGTGCTGTGGCTGCTGCACGCCGACACGCCGCGCAACGTATACCTGTGGAACGAACCATTCCGCAAATTCGCGCACGTGGTGGTGTACTTTCTGCTGTCGCTGACAGCGTACCGGGGGTTTGCCATGGGGCAGTTGCGGTTCCGGTGGGGGGCAGCGGTGCGGACGATAATTTTTTGCGCACTCTACGCAGCGAGCGATGAATATCACCAGAGCTTCATCAAAGGGAGAGGGCCATCGGCGCGGGACGTGGGCATTGACAGCGGCGCAGCGGTGGTGGCGCTGGTGCTGATCTGGCTGTGGCTGAGGTGCGACCGCGGGCGGACGCAAGTGGCAGAGCTGGCCACCGGAGAGCGCGCCGCGCATTGAAAGGGGAGGAAATAGCCGGAGATGAGGCGGGCCTGCGTGGTAGAATCTGCCTCATAGGATTATGCGACCGAAGGTCTCCCCCGCCCGGGCGCGCGCGCTGGCACCGGTATTACTCATTGGCACTTTGATCGCGCTGGGAAACAGCGCGTGCCTGGTCCACAAGCACGCGACGGTGAATCCGCTGGCAACGGTGAAGTCGGAGCAGCCGGACAAGCTGCTCTACGACATCGCCATGAAGGACGTAAGCAAGGGCAAGTACACGGTGGCGCGGCTGAACTTACAGACGCTGCTCAATACATATCCGAACAGTGAATATCTGGCGCAGGCCAAGCTGGCGATCGCCAATTCCTGGTACCAGCAGGGCGGGATTGACGGATACGCCCAGGCGGAAGCACAGTACAAGGACTTCATCACGTTTTTCCCGGCGATGAAAGAGGCGGCAGAAGCGCAGCTACGGATCGCGCAGATCCATTACCGGCAGTTGCAGAAGGCGGATCGGGATCCGACCCAAGCGCGCGAGGCGCAAGCGGCGCTGAGGACGTTCCTGCTGAATTACCCGGACAGCGCGCTGCGGCCGCAAGCACTGCAGATGTTGCGGGCGACGCAGGAGGTGCTGGCGGAACGGATCTACATGATCGGGGAGTTTTACCTGAACCGGGCGCATCAAGGCGATTACAACGACTATCGCGCGGCGCAGAACCGGCTGGAAGAGACGCAGCAGAAATACCCCCTGTACAGCCAAGGGGATATCCTCACCGATCAACTGGCAGATTCGCTCACAACCACTTCGAAGCTGTACCATGATGCCTCGACGCTGGAGCGGGTGAAGGTGGACAAGGACTTGTACCTGGCCAACGCACAGGCGGACAAAGCACATGCAATTGAAGAATTCAGCCACCTGATTATGCGCTATCCGATGAGCCCGCTGGTGAAAGATGCACAAGGGGAACTGAAAAGCCTGCATGCGCCGATTCCGACGCCGACAGCGGCGGCGATCGCCTTCAATAAAGAGGAAATCGCGGGGCGAGAGAAGACTCCGAATCCGATAGGTTGGGATGGATGGTTCGGGCTGAAATCGATGTGGTCGGGCAGGCCGGCAACGCAGATTGCGCGGGCGGACAAGGTGGGGATACCGGTGGTCGTGGCCACGGCAGCCCCGGCGCCGCCCCCACTGCCGGGTCTCAAGGCGCTCATTCATCAGACCATGGTGGCCAGCGGAGCGATTCCCGCCAGCACCGAGATCACCGCGGCGGCCACCGAGGCCAACAAGATCGCGGAGGCTACCAACGATCCCTCGCCCGCGGCGAAGGCAAAAGTGGCGCCGCTGGCGTTTCAAAACGTACCGACGGAAAAGGAGCAGGGCGCCGACACGCCGGAAAGCAACACGCCGCAAGCGATGACGGGAAACAACTTTCAGGACACCAGCGCGGTGGCCGCGCCGCCTAGCCCCGATGCCAACATTATCCTGACGCCGAACGAACTGGACATGGAGAGCCGGGATGAGACGCTGGCGGATGAAATTCATCGCAGCGTACCGGCGCCGCTGAGGCAGTTGAAAAAAGGGTTGCAGCGGCAGGAGCAGCAGGAATTGAAGCTGCTGCAAATGATTCGCAAGGCGGAACAGAAGCGCGAGAAGACGGCCGCGCCGGCCGCGAAAACCAGCGGCGGCAGCGGCGGCGGACGATAGTTTACAATTCCGGCATGGGGACCGAGTACCGCGTGGGCAGCGGCTGGGATTCGCACGTGTTCGTGCCGGGGCGTCGACTGTGGCTGGGCGGAATCGAAATTGACCATCCGCTTGGGCTGGCAGGACACAGCGACGGCGATGTGCTGCTGCACGCGATTTGCGATGCGATGCTGGGCGCCATGGGGGAAGGCGATATCGGAACGTACTTTGCCGGCAGTGATGCGCGGTGGCTGGATGCACGCAGCGAGCTGTTTGTACGGCATGCGGCGCAGATGGCGCATCGCGCGGGGTGGCACGTGGTGAACCTAGACGCGAACCTGATCCTGGAGCAGCCGAGGATTCAGCCGCTGCGGGAGGCGCTGCGGGAAAGCGTGGGATCGCTACTGGAGATTCCATCCGAGCGCGTTTCGATTAAAGGCAAAACGCCGGAGGGGATGGGCGGGGCCAATACGGCGATTGCCCAGGCGGTTGTGTTGTTGCGGCGGGAGCAGGCATGAACGGAAGCGACCGGATCACCGCCATAGATCTGCATGCTTGCGGAGAACCCGGGCGGGTGATTCTTGGCGGGGTGGCCGACGTGCCGGGCGCGAGCATGTACGAGAAGATGCAGCACCTGCGCACGCACGGAGACGGACTGCGCAAGCGGATGCTGCGGGAACCGCGGGGATATCCGGCCGCGAATTGCAACCTGATCCTGCCACCGACGATCGCGGGCGCCGACGCCGGATTCATCATCATGGAACAGGTTGAATACCCGCCCATGTCGGGAACGAATACGATCTGCGTGGCTACGGCACTGGCGGAAACCGGGATCGTGCCGGTGCGGGAAGGCAGCAACCAGATGCGGCTGGAGTCGCCGGCGGGACTGATCGAAGTCGAGGTCGAAATGCGGGCGGGCAAGGCGGTGAGGGTAAGATTTGAGAACGTACCGGCGTTTGCCGTGCATTTAGATGTGCCGGTAGAGGTGCGCGGGCTGGGCACGGTACGGGTGGATGTGGCCTGGGGCGGGATGTTTTACGTAATCGCCGATGCCGAGGCGCTGGGGATCGAGCTGGAGCCGGGAAATGCGCGTGAGCTAGTGCGGATAGGAGAGACGATAAAGGCCGCGACGCAGGAACAGCATCCGGTACAGCACCCGGAGAATGAGGAGATCATCGGACCGACGATCGCCGAGCTGTCCGCGCCGGCGCGGCGGAGGGGCGTGGACCGCCGCAATACGGTGATCGTTTCGACCGGAAAACTAGATTGGCAGCGCCCGGAGACGTGGACGGGCACGCTGGACCGCTCGCCCTGCGGCACCGGAACGTGCGCCAAGATGGCAGCGCTCCATGCCCGCGGGGAGCTGGCGCTGGGACGGGATTTCGTGCACGAGGGGATTTTAGGAACGACATTTACCGGTCGGCTGTTGCGCGAGACGCGGGTGGGGCCGTATACGGCCGTGGTGCCCAGTATCTCCGGGCGAGCGTGGATAACCGGACTGGCGCAGTATGTGCTGGATGCGAGCGACCCATTTCCGGAGGGGTATACGGTGGGGGACCTGTGGGGCGGAAACTAAGCCAGGAAGCTGGGCTGGCGGCGGCGGTCGGCGCCGAATCGGTGTAGCGCGTTGAGAACACATAATTCCTTTGTTCTCAATTGCACTCAAAACGCAGAGGGATCAGAGATTGCGAAAATCTTGTTCGGGACGGTTGGGGTCAACTGGCATTCCGGGAACGGGTTGTCGTCGGGCACATGCGGGCGGCGGTTTCGATTCCGCCGCCTCCTAATCTGGCGTGATTGCCCAAGGTTGGCGGCCACCCCGGAATGAACCCGTCGTAACTTCTAAGCTTGACAAAACTGTGGGGCCCCCTCCCCCCCTCCCCCCCCCGCCCCGCCTGCCCTGGATAGGGGATAGTTGATATTGGTACAACTTAAGTCCTTTGGAACCAGCATTCGGTTCGTCTGGAAGCGGCGTTGCGTTTGGAACTCGGGATGTACACTTGCATCGCACAGCGTCTCACCGCGCCCACGATTGGCATTACCGGCGGGCCGCCCGGCAGGAGCACGGCTGTGCTCTCGAATATATATAGAGTCCGAAAGTAGGCAAAAGGTTGGGCTGAGAGGCTCTCACTTTTTTGTCACAAAAAATCGACAGAATTGATACGAACGACACGGGGCGGTGATGGCGCTTGCGTTCGTCAATAGTTTCTGGCCCCGGCGTGCTCACGTAATTTGGCCCCACCGTGGGCGGGTTGATAAAGCTGCGCTGGGGGCCGGAGCGGAGCCCGGAGCCGCCCGCGAG